>JAPOHW010000019.1 GCA_029979265.1 Actinomycetota bacterium | reverse complement strand
TCGATGCCCCGACCAGCCAACGGTGGTGGAGTTGTTGAATGACGGTGGCGGTCTTCCACTGGGCGAAGGCGTCGTACCAGCCGGTGACCGATATGTCGAGGCCGCTCCGCTCGCCGTACCGCCCTGCGATCTCGGACCGGGTCGGTAGGCCCATCCGTTGCATCCCATCGTGGCTGAGCCGGGGTGATTCCGGACCGTCGTCGGCTTCGGGCCAGTAGTTGAGAAGGGTTCCGAGATCGACCAGGGGATCACCGAGCGTGGTCATGTCCCAATCGAAGAACGAGGTCACGACATCGGGCTGACCGGCGGCGAACATGCAGTTGTCGAGCTTCAGGTCGTTGTGGACGAAGCTCACCCGTTGCGGTGCCGGCGTCGAGCGTTCGAGACGGGCGTGGATCTCGGACATGGCGATGTCGTGGCGTTCGTCGGCCACCAGGTCCCACCGTTTCCTCCAGCCTGCGACCTGGCGTTCCACGAAACCATCGGGTCGACCGAGGTCGCCGAGGCTGACAGAGGTGGGGTCGAGGAGATGGAACTCGGCGATCGCATCGACGAGTGCGTAGCCGATCCGACGACCAACGTCGGGTTGGTCGCGCATCGATTCGGGAATCACTCCTCGGATCACCTCGCCACGGCGTCGCTCCATCACGAAGAAGTCGGCACCGGCGACTGTGTGGTCGCCGCAGAACAGGTACGCCCGAGGGGCCCGCTCGAAGACGTGCCAGAGCCTCGAGAGCACGGTGTACTCCCGACCCATGTCGTGGGCTCCCGGAGCCAGCGAGCCGTGAGGAGGGCGCCGCAAGACCAACTCGGTCGTGCCGAACCGGATCAGGTAGGTGAGGTTGGCCGAGCCGTTGGGAAACTGAAGGACCGAAAATGCACCACCAAGATCGAGATCGTCGGGAAGTTCGGCACGGAGGTATGCCTCGATCGTCGCCCAATCGAGCTCCTCGCCGGCGCGGACCGCCCCGAGTTCGGGTGGAACCTCGGCCCCGAACGGATCGATCGTATTCTCCGATGTTCTCACGACACGTCACTCGATCGAATCTCGAGCGAACTGTCAAGCGACAACCATGCCCGATCGGGTACGAGTCGAATGTGGGGGCTCGTCTCGGCTAGAGAAGGGCTATGACCGACACCGTCCTGACGGAACGACGAGACGAGATACTCGTCGTCACCATCAACCGTCCTCAGGCCCGCAATGCCGTCGACTCACCCACGGCCCGGCTGCTCGGGCAGGCGTTTGTCGACTTCGATCTCGACGACTCGTTGAAGGTCGCAGTGCTCACCGGTGCCGGTGGAACATTCTGTGCCGGGGCTGACCTCAAGGCGGTCGGTGATGGAACCTTCGAGCCGACCCCGCCACCGGCACCCCCGATCGATCGCCATGAGGCACGGGCACCGATGGGGCCGTCGTACCTTCGCCTTGCCAAGCCCGTGATCGCTGCGGTGTCGGGGTACGCGGTTGCTGGTGGTCTCGAGTTGGCGCTGTGGTGCGACATGCGAGTCGTAGACCAAGACGCAACGTTCGGTGTCTACTGCCGTCGTTGGGGCGTGCCCCTGATCGACGGTGGGACCGTGCGGCTGCCGCGTTTGATCGGACATTCCAATGCGATGGACATGATCTTGACCGGCCGTGCCGTCGATGCCGACGAGGCCAAGCAGATGGGGCTCGCCAACCGTGTTGTCCCAGCCGGTACATCGCTCGGGGCTGCTGTCGAGCTGGCCCAACAGATCGCGCAGTTTCCGCAGTCGTGCCTGCGTACCGATCGACGATCAGCGATCGAGCAGTGGGATCTCGATTTCGAGGCTGCGATGCACAACGAAGGGATCCTCGGTGAAACCACCCTCCGATCAGGCGAGAGTCGCGAAGGGGCGAGTCGGTTCAGTTCTGGGAAAGGCCGAGGCGGCGTCTTCGACAACATCTGAGCTCATGCAATGGTGGGTTGGTCGAGGTCACCGACCCGAGCGAGGGCTTCGTCGACCACGTCGTCGAATCGGCCCGCCGGCCAGACCACCTCGGGACGCTGCGCCTTCCACCCGATCAGCATCATCAATCGCACCGTCTCGAAGAACGACACCCAGGTGAGGTCGTCGTCGCTGATCGGACGAACCGTACGGTACGCCTCGAAGAACGCGGATCGGGCCGATGCAGCGTCGGGTGCGTCCTGCATGTGCAAGAGCGCAACGGCCATGTCGTATTGATGCCATCCGTACCCGGCGTCGTCGAAGTCGATCACGCTCAGGGCGCCGGTGGAGTCGACGAGGAGGTTGCCGAGGTGCAGATCAGCATGGATGACGCTGAACCGATCGACCGGTTCGCCGTAGCGTCGAAGCCGGTCGAGTGCGACGAGACGAGCCGCTTCGAGCGCATCCGCTTGCGAGGTGGAGAGCTCCTCGGCCTCCCAGAAGCGGCCCCAGAACGGAGCCTCACCGACGAGTCCGTCGGCGTCGAGTCGTTGACGGGTGAAGTGGGCGGGGGGATCCCAAGCAACGGCTTGGGTGTGCATCTGTGCCATCAGCGTGCCGAGCTGGGCGAACGCGTCGGTCACCTCGGCGGTCACGTCGGTCGATTGTTGGAGATCGGCGACAACGGCACCGTCTCGCCAGCGGGTCAGGCCGGCAAAGCGCTCGTCGTTCGGTGTCACCTCGACAGGGATGAAGTACCGGCCATCTGGCGCGCAGACCGGCTCGGGCACGCTGATGCCGGCAGTGCGAAGGGCTTCGAGCCAGAGCCGCTCGGAGTCGAGCTCTGCGAGGGTGTGGTAGCCCGGGCGGTGCAGGCGAAGGACGTACGCCGATTCGTCTCGTCGGGCGCAATAGGTGACGTTCTCCCCGACAGCCACCAACTCGACATTGTGATCGTCGAGGTCGAACCGGGCACAGGCCCGTTCGGCTGCTGCGCGAAGAAGGTTGGGGTCAGCCATCGAGTTCGAGGAGCACGCGATCGAAGGCCGTCAAGAACTCGTCGGCATTCGCATCGGAGAACACCAGCGGTGGCCGGATCTTCACCACGTTGCGGTGAGCCCCGGCGTTGGAGGTCAAGAAGCCGGCATCCTTGAGGCGGTTCACCACATCGACCGCCCGCTCGGCGTCTGGCGCAAGCGTGTCGTGCGACTCGACGACCTCGATCGCAAGGAAGAGTCCGACACCTCGGACTTCGGCCAACCACGGATGATGGTCCGGGTCGAGGCGGGCCGTGAGCTCGGCGCTCAGTCGTGCCCCGACCCGAGCGGCGTTTTCGACAAGTTGACGTTCCTCGATCTCGTCGAGAACGGCCAGACCCACTGCGGCTTGCAGCGGGCTCGAAGCAAAGGTGTTGAAGTAGCCGGCCTTCGCTCGCCACGCCGAGACGATCTCGTGGCTCGACGTCGTGGCCGACAGCGGCAGCCCGTTTCCCATCGGCTTTCCGGTGACCACGATGTCGGGCTGGAGTCCGGATACCTCGTACCCCCACCAGCGGCCGGGCCGTCCGTAGCCGGCTTGCACCTCGTCGGCGATCACCAGACCCCCGTTCGTCTTGACCATCGCCGATGCGTGAGCCATGAAGCCAGACGGGATGTCGGGCAGGCCCTCGTTTGCCTGGATCGAACAGAGCACCAGCGCAGCAACACCGTGCCCTGCGGTCTTCAGTGACTCGATGGCGGCGTCGAGCCGGGCGAGGTAGGCCTCGGTGAGTTCGGCGTCGCTGAGTCCGGGTTCGATCGGACGAAGTCTCTGCGGAAACGGGATCGTTCGGATCGTCGGGAATGCCTCGGGCGTGCGGGCGGCCAGTCCGAGCCCACCCACGTCACCGATGTTGCCGTGGTAGGTGCCGTCGGTGGAGATGAATCCGCGGTTCCCTGTTCGGATCCGCGCCATCTGCATCGCAACGTCGACTGCTTCGGTTCCGGAACAGGAGAAACTGACGCTCTCCATTCCCGGCGTCGTGTGCAGCGTGGCCAGGCGCTCCGCCAGCTCCACGATCGACTCGTGGAGGTAGCGGCTGTGCGTGTTCAGCGTGGACTGCTGCGCTCGCATCGCCTCTGTCACTCGGGGGTTTGCGTGGCCCACGCACGGCACGTTGTTGTACATGTCGACGTAGCGCCGGCCGTCGGGATCGAAGAGCTCCACCCCGTCGCCTCGGACGAGGTGCAGTGGCTCCCGGTAGAACAGTGGCATCCCTGTTCCGAGCGCTCGGTCCCGTCGGGAACCGAGTTGTGCGGCAGGCTCCGTGGTCGGCATTCCCCGACCGTAACCGCAGCGCGGTACGTTGCGCCTCGTGTCCGACCCGACCTACGACGCCATCGTCATCGGTGCAGGCTTCGGTGGTCTCTACGCGTTGCACCACCTTCGCGATCAGATGGGACTTGCCGTTCATGGCTTCGACGGGGCGAGCGATGTCGGAGGCACGTGGTGGTACAACCGCTATCCGGGGGCACGGGTCGACGCGCCGAGTAGTCCGTTCTACGCGTACACGTTCAGTCAAGACCTCGTCGACGAGTGGGTCTGGCCCGAAACCCAGAGCAGCCAGGCCGACGTGTTGCGGTACGTCGAGTTCGTGGCCGACCGACTCGACCTTCGACGAGACATCACGTTCGACACCGTTGTCACCGACGCGCACTACGACGAACAGACTCAGCACTGGACGATCGAAACCGACCAGGGGAAGGAGGCGACGGCTCGCTTCCTGATCTGTGCGGTTGGCGCGCTGTTCGTGGCGAACATGCCCGACTATCCGGGGATCGCCGACTTCGACGGCGACATCTTTCATACCGGTCGATGGCCTCACGAACCGGTCTCGTTCGAGGGTCGACGTGTCGGCGTGATCGGCACCGGGTCGTCGGGGGTCCAGGCCATCCCGCAGATCGCCGCATCGGCCGAGCATGTGACCGTCTTTCAGCGAACCCCGCAGTATTCGCTCCCGGCTCGCAACCGACCGCTCGCCTCGGAAGATCTGGCCGAGTATCGGGCCAACTGGGACGATCTTCGAGGTTCGATGCGTCACCGAGGCGGCTGGCCGTTCCCGACGACGAAGCTGCAGGCGAGTGATCACTCCCCTGAGGAGCGAGCGGCCCGTTATGAGGAGATGTGGCAACGCGGTGGCATGCATCTTGCGATCAACAGCTTTCGAGGCGTGTACACCGACGAGGCGCTCAACGACGAGATCGGCGCATTCGTGCGGGGCAAGATCCGCAGCATCGTCGACGATCCCGACACAGCGGCCAAACTCATGCCGAGTTATCCATTCGGAACCAAGCGTCTCATCCTCGACAACGGCTATTTCGAGACCTACAACCGCAAGAACGTGACGCTGGTCGACCTCCGGACCGATCCCATCGAGCGGTTCAGCACCACAGCGGTGCACACCACCGACGCCGAGCACCCGATCGACATGCTCGTGCTCGCCACCGGCTTCGACGCAGTGAGTGGATCGATGTTGCAGCTCAACCCAAAGGGACGCCGAGGGGTGTCGCTGCGAGAGAAGTGGGCGGAGCGGTTCGACACAAACCTCGGCATGACCGTGGCCGGCTTTCCGAACCTTTTCATGATTCATGGTCCTGGCTCACCCGGGGTCTTCTTCACGATGCCCCTTGGTGCCGAACTCCAGACCAAGTGGATCGACGCATGCATTCGCCACCTCGAATCCGAGGAACTGGGGGCCGTCGAACCCACTGTCGAAGCGGAGGCGTCGTGGGACGCCGAGATCCAAGGCATCGCACATCGCACCCTCTACCCGAGGACCGATTCCTGGTACCTGGGCGCAAACATTCCAGGCAAACCCCGGCAGTTCCTCGGCCACCTCGGCGGTTCGATGTACTTCAATCGCCTCACCGAGGTTGCGGAGACCGGGTTCGATGGGTTCGTCTTCGAAGCGCGCCGCTAGCCGTTCCCGGTGAGGCCGAATCCGTAGGGGAAGAGGGCGTCATCACCTGGTTCGGGCAGCTGCGCAGCGTCTCGCGGCCACGTGTAGGGGAGTGTGCCGGTGAACGGCTCTGTTCCGAAGAGCACATCGGCTACGCCGTCGCCCTCGGAGCCGGGAAGCCATGCGGCCACCACTGCGTCCCAGTCCTCGACATGGTCGGAAATCAGGACTGGACGACCAGACAGGACGACAACGATCAGGTCGTCGCACTGCCCTCGCATGTGTTCGACGAGGGCGAGATGGCTGTCGGGCAACCGAGGCTCGGCGACATCGCCGAAGCCCTCGGCATAGGGGAACTCCCCGACGACGGCCAGACAGACCATCTCGGTACCGGGAGCAAGGTCGCCAAAGCGGCCGTTGCGATCGAAAAGCACGCTGGTGTTGGCGTGCACGGCGTTGCGGACTCCGTCGAGGATGGTCATTCCGTCGGTGACTTCGCCCAGACCGCCCTGCCACGAGATCGTCCAGCCACCGCTCTGCATTCCGATGTCGTCAGCTGCGGCACCCGCAACGTACAGCGCTTCGATGTTCGGATCGAGCGGGAGGATCGAGCGTTGGTTGCGGAGGAGGACCTGCGACTGTGCCACTGCCTCGCGTGCGAGGAGTCGGTGGGAGTCCGAGCCGACGTCCACGATGCGTTCCGGCTCGCCGTACGGGTTCTCGAACAATCCAAGCTCGAACTTGACGCGAAGGATCCGGCGAACAGCATCGTCGATCCGGTCGATCGACACCTCGCCGACCTCGACGGCCCGGGTCAGTTCGTCGATGAAGTCGTGGTACGCGCGCGGCACCATGTTCATGTCGACGCCTGCATTGATGGAACGCACGACCGATGTGCCGTAGTCGTCGTCGATCTGGTCGATCGCTTCCCAATCCGACACAACAAAGCCGGTGAATCCGAGTTCGTCCTTGAGCACGTCGGTCAGAAGGTACGACTGGGCGTGCATTTTCTCGCCCCCCCAGCTGGAGTAGGACACCATGACGCTGCGTGCCCCAGCATCGACAGCGGCCGCATAGGGGGGCAGGTGAACTGTGCGCAGTTCCGTCTCGTCGATGTCGGTCACGCCTTGGTCGATGCGATAGTCGGACGTTGTCGACGTGCCCCATGACGTTCCTCCGTCACCGACGAAGTGCTTGGGAGTTGCAAGAACGCTGGTGCGATCAGACAGCGAGTCACCCTGGAGGCCGCGCAGATAGGCCGTCGCAAGCCTGGTGACGCGGTCGGTGTCCTCGGCGAAGCCCTCGTAGGTGCGACCCCAGCGGATGTCGCGCGGCACCGAAACCGCTGGTGCGAAATTCCAGTGGATGTTGGTGGCCACCATTTCTGCTGCGGTGACCCGGCCGATGCGCTCCATGAGTTCCGGGTTGTCGGCGGCCCCGAGACCCACATTGTGCGGAAAGATCACTGCGCCAACGACGTTGCTGTGGCCGTGGACTGCGTCGACCCCGTACAGCAACGGGATACCGAGTCGCGACTCGAGCGCTGCTGTCTGGAATTCCTCGACCATGGTGGCCCACCCCGTCGGGGAGTTGTCTCGCGGTGAGCCGCCGCCGCCACTGAGCAAGCCTCCAAGACCCAGGCGGGCGATGTCGGAAGGCGCAACACTGTTCTTCTCGACGAGGGTCATCTGCCCGATCTTCTCGCCCAATGTCATTCGCTCGAGCAGGTCCTCGACTCGGAGGTGAATGGCGAGGGCCGGATCGCGATAGGGAAGTGCGCCGGCAGCGGTTGGTTCGGACTCGTCGGTCGACGCTGCTGTCGTCGGCAGCGGCGCGTCGGTCGACGGTGCCTCGTCGCTGCAGGCAACGGTGATCGACACAACGGCGAGTAGAGCACCCGCCCAACCGGTCAGACGGCCACGTGATCCACAGCGACGAATGTTGCGGATGACGACCGAAGATGGCTCGGCTTGTACGACTGTCGTGGGGTACGCCCGGCGGTTCCGAACTCGACGTGGTTGACGCCACACCTCCCTGATCCTAGTGTCCTGGGAGCGCTCCCAGGCCATGCGTGGGAGGGATCTCAGAGTTGTCACCCGGGTTCACGGATCCGACAACGCGGCGGTTGCGAGCACCTGGAGCACTGTGAGTAGTCGAAGCAAGGGGCGATGCCGTCGGGGATCTCTCGGCGGCTCCGGTGGTACCGGCCGACAACCGCGCGCCGAGCTGCGATCAGGCGATGTGCTCGGGCTGGATCCCAGGTCGTCTGTCGACGGTCAGGACTGCGGCTCGATTCTCGACCGAGGAACGGGGAGGGGTTGGTGGCTCCTGCCATGACGACAACGGTTCTGCTCGCCGGCGGATACGGGCCGGCACACGATGTCACGATCGAGGTCTTCGAGATCGATGATCCCCTGCGTCCCCGACGAATCAGCGGCCACGCCGGCGTCGAGAACGCATCCTTCCTCGAGTTTCATCCTGTGCTCCCGGTCGTGTACGCCGTCAGCGAGACGACGCAATTCGATGGTCGCCCCGGTGGAGGTGTCGTAAGCCTGCTGCTCGACCCCGAACATGGTGCACTGCGGGAGATGAATCGCGTGTCGAGCCTCGGCGATGGCCCGTGTCATGTTGCGATCGACGACGAGGGCCGGCGTCTCTTCGTTGCCAACTACCTGTCCGGCTCGGTTGCCGCATACGAGCTTCATGCCGACGGTTCGATCGGTGCACCCGTTGGATCCGCACAACACCGCGGCGCCGGGCTGACCGCTCGCCAAACCGGCCCACACGCCCACTGCGTTCGAGTTCTGTCGACGCCCCAGGTCTTGTACGCAGTCGATCTCGGTGCTGACGAGGTGATCTGTTACGACGCTGGTGAGCAACTTGTGTCGACGTCGGTCTGGGCTGCAAAGCCAGGAGCCGGGCCACGCCACCTCGCGGTACATCCCAATCGTCCGATCGCAGCGCTGGTGAACGAACTCGACAACTCGCTCGTGACCTTCGACATCGCCCCGACCGGCGAACTTGCGGCTGCAGCGACGCTTTCGACACTGCCCTGCGACGCGAAAGTGGTGAGTCTCGCTGCGGATGTTCGGTTCGACAGCTCGGGACATCGCATCTACGTGAGCAATCGTGGCCACGACTCGGTGGCGCTGTATTCGTGCGGTGCCTCGGCCGCTGATGTCGACCTCGTCGCCCACGTGGCGACAGGCGGGCGGTCGCCCCGCTGCCTCGTACTGCATCCCACCGGGCAGGTGATGTACGCGGCCAACCAGGACAGTGATGTCCTCACCGTCCTTGCGATCGATCCGAGCACGGGCCGACCCGGCGACGCGCTGCCGTTTCACGCCATGGCGGCGCCTGCGGTCGTGGCGACTCGGGAGGTCGAGTGGTGAACGATACGGCTCGTCGAGTGCTGGTCACCGGAGCTGCAGGCCGGCTCGGTAGCGTCGTTGCCGATCGTTTTCACCGTGCCGGGTTCGATGTCGTTGCAACTGACATCGTGGAGACGGCCGCCACGCCGTACCCGTTCGTGCAGGCCGACCTGCTCGATCACAACGCAGCACTCGATCTCCTGACCGACACCCAGATCGTTCTGCACATCGGCAACATTCCCGGCATCGGGACGACACCCTGTCAGGTGGTCTTCAATCACAACGTCACAATCAACCAAAACGTTTTTCAGGGCGCTGCCGAGCGAGGTGTCGAGAAGATCGTCTTTGCGAGCACGCTTCAGTTGGTTGGTTCATGGGTCGATGATCGCACCGTCGTGAACCCGCCGCCCCCGCCGGCATACCCGATGCACGGCGCCACCGAGCCGAATCCCGCGAACGTGTACGCGCTCAGCAAGACGGTGAGCGAAACGATGCTGCGGTACTACGCCGAGCGATGTGGCATCGACTGCGTGGCATTGCGATTTCCGCTGTTGCACCCGCATGGTCAACTTGCCCTGGTCGGCAGCGGCGAGGAGTCACCGGTCGATGTCTTCGAGGGTTTTACGAGTCTGAGCTACGACGACGCGGCAGCACTTTTCGGCGCAGTCGTCGAGCGTGAGCTCCGTGGCTACCACTGCTTGATGGCGGGCAGTTCCCGCCGGCACCGTGATCTTGCGTTCCCCGAGCTGCTGGCCGCTCATTACCCGCAGCTCGACGGTGCACTTTCCGACCTGATCGACGAGTCGCCGGTCACGGCCGCAACCGGCTGGCGCTCCTCCTATCCAGACCGAGGTGCCCAATGACCAAACCCATCACCATCCAAGACGTCAAGGTGATCTTGACCCAACCCGGCACGTGTCGGCTGGCGATCGTCAAGGTCATCACATCAGAACCGGGGCTGTATGGCCTCGGGTGCGCGACGTTCACGCAACGGATTCACGCTGTTGCTGCTGCCATAGAAAGGCACCTCAAGGCGTTTCTCCTCGGCCGAGACGTGTCTCGAATCGAAGATGTCTGGCAGATGGCGATGGTGAACGGCTACTGGCGCAACGGGCCCGTGCTGAACAATGCGATCTCCGGCATCGACCAGGCCCTCTGGGACATCAAGGGCAAGCGGGCCGGCATGCCGGTGTACGACCTGTTGGGGGGCAAGGTCCGTGAGGCGGCCAACGTCTATGTCCACGCCGACGGCCCCACCCCGCAAGATGTGGCAGCGCGTGTGAAGGAGTTCGTTGCCGACGGCTACCGGTACGTTCGGGTCCAGCAAGGCCTCTACGGCGGCGGTGGCACGCCGACCCCACCTCCCGACGGGTCCGTGGAGGGTGCCTATTACGACCCGCGAACGTATCGACGGGTGACGCTGCAAATGCTGGAACATGTCAGAGCCGAAGTCGGCGATGGTGTCGAACTGTTGCACGACGTCCACGAGCGGTTGCATCCGAGTGCTGCAGTGGCCTTCGCGAAGGATGTCGAGGCATTCGATCTGTTCTTCCTCGAGGATCTTCTTGCGCCTGAAGACATTGCCTGGTTCGAGCGAGTTCGAGCTCAGACGACAACCCCGCTGGCCATGGGGGAGTTGTTCAATCACCCACTCGAGTGGCGGACCGTCACCGAGCAACGCCTCGTCGATTTCTTGCGCATGCATGTGAGTCAGATGGGAGGCATCACGCCTGCACGAAAGGCGGCCGATATGGCCCACACCTATGGTCTTCGAACCGCGTGGCACGGTCCGGCCGACACATCACCGGTCGGGCATGCTGCCAACCTGCACCTCGACCTCTGGTCACCCGCCTTCGGAATTCAGGAGTGGTACCAACCGAGTGAGCTCGATCGCGCCATGTTCCCGGGCCTTCCCGAGGTGCGGGACGGGTATCTGTACCCGAACGAATCGGCCGGTCTCGGGATCGAGATCGACGAGGATCTTGCGGCCGAGTACCCCGTGATCGATGGTGTCGAAAACTGGACGCAGGCCCGGCTCCCCGATGGCTCGCCCGTGCGACCATGACCACTCCGAAGCAGGTTCTGCAACGGATCACCGATATCGGTGTCGTTCCTGTCGTGACGCTCGGTGATCACACGCTCGCTGAACCCTTGGCCGATGCGCTGGTCGGCGGCGGTCTCCCGGTCGTCGAGATCACACTTCGTTCGCCAGCTGGCGTTCCGGCGATCGAGGTGCTGGCCAAGCGTGATGATGTACTCATCGGTGCTGGTTCGGTCCGTTCGTCGGCCGAAGCAACTGCAGCGATCAGTGCGGGGTGCGACTTCATCGTGTCGCCCGGCTTCGATTCGTCGATTGTCGACATCGCCGCCGGGTCAGGTGTGCTTGGGATCCCGGGGGTCGCGACCGCCACCGAACTGATGCGGGCCCGCAATCTGGGTGTCGATGTGGTGAAGTTCTTTCCGGCCGAGGCCGCTGGCGGCCTCGCTGCTCTCCGGGCGTTGGCGGCTGCGTTCCCCGATGTCCGCTTCATCCCGACCGGGGGAATCTCGGGTGCCAATGGACGAAGGTACTTGGACGAGTCATTCGTGGTGGCGGTTGGCGGCTCGTGGATGATCGACGACACTGCTCTCGCGGCGGGTGATTGGGAGGCCATCACGGAAGCTGCAGCCGAGGCCGCACACCTCGGTGAAGGTGACCGCTCGTGACGGTTCTTCCGCTTCGAGACGCCGCCGAGTGTCGATACGACGTTGTGACGCTCGGTGAGGTGATGCTTCGCCTCGACCCGGGTGATGGACGGGTGCGCTCCACACGAACCTTCTCTGTTTCGGAGGGCGGCGGCGAGTACAACGTGGGCCGAGCCTTACGGCGCTGCTTTGGTCGGCGGGTGGCGCACATCGCCGCGATCGGTGACAACGACGTGGGTCGACTCCTGCACGATCTCATGCTGCAGGGTGGTGTGTCGCTCGATCATCTCGTGTGGAAGGAAGCCGACGACATCGGGCGCTTTGGCCGCAACCCGTTGAATTTCACGGAGCGCGGGTTCGGGGTCCGTGGTGCAAGTGGAACCTATGACCGTGCCAATTCCGCTACTGCGGAACTGCAACCCGAGGATGTGGATTGGGAACGCCTCTTCGAGCGTGACGGGGTTCGGTGGTTCCACACCGGCGGGATCTTCGCCGGTCTGAGTGCGACAACGTTTTCGACCGTCCGCACAGCGATGCGCATCGCCCGTCAAAGCGGTGCCGTCGTGTCGTACGACATCAACTATCGACCGAGTCTGTGGGCTGCTGCGGGTGGACCCGAGGCAGCCCACGAACTCACCGAGCAACTGCTCGACGACATCGATGTGCTCTTCGGGGTGGAGTCCGAGGGCTTTGATCGAGCTACAGATCGACTCGGCCACGATCATCGGCAACTTCAAGTTGTTGCGACGCCGCTTCGTGTCGTGCATTCCGCCAGCGTGAACGACTGGGGTGGCGTTGTGTGGGAGCGCAGAACCGGGGTCCAGCGCGGACTCGAACTCCAGGGTCTTGCCATCTTCGACCGGGTTGGCGGCGGTGACGGGTTCGCAGCCGGAATCATCCACGGACTTCTGGCCGGTGAACCGCTGATCGACTCACTCGATCTGGGGATCGCTCACGGTGCGCTCGTGATGACCACCGCAGGTGATACCTCGGCCGTCGACGAGGCCGAGGTGCGGCGGGTTGCGAGCAGTGGCGATGCAGGGGTTGTTCGCTGATCAGCGAGCGACGGTCCAGTGGACCGCCGATACGTCACCGTTGCGAGCGAACACTGCTGCAGAGAGCTCACGCGACAACACTGTCCCCGACTCGATCGTCTGCTCCTTTCCTTGCCGAACCGACACGACCTGATCGACGTCACCGCGCCGGATCGACATCGGCACAGAGCAGAGGGTGAAGGCAGCGATGCCGGTTCCGTCCGGCCCGAACAAGTCGCTGTCGGGGAGCAGGCCCGGCTCGAGTCGAATCTGACCATCGGTGATCCGAATCCCCAGTTCGCCGAACCGCGCCAACACTGCTTCTTTGACCTGGCCGGTCATACCTGGCTGTTGTGCCCCGGAATGGGCGGGCGTGTGCGAATAGCAGTCGATGGGGAACGCTCCGAACTCCGCCGCCGTCTTCGTGAAACCGAGACCGTCACGAATCCGGCCGTATGCCGAGGCGAGCTGGGCGACAACCGGGGATGAGGCGCTGTTGTCGAGCGCATCCCAGTAGCGCTCCTGGGTCGCGAGGAGCAGCTTCGAAACCATGTGCCAGTAGGTAGACCCGATGCCTTCGTAACCGTGCATGCTCCCGGAACGGCCGGTGTAGGCCGCATGGCCAAATGTCGCCTCGTAGGCCCTGTGCGCAGCGGAGCGGTCGGCCGGTTCGGCGTCGTCGAGATCCAGAAGTGCCTCGAGAGCGCTGGCATTCACGGCTTCGGACCGAAATCGAAGGCGGTTGTGACTGTCGATCGCAACGACGCTCGGCAGCCTCTCGATCTCCGCAGCGGCAAGTGCCCCTGCGGGGACCACGTTTCGGTCGGCGAAGGTCGGGAGTGACTTGGGCGGGTACAGCATGAACGTACCCAGATCGCTGCGGAAGATGTCGGACTCGAAGAGCGCATCGAGCAGTCCGAGAGACTCCTCTGCCGTGACCACCCCGGATGCGAGCGCTGCGACCTGGCCCTCGAGCATCGGACCGAGCCGCTCGATGCCGGCTGTCACATTGTCGGGGAACGACAGGAGGTTGTAGGAGTCGACGAGGCCGTCGGATCGTCGAGATCCCACGATGGTTGCCGACAGATGCTGGAGTGCGAGATCGAGGAAGAGGAGGAGCCGCGACACGTCCTCGTCGAGCAGTTCGGGCCGGGCACCGGCCAGCGCGCGACGGGTCTGTGCATCGGCTGCCACGCCGAGTGCCTCGATCATGCGACGTCGTAGATGCGGGTCCTCGGGAGCAGGTGGAAGGTCGGCGTACACCTGCGTCAGCTCGTCGAGCCAGGCCGCTGTGGGGGAGCTGAGTCGGATCGTCTCTTGTCCGTCGAGTTGCTCGCAGAGGAAGACGATGAAGCGATGAAGGTAGAACGCAGTAACCATCGAGACTCCAGGTCCGGCAAGCGCGTTGTTTGCGTCGTTCCACTCCGGTCGCTGGGTGTTCATCCAGATCCCACCGCCCGGCACGAAGTTGCTCATTTTCGAGAGCACCGGCACGAGCAGCTTCTCGGCCAGTCCGACCCGCAGGAGGTCTCCCGACGCGTCCGTGACCAGCCGACCGTCACTACCAATCTCGGTCTCTCTTGCTTCGATCGCCGATGCACGATGGTCGAGGAACGTGATCGTGCTGCGCGGATCCTCGATCATGTCAGCCCGGTCCGCGATTCGATATGGAACGTCGGCGTACACGAACACCGGCTGGTCGAGCCACTCCTGGAGCGCCCCAGGTTCGAATCGCTGCCAACCCTCGACCAAGCGGAGGAGATACACGATCTGGTGATCGCCCCAGTACCCGATGTTTCCCCAGGGGTCGCCAGGATCGGGCACCTCCCAGTCGACACCCTCGCTCGAGATTCGGTATGGGTTGAAGCCGTCGAGGGTTGATGCGTTGACAAATTTGGCCACGACATGGCTGAAGTACGCCGGATATGAAGTGAGAAGGGCCTCCCAGTTCTGGAAAATGTCGCGCCAGTTGCCCTCGTAGCGCAGGATCTCGGTCCCGTCGTCGTCGGCAACTTGAATGGAGAAATGGTTCCATGGGCGACTGGGGTCACCGTGGCGGCGCGAGAACGTCAGCGGGAGATACTCGAGGACGAGACGCTGCAGGTCGGGATCACCGGTGGCTGCCGCCATCGAGCGGAGTTCCTCGACCGGCAACCAGTCGTCCCGACGAGTAGCCAACCATGCTGACTGTCGCTCAGCGACCCGCCGGTTTCGACTTGCGACGAACTGCGCGAAGTGGGCGATCGGGATGTCATGCCCGTACGGGAACACGCCGCCCCGCATGGAATTGAAAAGCACGTTTGACAGGTGGTGCGCATCGGCGGCGCGATCAGATGTTGTCTGCATGGCATCGGCTGCGGTGAGCAACCTTCGCAGGCGCACAGAATCAGTCCGGACTTCCCTCGAGACTCGCGCATCGATGTCCGGCGGGCTGATGAGGTCGATGGTTGTGCTGAGCGCCAGGTGGTCGAGGCCTGCATCCATGACGATGATCCACGTCGTCGTATCGAACGCAGGGAGGTCGATCGTGCTGCGCAGGAGGTAGGCGCCCGGCCGCCCGGTGACCAGCGTGCTGGCTTCCCGACGGGATCCTGACAGGAACGAGGGGATCGCTCGCGGGTCCAGGTCGGCGGCGACGTCGAGCCCGTGGGACCAGACCACATTCGTGGAAAGTGCCTCGCCCGGTTCGGCGCGGTCGGTGATCAGTGATTCGAGGTGGAAGGTTGCAAGCTGGTTCGGCGCTGCAGCCATCTCGGCCCGTCTGAAGGCGTTGACGAGGTTTGAACTGCCCTGTTCCACCCCGGGGTCGACTCCGGGTGGCATCACGTCAACGAGCCCGTCGAGCACTTCCACGGTCTGGGCAGGTCCGAGGTTTGTCACCTCGACGCGACGAACCCAACCAAACGTCCGCGATGGTGCCCATGTGGCTCGAATGCGGAGCTGCCACTCCGCATTCGACTCTTCGAAGACCAGCCGATCGCCGAGCACACTCTTTGCGATGGACCGGCGACAACCGGGTGCGACAGTGGCACTGAATGGGCGCCACAACTCCCGGACGCCGTCCTCATTGCGCGCAAACGCAGTGACCGGACCGATTTCTCCAGCCTCTCGATGGATCATGTCGTCGGGCAGGTAAGGGAACACGGCGTTGCGGGCGTCGACGCGGCCTGCGGTCAGGGCACCGGTGCTCGATGCGAACAACCACAGATCGGAACTGGAGACGACAGTCGTGAGGAACGGCTCCAGTCGGTCGACATCGTCGATTCGGTAGTGATCGGTGCTGTCGATGCTGACGAAACTTCCCCCGGCTTCGGATCGACTGTTCTCCTGACCGTCGTGGTTGTCGTCCTCGTTCGGGCTGTGGTGCTGCAGTTCGGTCGCGGCCATCAGGTTTCCGGGACCGGCTGATAGACGCGGACGTAGTCAACGTAGTACTGAAGGGGAAACTCGATGTCGAGGCCGATGTTGCCGCCGAAGGTCCCGCCGAGTGCGAGATTGAGCAGCATGAAGAATGGTTTGTCGAACACCCACTCCCGTCGACCGAGATCGTCCGGCGTCAGTTCGAAGAATTGCCCGCCGTCGAAGAACCAGCGAATACCCGTCTCGTCCCATTCGATTGCGTAGGTGTGCCAGTCATCGGCGATCAAAAACTCTTGCCGGTGCCATTGCGATTTCCCACCGGCTCCTGCGTATCCAGGACCGTGGACGGTTCCCATGATGAGGTCGGGCTGACGCCCGATGTATTCCATGATGTCGATCTCGCCGACAAAGGGCCAGCGGCGTGCTGGGTCGCTCGCATGGTGCTCGAACCCGGTCCCCAACATCCAGAACGCCGGCCAGGTCCCCTTCCCTGCCGGAACCTTGAGGCGGGCCTCGATGTAGCCGTACTGGAATTCCTGGAGGTCCTGACTGAGAAGCCGAGCGCTCGTGTAGTAGTTGTCCTCGTACTGCTCCTGGTGGAGTTCGATCACCAAGAGGCCGTTGCGGACCCGAGCGTTCTTTTCTCGATCGGTGTAGTACTGCGCCTCACCGTTTCCCCAGCCCCATCCGCCAAGGTCGAAGGTCCAGTTGTCGCGGTTGATTTCGTCGCCGTCGAATTCGTCGGACCAGACGAGTTCCATTCCTTCGGGTGGCGTCGCTGGTATCGGCGGTGGTGGAGCGATCGTGGTCGTGGTCGTGGTCGTGGTGGTGGTTGTCGTGGTCGTGACGGCCGCAGCCGTGGTCGTCGTAGTTGTCGAAGTCGACGATGGTGATGACGCCTGTTCGGGTTGACCGGTGTCGCCACACGAAACGGCGAGGAGTGCAGTGACGGTGAGCAGTGATGCGATGCGGAGCGATGGTGACAGTGGCATGAGAATCGATCGATCGAGGATGAGGGTCAGCCCTTGACGGCGCCTGAGGTCAGGCCGGAAATGATGTAGCGCTGGAGGAAGGTGTAGAGCACGAGCATCGGAACCATCAGCATCAAGGTCGCCGCCGCAAGTTTCGGCCAGTCGCTGCCGTACACACCCTCGAACACGAGGAGACCACGAGTGATCGGGTACTTGTCGTCGCTGGTCAAAAAGATCGACGCAAGGATGAGTTCGTTCCAGATGCCGATGGCATGGATCACGATCACGGTGGCGATCGCCGGGCGAATGAGTGGCAGCAGAATCGTGAACACGAACCTGGCGTATCCGCAACCGTCGACTGCTGCGGACTCGTCGAGTTCACGAGGCACCGACTTGATGTAGTTGACCAGGATGATCAGTCCGATCGGATTGGTCAGGAAAAACATGATGTAGCCGGTTCTGGTGTTGAACAGCCCCTGGGTTTGGCTGCCCTCGGGCCAAAAGCTGAAGAACAGGTCGCCGACGACAGGGATGTCACCGAAGTTCAGAATCAACTGGAATTGGGGGATCAATGCCGGGGGGAGGAACAGGGCGACCACATACAGCATCAGCAGCGATCCGGCGCCGCGCACATAGCCGCGAGCAATCGGGAACGCAACGAACACCGACATGAGCACGAACAGGGTCGTTGCGACGACGGTATAGATCAACGAGTTGACGATGTAGCTGGGGAAGTTCGCCAGTCCCCACGCCTCGGTGTAGTTCTGGTGCTCGATCCCTTCGGGAAGACCGGTCGGATCTTTGAAGAACTCCGGAAGCGTCTTCGACGATGCCCCGATGAGCATGGCAAGAGGTCCGAGGTAGAACGCACCGAAAAAGGCAAGAATGAGGTACGACACGGCCTTGCGCTGCACTCGTCGGCGACGGGCGCCCATGTCGTGACGGGCCAGCGGCGCACGTTCGGCAAGCGGGTGCTGGGTCGTGGTCATCCGAGGTACTTCCTCTCTCGGTGGTTGACCCAGAAGTTGGCCGTGATCCCGAGTACGAGAACCAGAAGGAACAGGATGATCGAGGCCGCTGCTGCGTAGCCCTGACGGAAGGAGCCCGTACCCGTCTGACCGAACCCTTCGGCGTACACGACATATCCAAGGACCTGCGTGCCGTTCTTGTAGCCCGTGAGCACGAGAAAGAGCATCCAGGCCTGCAGCGAGCCGATGATGTTGAGGAGTAGGTTGGTGTTCACAGCTGGTGTGAGTTGCGGCCACGTCACATGGCGGAACCGCTGCCAGCCAGTGCAGCCGTCGACCGCTGCTGCTTCGTTGAGGTCGGCGGGGATCGTCTGCATGCCGGCCAAGAACACGACCATCGTGAATCCGGCGTTGGCCCAGATCTGCACGAGGATGACCCAGTAGAAGGCGCTCGGGCCGGTGAGGAACTGTGACTCCATCCCGACCCAGCCGAGCACCGTGTGCATCGGGCCGGCGCCGGGACGCAGGAACAACTTCCACATCAGGCCTTGGACGACGGCGCCGAGGATGTAGGGAACGAAGAAAATTGTGCGAAAGAAGAGCCGGCCACGAATGTTCTGGTTGACGAGCACGGCCATCAGCAGACCGATCCCGAACTGGATGGTCGTCACCAGAAACATGAAAATCAGCGTTCGCTGAAGCGCATCGAGGTTGTCACGCGAGCGCGCACCCTGGAGCAGGAACTCGTCGTAATTCTCGAATCCGACCCAGTTGATGGGAAGACCGCGCAGCCCGGTTGCGTCGGTGAACGAGTAGGCCGTGGTTGCGAGGGATGGGCCGATGCCCATCAGGAGGTAGAAACCGACGCCTGGGGCGAGAAGCAGCCACGGGGTGAGGCGCCGGCGACCGGCTCCGAAGAGGGTTCGCTGATGTGCTGTCATCGGGTTGCCCTTGGCTGTTGGCGGTGACGTTTGCCGAACGAGCCGACGGGGAGAGTCGCTGGATCGATCCTGGCGGCAGGGGCCGGTCGTGTCGACCGGCCCCTGCAACCAGATGGAGGGTGTCACCTCACGGTGACGTTAGAGGCCGGCTTCGAAGTCGGCCTGAGCCTGATTTGCGGCTTCCGCCGGATCGGTGAAGTCGCCGTTGTAGAACCAGAGTGCGCCAAGGGCTCCATTGGCCCACTGACCACCACCGGCCGGACCGATGAACCACTGCTCGTAGCCCACGGTGAACGAGCCCTGCTGCAGCAGCGGAGCAACCGAGCGGCCGAGCGTGTTGTCGAGCGTTGCGGTCGGCTGCGTGGGCAGGAAGTTCACGGTGTTGGCGAACGAGTTGTAGGTCTCGGGCTCGGAGAAGGCCGCGAGGTAGGCCATTGCGATGTCGGCAACCGGTGTGTCGGCTGCGACTGCCCAGCCCTGGTCGTACTTGCCGAACAGCGTCTGGTTGTCGGCGGCGTTGTCGCTACCCGGGAAGGGGATGTACGACCATTCGAACGGGGCAGGCGTGAGCGCAGATCCCTCGGCGGGTTCGAGCGAGCCGGCCTGCCAGTTGCCGGTCGGAGCGAAGGCGACGTCGCCTGCCTTGTACCGCTCGATGGCGGCGTCGTGACCGAGCGCAGCAGCTTGATCCTCGAGCATGTCGTTGGCGTAGGTTTCGAAGCGTTCGAACAGAACCTGACCCTGCTCGTCGTTCCACGCGAGCTCGCCGGTCCAGAGACCCTCGACGAGGCCCTGCTGGTCCGGGTAGAGCGCACCCAGGAGGCCGTAGGCCCCGACAAAGATCGGCCAGCCGTCGGCACCACCAGCGGTCATGCATTCGTAGCCGGCTGCCTTGACCGTCTCGCACGCAGCGACGAGCTCGCCCCAGGTCGTGGGCACTTCGACCCCAACCTCGTCGAGCAGGTCATGGTTCACGAACATGCCGCTGTAGGAGACGCGACCGAGGTTGAGTGAGTACACACCGCCGTTGAACGAACCACCCTCGGAGATGGCGGCATCGTCGTAGTTCGCCACGAAGTCTTGGCCGCTCAGGTCCATGAGGAGGCCGGCTTCGATGAGTTGCTGCCAGTAGGGCGGCTCGACGTTCGTCATGTAGGGCTGCACCGGGTTGGCGAAGCCGGTCACCGTGATGGTGGTGACGTCGATGTCGCCTGCGGTAAGGCGAGTCTGGTTGGCGGTCGCCAGTTCACCTGCATCGATCACGGTGAGGTCGATGGAGACGCCGGGGTTGGCCGCTTCGAACTCGGCGTTGAAGTTTTCGACCCACTCGACCATTGGGGGATTCTGGTGGATCATCACGCGAAGCGTGCCCTCGAGACCGGTGTCGCCGGCTGCGTCGTCGCCGCTGTCGGCCGCGTCGTCGCTGCCGCTGTCGTCGTCGCTGCTGCTGTCGTCGTCGCTGTCGGCTGCGTCGTCGCCGCTGTCGGCTGCGTCGCTGCTACCACCGTCAGCTACCTCGTCGTCGCCACAGGCGGCAGCGAAGAGGGCAAAGACGGCCAACAGAAGCAGCAACTTTTTGCTGAGGTTCTTCATTGTGTGGCCCCTCCCAGGGTCATGTTTGCAGGAGCGCTCCCGGGAACGATCCTGGGAGCGCTCCCGAAACGGTACGACGAGTCAAGCGGGTTGGTCAACCCTTTGCGCTAGATCGTCGGTGTCGCCGCTCCGCACGATCTCCGTATTTGGAGATGTGTCGGCAGGACCGTGAGGTGCGGCGGCTCGTCGTCGCCGACGAGGCCGGCGACTGCAGCCCGGCCCACCGCCTCGACCGGCTGGACCACGGTCGTGAGTTCCGGGCTGGTCGGTGGCGATCCAGGAAGACCGTCGAAACCGACGATGGCAACATCCTCTGGAATGCGCAGTCCACGGTCTCTCAACGCCGCAAACACCCCAACCGCCATCGGGTCGGTCGCTGCAAAAATGGCGTCTGGGGCAGCTGGAAGAAGCGCAGCCGCTGCGTCGTACCCACCCGCAGAGGTCGGATCCGCCTGGTGGATCCACTCCGGCACGAGTGGGATGCCCGCCGCGGCCATGGCGTCGCGATACCCGGCAAGCCGTTCAGTCCCGAACACGTAGTTGTCTGTCGGGCCGATGTAGCCGATGCTGGTGCGCCCCTGCGCAATGAGATGCGCAACGGCAAGGCGCGCACCGAGGTGATTGTCGACGTCGATGCGCATAAGGCCCTCATCGTCCTCGGGGTGACCAACCACGACCAGACGTGTCCCGCGATTGCGAAGGTTGGCAATGACCGGCTCGCTGCGAGGGCCGGCCGTGACGATGACCCCGTCGACGAATCCCTGTGCAATCTGACCGGTGAGAAGATCAGCCGTTGCGTCGGTCCCGAGCACAGGGAAGATCGAAAAGATCAGGTTGTGCTCCCGGCAGCCCTGTTGGATGCCGTTCGCCAGCGCCGAATAGTACGGGTCCCCGAAGAGTTCGTGAGGCTCGGTCAGCATCACAAGGCCGATCAGCCCGCTTCGGCTCGAAACGAGAGCGCGGGCGGCCTGATTGGGCACGAAGCCGGTCTCCGCAATCACTGCTTCGACCTTCTCTCGGACAGCAGCGCGAACGTCGGGGTGGTCGTTCAGAACACGAGAGACGGTGGATCTCGAAACGCCCGCACGTCGACCGATTTCCTCCAGCGTCAGGTTTTTGGTCATCACGGCAACCATAGGGCCACTCGACGACGGTGGGCTTGTTTCGGGTTGCTCGACGCCTTGAGGTCGGGTGGGCTCGGCAACGTCGAGCGACCCAATCCCGGGACCGGTCGGTCACCGGTTCGCCGAGGCGACGGGAATCCGCTACAAGGGTCTGCATGTCAGAGCCAATCGACTGCCGGCTGACCACGCGGCAAATGGCCGAGTTCGTGACCAACGGGTTCCTGCGATTCGATGCGATCGTCCCGGCCGAGATCAATCGGCGAGCGGTGGGTGAGATCGAGCGCCTGCACCGAGAACGACTCGGCCCCGATGGTGTGAGGCCGCCAAGAACGGGAACGTCTCTCTCGGCGTGCTATCCGGCTCCGTCGGCAATCGGCGACTGTCTGCGGCTTCCTGAGATCCACGGAATGATCGAATCCCTTGTCGGGCCCGACCCGACATTCGATCATGACTGGACCCATCGAGTCCCGGCCGGGTCGACCTACACCCAGCCGCTCCACACCGATGCGATCACCGACACCGTCGCCCCGAGCTTCGACATCCAACTGTTCTGGTTTCTGCGCGACGTTGCTCCCGGTGAGGGGGGAACTCGCTTCGTGCCCGGAAGCCATCTTCATCGGGTCCGGCCGTCACTCGACCGCTACCAACACATCAAAGGTGAGCAGCAGTTTTCCGGGCCTGCGGGGACCGTGCTGGTGTTCCATCACGGCCTGTGGCACGCCGGGCAACCGAACGCGGGTGCCGAGGATCGGTTGATGCACAAGACCCGTCTGAACCCGACGGTCCCGCAGGTTCGACTGTGGAACACCGCCGATCTCGACGAACTGCACAACGACCCCTCCGATCACCAGTTCGCCACGATGCGGTCCGACAGCGTGGCACAGCTCTTTCGGACGAATCACCCATGGCACGGCACGACGGAATCGCGCAACGAACAGATCCAGCGGGCGTTGCTGTGGCGCTACCTCACCGGCGACGACACCTACGATGTCGACCATTACCTCACTCGTATGGCGGCGCGTGACGGGTTGGTCTCGTGACCGTGCGTCAGCAGGTTCTGTACCTGTGGGGGAGCGGTTCCTCGCTCGACTCGGCGGTGGTTGCGTGGGCATTCCACGATGGAACCGCTGGGCTCGGGCCTGGTCTCCGTGACGGTGATCCGCCCTACGAGACGGGCACCGAAGCGCTTCAAGATGGCTGGTTTCTGCTGCAGGGCGCGCAACTCATCGCCCCACCCCCCGGCTTCGAGCACACGAATTCGTACCTCGAGCACGAATTCCTTTTCGAGCGCAGGGTCGAGGTCTGACGCTACGTTCGTCCTGTCCGAGAAGGAGTCGAGATGACCGAGCTGTGGCAGCGAACGGCAGTAGAACTTGCAGCGGGCATTCGCCGTCGTGAACACACGGCAACGGAGGCATTGGAATCGATCTTGGCCCGGGTCGACGAACGAAATCCTCACCTCAACGCGGTCACCTATGACTGTCGAGATGCGGCACGGGCCGAGGCGGCCGCGGCCGACGACGCCGTCGCCGCCGGAGCGGAGCTGGGTCCGCTCCACGGCGTCCCCGTCACCATCAAGGAAAATGTCGATCAAGCTGGCACCCCGAATCCGAATGGGGTTCCAGCCTTTGCGGATCTCGTGGCGTCCGAGGACGCCCCGCTCGTTTCGAACCTTCGCTGCGCCGGTGCCGTGATCTTCGGCCGAACGAACACCCCGGAGTTCTCGATGCGGGCCACCACCGACAATCCGCTGCGCGGTCGGACGCGGAACCCATGGGACGACGACGCAAGTCCTGGCGGCTCATCGGGGGGAGCGGGTTCGGCCTGTGCAGCAGGGATGGGCCCGCTGCATCACGGCAACGACATTGGCGGCTCACTTCGCTTTCCGTCGTTCGCCAACGGCACGACGACCGTGAAGCCCAGCAGCTTCCGCGTACCGGTCTTCAATGCCACCGCAACCGCCGAACGCCCACTGCTCTCCGCCACGATGTCGTGTCAGGGCATCATCGCCCGCACGGCGGCCGACGTCCGCCTCGCCACCTCGGCGATGATCGCCCCCGATCCGCGAGACCCGAACCACATCCCGCTGCCCTGGGACGGTCCTCCGCTCGACGGTCCGATCACCGTCGCGGTGACGACCGAGAGCAACGGGTACGACATGCACCCAGCGATGGGTGAGCTTGTCGAGCGCAGCGCCGAAATGCTCGCCGACGCCGGGTACCGCGTGGTGCATATCGACCCGCCGTCGATCCTGGGGCCGGCCAACGAGTGGTTCCGAGCAGGCGTGACCGAGATGAGCCTTTCGCTCGGACCGGCGGTGAAGGCATATGGCAGCGAGACGATCCAACAGATCTTTGAGTGGTACTACGAACTCGGCGAGATTCTCGACCGAGATGCGTACCTCCAGTCCCTGGGGGAGCGAGGTCGACACCTCCGTGCGTGGAGCCTTTTCCTCGACGAGTACCCACTTCTGCTCACGCCATTCCTGATGCGGCCACTCTACGACTGGGATGCGGACGCCAAGAGCTTCGAGGAGCTGAAAGACGTGTTCGACTCGTCCATGTACAGCTGTGGTACCAACTATCTCGGTCTGCCGGCCGGTGTGTTCGGGGTCGATCTTGTCGAAGGCCGCCCGGCTGCCGTGCAGATCGTCGGCAGGCGGTATCGCGAAGACCTCGTCGTCGATGCCATGGAGGCGGTGCAGGAACGCAACGGCATCCTCACCGACCGGCTGTGGTCGCTGGAGTTGCCGCCGACCTGAATCTCGAACGTGCGGCGACGACGGCGGGGCATCAAAAGATCGGGAAGACGTTGTGTTCCGAGCGTTCGGCCCGGGCGAGTGCTTCCAGCATTCCCCAGACCCCATGGCGGTCGATCCCGATACCGACGCAGATCTCGATCACCTCGAGCGGCCCACGCAGATCCAGTGCGGGCCGAGCGACCCCGGTGCTGGCGACCAGATCGTCGATGTGGAGCAACACTTCGATCAGTCGCGTCCGACAGAAGTCGTCGAGGGTGAGCATCCGTCCGCCGAGAGCCATCAGGAGACGATCTTCGGGCTCGTCGGCAAACCTCGAGGCAAGATCGGCGGCCAGACGGCGGCACTTCGCCGCCATGGCCTGTTGGCCGATCGCTGCTTCGTCGGCCGACACGTCCTTGATCTGATCATGGATGGGGGCCTCGACCGCAGCGCGAAAGTAGGTGACCGGGGTGAGCAGTTCGTCGTCGGGTTGCCGGTCGGTGGGGGTGCGGTCGAGATACGCGATCGTTGCTCCTGCGGCGCGCACGAGGTGGGCGCACAGCGCGCCGACCGTCATGCCCTCGAGCGCAGACGGCTTATCCCAACGGTTGGCCACGGCTGCATCACCGATGACATCGGCTGCGGTTTCGACCGTGCCGACGACCAGGGAACGGATGTCGGAGGAAGACAGCGAGCTCATGGGAGGAACCTAGATGACGGCTTCGAGCAACCCGCAGCCCGTCGCTAGGCTTTGTGAATGGCCATCCGAGCAGAAGAACGCGACATCATTCGCGAGTTGCTCGACCTCGTCGAGCACAAGTCCACGCAGATGTTGCCTGAGGTCGGTGTGAACCCGGTGTCGAACTACACCGACCCGAAGAAGCTCCGTGACGAGATCGATGTCTTGTTCCGACACTTTCCGATCGCACTCACCCACCGCTCCGATCTCGCAGAACCGGGTGACTTCATCACGCACGACGACACCGGCGTGCCGATCCTCGTGACCCGCACCGAAACAGGAGCTGTGAAGGCCTACCTCAACGTGTGCCGGCACCGGGGGGCCCGTATCGAGAACGAGGTGTGTGGTCACGCCCGACGGTTCACCTGTCCGTACCACGCCTGGACCTACGACCTCGACGGAGTTCTGCGGGGGATGCCACAGCCGGTGGGCTTCGATTCGATCGATCGCAACGAGCGGGGGCTGGTCGAGCTTCCGGCCTATGAACATCACGGACTCATCTGGGTGGTCCCGTCACCCCAGACCACCGACATCGACATGGCCGCCTGGCTGGCCCCGTTCGACGAACAGTTCTCCGACCTCGATCTCGGCAGTCATGTGGTGTTCGAGAAGTGGGCTCTGCACCGCGACATGAGTTGGCGTCTCGCCCTCGAGGGGTTCCAGGAGTCGTACCACTTTTGTTCCGCCCACCGGGAAAGTGCCTGCTCGAACTACCTGGACAACCAGAGTGTGTGGTCCGACTACGGGCCGCATGTGCGCCACTCCGTGCCCCTACCGTCGCTTGTCGAGTTGGGCGACGTCCCCGAAGAGGAGTGGGAATACCGCCGTCACTTCATGACCCAGAACTTCGTCTTTCCGGCCAACTTCGTCCAGGCGATGACCGATCACGTGTACGTCCACACGATCATTCCGACCGGGCCGGGCACATGCGTGTTCCAATGCATGATGCTCGTGCCGGAAGCACCGGCGACCGACAGCGTCGAGCGGTATTGGCGGGCGAACTACGACGTGGTCCGGCGCGTGTTCGACGAAGACTTCACCATCGGTGAAGGCATTCAGCGGAATTTCGGTGCCGGGGTCAACGACTCCTTCATCTTCGGCCGATACGAGTGCGGATTGCACTTCGGACAACGTTCCATCGACGCTGCGCTCGCCGGAACGATTGCTGCGCCACGTCGGTGATGGCAATCTTATGCCACTAGGATAGGCACTACTTCAGCGGTCGGAGGGCGTGAAGCAAAATGACAGAGGTTCGCGAGAGCGTCGAGATCGCTCGCCCGAAGGCGGAGGTGTGGGCGGTGCTTGCCGACTTCGGGGCCCTCGCCGACTGGGCACCGAATGTCGATCACTCGTGGCTGGCGTCCGTTGGCGATGTGGAGGTCGGTGCAGTCCGTCGTGTGCAGGTTGGCCGCAACGCGCTGCTCGAGCGAGTCGTCGAGTGGCATCCCGGAGAATCGCTCGGGTACGAGCTCGAAGGCCTCCCGCCGATTGTGCGATCGGCAGTCAACCGGTGGTCGCTCGAGGGTGATGATGGTTCGACCACCGCAGTTCTCACGACAGCAATCGACACCGGGTCGCGTCCCCCGCAACGAGCGATCGGTCGAGTGGTCGGCCGGACGCTGGCCAAGGCCTCGCGCCAGATGCTCGACGGGCTCAAGGCGCATCTGGAGCAGTCGTCATGACCCGGCCCGATGTCGTCATCTTGATGACCGACCAAGAACGCGCCGTGCCCCCGTACGAGACCGACCGGGTGAAGGCCTGGCGGCGCGAAACGCTCCAGGCCGAGGCCTGGTTCGATGACAACGCCGTCAACTTCCGTCGGCACTACACCGGTTCGCTGGCATGTGTGCCCAGCCGGCCGACGATCTTCACCGGGCAGTATCCCGACGTCCACGGCGTCACCCAGACCAACGGGCTCGGAAAGATGGACGACGATTCTCGCATGCGTTGGCTGCGAGAAGGTGAGGTGCCGACGCTCGGTCACTGGTTTCGAACCGGTGGCTACGACACGCACTACGTGGGCAAGTGGCACATCACCCACGCCGACCTCACCGATCCCAAGACGGGTGAAGTGCTCTTCACCCATGGCAATGACGGCACGCTCGACCCCGAAGCGGTCGAGGCGTATCTCGACGCCGACGTGCTCGACCCATTCGGGTTCTCTGGCTGGGTCGGCCCCGAACCTCATGGTGGCAACCCGGCGCGATCGGGCCTGATCTGCGACGGGATCTACGCCAACCGGGCGATCGGGTTCCTGCAGGATCGCTATGCGCGTCGCATCGCCGGTGACGAGTCGGCCCGCCGGCCGTTCCTGTTGGTCGTCAGCTTCGTCAACCCCCACGACATCGTGTTCGCCCCCATTTGGCTCGGTCGGTTCGGACCGGACACGCCGTTCGTCGGCGATCCGCTCAACCCTCCCGACGTCCCCGAGTCTCCGACCGATCGCGAAGATCTGTCGACCAAGCCGGCCGCGCAAATTGCCTACCGAGCCTCGTATCCGACCACCTACGGCCCCGCCGCAGCGATCGAGGGTGCCTACAAGAAGCAGGCCCAGGCATACCGAAATCTCTACTACCGACTGCACGTCGCATCTGACCGACAGCTCGAGCGGGTGCGCGACGCAGTCGTTGCGGGCGGCGACGACACGGTGCTCGTCCGAACCGCCGACCACGGGGAACTGCTCGGTGCTCACGGTGGGCTCCACCAGAAGTGGTTCAACCTCTACGACGAGGCCACCCGGGTACCGTTCGCAATCGCCCGAACCGGCGAACGCACCACGGTCGCTCGTGAAATCACCGATGCCCCGACATCACACATCGACATTGTTCCGACCCTTCTCGGTGCGGCCGAGATCGACATCGAGACGGCGACGAGCGAACTCCGCAGCCGCTTCACCGAGTTGCATGCACTGCCCGGCCGCGACTTGATGTCGGTGGTGGACGGCGCCGATCCCGACACCGATCGCGTCGTCTATGCCATGACGCGCGACAACATGCCCGAAGGTGACTCCGGTGCGAGCGCCATTGCCCGACGTATGGGTCGCGTCGACAAGCAACCTCCACCGTTGCGTATCCAAGTTCCGGCCCACGCCCCGGCAAACTTCGAGAGCATCGTCAGCCGGGTCGGTGAGGCGGATGCGGTGGCCGGTGCGGGCCACCTTTGGAAGATCGTTCGCAGCTTCGACGATCCCGACACCTGGACCGAGCCCGGTGTGCGCCACCTGGCCAGCACGGGCATCGGCGGCGATACGTATCGAACCGAACCCCTGCCCGACCAGTGGGAGTTGTACGACCTCGACACCGATCCCGTCGAAGCCGAGAACCGCTGCAACGACACCGAGGTAGCAGCAGTCTTTGCACTCCTGGTCGATCGGTTGACGGCTGAACGCACCCGTGCCGTTCCCGCTCGAAACGAGCCATGGCCCTATGCCGCCCGTGCCGAAAGGACCCGCATGAAGTCACCACCGCCCCCCGCCCGCGCTGTGCGCAAACTGCTGCAGCGGGCCGGCTTGCACCCCGAAGACACCGAAACCATCGATGTCGACCTCAGCGGTCACCGGGCGCTCGTGATTGCGACCAACCACGGCGTGCTCGACGTGGGCAAACCGACAGGTGTGTTCGCCAGTGAGATGACCGTCCCCTACTACGCATTCCTCGACGCAGGTATGGCAGTGGATGTGGCGAGTCCTGCAGGTGGCACGATCCCGGTCGACCCACAGTCGTTGCGGGCACCGATGCGGACGGAGGCCTGTGACCGCTTCCTGGCCGACGACGAATTTCGAGCCAAGACGTTGTGTTCTCAGGCGATCGGTGATGTCCACATCGATGACTACGACATTGTTTTTCTCGCCGGTGGATGGGGCGCAGCGTTCGATCTCGGGTTCTCCGAGGACCTGGGAGCACAGGTGACACGGGCCAACGAGAACGGGGCCATCATCGGTGGCGTGTGCCACGGCCCGCTCGGTCTGCTCAAGGCGACGGCGGCTGACGGCTCACCGCTGGTGGAAGGCCGAAGAGTGAGCGCCGTCACCGACAAACAGATTCGCGAGCTCCGCATCACGTCGACACCCCATCATCCAGAAACCGAGCTTCGGAGACTCGGCGCCAGGTTCGAGAGCCAGACCCGACGGCGAGATCCCCTCGCCAACCACTGGGTGGTGGACGGGAACCTCGTCACCGGTCAAAACCAGAACGCTGCACCGATGGTTGCTCGAGAGATGCTCCGGCTCGCTGCGGAACGGATCAGCTAAGTTCGCCTCCCGATGGCTGACGTCGATGAGCGCGCTGAACCAACCGATGGCCGTGTTGCGCGCCGGCAGCGAAACATCGATGCCGTGCTCGACGTCGTCCTCGTCATGTTCGCCGAAGACGCCATGTTCCCGTCGATGGAGCAGGTCGCGAGGCGTTCGGGGCTGTCCTTGCGCTCGCTCTATCGGTACTTCGCTGATCCTGGTGAGCTTCGCGAGGCCGCGATCGCTCGCAATGACGAGGTGGCACGTTCGCTGACGCGATTGCATGCGATCGGCGAAGGTCCGCTCGAGCAACGCATCGACGACTTCGTTTCGATGCGTGTCTCGCTGCACAGTGGCATGGCTGCGGTGTTTCGAGCGACCGTTGCCAACGCAACGAGCCATCCACGTGTGGAGGAAGCGCGGGCCCACAATCGGACGATGATGCGGCAGCAGTTCGAGCGCCAATTCGCCCCGGAGTTGTCGGCGATGGCCGACGAGCGACGAAAAACGGTGATCGCCGCAGCTGATCTCCTGACGCAACTCGACTCGATCGAGTTTCTCCGAACCTTTCGAGATCTCTCCGAGTCGGAGACTCGAGCAGTCCTCATTGCAAGTCTCGCAGCGCTGCTGACCGACTAGTGGTCGGTCGCGTGCCGGAGGTGAGCGGTCGAAGGGCGACAGTCTCTGTCGTCATCTATTGTCACGAACAGTGACAATAGATACTGTGCAGCCCATGCCCGGGTATGGACAGGTCGATCACGAGTACGGCTTCACCCTCGCCACCACTGCGCCCGCTGACGACGGTCCGATCTGGATGGTCAACCTCATGCGCTACCGGGACGTTGCGGAGTACCGAGACGGGCGAGCGACGCAGCGCAGTGGCCGGGAGGCCGATGACGAATACACACCCACCGAGTCGCTCGCCGGGGTGGGAGCACAACTCGTCTACGTTGCTGATGTCGAGGATCGTCTCCTCGGCGACGGAACCCGATGGGACCGCATCGGGGTCGTGAGGTACCCGACCAGGCAAGCCTTCCTCGCAATGCAACAGCGCGACGACTTTCGGGCGTCGCACGAGCACAAAGAGGCAGGCATGGCCGAGTCGATCGTCATCGGCTGCGTGCCCTTCGACGTGCCTCGGACGCCCGGCGAGACCGCAGTCGCCTGGGACGATGTGCCCCATCCGCCCTCCGACGACGACGGGCCATACACGATGATGCACGTCATTGCCTTCCACGACGAAGACGCCGCGACGCGAACGCCGGACCACATGGCGGCATACCAGGAGGTCGCTGGATCGATCGCCATTCCCCACGGCGTGCGTATCGATGGCTGGTTCGCCGCCGAGGGGACCATCATCGGTGATGGGCGTCGCTGGCATCAGGTCCGCTTCAACGCCTTCCCGAGCAAGCGTGCCTTCATGGCCGTCGCCTTGGATCACAATCGACTCGAGGAACAGATCGAGCATCGCAACGCTGCCATCGCCGACACGTATGCACTCGGCCTCCGGCCAACGCTCAACCGCCTCGCACCATCGCTGGACGCTGCCTGATGAAGATTCTGCAGAGTCCTGCCGATGCAGTCGACGGGCTGCCCGGCTACCCGAGCGAGCGAAGTTGGGTCGAGATCCCGTCCGGTGACGGGCAGATCCTCCGCCTCAACGTCATCGATGCCGGACTCCCGTTCGGGCACTCGGTGGTCCTGCTCCACGGCAACCCGTCGTGGTCGTACCTCTGGCGCCACCAGATCAAACCGCTGGTCGATGCCGGATTCCGGGTGATCGTCCCCGACCTGGTCGGAATGGGCATGTCCGACAAGCCGTCGGCGCTCGACGACTATTCGGTGGAGCGTCACGTCGAATGGATGCGTTGCCTGCTGGTGGACGAACTGCGCCTGTTGGGATGCACCTTCGTGCTGCACGACTGGGGCGGGATCATCGGGATGAGGCTTGCGGCCGAGCAGCCCGGACTGGTCGATCGGCTGGTCATCTCCAACACCGGACTGCCATGGCGCGACATGACCGAACCGTTGCCCGACGACATCGAATCCACGGGGCCATACGCCGAGTTCCAAGCAATGGCTCGTACCGCTCCCGTGTGGGAGCCGTGGACGCTGCTCCCGCTGGTGCTGCACAAGGAACCGACCCAGGAGCAGATCACGGCCTATCGGGCCCCCTATCCCGACCCCGAACTCACCATCGGCAGTCGGGCATTCACCCAGCTTCTCCCCACCCGGCCCGACAACGCGATGTATCAGGCCAACTTCGACGCCTGGAAGATCCTCGACGAGTGGCACAGCCCCGTGCTCACGATCTTCAGCGACCAGGACACCGTCGCCCCAAACGGGTGGAAAATGATCGTCGACCGGATCCCGGGCGCAGTCGGTCAACCGCACGTGATCCTCGAGGGTGGAGGGCATTTCCTTCAAGAGGACCTCCCCGAGGCATACAACCATGCGCTGCTCTCCTGGCTGGAGGAGACGGCGTGACCTACGTCCTTTACGGCGCCCCAGTGTCGCTCTATACCGGCAAAGCGAGGGCGTACCTCCGTCGGCAGGGCATCGACTTCGTCGAAGTGCTGCCCGGCAGCGACCGGTACCTCGAGCACATCGTCCCCCAGCTCGATCGATGGATCATCCCGGTCCTCGAGACACCCGACGGCGAGATCGTTCAGGACGGCGCCGACATCATCGACCATTTCGAACAGGGTCCCGGCCACGACCTCCGGGCGTTCGACAGCTACCCGCAGGACCCCACGCTGCGGGCGATCGCCCACGTGTTCGAGGTCTTCGGTGGCGAAGGTCTCCTCCGTCCGGCGATGCACTATCGCTGGAACTTCGACGACCAGAACCTCGACTATCTCAACGCCGAGTTCTCGCTCCTGGTGCCTCCCGGCAGCCACGACGAGGACGCCTTTGCCCACAACAGCGGGCGGATGCGACGGGCGGCGGTCGCGTTCGGTGTCGTGCCCGAGGCGTTCGAAACGATCGAGGCCGGTTTCGAGGAATTTCTCGACCGCTTTTCCGAACATCTCGTCGACCATCCGTATCTGTTGGGCGGGCATCCCACGATCGGGGATTTCGGTCTGATTGCGGCGCTCTGGGCCCATCTGTACCGCGACCCTGCACCGGCGATGCTCATCAAACGGCGAGCTCCCCGGGTCGGGCGCTGGGTCGAGCGCATGACGACTGCCGAGCCGTACCTCCACGAGTTTGCCGATCACGACGGATCCCTCGTCGACGCCGACGCACTCCCCACGACGCTGCTGGATCTGATGCGCTACATCAGCGTCGACTACCTGCCGGAGTTGATTGCGCACGTCGACGCAGCCAATCGGTATCTTGCCGCCAACCCACAGATCGAGGCCGGCACGAACGGCCTCGATCGTCCCGGCGACCGGGGTCTCACCGGCGGGCGCGGGCTCGAGGGTCGGGGCACCGCCACCTTTGAATGGCGCGGGATGGAACTGACGACGGCGGTGATGCCCTATCGCTTCTGGCTGATGCAGAAACTCCACGACGACCTCGCCGGTGCATCCCCCGAAGCGCAGATGCGCACCCGTGACGTGTTCCGATCCTGCGGACTCGAGCCATGGCTGGACCTGCGCACCTTCCGTCGTGTCGAGCGCGTGAACAACCTGGAAGTCTGGGGACCCGAGGAGACCTGATGGCCAAGATCCCACTCATTGCGATACTCAAACAACTCGTCGGCGGGGTCGACAACGATCGGCTGGCGGGGTACGCCCGGCCGCACGACCCAGCCGACTACGAGAGACCCGAACTGGACGGTTCGGGTCGAAGCGCCGCCGACATACCGCTTGCCCGCACCGCCGCCGACGCCAGCTGGGACGTGTGGCCGGCTCGCACGCTCGACGGCTGTCACGAGCCGCTCGTCGACGGGGCCGCCGACATTCGGGGGGTGTGGGAATGCTACGAGGGCCGGATGGCGGGCCATGTCGAGCGGGTCGAACAGGCCGGAAACCGTGTCACGATCACGACCGGCGGTCTCGTTCACGACATGTTCTGCGACGGCACCCTCGACAACGGTGTTGATGACGTCGCCGGAATCGGCGGCCAACCCATCCGTGTCGCCGCCACCTGGGAGGACGGTGTGCACAAATTGCGGCCGTTCAACAAGAAGATCGTTGCTGTCACCCGCCGACTGGAGGGCGCCGGCGACGACGCAGTGATGATCTGGCGTTACGGCCCCAGCATCAATCGCCTGCGCCGCCTCACCGAGCCGCCACTCGATCACCCCGCAACCCGGGCTGCGCACGACGCAGCCGACGAGAAGAACGAGAGCAACTGATGGAGATCATCCTCACCGGTACCGGTACCCCCATTCCCGACCCGAACCGGGCGGGGCCGTCGACACTTGTCAAGGCCGGTGACACCCAGATCCTCGTCGATGCCGGACGCAGCGTCGTCATGCGCCTCGCCGGCGCAGCGACGGGCCCACCCGCGCTCGACGCCGTGCTCATCACCCACCTGCATTCCGATCATGTCTGTGCGCTCAACGACGTCATCACCACGCACTGGGTCATGTCGCAAGAGCAAGCAACCCTGCGGATCTTTGGCCCAGTGGGCACCGAGGAGTTCGTCCGCCGCCAGATGCACGCCCTCGAACCCGACATCGCCTACCGCACCGAGCATCACAACTTCCTCGAACACGGTCCGCAACTTGCGGTGACCGATCTCGAACCCGGCGACACGTTTTCGATCAACGACGTGATGGTCAGCACCGCTGCAACCGAGCACTCGCCGGTGAAGCCCACGATCGGTTTTCGGCTCGAGCACGACGGATCGATCGCTGCGCTGGTCGGTGACACCCTGCCGTGCGACGGGGTAGACGAACTCGCCCGTGACGCCGACGCGTACGTGCAGACGGCGCTTCGACGCGACATCCTCGAACCGATTCCGGTCCAGGGTGTGCAAGACATCCTCGAGTACCACTCCGGAGTCGTCGATGCCGCACAGACGGCTGCGCGAGTCGGGGCCATGCGGCTTGTGTTGACCCATATGGTTCCGGCGCCTCAACCGGCCGACTATCCCGACTGGATTGCGCACGCCGCCGCCCATTTCGACGGTGAGGTCATCATCGGTGACGACCTCACCAGTGTCACGATCTGAGAACGACAGGAGCGCACGATGACCGACTTCCCGGGAACGATCGGCCGCACGCTGGCCGAGTCGACCCCACACTTCGCCGAACCGCCGCACCCCGGTGACGATGCGCCCAATGTCGTGATCGTGTTGATCGACGACCTCGGCTTCGCCCACTTCGGCTCCTACGGCTCCGACATCGACACCCCCAACGTCGATGCGCTCTGTGCCGGAGGTGTGCAATTCACCAACTTCCATGTGACGCCACTGTGTTCACCGACCCGTGCAGCGCTGCTCACGGGCCGCTCCCAGCACGCCGTTGGCATGCGTGGTGTCTCCAACTGGCGTACCGGCTTTCCGAGCCAACTCGGGCACATTTCGAACGCGGCATCGACCATCGCCGAGGTGCTGAGCAGCGAGGGATATGCGACGTTCTGTACCGGCAAGTGGCACCTTGCTCCGACACAGGACATCTCCGCCGCAGGCCCCTTCGACCAGTGGCCGGTTCAGCGCGGGTTCGACCGCTTCTACGGGTTTCTCGAGGGCGAAACCGATCAGTTCCACCCCGAACTGGTGCAAGACAACACCCATGTCGACCCGCCGGCCACGCCCGAGGAGGGGTATCACCTCAGCGAGGACCTCGTCGACAACCTTTTGTTGATGATCAGCAACAGCAAGGGCGTTCGACCCGATCGCCCGTTCTTTGCCTATCTGCCGTTCGGAGCCACCCACGCGCCCCATCAGGCACCGCCGGCGTACCTCGAGAAGTATCGCGGCAGGTACGACGACGGGTGGGACGTGGTGCGGCAGCGGTGGTACGAGCGTCAGATCGAACTTGGCGTGATCGCCCCCGACACCGAACTCGCACCCCGCAACCCCGGCGTGCGCGCCTGGAGCGACATGCCGGAGGCCGATCGTCGCCTGGCCTGTCGTTTACAGGAGGCATTCGCTGCGTTCCTCGATCACACCGACGACCAGATCGGTCGTCTGATCGAGGGTTTGCGCGAGATGGACGAACTCGACAACACGATCGTCGTCGTACTGGCCGACAACGGTGCGTCTCAGGAAGGAGGACCGTTCGGTGTCATGCACGAGATGAAATTCTTCAACGGCATCCTCGAGAGCCCCGACGAAGCGATCGAACGCATCGACGACATCGGCGGACCGCACAGTCACACCAACTATCCGTGGGGCTGGGCGCAGGCTGGGAACTCGCCGTTTCGTTGGTACAAGCAGAACACGCACGAGGGTGGCGTACACGTGCCGATGATCATGCACTGGCCGGACGGTCTGCGCGACGAGGCGGGCACGAAGCGGACACAGTTCGTGAACGTGTCGGACGTGACCCCGACGCTGTACGAGTTGCTCGGCATCACCGCGCCCGAGGTCTACCGAGGAGTGCCCCAGTTGCCGGTCACCGGCAACTCCTTCCGATCGGTTCTCGACGACGCCGATGCCCCGTCGACCAACACCCTCCAGTACTTCGAGAATGGCGGCAGCAGGGCGCTGGTGGCCGAGATCGACGGCGTGTGGTGGAAGGGAGTCACCAAGCACAACCAGGGCGATGACTTCGACACCGAGCCGTGGGAGCTCTACCGGCTCGCCGAGGATCCCTCCGAGCTCCACGACCTGGCCGACGCCGAACCCGAGATGCTCGCCACCGTGGTCGACCTGTGGTGGCAGGAGGCCGAGCGAAACGGGGTGCTGCCCCTCGACGACCGCGGGTTCGAGCTGTTCGCACCCCACCTGAGCGAGCATTCTCCGCACCGGCCCGACCGCCGCTACGTCTACCGACCTCCGATGTCACCGGTACCGTCGCAACCATCGGCGGCCCTGGGTGGTCGTGCATTCGACCTGACCGCCCGGATCACCTTCGAACCCGGTGACGAGGGTGTGCTGTGGGCGACGGGCAACGAGAACTCGGGGTTCTCGATTTTTGTGCAGAACGGCAAGCTCGTTGCCGACTACAACTCGTTCAACACCCACACCGTTGTCGAGTCTTCGATCGACGTTCCGGTTGGTGATGTCGAGTTGGGAGTGCGCCTCGAACGCGACAGTCGGACCACCGGCTCCTGTGAGATCTCGATCAACGGCGCATCGTGTGGACGCGGCGACATTGCCTTCTACATGCGCATGGTGTCGTCGGTCGGATCGAGTCTCGGACAGGATCACGGCTCCGCGGTGTCGGAGCGGTACGAAGCACCGTTCGCCTTCACCGGCACCCTGCACGAGGTCGTGATCCAACTGCCGAACCGGCGAAGCGACAGCGAGACCAAGGCAGCGGCGACCGCAGAGATGTCTCGGCAGTAGATTCGCCGATATGCAGTACCGCCCCATCGGCCAGCTCGACGCATCGGTTGTCGGGCTCGGCTGCAACAACTTCGGGATGCGTCTCGACGCCACCCAGACGAAGCTCGTCGTCGATGCAGCGATCGATGCCGGCATCAACTATTTCGATACGGCCGAGGGCTACGGAGCCGGCGCCTCCGAGGAGTATCTCGGCGCAGCGGTCCGTGGGCGTCGCGATCAGGTACTGATCGCCACCAAGTGGGGCATGCTGCCGACGCCTGACGACGACCCACCCACCGGGTCGGCACCGGCGGTCCGCGCCGCAGTCGACGCCAGTCTCTCCCGACTCGGGACCGACTACATCGATCACTACCAGTACCACCGACCCGACGGTCGAACGCCGATGGCCGAGACGATGGGTGCCTTGGCCGAACTCGTTGCCGAAGGCAAGGTGCGCGAGATCGGCTGCTCGAACGTCGATGCTGCACACATCGATGAGGCCGAAGCCATTGCGGGCGACCGTGGCATCCCTCGGTTTCACACGGTGCAGAACCACTACAGCCTGCTCACCCGTGACCCCGAAACCGACGGTGTGCTCGATGCCTGTGAACGGTACGGCGTCGGATTCGTCCCGTTCTTTCCCCTCGAATCGGGCGTGCTGACCGGGAAGTACACGTTCGGCGAGGCGGCACCCGAAGGGACCCGTCTCGCGTCGATGGGGGATCGGGCCGAGCGATTCTTGAACGACGAGCGGGCACCACGGATCTCCGCAATGAACGAGTGGGCCGAGGACGCCGGCCACACGCTCCTCGAAGCTGCGATCGCATGGTTGATCGCCGACGAGCGGGTCACCTCGGTGATCTCGGGGGCAACCAAGCCGGAACAGGTTGCCGCCAACGCAGCCGCCGCCACATGGGTCATGAGCGCTGCCGAACGAGCGGAACTCAGCGCGCTCTGAGCCTGACAGTTCGACCGGCGCCGCAGTAGGTTCCGAGGCCATGGAACTCGAGGGCAAGACGATCGTCATCACCGGAGGTGCCAGCGGTATCGGGAAGGCGCTTGCCGAGCGGTCCCATGCCGACGGCGCTGCACACGTGGTCGTGGTCGATCGCGACGAAGCGGGTGCGCAGGCGGTCGCCGATGCGGTCGCCGGTACCGCTGCGGCAGTCGATGTCACCGATGCGGCAGCGATCAGATCGCTCGTCGATGCCACCGAGCGCACCATCGGCCCGATCGATCTGTTCGTGTCGAATGCGGGGTATGTCACCCTTGGCGGGCTCGAGGCGCCGGTCGAGGACCTGAACCGCATGTGGGAAGTGCATGTCCTCGCCCACGTGTACGCAGCGCAGGCAGTGGTTCCCTACATGGTCGATCGGGGCGAGGGCTATCTGCTCAACACGGCGTCGGCCGCCGGCTTGCTCTCACAATTCGGATCGATGCACTACGCCGTCACCAAACATGCGGCGGTGGCGCTCGCCGAGTGGATCGCGATCACTCACGGTCACCAAGGGATCAAGGTCTCGGTGCTGTGCCCGCAGGCGGTGCAGACCAACATCGTCGTGAACAGCCCCGACGCTGCAACGATGCAGGCCCGGGGCGCCGATGTCGCCGGTGCCGACGGTCATCTGACCGCTGAGGAAGCGGTCGAGGTCGTCGTGCAGGCGTTGCGTGAAGAACGGTTCCATGTGTTGCCTCATCCCGAGGTCGAGGAGTACGTACGCCGCAAGGGCGACGACGTCGACCGGTGGATCACCGGTATGCAGCGCTGGCAGCAGAAGATGTTCGCCGACGACATGCACCCGGCGACGTGGCTTACCGGCTCCTGATCGCGGACTCCTACGGCTCCCGTGCCGCACGAGCGTGGTTGGTGTTCAGTCGCGCCAGGAGAAGTCGGTCTGACGCATCGTCCACGCTTCTGCGATCCGGCCGTTCTCGCTTCGGTACTGGGCGATCCAACCGATCGAGATCGGCTCGCCCGTCGTGAGGTTGACTCCTTCGAGCGTGAAGCGAATGTGGGTGATGTCGCCGGTGTGGCTCAGATGGTCGATCACCACGTTGGTGCCTTTGAGATGACGGGTCACGGTGCAGACTTGGAGGCCGTAGGCGCTGGCCGTATCGACCGTTCGTCCTTCGATGGTGTGCCGCACGAACGGATCGGTCAGCAGTTCGGTGGCAGCGGTGTGGTCGCTGTCGATCCACAGCCGGTGCCACAGGCGCACGACAGCGTCGTTGTCGTCCACGACGTTGTCGTTGTCGTCGATGATCATGGTCGAGACCTCACAAGGTACCGAGGGTGGACGAGGCGAGCTTTGCCGCTTCGATGCGTCGGCGCCAGAGGTGGCTGTGCACAGCGGTGATGCAGACCACGGCACCCATCCCGGCCATGGTTTCGCGAAGCCCGACAGCATCGGCAAGCATGCCGAACGGAAGGGCGGCGAGGCCGAAGGCGGAGAAGCTCAACATGATCAACGACTGGACTCGACCGTGGTAGGCCATGTCGGCGATCGACAAGATCAACGATCCGTTGAGTGACTGGAATGCCGACGTCGCTGCCCCGATCAGAGCCATCGCAGCAAGGGCAAGCCCGTAGGTCGGTGCAATCGCGAACAGGGCGATCGTCACTCCGAGCACGAACGCCGCCTGACCCTGGAGGTCGGTCAGTCGTTCTCGCGGGGTGTTCGCCAACACGATCGACATGAGCACGGCACCAACCGCTCCCACAGTGGTCATTGCGCCGAGTGACCCGGCCCCGCGACCGAACAGGTCTGCGACCATCGACGGCAAAAAGGCCTGGTAGGCGAACCCGAACATGACGATCAGGAGGCTGGCGACGAGAAGTCGAACGAGTTCCGGGTTGCCTCGGGTGTACCGGATCCCCTCGCGGAGATCCTCGATCGGGCTCCGGTCGGAGCGCCGCTGCGGCGCGCCCAAGGGGAGAACCATCGAGAGACCGACTGCGAAGAGTGAGAGCAATGCGCTCAGGTAGTAGACGCCCTCCGCCCCGACGAACGACACGCCGATCAGGAAGCCGGCGACGGCCGGGCCGACCACCCGGCTCGCCTGGGCCGACATCTGGCCGAGCATGATCGCATTGGTGAGGCGCTCACGATCGATGATCTCGGCCGTCATTGCCATGCGCGCCGGTGCCAGGATCGAGATGGTCGAGCCACCGATCACCGATGCAACCACGATCATCCAGTAGCGAAGTGCCCCGGTCTCGATGGCAACGGCGATCGAGACCGCAACGAAGGTGTTGATCAGCTGCGTCGACACGAGGATGGTGCGTTTGTTGACTCGATCGGCCAACACACCTCCGGTCGGGATCGCAATGAGGCCGGCGATCCCGAAGCCGATGAGGACACCGCCGAGGGCAGTGTTCGTCCCGGTCAGTTCGTAGGCGAGCCAACTCCGGGCGATCTGTTGGGTCTGCATGGCGAGAAACACGAACAGGCCGCCCCACCACAGACGCCGGAACTCGGGCTGTTCCAGCGACTCGAAACGTCGCATGTCCGCTGGATCACCTGCCATCGCTGCGACCGTACTCGGCGTGATTGCAGGACCCTTGTTCCGCTGCCAGGATCGGGCCGCATGATCGACGAGAAACCGGCCCTGCAACAAGAACGCGCGGCGTTCTTCGACACCGTGTCTGACCTTTCGGCCGCCGAGTGGGACACCGCCTCGCTGTGTGACGGTTGGCGGGTTCGGGACGTGGTCGCCCATGTCAACCTTGGGGTGACCCTCAAGGCACCGACCGTGGTGGGCGGCCTTCTCGCTGCGGGCGGCGATTTCCACCGGTTCATGAAGCGGCACGCAATCAAGAAGGGGAACCGGCCCGTCAGCGTTCTTCTCGCTGAGAGCGAGATGGTCGCAGCCAGCAGCCACAACCCGCCCACCACCAAGCGGGTCGATCTTGCGATCGACGTGTTCGTGCATCATCACGACGTTGCGATCCCGCTCAGCCGACCCGTACCGACCGACGATGCCCGTCTTCGGTGGATGGCCGACGGCATGGTCGGCGCGAACAAGATGATCGGTTCTGCGCAGCGCACGCGTGGGCTCCGACTGATCGCCACCGATATCGACTGGCATTACGGCACCGGTCCCGAGGTTCGTGGCCCGGTTGCCGCGCTGATGGTGGCGGCATCGGGCCGGTCGGCGCTCGACGACCGACTCGACGGTGATGGCCTCGCCATCATGCAGGGACGACGAAGGTGAGTCTGCTCGACGACCTGCGGGTTGTGGACATGACTGGTCATCTCGCCGAGGCCGCAGGGCGGGTCTTCGCCGATCTCGGGGCCGAGGTGATCAAGGTCGAACCACCGGGTGGATGCGAGTCCCGATTCCGAGGAGCGACCGACGACGATGCCGTCACCTGGCACTGGCGGTACTGGGGGAGAGGGAAGCACAGTGTGGTGCTCGACCTCGAGTCGACCGAGGACCGCGCCTGTTTCGATCGTCTGCTCGCCAGTGCCGATGTCCTCCTCGAGTCGGCCACCGCTGCTGAACGCCGACGATGGGGGATCGGTACCGACGATGTGGCGCAGCGACACCCGTCATTGGTGCACGTTTCGGTCACGCCGTTCGGTCTCACCGGACCGCGGGCCGACGCTCCCGCCACCGACATGACCTTGGCGGCCAGCGGTGGCTTTCTCAATCATCAGGGCGACAAGGACCGGCCTCCGGTGCCGATCGGGTTCCCCGAGACAGCCAACCATGGTGCGGTGCAGGCCGCCGCTGACGCCATCATCGCGATCTTCGAACGCGACCGATCCGGTCTCGGTCAACACGTCGACACCTCGATGCAGGCTGCAGTGGTCGGGACGTTGCTGTGGACGTCGTCCTATGCGGTGATCGACAAGAACCCTGGTTTCACGGCTGACGATCGAGCCGAGGGCAGCACCGACCGAGGTGGTGAGGTCGTTCCGGGCGTTCGCAACCCGGTGGTCGAGCCGTGCGCCGACGGCTACTTCGTGGTCTCGTACGTGCTGGGAGCCCAGGGAAACAACGCCTTTGCAGCCTCGATGCGGTGGTGCGAAGAAGAAGGTGCACTCGACGCCGATCTGTGCGGGCGAGACTGGGTCGACTGGATCGACGAGATGCACCGGGGCGATCTTCCGGTCGGCGATGGAGCCCGGGCGATGACCCAGCTCCTCGCCTTCCTCAAGACGAAAACGAAGGCGGAACTGCACGCACGATCGGTGCAGGACAAGCTGCTGATTGCGCCGTGCAACGACGCCATGGACCTTCTTGCCGATCCGCAGCTCGAGGCGCGTGAGTTCTGGGTCGATGTCGACGGGCTGCCGATGCCCGGCCCCTTCGCAGTCCTCAGCAGCACCCCCATCGTGTACGACCGAGGTGCCCCCCATCTCGGCGAACACCAGGCGCTGCTCGATGATCTCCCCCGCCGACCGGCTGCACCGAAGCCGCCGGCGGAACCGCGACAGCAGGCATTCGCCGGACTCAAGGTTGCCGACCTGACGTGGATGGCGGCGGGTCCGCTGATCACCCGGGAGATGGCCAACCACGGCGCGACTGTCGTGCACGCCGAGACCATGGCTCGTGTCGACACGATGCGTTGGCTCCCGCCGTATTTCAACGAGACGTTCACGCCCGAGACCGGCTTGCCCGCAGCGAACGCCAACCAGTCGAAACTCGGGCTTGCCTGCAACTTTGCGGTACCCGAAGCGAGAGCGATCGTCGATCGTCTGATCGACTGGGCCGACGTCGTGGTCGAGAACTTCCGGCCGGGGATCGCGGAGCGAAGCGGATTCGGGTGGGAGTACGTCCACGATCGCAACCCGCATGCATTGATGCTCTCGACCTCGATGCGGGGCCAGACCGGACCCGAGTCGACCTACGCCGGGTTCGGGCTGCAGGGCGCGGCCCTGGCGGGCTTCTGCGACATCACCGGGTGGGCCGACCGGGCCCCGATCGCCCCGTGGGGGGCGTACACGGACTTCGTCTCGCCGCGCTACGCGCTCGCTGCTCTGGTAGCAGCGCTGCGGGAGCGGGAGCGCACCGGGGTGGGGCAATACATCGATGTCTCCCAGAACGAGTGCGGCGTGCATTTCCTCGGTCCGCTGATCGCCCGAACCGCAGCAACCGGCGAGACGCTCGTTCGGCCCGGAACCGGTTCGGAGGACGGAGCCCCAAGCGGTGTGTTTCGGGTCGGGACGACGCAGCGATTTCTCGTCGTCTCGGCAGTCACCGACAAGCACTGGATGGCCGTTCGCTCCGTGGTACCCGCCATGGATCGATTTGCGATGGTCGACACCGACCGGACTGCACGGTTGAACTATCGAGGCGAGATCGAAGCGGTGTTCCTCGACTGGCTTGCCGAACACGACGTGTTCGCTGCGCAGGACACGCTGCTGGAAGCCGGTTGTCCGGCGTATGTGTCGATGCGAGCGACCGATCTCAACCGCGATCCACAGCTGGAACATCGGTCGTTCTTCACCCCGCTCGACCACCCTGTCATCGATGCCCGTTTCGACGGCCCGGTGTCGCACCTGTCGGCAACCCCGGCAGCGCCGTGGCGAGCCGGTCCGACGATCGGGCAGGACACCGACTACGTACTCAGGGACCTGCTCGGCTTCACCGACGATGAGATCACGGGTCTGGCGATCGCCGCAGCGATCACCTGACCCACTGTTTCGGGCGTCGATGCCTCCCAGCCGACATTTCGGCAATCTGGGCACCAGACCCTCGATGTCACTAGGATTTGGCCCATTCGAGAGGAGTGATGTGCGTCGGCTCGTCCTTGTTGCAGTAGTGGTGTTTGCGTTGGTCCTTCCCGGTACGGCGGTTGCCGGGCCGAAAGGCAAAGGCGGCGGCAAGGGTGGTGGCGGCGGCGATGGTGGCGGCGGCGGGGATGGCACCGGCGGCACACCCACTGCTCTGGTGACCATGGGCGACAGCTACATCAGTGGCGAAGGCGGCCGCTGGTCGGGGAACTGGGCGTCGTCGTCAGGGAACCGAGGTGGAACCGATCGAGCGGCCTTCAAACGCCGCGGCACCTGGTACTACGACGCAAGCCGGGTGTACGGGGCCACGACGACGGGTTGTCACCGCTCCGACGTGGCGCCTGCCGTGTCGACGAACGTCGCTGTCGATGCGCGGATCAACCTGGCCTGCTCGGGTGCGGTGACCCAGAACATCCTGCGGGCCGTCAACGGTGGGAGTGGGCAGCACGGGGAGGCTCCGCAGGCCGACCAACTTGCCGCGGTTGCGGCGACTCATGATGTCGCAGTGATCGTCTTGTCGATCGGCGGCAATGATCTCGGTTTTGCCGACATCATTCTCGACTGCGCTCTCGGCTGGTACACAAGTCCGAGCTGGTGGAAGAACACGTGCAAGGATGCACAACAGTCCAACGTCGACGCCAGGATGGCCGCCGCCATGGCGGGTGTCGATGCGGCAATCGGTGAGATCCAGGCTGTCATGGCGGCAGCCGGCGACACCGATTACCGGTTGATTCTCCAGAGCTATCCGTCTCCGATCCCCAACGGATCAGAGATTCGCTACAGCGAGTCGGGCTGGAGTCGGTGGGACACCGGCGGGTGTCCGTTCTGGAATGTCGATGCCACGTGGGCTCGCAGTGTGTTGGTGCCCCAGATCAGCGACAATCTCCAGGCGGTGGCGAATGGGCGTGGTGTGGAGTTCCTCGATCTCCGCGATGCGCTCGACGGTCGAGAGGTCTGCGCCACCTCGGCAGCACAGGGCAACGGTGCCGATGCCGAGTGGGCACGGTTCTTGGTGACCGGTATCACGCAGGGCGATGCGCAGGAATCGATGCATCCGAACGCCCTGGGGCAACGTGCCAACGGCACCTGTATCGATCTCGTTGTTGCCGCCGGGCCCGGGAACTATTCGTGCACCAACGTTGCCGGCGCCGGACCAGAAACGATGGTGCTCAGCCCGGCGTGATCGTTCGACAGACCGGACATCGAACAACGCTGCTCGTCTTGCAACTGCCTGGCGGTGCTGCGAACTGGAATCACTGCCATGGTCTGGCGCGTTGACGAGCAGAGACTGCGTTTGCCTTACGGTTTGGTGAGCTCGATGGTGGTGCCGTCGCTGTCTCCGTCGGGGTCGGTGTTGGCACCCGCGTCGTAGCTCAGCCCGTCACCGCCGAGCGCAGTCACCGAGAAGGTGACCGCCGGGACTTTGCGGCTCAGCGTTCCGCTGGCGACTGCACATCGTCCCAAGGCATCGGTGGTGCAGGACACACTTCCTGCGTCGCCGGCGCTCCATACGCCCGATACGGAGACACCGGCCGCGGGGCTCGAGGTGCTGTTGACGACGGTGATGGTGACGGTTGCGGACCACTTCCCCCCGCGTCCGGAAGCTGTGCTGGCGTCGAGGTCACCGACGTGGATCGAGACATCAGCGACGTTGTCCACTTCCACGCTGACCGAAGCAGTTCGGGTCTGGCCGGCGGTGTCAGTGGCAAGCGCAATGATCGGTGTCGATCCGTCGCCAACGTGGGTCGAGTCCCAGTTGAAGGTGTAGGGAGCGTCGACGTCCACGCCGAGCGAGATGCCATCGGCGAAGAATTCGACGCTGGTGACGCCGTTGTCGTCGGAGGCGTTCGCTTCGATTGTGACGGTGCCGTTGACGATCGAACCATCGGTCGGAGAGACGATGCTGACCGATGGGGCACTGTCGCTCGGTGTCGTTGGAAGGTTGGGTCGAAGCACGAACAAGCCTTGTTCGATCCCACTGACGATCACGATCCCCGAGTCGAAGAACGGATAGTTGCTCCACGCTCCGTTGAACTGGGCGGCATCGTCGTCGGGGTAGACATCGAAGAAGGCGACTTCGGCCAGCGAACCCTCGGCGATCCCGGTGAGATCGATCACACGCAACCCAGCCCGATAGTTCGCCTGGAAGCTGTAGCCGTTGTGGATGTACTGGTTGTGATCGATCGCAGGTGTCGTGCCGTCGAAGACGCCGGTCAATGCGGGTGCGTCGAGATCGGAAACGTCGAAGACCCGAGTCCGGGTGTTGTGCTGCTGGTAGTACTCGTCGAGTTCGTCATCGACCAAGAAGTAGACGTGGTCATCAGTGAGCCACCCTTGGTGGGTGTAGTCCGCACCGGCATAGCCCGTTCTCGAGAGTTGGACCGGGTTGGACGTGTCGGTCACATCCACGATGGTGATGGTGTCCTCGTTGGAGGCAAGGCAGATCTCCTTGCCGCGATGCTCTGTGTCGGGACCGTCGTAGATGACGCACTGGACATCGTGGGTGTACCCATCGGCACCGAAACATCCGAGTCGGCGAGGGTTCGTCGGATTGGCGATGTCGACCATGTGCAATCCACCGTCACAACCGTTCCTGCCGGCTGCACCGACGATGTAGGCGACCCCAGAGTCCTCGTTGATGAAGATGTTGTGGGCGGACGACACCCGGCTGTAGTGCGCGGTCTCGGAGAAGGTGACGGGGTTCGTTCCATCGAGGCCGCGTAGTTGGGTCAGGTCGAAGACCTGCATTCCGTGCCTGCGAGCTTCGCTCACGATGAAGGCGTGGTTGGCAAAGGTCTTGATGTCGCGCCAGTCCGAGCCGAATGAGCCATGGGTCGGAAGTTCGCCGAGGTAGCGGGGATCGGTCGGGTTCGTGACGTCGACGAAGGAGGTCCCGAACACCCGGCCGATGAGCGCGTATTCACGACCGGTCACCGGGTCCGTCCAGCCCCAGATGTCGTTGAGTGCGCTCTGTCCACTGGTACCACCGATCTCGGCGATCGGCAGGAACGCCTCGAGATCGATGTTGTTGCACGGGAACGTTTCGGCCGCCAAGCCGTCGATGCAGGCTTGCCCCGCGGCTGCTTCGAATGGGTCGGCGTGATGATGATCGTCGACGAAGGCACGCATCGCAGGGGTCGCATGGACCGGCATGGGTTTGTGGTTGCCGGGCCCCTCGGGATGGGAGAGGGCGGGCTGCGGAGCGATCAAACCCGCAAGGCTGATCGCCGCTGTCGCTGCGAGAAGTCGCCGAGGGCGAGAGGAGTCAAGGTGCCAACGCATGGCCAGAACCTAACCCGGCGTTCTGTGTGGGGCACAGCGCACCGCCTACGATCGGGACGTGGTTCGCAGTGAGGTTCACGTCGATGATCGTCCGGCCGGGTTCGCCGCCGTCGATGCAGCGATTCGCCTGGCCGACCTGCAGACCGCGCTTCGGATGCTGGCCCTGCTCATCACTGTTGGAACGGTTCTCGGCGCCTTCGTGCTCGGATCGACCTTGCTGGGTGTCGACCAGTACCCGGGCCTGATGTGGCCGATCGTGCATTTCTCGGGGTTGGCGCTGTGCCAACTGACGTGGTTCTGGGCACCGGATGCGGTTCGGCGATGGTACGTACTCGCCCTCATTGCGTTGACCTTGATGCAGTACACCGTGGGGTACCTCTTTCTTGCTCCACAAGAGGCACTCGTCGGTGTGCTGAACACGCTGCTCTTCCTCCCCCTGCTCCTCGCAGTCGTGGCCATGTCGGGGTTCTCTCGGGCTCGGGCGCTGCTGATCACGATTGCCGTGTGGACGGCAACGGTTTCGGTCATCGGTGCGAACCGAGCAGTTCTCGTCGAGGACGGGTTCGATTGGCGCTTCGGTCCACTCATGGGGTTCGTGGTCCTGCTGTACGGGTACTACCTCGAGATCTGGATCGGCCACCGGCGCCAACTCGTCGCCGAGACGATGAGTCGCATCGAACTCGAGTCTGATCTGGCACGGAGTCGAAGGGCAGCGAAGACCGACGCGCTGACCGGGCTGATGAACCGTGGGGGCATCGACGAGGTGTTCGAGACGTTGGACCGCTCGAGTCAGGTCTTTTCGTTGCTGATGATCGACGTCGACCACTTCAAACGGGTCAACGACACCCTCGGACATGACGCCGGCGATGCGGTGCTCGCCGATGTTGCCCGGGTGCTTGCCGCGAATCTGCGGGGTGAGGACCTCGTGGGTCGATGGGGCGGAGAGGAGTTCGTTGGTGTGGTGTTCTCCAACGAGCCCGTCGTCGTGCTCGCGGCAGCGGAACGGATCCGTTCGGCCGTCTCGTCACAGGTGGAGTGCGGCGAGTTTCCGGTGACGGTCAGCATTGGTGTCGCCCACTGTGATGGAAAAACGCGAGTGGAGCGGTTGCTGAAGGTGGCCGACGATGCCCTCCTGCAGGCGAAGCGTTCAGGACGCGATCTCGTGGTGACCGGCTCGACCTGATCGGACGCGCTACGACTACGTCGTAGGCGCTCATTGACGACCACGAGTGCGGAGTCCACAGTTGGTCGAGGGCGAGCGTCCCGGCCCAAGCATCAGCGGGCGGCTGACCGACAATCGAAGCGAGGGCAACATGGACCCAACGGAGTTCCTGCGAGGCGTCAGTGCGTTGCTGACACCGTTGGTCGAGGGGACCGATCCGGCCCAGTTGGCGGGAGACACACCGTGTGAGGATTTCACGGTCGGTGATCTCATCGGCCATGTCACCCTCGGCCGTTTCATGTTCGGGGCTGGCTTGGCCGGCGACAGTGAGCGTCAGCAGGAGCTGATGACAACCATGCCTGCCCGACTCACCGATGTGCTCGGGGACGATCATTGCGACACGTATCGACGAGCCTCCGCAGCCCTCGACCGCGCCGTGGAAGGTGTGGCAGACGTGACCGAGATGGTCAGTCTTGCGTTCGGTGAGATGCCGGCGAGGGAGGCACTGCGGATGCTCGCTGCCGACAATTACGTCCACTGCTGGGATCTGGCTCGCGCAACGAGACAGGACTTCGTCCCCGCACCGCACCTGACCGACGAAGCCGTCTCCTTCTTCCGCTCCGTCATCACCGATGATTTTCGAGGCCGTGGCGCGTTCGGGCCAGAGATCGAGGTATCCGCTGCTGCGTCGAACTTCGAGCATCTGCTGGGATTCTGCGGACGTGTCCCCTGAGGTGATTGCCGGTCGGTGAGATCCGACTGTTTCTGTGACAGCATGCCGGACCGTGGACAAGCAAAAGAAGACACTTTTGATCGTTGTCGTCGTGGCGTTGGCGGTGGCCGGTGTGGTCGCCGGGCGGGCGTTTCGCACGACCACGACGGAAATCGGGGCGGCCGATGCGGTCGATCGACTCGAACAGGCGCTCGACGAAGATGAGCAGGAAGACTCCTCGCCGTCTGCCGATGAGAGCCAGCCGGATGATGCGGTGGATGAAGCAGCCGACGGATCGGGTGATGATTCAGCTAACGACGACGCAGAGGCGAGCGATGATTCCGCCGAGCCGGACGAAGCCGAATCAGCCGAGCCGGAACCAGCGGTGGTCAGTGGACCGGTTCGGCTCCCCGACGTCGGGGTCTACCCGATCAGCGTCACCGGTGGAGAGCAGCTCGATCTCGCCACCGGCGCAGCACGGGAGTACCCGCCTGACGGATTCATCACGGTGACACCGAGCGCATGTGGTGTCGAGATCCGCACAGACTTCGTCAAGGAGCGGTGGCAGAGCTTGGAGTGGTGCGACACCGAAATTGGACTGGAACTCGGCGAGGAGCAGATCTTCCATCAGTTCTTCGGTCTCGACGACCTCGTCGTTCGGTCGTGCACCGACAGCCCGCTCTCGGTCGATGCCTCATCATGGACCTGTCAGAGCACTGATTCGGTTGCTGAACGAGCTGTGACGGCAACGGTGACCGCTGCTGACGTGGCCGGCGAGGTGCGGTCCGTGCTCGTCGTGGTGACGACGTTGGTGCTCGGGGATCACCCCGACAATGTCGAGACGATCGAGCTGTGGGTCGACGTCGAAACCGGCCTGCCTGTGCGCGAAACCCGCACCTACGACTTCACGCTCGTGACGCCGCTGGGCGATGCCGGTTACACCGAAGCGTACGAATGGTCGGTTACCTCGCTCGTTCCCCTCGACTGAGAGAACCGGAAAACCCGGTCCACTCGGCTGAGGGAACCGGGAGCCAAAACGACACCGGACCGGGATGGCTGCTGGTTCAGCAGCTGCTCCCGGTCCGGAAATCGACGTTCTGGGTAGATCAGGCGTTGCTGCGGGCCTTGGCGATGCCGAGGACCATCAACCCGTACAGTCCCTTGGCAGTGATGTCGGCGAGGGTGTAGCCGACCTGCCGGAGTGTCTCGAGCGCACCGGACGTGTCGTCGAAGACGGGGAAGAGATAGGCGATCGGGTACACGAGCCAGGTGATGAGGAGCACCATGGTTGCGTTCTTGATCGCAGCAGCAACGGCGGGAGTCTCGCGAGCGGCCGCAGCCTGGAGCTGCCCGTTGAGCGTCCACAGGATGTAGACGAACGGGATCATCGCGAGCACCCAGAAGAGCCACTTGGTGCCGGCGCTCTCTGCGACCTCACCCGGGTAACCGAGTGCGATCATGAGAACCGTTGCCGGGACAAGCGTCTTCATGAGTTGCTTGCGCTGGTCGGCGGCAACACCGAGGACGATCAGCAACTCGATGACGAGCAGCGGCACGGTGATCAGCCAGTCGGCGTACCGGTAGCCCTCGTTCATCTGGCCGTGGGCGAACCCGTCCCAGATCCGGTAGTAGTGGTAGCCGGCGATACCGACCACGACGGCCGATGCTGCGATCGCGGGGCGGTACTCCTTGTTGACGGCACTCATCTGCGTCAAGAAGTAGACGAAGGCGCCCAGCATCACTGCCGTTCCGAACGACAGTGCGTTGTAGACGAGCGTGTACTGATCTTCGCTCAGTAGTTCAATTGGATTCATTGGTCCTCGTATCTCTCACACCGACATTTCAATCGGATTGTCAGAGAGTAGTCAGTACGGAGGCTTTGGTGCGAGATGACGCCGGCAAATCACCCTCATCACGGGAACCGTCACCGAACCTCACCGGCCGCAGGCGACGCGAACACACCGCCCACGAATACTGCGTGCACTCGGCTATGCCTGGGCGCCGTCCCCTTGCGGCAGGAGCCTGCCTCTTGGTGGGGGATTAGTAGAAATCCGTTTGGCCTGACGTGGTGCGGATGTTGGGGGCGTGGCCAGCCGGTTGATCACACTGGTTTGGCAAAACGATCACACGCCTGGCTGCGGTTCTCTAGTGCCTACGGCTTGCAGACGATGCAGGGTTGACGCTCTGCAAGTTTCATTGAGCTTCGACTGACCCTCTGTATCTCTGCTGAGTCTCCACCCCGCCGTTCTACGGAACGTTGGCCCATCTGAAGAGCCGAGCACTGAGGATTTGAGTGGAACGCAGATCCGCCAGCAGTCACGTAGACGTCGGGCTTCCCATCGTGTTGGCAGGTGCTGCACTGAGATAGCGGAATTAGATGCCTGCATTCGTCGCCGGAGGCCGCCGCATCGGAGAAAGGGGAACCTTGATCTGGGCACTCCTGTTCGGCCGAGATCAAATCTCTATCGGGCGGGAGCGCCGAAGCGTGGTCCCTCTTCGGATCTCGAACCTCGGTTGAAGCGGAACGTTCGAGGTTTATGCCGCTTCGGATGAATTGAGCTCGAATACCTGCTGGTTCCTCTCAGACCCAGGTCGACGAACCCGGGTCGGTGTATGTGATCGTGGCTCGCTACTACGACACCCTCCAGCGCGGGTCCGATGGGCGCTGGCTGATCTCCCGCAAGGAGATGGAGGTGGGCTGGCGAGAGACTCGCACGACCGGCTGAGAGCTGGTTCCTGCGGTCAGCGCCACTCGACGAGTGCGTCGAGGGACCTGCCGGTGGCGGCGTCGACGTAGTAGTTCGCGACCGTGTGGACATGGTCCTCGCTGAGCTTGCGGGACAGTTCCTCGTCTCCGGCCAGGACGGCGCGGGCGATGTCGGCGTGTTCACGTTCGACGACGGGCCCCAGCCTGCGGGGGTCGAGCTCGAACAACAAGTGGTGGCTGAAGATGAGCCGGAACGACGTCAGCGTCAACTCCAGCGCCTTGTTGCCGCAGAGGCCGCCGAGGGTGTGGTGGAAGTGGCTGTGGAGGTCGACGTACTCCTCGATTTCGACGCCTTCCGGAGCTGAGGGCCGGACCTCCAGGTAGAGATCGAGGCTTGTTCGGACCGCTTCGTCGGCGACTCGCCTGGCCGCCAGCGCAGCGAGCTGCCCATCGGCGAACGCCCAGGCTTCGACCAGTTCCTCGTAGGTCACGCCGACGAGGTGAAAGGGGAGCGATGACATCCGCCCGAAGTGTGCGGCATCGACCCCGGCGACGACGGGCCCGCCTCCGGGGCCGCGCTTGAGCTCGATGAGCCCCTGGACCTCCAACAGGCGGAGCGCTTCGCGCAGTGATTGACGGCTGACTCGGTAGTAGTCGAGCATCTTGGCCTCGGAAGGGAGCTTCTCGCCTACCTGCAGGCCGTCCTCGACGATGGTGTGCACGATGGCGCGGGCGGTGTCTTCGGCCGCCTTGAGTGGTCGCGTCAGCGCCGATGTGTACTGGATCCCCAGGGGAGCTCGGTCGCGATGCGATGTCACGGTTGCTGATGCTAGCGGTGCCGCTGGTCTTCGGGGTCAGTCGATACCGTAGAGCGCAGCGGCGTTGTCGTGGAGGACCTTTCGTGCCACGTCTTCGGGCTGGTCCGCGAACGCTTCGCGCACGAAGTGGTCCGGATCGACGGCCGCCGTGTGCGTCCCTGGCGACATGCTGGTCGGGTGCGGGAAGTCGGTCTCGTAGAGGACGTTGTCCGCACCGATCCGCTCGATTGCGTACGAGAGACCTTCGCGTTCGAACCAGAAGCAGCCATACATCTGCCGCTTGAAGTACTCGCTCGGGAGGAGCTCGTATTCCGGGTGCTCCAGGTGGACGCCACAGTTCTGCCACTGCCAGTCGAGGGAGTCGAGGGCGAAGGGGATCCAGCCGATGCCGCTCTCGACCGACACGAACTTCAGGTCGGGGAACCGGTGGCAGATGCCGCTGCAGATCACCTGCGCGATCGTTCGGGCATTCCCCATGAAGAAGCTGACACCGATCGACGCGTAGTTGGCGTGGAGGCCCGCCGACTCGTGGCCGGTGTTCGACAGCAACGAGATGTCGCCCGACGCGATGTGGAAGTTGACCGGCACCCCCTTCTCCTGTGCAGAAGCCCACATGGGATCCCAGTGGGGATCGCCGAGCGCTGGCAGGCCGAACGAAGCGGGATCCTGGGTGAAGTTGATGCCGCGGTGATCGAGGTCCGCGCAGCGATCGATCTCGGCGAGGGTCTCGTCGAGATCCCAGAACGGCAGCGAGGTGATGGCCACATAGCGCCCCGGCGCACTCGCGGCGTAATCGGTCTGATAGTCGTTGTAGGCCTGGACCTGTGCCAGACGAGCACCAGGGTCGCACTTCTGCATCGCCCCCGATGAGAACATCGCGACGTTCGGGTAGAGGACCTGGGTCGCGATGCCATATCGGTCCATCCAGTCCGTGCGGGATTCCGGGTCGCGAGTCTCGACAGCGGTGTCCTCGTAGCGAGGGGGATGCAGCGGGGCGTACTCGGGCCATCCGGCTTGACCGGCCGACCCGGCGGGGGAGAGTCGCTGTTCGCCGAGGAACCATGCTTCCTCGTTGGCTTCGTCGTCCCATCTCACCCTTGGCGTCTGATCGCGCCACTTGGAGGCCATACGAGAGGACCAGAGGTCGGGGGGTTCGACGACATGTGAGTCGACGTCGATGATCGGGATTTCTTTCAAGGTCGAGGCATCCATCAGACACCATCCTTCGAGGTTCTCGGCGTGGGCACCGCGCATAGGCTATTTCTCATCAGGATTGCCAACCATCATCGTGTTTCGTAAGGTGCAGCGTCAAGGGCCCGCTGCGGGCCGCGTCGCTGGAGTGAGTGCAGAGTTGTACGATCACCGAGACCGTTGTGCGATCGTCGGCATCGGAGCCACGGAGTTCTCGAAGGACTCGGGTCGGTCGACGCTCACGCTCGCGGTCGAGGCCTCGCTCGAGGCGATCGGCGACGCCGGTCTTGTGCCCATCGACATCGATGGGATCGTCCGCTGCGACATGGACGATGTGCGGACGTCCGACCTCATCCACACCCTCGGGCTCGACAACATCTCGTACCTGGGCGAGAACGGGCCCGGCGGGGTTGCGCCGGCGGCGATGGTCGGTCAGGCCGTTGCCGCGATCCTGTCGGGACAGGCCACCGCAGTGCTCGTCTACCGGTCCCTGAACGGCAGGAGCGGACGGCGCTACGGAGCCGCATCACAAGCATCGGACGCGCCGCGGGTCGGCGGGAACGGGACCTACGACGAGTACTGGTTGCCGTACGGACTCCAGACGCCCGGACAGTGCTTCGCGTTGATGGCCCGCCGACACATGATCGACTTCGGCACCACACCGGACCAGCTCGGGCGCATCCCGATCGCGTGCCGCAACCGTGCCAACGCCAACCCGGCGGCACAGATGCACGGTCGTCCGATGGGGCTGGACGACTATCTGGGCGCCCGCATGATCTCGGATCCGCTCAGGCTGTTCGACTTCTGCCTGGAGACCGACGGCGCGAACGCCCTCGTCGTCACCACCGCAGAGCGGGCGCGCGATCTTCCCCGACCACCGGCGCTCATCCGGGCGGTGGCCCAGGCATCGCTACCCGACGTCCAGCCCGGCAACTTCTATTCGGTCCTCATGCGCGAGTCGCTCACGACGCTGCCGGCTGCACCGGTGGGGCGGCTGCTGTTCGAGCGGGCCGGCCTCGGTCCCGATGACATCGACGTGGCGCAGCTGTACGACTGCTTCTCCATCACGGTGTTGCTCCAGCTCGAGGACTATGGCTTCTGCGCCAAGGGCGAGGGGGGCAGCTTCGTGGCGGACGGGAGCATCGAGCTGGACGGGTCCATCCCGATCAACACCGCCGGAGGCCACCTCTCCGAGGGCTACATCCACGGGATGAACCACATCGTGGAGGGGGTTCGCCAGATCCGGGGGACCTCGACCAACCAGGTACCGGGCGCCGAGACGTGCCTGGTCACCTCCACGGCGCTCCCGCCCGGGAGTGCCCTGATCCTGCGAGGTGATGGATGAGCGAGCCCGAGGCGCCCCCGCTCTTGCCGGTCACCGACGACCACGACACGGGTCCGCTCTTCGAGGCAGCGGCGCGCGGTGAGCTCGTCGTCCGCGTCTGCGCCTGTGGCGAGGTGTCCCACCTGCCCACCAGCTACTGCCGTCGGTGCGGGTCGAGCGAGGGAACCTGGAGGCCGGTTTCAGGCCGGGCCACGCTCTTGAGCTGGACCACGGTGACCCACCAGCTCCACCCGGCGTTCCCTACGCCCTACACGATCGTTCTCGTGTCGCTCGAAGAGCACCCGCAGGTTCACATGTTCGGGCAATTGGCCGGTACCCCCGACCTGACGGCGGACCAGCCGATGGAGGTCTGGTTCCAACAACTCGCCGAAGACGTCGCCATTCCGCAGTGGCGGCCTGCCGGCTGACCCGAGACGCCGGACCAGGAGCGAGACGTGGTCGAACTGAGCCTGTCGGGCAAGTCCGTGCTGGTCACAGGCGCTGCTCGCGGGCTGGGCGCTGCGATCGCCGAGGCGGCGGTGGCGCACGACGCTCGGGTCCTGGTGGTTGCCGACATCCTGACCGACGAGCTCGAGTCGACCGCTGAACGCCTCGGCCCCAGCGCGCACGCTGTTCGCCTCGACGTCGCCGACCCCGGTTCATGGTGTGGGCTCCTGCCCGTCCTCCGCGCGCTCGGCGGCCGCCCGGACGTCCTAGTCAACAATGCCGGCATCGTGACCACCGCGTCCATCGCCGATCTCGATCCTGCGGACTTCGAACGCACGCTGGCGGTGAACGTGGGCGGGACCCTGTTGGGCATGCAGGCGTTCCTGCGGCTCCACCACGAAATGGCGAGTCCCCGGGCGGGGTCGATCGTCAACGTGTCTTCGGTGCGCGGCCTCATCGGGGCGGGTGGCGCCGCCGCCTACAGTGCCAGCAAGTTCGCAGTTCGCGGGCTGACGAAGTCGGCGGCCATCGAGTTGGGACCGCTCGGGATCAGGGTCAACGCTGTCTGTCCGGGACCGGTAGTCACCGACATGAGCGTCGGGAACCCCCTGTTCGCAGCGATGGACTGGGACCGCTACGCGGCCAGTCTGCCCCTCGGCACACTCGGCCGACCTGTCGACGTCGGTGAGGCCGTGGCCTGGTTGGGATCCGACGCCAGTGCGTTCGTCACCGGCATCGACCTCCCTGTCGACGGTGGCCTCACGGCCACCTCGTTCAGTGCGCAACCGCAGGAGACGACGCCGTGAACGACGATGCCCTGCTCGGGATGAGGGCGCTCGTCACCGGGGCGGGCAGCGGCATCGGCGCCGCCAGCGCGGTTGCGCTCGCCGATGCAGGCGCACGGGTGGCGGCCGCTGACCTGCATCTCGATTCCGCCAATGCGACGGTCGCGTCGATCGACGGCGGCATCGCCGTCCGCTGCGATGTCGCCGACGAGGCGTCCGTGGCCGCCGCGGTGCGGACCACCGTCGAAGCCTTCGGTGGCATGGACGTGTTGGTGACCTGTGCCGGGATCACCCTGCCGGGTCGGACCGCAGACACGACCCTGGACGAGTGGCGCACGGTCATCGACGTGAACCTGACAGGCACGTTCCTGGCGATTCGCGAATCGATCCCGTACCTCCGTGCGTCGAAGACTCCGGCGATCGTGACCATCGGCTCGGTGGCATCGCTCGTCGCAGCCGGCAGCTCGGCCAGTTACAACGCGTCGAAGGGCGCAGTGTTGCAGCTGACCCGAGCCGTGGCCGCCGAGTACGCAGCGGAAGGGATTCGTGCGAACTGTGTCTGCCCCGGCCTCGTCCGTACGAACCTCGCCGCCAACAGTGAGCGCGTCCGTGGCGCCCCGACGGCGCCACCCGAGACGGCCGGCCTGAAGGCTCGACCGCCCATGTCGCGCACGTCGGAGCCGGAGGAGATCGCTGCCGTGGTGGCGTTCTTGTGCGCTCCCGCAGCGTCGTTCATGACCGGAGCCGCGGTGCCGGTCGACGGCGGGTACACCGCCACCTGACATGGGCACTCGCTTCTCGCCCGTCGGTCACACCGTCGATCCCGAGATCACGAGATGGATCGACGCGCTTTCCAGCGGAGACGCAGAGGCCGCCGGGTCTCACTGCTCCGCCGACTGCAGGCTTGCGTTCCCCCGGCGTGGCGTCATCGAGACCGCTCCACGCCTCAAAGGTGTCGGAGCTGCCGGTCTCGCGGCGATCGAGCGGGACGGTGGTCTTCCACAGCAACCGCGGCGTCTGGTCGTGGCGGTCCACGCCGGTGATGTGTGGCTCCTCGAAGGCGTGGTGCTCGGCGACACCGAGTGTTCGTTCGCGGCGTCCGTGACCACCGCCGACGGGGTCGTCAGCCGACACCTCGAGTTCCGGGCGGACTCGCGGATCGGCCCACCGGGCCCCGAACCCGAGCGGTCCGACCACGATGCCGCCGTGGCGCTCGAGCGCTACTTCGCACACCTCGATTCCGGGGCGTTCGAGGATGCGGCAGCCTGCTTCGCCCTGGAGGTGCTCTACTCCCATCCGCCCTACAAGCACACGGGTATCAGCGACCCGGGGCGCCTCGACATCGTCGGACGCGACGCATTGCTGGCCACATTCCGGCGCCGCGGTCGCCAGCCGTTCGGGCATCGGCTCATTTCCTTCGGTCAAGTCGGTCGCCACGCGATGCTCGAAGGCCTCGTGGAGGGGATTCCCGGCGGGGGGAGTGGCAGCTTCGTGTCGTGCCTCTCCCTCGATGCCCGAGGCTTGATCGCTCGCTACGTCAGCTTCTACTGCGAACCGGCGTTCGCGTCATGACGGAACCCGGACCCAGACCTGCCCTGCTCGAAAGGAGCGCAGCCGAATGCGCGTGATCAATCCATGAACGTCGGATTGTCGGTCTACGACATCACCGGCCCCGACCTCGTCGACCTGGCCGTGGCGGCCGACGAGGCAGGCTTCGACACCTGTTGGCTCGGCGAGCATCTCCTCCTGCCGGTCGAGTACGAGAGCGAGCACCCGCGCAAGGGAAATGAGGCGCACGAGCACATCACCGGGCCCATCATCAGCCCGGACACCGAGCTGCTCGACCCGCTGGTCGCCCTCGGTGCCGTCGCTGCGGTCACGACGGGGCTCAGGCCTGCCACCGGCATCTACATCCTTCCCCTCCGGCATCCGCTGGCCACAGCGCGTGCGGCAGCCTCGCTCCACGAGCTGTCCGGAGGGCGCTTCCATCTCGGGGTGGGCGTCGGCTGGCTCGAGGAGGAGTTCGCGAGCCTGGGAGTCCCGTTCGAAGAGCGACGCACCCGCTTCCGCGAGTCGATTGCGCTGATGCGTACGGCCTGGGTGGGTGGGCCGTTCCAGTTCGAGGGTGAGCACTTCCGGACCGGCACCATCCAGGTGACCAAGCGGCGGATCGATGTGCCGCTGATCCTGGGCGGGAATGCGCCCGTGGCGCTCGAACGGGCGGCGAGCCTGGGCGACGGGTGGTTCTCGTCCGGTACGCCTGACTTCGAGGATGCCGTTCGTCTCGACGCGGCGCTGATCGATCTCCGTTCGCAGCAGGGCGGTGATCCGCGCGACTTTCCCCGTTGGTTCCGGGTAGCAGGCGGAGAGCGCTCGCGGCTCGACCGGTACCGCGACGCCGGCATCGACAATGTCGTGGTCTGGGCCGATCAGCTCTGGCCGGCTGACGGCGACCGCGACCACAAACGAGAGGTGTTCTTCGATCGGGTGGCCGAGCTCGGTCTGGACGGCGTGCTCGGACGCTGACGACGTTCAGGCGTTGAGCGACTCGCCACCATCGACGACGAGGTTGATCCCGGTCACGAACCGTGCTTGAGGTGACGCGAGGAACAGCGCTCCTTCGGCGATGTCCTCGGGGAGGCCTGCCCGACCGAGGGGGACGCCGGCCACTGCCTCGGCGAACGCGTCTGGGTTCGCAGCCGTGAGCGGGGTGTCGGTGATGCCGGGGGACAGGGCGTTGACTCGGATCCCCAGGGGAGCGAGATCCAGCGCTGCTACCCGCACCATCTGGTTGACCGCAGCCTTGGTCGCCGAGTACGCGAGGCGGCCGGAGCGGGCGCCCAGCGCACGAATCGATGACACGACGATGATCGACATGTTGGGTGCAGGGTGGTTGCGCATCAGTCTGGCCGCGCGTTGGCAGCAGTAGGTGGTGCCGGTGAGGTTGAGCGCGACGACGTCGTCCCACTCCTGTGTCGACAGGTCGAGGAAGGGGGTCACGCGGCCCGTTCCGGCGTTCGCGGCGAAGATGTCCAGGCGGGGGAGTCGTGCTTCGAGCTCGTCGAACAACGCGTCGATGCCGTCTCGATCAGCGACATCGGCCAGCACCATGTCGACCTCTTGGTCGGGACCGGCCAGCAACGAGTGGGGTGTAGATAAGCACCCGCAGCCCAGAGGGGCCCCGTCCGAGACCGGCAACCAGCTCACGCATCCGGGCGACCGCGGGTTCGATCGCGCCGGCGTCTGGCCCCCACGGCATCCAGCCACTGCCGAATCGGCTCAGCCGGCGCACCACCGCTGGGTTCAGCGTGCCACTGACCGAGATCGGAACCCCACCGGGCTGCCGAGGCGCG
>JAPOHW010000018.1 GCA_029979265.1 Actinomycetota bacterium | reverse complement strand
CCGCCTGGGCGAAGGTGGGGTCGTGCAGCATACGTACGACGACGCGTTGGAGAGCCGCACTCACGTTCGGGTCTCCAGTCCTCGTTCGAGTCTCTCGAAACCGGACCGGCAGGCAGCGAGAACCCGAGCCCGTTGAGCGCACCTCGCAGACCCTGGCCGAGCAACAGACCGGTGACGATGCCGACCACCGTGCTGAACACGCCGACCAGAAGCGCCTCGAAGTACACCGAGCGGGCCACCTGACTACCGGTGGCGCCGATCGCCCGCAACAGGCCGAGTTCTCGGATGCGTTGGCTCACCACGATTTGGAACGTGTTGTTGATGATGAAGGTGGCGACGAACACGATGATGAAGGCAAACGCCAGCAAGATGTTGTTGAAGATCGAGATGAACTCGTCGAATCCCTCGGCGTTCTCGTTCTCGATCACCGCCGAGGTCACCACCTCGAGTTCCTGACCGACGACGGCTTGCACCGCGGTTTGTACCGCAGCCACATCGGCACCGGCGTCGACGAGGACGGCGACCGCGTCGTATTGCCCGGGCCGGTTCAGGAAGTCCTGGGCCTGCTCGAGCTCGAACGCGGCCATCGTCTGGCCCAGACTCGTGTGCTCGTCGGGTGACCCGAACCGGAACGTGCCCACCAAAGTGAACGTCTCCTGGCGCGTCGGCCCCTCGATCGCATAGGTCTGCCCGATGATCAGCCCGTTGTCGGCCGCAGTCGACACGTCGGCCACGAACTCGCCCGCTGCGTCGGGTACCTCGCCCGCCGCGATGAAGAACGTTGTCGGGTCCCAACTGAACCCGAGCGCAGGCGGCCCCTGGGGGCGGATCGCCTCACCGTCACCGTCGATGATCACGGTGTCGTTGAACGAAAACACCGCAGGGATGATCTCGGCCACGCCATCCACCGCAGCGATGCCGTCGGCGAGTGCCTCGTCGAAGGGCGGGCGATCGAACTCTTGACCGAGATCCTGGGTAACCCGAACGGTCAGGTCGCTCCCACCGGCGATGTCACCGGCCAGGCCACTGAAGCTCGCTCGCAGACTGTCGGTGAGGACGAACACGCCCACCACCGACGCCACGCTCACGACAACAGCAAGGGTCGTGAGGGCGAAGCGGATCTTCTTGTCGAGCAGGTTCTTGATGGTGAGACGCAGCATCGCTCAGTCGCCGAGGCTCTTCATCATGTCGAGCACGGTGTCGGGGGTCGGATCGAGGAGTTCGTCGACGATCTTCCCGTCGACCAGGAAAATCACCCGATCCGAAAACGACGCAGCAACCGGATCATGGGTCACCATCACGATGGTCTGCCCGAACTCGTCGACGGCGCTGCGCATGAAACGCAGGATCTCGTTCCCGGTGGTCGAATCGAGATTGCCGGTGGGTTCGTCGGCAAAGATGATCTCGGGTCGGGTCGCAAGCGCCCGGCTCACCGCCACTCGCTGCTGCTGCCCACCGGACAGTTCGTTGGGCCGATGCGACGTACGGTCGGCGAGCCCGACCGCATCGATGACCCGGTCGAGCCACGATCGGTCGGGTGTCGTGCCGGCAAGATCCATTGGCAGCGTGATGTTCTCGATCGCCGAGAGCGTCGGTACCAAGTTGAACGCTTGGAAGATGAACCCGACGTTGTCTCGGCGCAGCAGGGTGAGGTCCTTCTCCGACAGCGTCGACAGCGCCGTCTCACCGATGTACACCTCACCGTCGGTCAAGGTGTCGAGCCCCGCCATGCAATGCATCAGCGTCGACTTGCCGGAGCCCGACGGCCCCATGATCGCCGTGAACGCCCCCTTCGCGAACGTCACATCGACCCCGTCGAGGGCACGGACCTCGGTGTCGCCCGACCCGTAGATCTTGGTGGCACCGGCTGCGTGCGCAGCCGTGATGGACGAAGTGGTGGGGACGTCGGTCATGGGGTCTCCGGAGGGGGGATGTCCTGGTGGCCCCAACGCTAACGGCCCGAACGGTGGGTGCCGATGCTCGGCGAGGTCGGCCTGCCGGTCCGAACGCGGAACCGCCGACCCGAACAGCTGCCGGTCCGAGCCGTGTCTAGGATGCGCGGCGTGGCGGTGCTCTCCACCAGCGGACTGACGATGCAGTTCGGAACCCATCGTGCGCTCGATGCTGTGAGCGTCGACGTCCCCCACGGGGTGACGGGGTTGGTTGGCGCGAACGGCGCAGGCAAGACCACGCTCATGTCGATCGCGCTCGGGCTTCGGCCTCCGACCGCCGGGACGGTGACGGTGCTGGGCTTCGATCCCGGGCAACACGCCCGCCAGCTTCGGACCCGGATCGGCTACGTCTCAGAGCGCAATGTCCTTCCCGAAGACATGCCGGCATCCGATTTCGTGAAACATCTCGCCGAGGTCCGAGGCATGCCCCGGCACGAGGCAAAGGGTCGAGCGAGCGACGCCCTGTGGCTGGTCGGCCTCGGTGAGGAACGATTCCGACCGCTCGGCACCATGTCGACCGGCCAGCGGCAACGAGTCAAACTGGCCCAGGCGATCGCAGCCGACCCATCCCTCGTCCTGCTCGACGAACCGACCGATGGTCTCGATCCCGTTCAGCGCGACGAGATGTTGGCGTTGATCCGCCAGATCAGCGAAGACTTCAGCATCGACGTCGTGCTCTCGAGCCATCTCCTCGAGGAGGTCGAACGCATCTGTGACAACATCGTTGCCCTCGATGCCGGACGCCTCGTCGCCCACGGACGTCTCGATGATCTCGTCGGTGACACCGCCATCGTCACCGTCGAACTCGTCGAGATCGACGACCGCCCGGGCGCGGTCGACGCTGTCGAGCAGCACCTGCAGCGCGTCGGCCTCGAGGTCGCCCGAGACATGACCCGCCTCCGCGTCGGCGGCGCCGAACCTCATGCCAGTCTGGACGCAATCAGAGACGCGGTGGCGTCGGCCGATGCCCGGGTGCGGCGGATCAGCACCGATCGAACCACGCTGGAAGACCTGTTCACCGGGGTGTCGTTGTGACCGCACCGGCCGAGATCTTCGACCGCGGGTACCGGCGCTACGAGGGCGATCGCGCCGGGGTCGGGCAGGCGATGCGTTCAGTCGCCTGGCACACCATCCGCAGTGTGCTCGGCATCGGCCGCAAGGGTCGACACAAGGTGTTCCCCGCGATTGTTGCCCTAGTCGCGTTCCTGCCGTCGATCGCGTTCCTTGCGCTCACCATCCTGATCGGTGACATGCTCGGTGAGGCACTGCGTCCGCCGTATTGGGAACTCTTCGGCCTGCCGATCGTGGTCGTGGTGCTGTTCGCGACGCTCGTTGCGCCCGAGGCACTGGTGCGTGACCGGCGCGACGGCATGTTCCAGTTGTATCTGTCGACCCCGCTCACCAAGCCGACGTATCTGATCGCCAAGTTCGCCGCGGTGATGGCCGTGATGGCGATCGTCGTCGCCGGACCGGTGCTGCTGCTGCTGATCGGCTACACGATCCAGAGCCTCGGACCAGACGGGTTCGGCGCCTGGCTCGGCGTGGTGGCTCGGATCCTCCTGTCGTCGGTCGTGATCGTGGGATTCCTGGCGGCACTGAGCCTCGGTGCCAGCAGCCTCACTGATCGACGCGCCATTGCCAGCGTGGGCGTGCTGGGCGCGCTGGTCGGCGTGTCGATCGTGGTAGGGATCTGCGTCGACGCCATCGGGCTACGGCACGAACTGCGGGTGCTCGATCCGCTCGGCGCGCCGATCGAGATGGCGGCCCGGATCTTCGGTGAGATCGGACCGGCCGGCGAGTCCCCAGGACGCGCGACGACGCCGACATGGCTGGTGTTCGCCGGAGCATCGGCATGGACCACGATGTGGATGGGTGTGCTCGTTGCCCGGTACCGACGATTGGCGGCTGTGTGATGCAGGATCCGCCACCGCCACCGCCACCGCCACCGCCACCGCCACCGCCACCGCCACCGCCACCGACGGGCGTCCCTGTCTCCCCAGCGACCCCTCCAGAATCGCAGATCAGGGTGGGAGACCCTGCGGCCCGGCTCGGCGCTGGACCCGTGATGGTGGAGGCCGTCGGGGCCACGAAGTCCTTTGGTGACGTGGTCGCCGTCTCCGATGTGAGCTTCCAGATCGGGTCCGGCGTGACGGCGATCCTGGGCCCGAACGGTGCCGGCAAGTCGACCCTGTTTCGCATGTTGTGCGGGCTTACCCAGCCCTCGATGGGAACTGTGACCGTGCTCGGCCGGAATGCCGGAAGAGATCGAGAGATTCGGGGACGGATCGGGCTCGCCCCGCAACAAGACGCCCTGTTCGATCGACTGTCTGCGAGAGCCTTCGTTGCGTTGGCGGCTGAGACCCATGGTGTTGTCGAGGTCGACGCTCGTACCCGTGATGCTTTGGAACGGGTCGGACTCGATGTCGACGATCCCAAGCCGGTCGGAGCGTTCTCGAAGGGAATGCGACAGCGCGTCAAGCTGGCGGCTGCGCTCGTGAACGACCCTGACGTGTTGGTGCTTGACGAACCGCTGACGGGACTCGATCCGGTTCAGCGGCAACGCATGATCGCACTGTTCGGTGAGCTGGCAGCGCGCGGCAAATGCCTCCTCGTGTCGAGCCATGTGCTCGACGAGGTGGCCCGGCTCGGTTCGAACGTCCTCGTGATTGCGCAGGGCCGTTTGGCGGCGGCCGGTGACTATCGGAGCCTGCGTGACCTCATGGACGATCGGCCCCACCGTGTCCGTGTGGGCACTGACCGTCCACGGCAGCTGGCCGGTGCTCTGGTCGAACGGGGATGTGCGCGCGGGGTCACCGTGCTGGAAGGCGCCGTCATCGTCGACGTCGACGACATCGACCGGTTCGGCCGTGTCATTGCGCCGCTCACCGTCGAACTCGGGCTGCGGCTCGACGAACTGGTGCCGCTCGACGACGACCTCGAGTCGGTGTTCCGCTATCTGGTCGAGCGACGCCGATGAATCGATCCGTCTCCTCTGTGCGAGCGGTGCTGATCACCCACCGCCTCCTCGTACGTCAACTTCTCACGCGCGGCCGGGTGCTGGCGCTGCTGAGTCTGGGCGCGGTCATGGTTCTCGCTGCGGTCGGGGTTGCGGCGAGTGCCGAGGTCGAGGATGCGTCCCGAACGATCATCGAGGTGATCGACGGCCTCGGCCTCATCCTCGTGGTGCCCGTCGTGTCGCTTGTGTTCGCCTCGGCAGCGCTTGGCGACCTGCGAGAAGATGGCACGCTCGTCTACCTGTGGCTTCGGCCGATGGACCGCTTGTCCGTCGTGACCGGTGCCTACCTGGCGGCGCTGACCGTGAGTGTGCCCCTGACCATGCTGTCGTTGGGGTGCGCTGCGGCCGTGGGTGGGGCGACCGCAGACGGAATTGTCGCCACGATTGTTGCGACTGCGTTCGGGGTGCTTGCGTACAGCGGCGTCTTCGTGCTGCTCGGGCTCATGATCAGAAATTCGATCATCTGGGGTCTTGCGTACGTCCTGCTGTGGGAGGGGCTGTTCGCCGGCTTCTCCGAGCCGATCGGCAAGGTGGCTGTGCGAGGCTATGCCCGGTCACTGTTGGCGAACCTGTCCGAGGTCGACCTCGGTTCGGCGGCAGCGGCGAACACGTCGACAGCAGTGGTCGTCTGTGTGTTGGTTGCGGTCGGTTCGCTGGCCGCCGCGGCGGTCCGACTCGATCGGATTGATGTGGCCTGAAGCCGAGGTGAGGCTCAGCGCCCGGTGAACTCGGCTTTGCCGGGACCGTGCTCGAGGAAGCTCTGCACCCCAATCGTGTTGTCTGCGGTCCCGAAACAGCGACCGAACTGCTCGGCTTCGACCCGGACCGCCTCCGCAAGGGGCAGGTGGAGTCCGTCGAGAATCGCCCGCTTCGCCATCTGGAGTGCTGCGGGACCCTTCGCGTACTCGGCCGCCTTCGCGACGGCCTCATCGAGCAGGGTGTCGGGGTCGTGAACCGAACTGACGATGCCGTTGACAAGCGCCTCCTCGGCGCCGACATGGCGGCCGGTGTACACCATCTCTTTCGCAAATGTCACCCCGGCCAGTCGGGTGAGGCGCTGGGTACCCCCTCCCCCAGGGATGAGTCCAAGTTGAATCTCAGGGAGGCCGATGCGGCCGTCCTCGGCGATCATGCGAAAGTCGGTGGTGAGCGCAACCTCGAGCCCCCCACCGAGTGCATAGCCGTTCACCGCCGAAATTGTGATCTGGGGGAGTTGCTCGATGGCGAGCAAGCTCTCGTTGAAGGTGTCGGAGAAGGCCTGGGCCGATGCCATGTCGAACTGCGGAAACTCGGAGATGTCGGCGCCAGCGGCGAACACCGTTCGGCCACCGGTGATGACCACCGCACGTACCGTCGTGTCGGCGGCAATCTCGGCGGCGATCGTTGCGAGATCACGAACCATGTCGGTGCTGATCGCATTGACCTTCGGACGATCGAGTCGGATCACGGCGACGCCAGTCGACGCGTCGCGGTCGAGGTGAACGTTGTCTCCCATGACCCACTACGTTATCGGAGGGCTTATATTCGACGGTGCCCTGCCGACGGAGTCAGGATGCGAAGGAACCTCGAGCTGTCCGAGGAGGATCAGCGGCTTCTCTGGGAGGTCGGGTCGTCCCTTGTCGGCGCGTCGTCGGCCGAGGCCGAAGCGGTTCTTGCCGAGGTGTTGGAGAAGGTAGCGAAACACCTCTCGGTCGAGGCGATCGGCCGGTGGCACAACGACTACCGAGTTGGCACATCAGCGTTGTGTGAGTGCTGGGAGCAGGAAGGACTGCTCCTGCCCATGAGCACTCGACCCGCTCGCGCGGCCGATTCTGGCAACGCCGAAGCGGTGCTGAGCAACGACGGCGTTGCGTACTTTCCGGTGCAGGCGTTCTTCCCCGAGGAAGAGATTCCGCTTCCCTGGCGCAGTGGCACCGTCATGGTTCTGTTGATCGAATTCACCGGCGACGAGGCTGACGTGTTGGTGATGCATCGCCCGAACGCGACCTGGACCGACGCGAAAGTCGAATTCTGTCGCAGCCTGTCGCTTGCAGTGCGACAGTTCCTCGCCCGTATTGCGGCTGCGCGAACGCTCGAAAGACGGATAGCGCTCGGTCGTTGGGTAACGGAGTTTCAGCGACGGATGAGTGAGGCCGATGCTGGGACATCGGCCACTGCAGTCGAAGCGGCACTCCGGGCAATCGAAGAGCAGTTCGACGCCTCGCAGGTGACGGTGCTGGAGTGGGGTGAGACCGCACAAACGGTGTGTGCCGTGGGCGAACCGCTCGATCCGAGATGGTTCGACATCGGTCTCGACGAACTTCCCTTCGATCCGGCATCGACAGCGCAGAACTATCTGTCGATCTCGGCCGCCGAGCTTGCACGGCAGACCTTCGGGCCGGACACCGAGGTCGCCCAAGGTCTCGACCGACGGACCCTGTTGATTCCCATCGGCACCGCCGATGGGGCCCCCCGATCGATCGGCGTTTCTTGCGATGGACATGCCTGGGAAGCCGAGCAGATCGACGCGCTCGTCACTGCCGGCCGGTCGTTGGGCGAAATGCTCGGCCGGACCGATGCCGAGCGTCTCTCACAGGTGCAAATGGGAGTCCAAGACGCGTTTGCCGACATTCTCTCCTCGTTCGTTCACAGCCGCAGCGAAGCGCCCGAACAACTCGTGCAGAATGCGCTGGACCGTGTCGCCCGATCTCTGGGAGCGACCGTCGCTGCGATGGTCGATTCATCGGCCCCTGCGCCGGGCTCGTGCGGCGAAGTCGTTGCGCTCTGGGCGCCCCACAACTCCGCCTTCGCCATCGGAACACCCGTGCGTTTCCCCGAGTCGTGGGTGAATCAGGCGATTCTCGCCGAACAGCCGGTGGTGACCAGTTTCGAGATGTCGGAGTTGCTGATCACCGGCCAATCCAATGAAGACGCACGCTGGACGCTCGTGTGCGTTCCGGTGCGAGGGTGGAGTGACGGGCTGGCGGCGGTCGGCATCGTCTTGCGCGGTGACGAGACCCCGTGGGGGCGGCGATTCGTCGAATGGCTGAACGCGTTCGGCGAACTCCTGAGGGAGCTCAAGTTCAGAGTCGATACCGAGCGGGCAATGCAGTGGCAAGCAACGACCTCGTCGTTCCTCCGCGATGCTGGCTCGTCCCTGAACAGCGTTGGCGCCGAGCGGTTTGCCAAGGCCCTGGATGCAGTACTCGAACATGGAGCCGACCTGTTCGATATCCGCGAGATCGAACTCTGGTCCGTAGACAAGCACAGCGAGCAATCTCGTCTTCTCGCAGGCCCGCTTCGCCCCTTGTATCGCGCCGACGACTCGACACTCGGTCCGCTCGTCACGGTGACCCGCAGTCTCAAGCCACTCATCCGGAATCGTCACGTCTTCCTGCCGGTCGACAACGAGGACCACGTGTCGGTCCTCGCAGCCGGACCCTTCGACGAGACGGCACTGGATGCTGTCGTGCCGGTGCTGGAATCGCTCCTGGTCGTGATCCAGCGAGCAGAGCGGCGAGTCACGGCAGAACGACGGGTGAAGATGGCATTCGACGAGTCACCGATCGGCGTCCTGCTGTGCGACAGGGACTTCCAAATCGTCACCTGCAACGACGCATTTGCGTCATTCCTCGGGTACACAACCCCAGAAGAGGTGCTTGCAACCGGCATCGAAACGGCCCTGACGGTGCTGCAAGGCAAGTTCAGTGCTGGCGCCTACGAGCTCCCCTTCAAACGGCTCGATGGTGCAGAAGTGTGGGGTCGCATTCATGCGACCCCGATCGAGTCAGTCGGCACCGGTCAGGAGTCCTGGCTGGTCCACGTCGAGGATGCGACCGACCGACGACGCGACGAGGAGGTGCTGCGGCACCAGGCTTCCACCGACGAACTCACCGGACTCGCCAATCGCCGAGTGCTGACCAGTCGCCTCCACGAGACGATTCACGACGGGGCCGCGCCAACGGTACTCCTGCTCGACCTCGACCGGTTCAAGGCAGTCAACGATTCGCTCGGCCATGATCAAGGAGATGAACTCCTTCGGGTCGTCGCCGATCGCCTCCAACTCGCCGTTCGGCCGGGGGACCTTGTCGCTCGTTTGGGTGGCGACGAGTTTGCGATTCTGCTTGGTTCCCCATCGGACACCACCGATGCCGACATCGTGGCCAACCGACTCGTCGAACTCCTCGACGAGCCGGTCGTTCTCGTCGGGCAGTCGATTCGGCCGGGAGCGAGTATCGGCATCGCCAACCTCAGCCTCCCCACGACGGGATCCGAGGTGCTCCGGGCGGCCGACACTGCGATGTACCAGGCGAAAGCGGAAGGTGGATGTGGTTACGCCACCTTCGATCAGAGCATGCTGCGCAAGGCGTACGACCAGCTCCAGATAGAGGCGGGCTTGCGTCATGCGCTCGACAGTGGCGAGCTCTCGGTCCACTACCAACCAGAGATCGCACTTGACAGCGGTCGGTTCCTCGGGGCAGAAGCGCTCGTCCGGTGGGAACACCCGGCTCGCGGCCTGATGCACGCCCGTACCTTCCTGACAGTCGCCGAGGACGCAGGGCTTCTCTCGGCGATCGGCTCGTACGTCCTACGAGCAGCCTGTGTCGAGGCGTCGTCGTGGGGCGACCGCAACACGCTGGTTCGCGTCAATCTGTCTGCCTCGCAACTGCAACAGTCCGATTTGTTGGCGGTGATCGGTGAGGCACTGTCGGACGCAGGACTCGAGTCGCACCGACTCTGTATCGAATTCACCGAGGCGTCGATGACTGCGGATCTCGAACGCTCCGAGCATGTGCTCTCCGGCCTCCGCAGTCTCGGTGTCCGCATCGCTCTCGATGATTTCGGCACCAGCTTTGCGTCATTGGCCCACCTGACGCGCCTCGGCGTCGACACGGTGAAGATCGATCAATCACTCGTCCGAGGTCTCGACAGTCCCGACGCTGATGATCTCCTCGTCCGGTCGATCGTTTCGCTTGCTGAGGCGCTCAACCTCGAGGTCGTGGCCGAAGGGATCGAGACCCAAGCCCAAGCCGAGGCATTGCTTCGGATCGGATGCACCCGGGCCAAAGGCTATTTCTATGCTCGGCCCATGCCGACCGGCGAGTTGACGAAGCAGTTTTCGATGGGCCAGCGCTGACGCAGTTCGTCGCCGACGAACCTTTTCTCAGAGCCGAAACTCGCCAGCCCGCACGCGGCTGGCTGTGCCAACCAGTTCCCGGCTGATCGCTGCCTCGAGCACGCTCGGGTCGACTGAGTTCGCCCACAGCCGACCGCCCCCCTCAAGACGGAGCGCAGCCACGGCGCGCTCCGCCCCGCTGCGGCCGTACTCGACGGTGATGCCCTCGATGGTGGCGTTGCCGGACGAGTCTGGTGCAGCCATCGACATCGCGGTCTCGGCTCGGTCCAGAACGGTCACGGATGGAATCGATTGCGGCGGGTCGGTCGAGTAGACGCCGAACGAATGCTTGGCTGCGTGGCCGCCGTTTCCCTGTACCAGGCCGAGCGTGCCAGGTTCGGCCCGCAGCGTTCTCACCATGGCGATGAGCGATTGACCGGCTGCGAAGTTGAGCGGTGCCCCCATGAAACCAAGGCCGCCGGTGACCGTCAGTGGACGCGATGAACGCAGCCCCAACGCAGCCGCGGTGTAGTGAACGATGGAAGGGAAGCAGCCGTACAGGTCGACATGATCGATCGCGTCGACCGGTCCCCAGCGCTCCTTGACCAATGTGGCTGCGGCATCGAGGCCGGGCACCGTGTCGATTCGCTCTCGGAGCAGGAACGAGTCGGTGTCGCTCGCCCGGATCGTGTCGTGCAGGTAGACGCGGCGGTCGTTGGCGACTCCGAGTCGGTCGGCCGCTGCGCTGCTGCACACCACCAGCGCTCCAGCCTGATCGACCCGGTTGTTGGCACACATGGCCTTGGTGTAGGGCCATGACACCATTCGGTTGTCTGGTGTGGGTGTGCGAATCGCAGCAGCGTCCATCGAGCGGACATCGATGTCGGGGTTGCCGGCTGCGACAGCGCTGTACCCGGCCCACAGCCCAGCTGCCCGGTCGCGCGCCTCGTCGAGGGTCTCGCCCGCTCCGGCTCGCAGCGCGCTGTCGAAGATTGCGTAGGTGTTTCTCGGCATCTCGCCCCCGCGCTCGACCGCATCGGACCGGCCCATCTCGAGTGGGGTTCCCCAGTGCTCGGGGTCCCCGGTCTCGTTGTCGTCTCGTTTCGTCACCTCGCGACCAGCAGCACGAAGCGCATCCCGGGTGCGGTTTGCTTCGCCACCGACGAACACGGCAACGTCGAGCTCCCCTGCGACGATCCGCTGCCCGAGTTCACCCAAAAACGCAACCGGTGTGTCACCACCCCACGTCGTGACGATGGTGTGAGCGGTCGGACAACCGATCTCGTGAGCGACGGCTGCAGCCGCATTGCGATGTCGATGGATGCCGCCCACGACACCGACCGTTTCGACCGCTGACGGCGCAACGCCGGCATCATCCAGGGCTTCAATCGTCGCGCGGGTCATCAGGTCGATGGCGTCGACAGGGTGATCGACGTCGGGGGAGCCGTTGGCGATCTGGGCTCGGCCGACGATGACAGGGGTGCGGGGATCAACAACGACGGGGTCGGACATGAGGCGTAGGGTAGGTCGGCGCAAGGGCATGGGAGGCACCGTGGAGCTCGAACCCGACCGAATCCTGCTGACCGACCGGGTAGCGGTCGTGACCGGTGCGGGGGGAGGGATCGGAGCGGCCACGGCCGTTGCGTTGGCCCGGTTCGGCGCCGACGTTGCGGTGTGCGATCGTGACGAGGACGGATTGACGGCGACGACCGCATTGATCGAGGCCGAGGGACGCCGGGTCAGAGCCGAAGTTCTCGACGTACGCGACGCCGCCGCAGTCGATCGCTTTCTGTCCGCCACCGCTGTCGCACTGGGTCAGATCGGGATCGTCGTCAACAACGTCGGAGGTGGTTTTCACGCTCCCTTCGCCGATGTGTCCGCACGGGGTGAATCGGCCCTCGTTGCCGAGAACTTCACCACCGTGACCAACACCGTGCGGGCCGCGTTGCCCCACCTCACCGAAGGTGCCTCCATCGTCAACGTCACCTCGGTCGAGGCTCATCACGCGTCGCCCGGTTTCGGGGTCTACGGAGCGATGAAGGCAGCCGTCGAGCAGTTCACGAAGACCCTGGCGCTCGAACTCTCGGGGCGGGGCATACGCGTCAATGCGGTTGCGCCTGACATGATCCCGACCCCTGGTGACTCCGAGCTCGCAGCCGCCAGCGAAGCGATGTCCTCCGAGCACCATGCCACGCCCCTTCGCCGCGTCGGATCACCCGAGGAATGTGCGGCCGTGATCCTGTTCCTCGCCTCCGACCTCGCAAGTTTCGTAACCGGTGCAAGCGTGCCGGTCGATGGAGGGACCACCGCCGGTGGGCCGTGGAAGGTCGCACTCGACGACACGTTTCGGATGTGACTGGCCCGGCCGGGGACAGTTGCCATCGACTCCCAACCCGAGGAGATGTTCAGCCCTCGACGAAGGCGCGGATCTCCGCAGCAGCACGACCCGGATGGGTGAACGGCCCGAAATGGGTCTCACCGTCCCAGCACTCGTAGACGGCGCCAGGGATCTGTTCAGCGGCGAGCGGAGCGAACATGGCGGGCGCGTCGCCGTCGGTCGATCCGATCAGTCGGATCTCGGCGTCGATCGCAGCGACCCGGTCGAAGAGGGTGCCGTCGGCGTTTGCAAACGTGGCGGCCTCCGACGCCGGTGCGCACTTCAGCGACACGCCGTCGGGGTCGGGCCGAAAACCGAATCTGACATAGTCATCGAGCACCGATGGATCGATGGCATCGAACGGCGGCCGCGAGCGGTAGCGATCGATCGCAGCGTCGAACGACTCGAATGTGGCCCGACGCTTTCGGGCCCCCTCGATGAGCGGGCTCGGGCCCCGTTTGTCGATTCCCGGAAAGACGATCGGCTCGAACAACCAGGCCCGCCGGATGCTTGTCGGGCGGCGGAGTTCGGTTCCGAGGATGACCGCCCCGCCCAGTGAATGACCGACGAAATCGAGCGGCTCGTCGAGCTCGAGCGCCTCGAGGACGGCACACAGATCGTCGACCATGCCAGCCCACTCGAACCGCTCGTTCGTCGGGGGTGTCGAGTCACCATGACCACGCAGGTCGATGGCCAGGCACCGTCGGATGTCGTGGAGGCGTTCGGCGATGCGCCGGTAGCAGTGGCCATGGAAGCCGGTGGCGTGCACGAACACGAGTGGTGGCCCCTCACCGCCGAGCTCGTGGTACGCAACCGAGACGCCGTCGCTCGAGGCGACGTGCTGGGTTCGATCCTGCCCGTTCACGAGTCGGTTGGCGGTTGGGGACGCATTCGGTGGAGGGGTTCTCGTACGGGGCCTGGGGCGTCGAGGCGGGCCATGCGGGTGACTCTATGACCTCCGCCGTTGAAGGGAGAGATCCACGCCTAGCGAAGGACCAGTGCTGCCCACTCACCCTCGACCTGACGAGCGTGGATCCGGCGGTCGTGCGCGACGCAGACCCGCGCTTCCTGCTCACCCTGCAGGATCCCGCCCACCACGAGGGTGGTGAAGTCGGCTGCGAGCGACGGACCGATCCGTTCCTGGAGATCGATCGTCATGTTGCACAGCCCGATATCGAAGTCGCCCTCCAGTTCGGATGCGTCGCCCAGCGAGAAGTGGATGCGATCGACAACCTGGTTGGCGGCGCAGTTGCCGGCAACGGCGGCGGCAGCAGCCGGGTCGGTGTCGACTGCGGTGACACTGGCTCCGAGGAGCGCAGCAGCGATCGCCAACACGCCGCTGCCGGTGCCGAGGTCGACGACGCGACTCCCGGGTGAGACCAGTCCAGGCAACAGGCCGAGCACGAGGCGGGTCGATGGATGGCTTCCGCTTCCGAAGGCATCCCCTGGATCGATCACAACATTCACGGCGTCGGGCACGGTCGCGAGCCAGGGTGGACGGATCACGAACGGGCCGGCCCGGTGAACGTCGGCGAAGGAGCGCCAGGCATCGAGGCCTTCGCGATCGTCGACGGTGTGCCACGTCGCCCCGAGACGTTCGGCCGCGAGCAGGGCGGCTGCCTTGTCGTCGAAGGCTCCCCGCAGCACGCCGTCGAGTTCCTGCACACCGATGGCTCCAAGGGTCCACAGGGTGTCGACCAACAGGTCGACCTCGGTACCCGGGCGATCGGGTGCGCACGACACGTCGACCAGATGATGCACGCTCAGCGGGCCTCGCCCTCGTCGCCCTGCTGACGGAGGAAGCGTTCGAACTCGGCGGCCAGATCATCGCCATCGGGTATGGCGGCCGCAGTGGAGCGGTCGTAGCGCTCCTCGAGGCGACGCACGTACAGGGCGACGTCGTCGTCGTCTTGCATCGCCGCGTCGACACGGGTTTCCCAGTCATGAGCGTCTTGGTCGAGGCTGGCCCAGGGCGTGCGCACCCCGGTGACTCGTTCGAAGCGCTCGAGCAAGGCGCGTGATGCCTTCGGGTTGGGGGTACCGGAGACGTAGTGCGGCACGGCAACCCGCAGCGACACGGCAGGCACCCCCTGCGCTTCCAGGTGTTGATGCAGCACGCCGATCACGCCGGTCGGCCCCTGGTACGAGGGCTGATCGAGACGCATCAGCGCGGCGAGTTCAGGATCGGTGGTCGACCCGGTGATGGTCGGTGGTCGCGTATGGGGAATCTCGGCGATCATGGCACCAAGGGTGATCACCAGTGCGGCGTCGACGGCCACTGCGACGTCGTGGATCGTCTCGCTGAACGTTCGCCACAACAGATGGGGCTCGACCCCATCGATCAGGACAAGATCCCGGGTGTCGGAGGCGTTGGTCAGAACGTGAATGCGATTGGTCGGCCAGTCGATCACCCGTCGGCCGTCGTCGTCGATGCGCACGACCGGTCGACGCTCGGTGAAGTCGAAGAACGGGTCGGCATCGATCTCGCCGACCGGCAGAGCGTTGCTGCTGCGCAGCGACGCAAGCGCCCCGGTTGCCGCGCCCCCCACGTCGAACAGTCCTTCGAACGCAGTGACGAGCAAAGGTGCGCGCAGCGGAGGCAGATCGTCGGTCCAGCGGAGAGGGTCCACGCGCCTAGCATGCCCGCCCCGGGGTACGAGTGCCGACCCCGGCTCAGTCGAGGTGCAAGACCCGTCGAGCGTTGTCGCGTAGGAACTTGGGCCACACATCGTCACGGAGCGGCAGATCGCGGAGTTGCTCGAAGATACGGTCGAGGGAAAGGCCCATCGGGAAGTATCCGGCGTAGATGATCTTGTCGGCGCCCCGAGTGTTGGCGAAGTCGATGATCGCCTTCGGGTAGTGCTTTGGAGCGAATGCCGACGTCGAATAGTGGAGGCCGGGCCATTTGAGCATCAGTTTCACGGCAAGGTCCTCCCACGGCTCGCAACCGTGGCGGGTCACGAAGGTCAGTTCGGGGAAGTCGTACATCACTTGGTCGATCCGCTCGACATGTTGGGGAGCTGCTGGAACCCGCGGTCCGGGAATGCCGGCGCAACAGAAAATCGGGATGTCGAGCTCGCAGCAGAGGGCATAGAGGGGGTACATGAGCGGGGCGTCGATCGGCACTTGGGGCATCCGGCCGGACGGGAACGCCGTGATCGCCCTGAGCCCGATCTCGTCGTGCAGTCGCCGCACCGTACGGATCGCTTCCACTCCCTGGTTGGGATCGGGTTCGAAGCAGGGGACGAACCGGTCGGGATGCTCGGTCACGCAGCGGACACCCTCGCCCTCGCCGTCGGGACGTACGCCGACCATGGCGATCTCGACGCCACATCGATCCATGAAGGGAAGGAGCAGCTCGGGCCCCTGGGGTGGCTCCTCGAGCGAGCCGTCGGCAGTGCGCGCCTGATCGGAGAATGGCACATCTTTGAACATGTACTGGGCCGGAAAGTTCATGTTGGCCGACTCGGCGTCTTTGAGCGCCCGTTCGAGGAACGCGTAGCGGTCCTTGCCGGTGGTGCCTGCGGTGGTCCCCATCATCGTGTCGATGACGCCGATGCCGTCGGGAAAGGCCATGGATCCTCCCTGGAGCCGAGTGGTGGCCGACCCTACCGTCACCGGTACCGTCGGCCCGAATGAAACCGGAGACGATCACGTTCGCGTCGGGACCGGTGGCCCTGGCCGCCGACCGCTACGGAGACCCGGCCGACCCGCCCGTGGTGTTTCTGCACGGCGGAGGTCAAACCCGGCACTCGTGGGGTCGAGCCGCCGCTGCGGTCGCCGACGTCGGCTGGTGTGCGGTCACCATCGACCTGCGCGGGCATGGGGAGAGCACCTGGGACCCGACCGGCGCCTACGACCTCGACGACTACGCCGGTGACCTTGTTGCCGTGTTCGACCAACTCGGGCGAGAACCGGTGGTGATCGGCGCATCGCTCGGTGGACTCGCCGCCATCCGTGCCATGGGCGGCTTGCGACCGGGCAGCGGCCGAGGACTGGTGTTGGTCGACATCGTTCCAGCGATGGAGCGGGCCGGGACCGATCGCATCGGCGAGTTCCTTCGGGCCCATGTGCAGACCGGATTCGCATCGCTGGAAGAGGCTGCAGCGGTTGTTGCCGCCTATGCGCCCCGCGCCGATCGATCGATCGATCCTGACGGGCTCCGCAAGAACCTGCGAAAGCGCAACGGTCGCTGGTACTGGCACTGGGATCCGGCCTTTCTCATGTCGGACCCCGACCGTGACCCGGCCGACATCTTCGACCCGGCGATGTTGACCGACTGCGTCCGCCGGATCGCAGTGCCCAAACTCCTGGTTCGGGGTCGTATGAGCGACGTCGTCTCCGAAGCGGGCGCCCGCCGGTTTCTCGCCGAGGTTCCCGACGTCGGGTATGTCGATGTTGCCGATGCCGCGCACATGGTGGCCGGTGACCGCAACGATGCCTTCCGGACTGCCGTCCTCGACTTTCTCGCCGGGATCGGCTGAACAGCACCGAAGACGTCGCCTCCCGGTGTCACGGGTCGAGGAGTAGAACGGGGCTGACGGTGCCCGTGGGCGCCGCGGTAGGGTGAGGGGATGCGGACTCGTTTCGCGCGCGCGTGCCTCGTCGTTGTCATCGTTGCGACCCACCTCAGCCTTGGTGTGTCCTCCGTCGACGCGGCGGACGCGGTCGATGCCCCGGCCGACTACTACGGCACCGTCGATGCCTCCTCGGCAGCGGCGCTGCGCGTCACGTTGCACGACGTGATCGATGATCATGAGCGCCTGTCGTACACGAGTTCGACACAGACCGACACCTGGGACGTGCTCGAGGCCGCCGATCAGGATCCGTCGGATGCCGGGCGGATTCTCGACGTCTACCGCAATGCGTCGTACCCGAAGTTCGGCGCCGGGAACGACTTCTACAACCGTGAACACGCATGGCCTCGCTCGTATGGGTTCCCGGACAACCTCGTCAGCAGCTATCCCTACAGCGACGCACACGCCCTCTTCCTGTCGGACTCTGGCTACAACTCGTCTCGTGGGAACAAGCCCTACGCCGTCTGCTCGCCGGCCTGCGACGAGAAGGTGACCGACACGAATGCAGGCATCGGTGGCGGATCGGGCCTCTATCCCGGCAACTCGAACTGGACGACCGGCGTGGGTGCCACCGGCACCTGGGAGACATGGGGTGAGCGACGCGGCGACGTGGCTCGGGCGCTGCTCTACCTCGACGTTCGCTACGAGGGCGGCCAGCACAGTGCAGGTGTCGACGAACCCGACCTTGTCCTGACCGACGATCGAAGCCTGATCACCGTCTTCGAGTCGAACACCGCCGGTACCGCCTATATGGGCCTTCTCAGTGTTCTGCTCCAGTGGCACGTCGACGATCCCGTCGACGATCGAGAGCGAGCCCGCAACGACGTTGTGTTCGCCGCCCAGGGCAATCGGAACCCGTTCATCGACCACCCGGAGTGGGTTTCGTGCGTGTTCGAAGCATCCTGCGGTGGGGTCGACACCGAAGCGCCAGTGCTTCCCGATGCTTTGAGCGCCGACCCCGGTGACGGGCTCGTGACCCTCTCGTGGGCGGCGAGTCCGTCCCCCGACCTCGCGACCTACACCGTTCATCGGTCCGACGACGGCACGACCTGGGTCGCACTGGCATCGACTCCGCCCGGCGTGACGACCTTCACCGACGACACCGTCACCAACGACACGACCTACAGCTATGCCGTCTCGGCGACCGACCAGAGCGGCAACGAGTCACCGTGGACCTCCGCGGTTTCGGTGACCCCGCGCGCTCACGAGGGTAGAACCGATCCGTGGATCAACGAGTTCCACTACGACAACAAGGGCAGGGATGCCGGTGAGTTCGTCGAGATCGCCGGCCCCGCTGGAACCGATCTGAACGGATGGACACTGGTCGGTTACAACGGCGCCAACGGCGAGGTCTACCGAACCGTTGGGCTGCAGGGTGTGCTGGCCGACCAGCAGAACGGGTTCGGAACCGCCACGGTCGACCTCGGAACGATCCAGAACGGCGCCCCCGACGGGCTGGCTCTCGTCGACAGCGAGGGTCGAGTAGTCGAGTTCCTCGCCTACGAGGGTGACGTGCTCGCCACGGGTGGGCCGGCTGCAGGCCAGATCGCCACCGACATCGGCGTGTCCGAACCCGGCTCTGATCCCAAGGGTCGCTCGCTTCAACGGGTCGGCACCGGCCAACGAGGTGCCGACTTCTCGTGGCAGGCGCCAGCGATCGACAGCCCAGGCACGCCCAATGCCGGGCAGACGTTCTCCAACGGGGGCGGCGGCGATGACACGACGCCACCGTCAACCCCAACCGGGCTGACAGCAGCAGCCAGCGTCGACGAGGTGTCGCTCACATGGGATGCGGTCGCCGCATCCGATCTCGTCGGCTACCACGTGCTTCGGTGGTCGAACGGAGCCACCGAGCCTGAACGTCTGACGACAACGCCGGTGGCGGCGACGGTGTGGATCGACTCCGAGGCTTCCAACGGGAGTTCTGTCACCTACGCAGTCACGGCCGTCGATTCCTCCGGCAACGAGAGCCCAGCCAGTGGCTCGATCGCGCCGCCGGTCGCAGCCTTCACGTCCACGATGACCGACCTCGACGTGACCTTCACCGATGCGAGCAGTGACATCGATGGTGCGATCGCGTCGAGGTCATGGGACTTCGGCGACGGTGCCACCTCATCGGCAACAAACCCGGCCCACCGCTATGGGGGCAGTGGGAGTTACCTGGTCGTCTTGACCGTGGTCGACGATTCCGGCTCATCAGCGAGCACGAGCCAGACCGTCACCGTCGGTTCGCCGGTGGCCGAATTGACCGTGGTCTCGATGACCCCCAGCCGTATCGCCCAGAACACGACCACCGATGTGACGGTCAGCGGCACTGGGTTCGTCGACGGCGCAACCCTCGCCTTCGCGGGAGGGAGTGGGCCGGCACCGACCGCCTCCGGGGTGGTCGTGGTCGACGGTGACACGATCACCGCCACCATCCAGATCAAGGCTGGCGGCCCCGGCAAGATCCGCCGGTGGGACGTGGTCGTGACCAATCCGGACGGAACCTCGGCCGTGCTCACCGACGGACTCGTCGTCGAACCCTGAGCGGTGACGGCGAGGCCCGGTTGTCTTTGCGGTTGACAATCGCCATGTCGGCGTTACCCTCTACAGCCGTGAAGCACCTGTCCCTGTCCCTGCTTCTTCTCGTGTAGGCGAGCGCCCCATACCGGCGCTCGCCGAACCCCTCGTGCCCTCGTGGCTCGGGGGGTTCTGCGCTTTTCAGTACCCTTTTCGCCAGCCACCCCCTGAGGGAGAGACCCATGACGACCATGCCTTTCGAGAAGTACCGGCCCTATCCGGCCGTGGAGCTTTCCGATCGAACCTGGCCGGATGTCCGACTCGAGACCGCCCCGATCTGGTGCTCGGTCGACCTTCGGGACGGGAACCAAGCGCTTGTCGACCCCATGGACAGCACCCGCAAGCGCCGCATGTGGGACCGACTGGTTGCCATCGGGTTCAAGGAGATCGAGGTCGGGTTCCCGGCTGCCTCCCAGACCGACTTCGACTTTGTTCGTGAACTGATCGAGGACGACCTGATCCCCGATGACGTCACGATCCAGGTCCTCACCCAGTGCCGCGACGACCTGATCACTCGGACGTTCGAGTCGATCGCAGGCGCGAAGAACGCCATCGTGCACTTCTACAACTCGACCTCGACCACCCAGCGGCGGGTCGTGTTCCGCACCGATCGTGCCGGGATCATCGATATTGCAGTCAGTGGTGCACGCCTTTGCAGAGAACTGCGCGATGCCGCCCCACATCCCGAGCGCATTCGCTTCGAGTACTCGCCAGAGTCCTACACGGGAACCGAACCCGAGTTCGCTGTCGACGTCTGCGAAGCGGTCATGGACGTCATCGAGCCCACGCCCGACAATCCGCTGATCTTCAACCTGCCGGCCACGGTCGAGATGTCGACCCCGAACCTGTACGCCGACATGATCGAACGCTTTTTGCGCGAGGTGAAAAACCGTGACTCGATCATTCTCTCGCTGCATCCGCACAACGATCGCGGCACAGGGGTCGCAGCAGCAGAGCTCGGGATGATGGCCGGCGCCGACCGAGTCGAGGGCACCCTCTTCGGCAACGGCGAACGCACCGGCAACGTCGACGTCGTGACGATCGCGCTCAACTTGTTCACCCAGGGCGTCGATCCCGAACTCGACTTCTCCGACATCGAGGAGGCGCGCCGGGTGTTCGAGTTCTCCAACCGCATGACCGTGCCGGACCGCCAACCGTACGTCGGTGATCTGGTGTTCACTGCGTTCTCCGGCTCGCACCAGGACGCCATCAAGAAGGGCATGGCCGACATCTACGACGTGCAGCCGGGCGAACCGCTCGAAGGTGAGTACGACGTGTGGGACGTGCCCTATCTGCCGATCGATCCTCGGCACCTCGGCCGCAGCTACGAGGCGGTGATCCGGGTCAACAGTCAGTCGGGAAAGGGCGGCGTTGCCTACGTCCTGCTGCACGAGTATGGCCTCGACCTGCCCCGGCACCTCCAGGTCGATTTCGCCAAGAAGATCCAGGCGGTCACCGAAGACACCGGTACCGAAATCACGTCCTACGAGATCCACCGCCGCTTCATGGCCGAGTACGTCGAACCCGACAGTCCCACCGTCGAGATCATCGGGCATCGATCCTCGAGTGACACGCTCGAGACAGGCACCACCACCCTCGAGGCCAAGTTGATCGTCAACGGCGCCGAACAGATGGTGACCGGCGAGGGAAACGGACCGATCGACGCCTTCGTCCACGCACTGCAGGCGGCAGAGCTCTTCGACGGCAAGATCGTCGACTACACCGAACACACCATGGGGACGGGCTCCGACGCCACTGCCGTCGCCTATGTCGAGGTCGACACCGGTGCCCGAGACACGACCTGGGGGGTCGGCCTCCACGAGTCGATCGTGTCGGCCTCGCTTCGCGCCATCGTGTCGGCGGTCAACAACCTGAACCGCTGAGCACAACTACCACTGCCTCGACCTCTAGTCTCGAAATCATGCCGAACTCCCGCCGCCGTCTTGTCGTCCCGATCCTGTTCTCCCTGATCGGACTGCTCGCCGTCTCGTGTGGCAGCTCCGACGACACAGCGACCGAGGGGGATGCATCGACGGGGGACGCCGCAGCCGAGACAGCCGACGACACTGCTGCCTCGGCGGCCGAGTCCGATGAGGCTGACGAGGACGGTGCGGGTGAGGCAGCCAACACCGATGATTCGGCAGTGGCCTATTGCAGCGCCAAGGCAGAGGCGGAAGCCCTCCTCGACAACGTCGATCCGTTCGACCCGGAGTCGGTCGAGATGGCGATTCGCAAAAACATCCAACTCATCGAGGCCGCCATCGACCTCGCCCCCTCGGAGATTCGTGACGACCTCCGCATGCTGCGGCAGAGCTTCGACGATTACGTCGAGGTGTTGGAGGAGAACGACTGGGACCTCTTCGCCGCCTCGCCCGCCCTCGAAGAACTGGATGCCCGGCCGGGCCCTGAGGCCGCCGAAGACCGACTCGAGGCGTGGGAGGACGCCAACTGCGAGGGTGCGGACGACGACATCGATGACGAGGACGCGTTCGGCGACGATCCCTTCTCCAGCCCCGAGGCGCTCGAGGCGATGTTGTCGAGCGAAGCCGGCCGAGCATTGATGATCGAGAACATGATCGAAGACGGCGAGTTCAGCGCCGAACAAGCGGCATGCCTGCTCGACAACCTCGATGTCGAAGCGTTGCTGGCGCTCGCCACCGGCGACGAACCCAGCCCGGAGATCTTCGGGCTGTTCCTCGAGGTCGCCATGGTGTGCGGTCTCGAAGACGTGTTCGGGTTCGACGAGTCAGCGGGGGCGGAGGGGGACGATGCATCCCTCGACGCCGAGATCGTCGAGGCGATGCTTGCCACCGAAGCCGGTCGTGCATTGATGGTCGAAGGCATGATCGAAGAGGGTCCGCTCACCGCCGACCAGGCTGTTTGCCTGCTCGACAACCTCGACCTCGAAACCTTGGTCGTCCTCCTCAACGACATGGACGAGGAACCACCGCCCGAGGTTGTGGTCAGCCTGCTGCTCCTCCTCGACACCTGCGACCTGGGAGACCTGTTCGCCGAGTGAGTCGACTCGCTCGACCACGGGTCGGTGGGGCAGGGTAGAGGCCATGGCCTTCACGCTCATCCGGATCAACCACGTCCACCCCGACCCTGTCGACGGGACCGAGATGAGTGTCCGGTATCGTGCGGCCCTCGACATCGCCGAGTTCCTCGACGAACGCGGGCTCAACGCCGTGCAACTCGACGAACACCACGTCAGCAGTACCGGGTGGTCGCCGACGCCGATGATGACCGCCGGCATGATCGTGTCGCGCACCGAGCACGTGCTCTGCTTGATCGGTGCGCTTCTGCTGCCCCTGCACGACCCGATCCGAGTCGCCGAGGATCTGGCCGTGCTCGACCTGGTGAGCAAAGGCCGCATCGTCGTCACGGTCGGCCTCGGCTATCGACCTCTCGAATACGTAGCGATGGGCAAGGAGTGGGCCGAGCGGGGTCGCATCCTCGACGAGAGCCTCGACGTCTTGCTCAGTGCGTGGACCGGAGAGCCCTTCGAGCACAACGGGGAGACGGTGCAGGTGCTGCCGAAGCCCTTCAGTCAACCGCACCCCACCCTCATGATCGGTGGGTCGGCAAAAGCGTCGGCCCGGCGAGCCGTGCGTCTCGGTCTCCCGTTCTCGATGGGTGGCAACAAGCAGGACGTCAAGGCGTACTACGAGGAGCTGTGCGCAGGGGCGGGCATTGCCCCGTTCGTCATCTGCCCCGAGGAGGCTCCCCAGGTCGTGATCGTGGACGACCCCGACCGAGCCTGGGCCGAGCACGGGCATCACTTCCTGCTCGAGGCGCAGACCTATCACGGCTGGCAACAGCCCCACCAGCAGTCGGTCGTCCACTCCCATGCCTCCACCGTCGCCGAACTGCGCGACGAGGGGATCTACCGCTTCTACACCCCTGACCAGGCAGCCGAGCACGCTCGGGAGAAGGGGTCGCTCTCCCTGCATCCGCTGTGCGGTGGCATGCCGGTCGACGTCGCGTGGCGGTGCGCGGAACTTGCCGCCGACTCGGTGCTCCAGCCCGACCGATGACTGACTGGGTGACGCTCAGCGCTCGCGGCGGGCTTGCGTGTCACGACCTCGTCGGCTGGATGATGTGGGACGAGCGGGCAAAGGCAACCTTCGCCGACCTCGGTATGCCCAATCCGGACGCGTGGATCGTTGCGTGGCGCCTCGCCGCACTCGGTGACTCCCCACCTCCGGTGATGGCAGCGATGACGTATTCGATCAACCCCTCGATCATCGAGCTGGTGGCGGGAACGGTTCGGTCCTGCATGACCCATGCACAGGTGCTCGAGGCACTCGACGATGCCGTCGTGCCGGGACTCGAGTCGATCTGCCCCGGGCTGGCCGCCCAGCTCGGCGGCGTTGCCGCAGATCTCTGGCGGGCCGTCGACGTAACCTTCGGCGGGGCCCGACCGATGTTCGCCGCCGCCCGTGCGCTTCCCCGCAGCGGCCGGAGCGCCGCTCTCTCGGCCTGGCACGCAGCGCACTGCATCCGTGAACTCCGCGGTGACAATCATTGGGCGATCCTGGCGTCGGAGGGCATCGACGACGTTCAGGCAGGCCTGTTGCACTCGGCGATGATCGATGTCGACGAGTACGGCGACGAGGAGTGGATCGCCCGCAGTCGAGGGGCTGACGACACCGCCGTCGAGCGGGCCTGGGCTGCGCTCGCGGCCCGTGGCTTCGCGTCCGACCGGCACCTCACCGACGCCGGTCGAACGTTTCGACTCGACGTGGAGCGTCGTACCGACGACGTGACGGCGACCGTGTGGCGAGAGGTCGGCGAAGCGACAACCCTGCAGTTCCTCGACCTGGTCGAGCCGCATCACGATGCCTTCGTCGCCCGTATCGACGCTACGGCGGGACCTCGATGGATGCCGGCAGTGCGTGGCCCGCGGCCCACCTAGTCACGCAATCGCAGGCGCACCGCTCTCCGCAGCGGGAGCGTCGGATCCAAGCGTCACGCCAGCACGTCGTGGGAGATGATCGTCTTCATGATCTCGCTCGTGCCACCGTAGATCGTGGCGACCCGAGCGTCGGCGTAGGCAACAGCGATCGGGTACTCCGACATATAGCCGTACCCGCCGAAGAGCTGAAGACACCGGTCGGTGATGCGGTTCTGGAGCTCGGTGGCGTACAGCTTGGCTTTGGCGGCATCGGCAGCCGAGAGTCCATTCTCGACATGGTCGACGATGCACCGGTCCATGAAGGCACGGGCAACGGTGACCTCGGTGGCGCACTCGGCCAGCACGAACTTCGTGTTCTGGAACGCAGCCACGGGCTGACCGAAGGCGGTGCGTTCTTTCACGTAGTCGACGGTCCACCGCACTGCCGCCTCGGCAACGGCAACGCCGTTGATCGCGAGCGAGAGCCGTTCCTGGGCCAAGTTGAAGCTGAGGTACTCCATCGCCTTCCCCTCGTCGCCGAGCAGGTTGGTCTTGGGTACTCGCACGTCGGTGAAGAACAGTTCGGCGGTGTCGGCCGACTTCTGGCCGATCTTGTCGAGGTTGCGGCCCCGTTCGAAGCCGGCCATCCCTCGCTCGACCACGAGCAGCGAGAGCCCGTCGCGCCCCTCACCGGTGCGCACGACGGCGACGACGAGATCGGAGTTGATGCCGTTGGTGATGAAGGTTTTGGCGCCGTTGACCACATATTCATCGCCGTCGGCGACTGCGGTGGTGGCGATGGAGGCAAGGTCGGAACCGGTGCCTGGTTCGGTCATTGCGATCGCCAGGATCTTTTCGCCGGATGCGATACCGGGCCACCAGCGATCTTTCTGCTCGTCGGTGCAGTAGGCGATGAAGTACGGCGACACGATGTCGTTTTGCAGGCCGATGCCGTTTCCTGCGCCCCCCATGCCGGCGTAGGCAAGTTCCTCACTGACGACGGCATTGAACCGGAAGTCGTCGCTTCCGCCGCCACCGTGGGATTCCGGCATGTTGAAGCCGACGAACCCATGCTGTCCGGCCTTGGCGTAGACCTCACGGTCCATGATTCCCGCCTTCTCCCACTCGTCGAAATGCGGCTTCATCTCCTCGGCGATGAAGGTGCGAACGGCGTTGCGGAAGAGGTCGTGAGTTTCGTCGTAGATCGACGTCGGCATGAACGCTCCTTGTCGTGACGGCACCGGCGTGCCGCGGATTGGCGCACTGGTGAGACGCTACATCCCGCTCGGTAAGACAGCCCCGCCGCGTGGCGGCCGTATCGGTCAGATGCGGCGATCGTGTCCGTCCCAGTAGGGAGCTTTGAGCGTGTCGAGATGCCGAAGACGGCGATATCGACGATGGCTGGGTGTTCGAGCACTACCTGTTCGACCTCGGCCGAATACATGTTGACCCCGCCGGCCTCGGATGTGCCCCAGTATTCGACCAGAATCGGACCGAGTCAGTCGATCATGCGCTGCTTCACGACCGGAGCGACCAGTACGGATCGTCGGTTGCGATGTCCAGGAACATCAGCCGCCTGTCGTCGACCAGTGCCAGGGCTCGCTGGGAAGGTTGAAGAACCCGAAGGCGGGGGCGACCTCCGAGAGGGCGCGAAAGACGCTGCAATCACGGCAGCGGATGACCCGTCCGTCGAGCGTGAAGTCGATCGCCAGGCCCAATTCGTGCTGGCTCAGGCCGGGACGAGCGGTGGGAGGTCGACACTGGCTGGCTGGCATCTCCCAGATGGCGTAGTCGGAGGTGCCGCAGTTGGCCCGGCGCAGTTGGATCTGGCTGTCGATGCTGCGATAGCCGCCGCCAGAGAGCTCGAAGCCGCGCGCCGACATGGCGGCGAGGATGCCGCGGACGTTGTCTGCGGCCAGTGCGTTGACAACGATGCCGTTCACCGTCACCAGTTCGATCTCGGCCCCGTCGGGAATCGTCACCCGGCCGCCGGCCGGCGGCAGTCGGCTCGCGATTGCATCGGCGATGCGCTGCTCCTCGACTCGGATCTCTTCGGCGAGTGATGCCTCGAGCTGGGCGAGCGCTGCAGCCTCGCCGAGCCGTCGCTCCTGGCGGGCGAGGGCAGCAAGCAGGATGGTCTCCTCCAGCGCCCGGGCCGCCGCCAGCTCGGCGAGCCTGTCTTCCATTGCATCCCGGTAGGCAGCAGCATCGACCCGGGCCTGCTGAGCAACTTCGCGTTGGAGCTCCAGTTCGGCCGCGATCGTGCGCAGCTCGTCGAGTACGTCGAAGCTGTTTCCCGCTCCGATGTCGGCAAGCGTCTCGGCCCGACTCGACTGCCACGGATCGTCACCGAGCACATCGAGATGATCGAAGCCTTGGAACGACACGTACGAGTCGATCGCTGCATCGCGGAGCTGGAGGCGAGTGCGCTGCTGGCGGGCTTCGAGAGCCATGATGGCACGATCGGCCTCTTCGGCTGCTGCCTCGGCGTCGGCGACCGCCCGCATCGCTGCATCGACCGCTGCCTGTTGCCCGTCGACGTGTGCCTGCGCAGCTGCGAGTGCCGCTTCGAGTTCCTCGACTTCGGCCAACTCGACCTCGATCTCGGCAGCCAGGGCCGCAGCTTCTTCCTGGACGGTCTTGCGCTCGTCTCGGAGTTCGTCGGGCGTGGCCGCAGATGCGACGGTGGCGATCCCGGCCAGTCCAAGGATCGACGCGATGAAGACAGCGACCCGTCGTTGTGGGGCTGTCGACGATTGGAGTTCGGGTGTCGTGGTGGGCCGCAACACAGCCTTGGAGAGTACCGGTGGCTGTTCTCCTCGTCACCCCTGTCGGTCAGACCGATCGGTCGATGCGAGCCCCTGGCGCAATCGTGCGAGGAGCAGCGTTGAGCGCCTCCATCGCGAAACCGGCCGCTTCCTTGTAGCGCGACATGAAGTGCTCCACCTCGCGGCGCGGCATGACATCGTCGATGTTGTCGAAGTAGCCCCCACACCGTTCGTCGACTTCGCCGAGGATCGCCATGGGACCGTGACCTCGGTTGCGAAGCACGAGCGCAGACACATCGTCGTGCAGTTGCTCCTCGAAGGCGGCAAGCGCGTCTGGGGTCACACCGTGGCGAAGGAACTGCGCGCCAAGCACGCGAGCGTCGACGATCGCCTGACTCGCTCCGTTGGAGCCGACGGGGTACATCACATGGGCCGCATCGCCGATGAGCGCCATGCGCCCGTCGAGCCAGGTCGGAGCGGGATCGCGATCGACCATCGGAAACTCCCACACGGTGTCGGCCCGTTCGACGAAGGCAGGCACGTCGAACCACTCCCACACCCACTCGGTGAAGTGGGGGAGGAAGATGGACTTGTCGACCTCGCGATTCCATCCTGCGCTGGAGTTCCAGCCGACCGCCGCATCGAGTTTCAGTTCGAGCAACCAGTTCTGGCGCTGGAGGCCGGTGCCGGGGTCGATCGGTCCGATCGGATAATGCACGAAACGCTGGTCGAGGTTGCCGACGAGCATGAACGAGGCGCCGGTTCGAATGGGCGGCCCAACGGCCGTGCCCCGCCACAGCATCATGCCTCCCCATCGCACGGCGCCCTCGTCGGGCAGGAGTTGGCGGCGCGCCCGAGAGTTCAAACCGTCGGCTGCGATGAGGATGTCGGCGTCGACCTCGACGGTGCTGCCGTCGGACCGGTCCTCGAAGGTCGCAGTGATGCCGCTGGAAGTGTTTCGATACCCGACCAGGCGATGGGCTTCCACGACCGCCTCGGTCCCGCACCGCCGCCGTACCTCGTCCAACAGCATGAGCTGCAGCTCACCCCGATGAACGGACCATTGGGGCCACCGGTAACCGGCCAGGAGACCCCGGGGTTCGGACCAGATGTCGTTCCCGCCTCGGCCGATCAGGGCCCACTCCTGCGTGGCGATCCCGATCTCGGACAGCCGGTCGGCCACTCCGAGATCGGTCAGTTCGCGAACGGCGTTGGGCAACAGGTTGATCCCGACGCCGAGTGGCAGGATCCGACGCGACGATTCGAACACCCGGACCGGTACGCCGATCTCGTGGCAGGTCAGGGCCATGGTGAGCCCGGCGATCCCACCTCCTGCGACGACGACGGTCATGGTGACTTAGATCCGTTCGAAGTAGCGCTGCATCTCCCAGTCCGTGACGGCTGCCTCGGCCGCAGCAACCTCGGTGCGGAGATGATGGGTGTAGTGATCCACGACTGCGTCGCCGAAGAAACGGCGAGCAGCACTGCTGGCCTCGAAACGGTCGACCGCATCGCGCAACGTCGATGGGACCTGCTCGAGCCCGGTGGCGGTGTAGACATCACCGGAGCACTCCGCCAGCGGTTCGATCTTGTTGCGAATGCCGTCGAGGCCGCTTGCGATCGCGGCGGCGAAGGCGAGATACGGGTTCGTGTCGCCACCGGGAATGCGGTTCTCGATCCGAAGACTGGCACCGGAACCGACCACGCGAAAACCCGCAGTTCGGTTGTCGTTCGACCACGCGATCTTCGTCGGCGCCCAGGACTGGTTCTGGTAGCGCTTGTAGGCGTTGATGGTGCCGGCCACGAACGGCATCAGGTCGGCAGCGTGGTGCATCCATCCACCGAGGAACCACCGAAAAATGTTCGAGCGACCGCCGGCATCGGTGCCGGCAGCAAACGCGTTGCGGTCACCGTCCCACAGGGAGAGGTGGATGTGGCAGCTGTTGCCGGGCTGGGCTGCGTCGGGCTTCGCCATGAACGTCACCGACACGCCCATGGTGTCGGCGAGTTCTTTCATCGCCTGCTTCATCACCACGTGCCGGTCGGCCATGGTGAGTGCATCGGCGAAGCGGATGTTGAGCTCGTGCTGCCCCACCGCAGCCTCACCTTTGGAGTTCTCGACCGGCACCCCGCTGTCACGGAGGGCTCGCCGTGCTGCCCCGACATAGTCCTCGACCCGACTCGCCTGCAGCAGGTGGTAGTCCTCGACGTACCAGCCCGCCGCCTCGAGATCGCGGTAGCCCTTGACGTAGGCCTCGCGATAGGAGTCTCGAAACAGGAAGAACTCGAGTTCGCTCGCCACCGCCGCACCGAATCCTTCGGCGGCGAGTGCCTCGATCTGCGTCTTGAGAATCGACCGCGGGGCGACCGCGACCGGCTCGTGGGTCGCATCGTCGATCACATCGCAGAGGACGAAGGCGGTACCCGTGGTCCATGCCGCTTCCCGCAGGGTGGCGAGATCGGGGACGAGATGGACATCGCCGTACCCCCGCTCCCAGTTGGCGAAGGCATATCCCTCGACCGGCTCCATTTCCATGTCGACCGTGAGGAGGTAGTCGCAGGCGTGAGTGCCGTCGTCGGCACACGAGTCGACAAAGAACTCGGCATCGAATCGCTTGCCCATCGTGCGGCCGTAGTGGTCGGTGAAGCCGACCACCACCGATTCGATCGACCGGTCGGCGGCCCGAGTTCGGAGTTCAGCGAGGTCCATGGCAGAGATCTTTGCTCAGTCGAGTCGTCCGGCGCATGCTGCCTCGAAGATCCGAGCGGCGAAGGCCCGATCGACCGGAATGGGGTTGGTCGCCGCCGACGGGTCGTCGATCGCGGCGGCCGCAATCACTTCGACGGCGGCTGCGTCGACGCCGAGCTCGACGAGTGTGTTGGGGACGTCCATCGAGGTTCGCATCGCCATGATGTGGTGGAGAAAGCCGTCGAAGCCACCCACAATGCCTGTGTAGGCCGCCAGCTGTTCGATCGTCGACTCGATCGCAGGTCGATTGGCGACGAGCACGTACGGCATCAACGTTGCGTTGGTCATGCCGTGGTGGGTGTCGAATGTCGCACCGATCGGATGTGCCAGTGCGTGCATCGCCCCGAGCCCCTTCTGAAAGGCGACGGCCCCCATCCCCGCTGCGGTGAGCATCTGGCCCCGGGCCTCCAGATCGCCGGGCGCATCGACCGCGATCGGCAGATGTTCGAGCACCAGTCGGCAGCCCTCCATGCCGATCCCGTGCGACATCGGGTGGTGGGCTGGTGAACAGATCGCCTCGAGCGAGTGAGACAGGGCGTCGATGCCGGTACCGACCGTGAGCGTCCGCGGCAGGCCGACCGTCAGCTCGGGGTCGGCGATGACGATGGTCGGCAACATCTTCGGGTGGAACACGATCACCTTGCGATGCTGTGTCTCGTCGATGATGAGCCCGGCTCGACCCACCTCGCTACCCGTCCCCGCGGTGGTCGGCACCGCGATGATCGGTGCGATCGCGGCAGGGTCGGCGCGGGTCCACCGGTCGGCGACGTCCTCGAAGTCCCACAGCGGACGGCGCTGCCCGGCGTGGAAGGCCACGACCTTGCCGACGTCGAGTGCGCTGCCTCCGCCGATCGCGATCACGCCGTCGTGGCCACCGCGCCGGAACATGTCGGTCCCGGCCGCGACGTCGCGGCCGGTCGGGTTCGGGCGGAGGTCGCTGAACAGTCCGTACTCGACTCCCGCATCACCGAGCAGTGACACGATCGACTTGACCGGTGGGAGGTCGACCAGACCGGGATCGGTGACGATCAGAGGCTTGGCGATGGTGGCTTCGACACAGGCGTCGGCGATTTCGACGACACGACCGATACCGCTGCGGATTTGCGTCGGATAGCTCCAGGTGGCGGGCACGATCGTCAGTCGTTCTTGGCGGTGAGTCCGCCGTCGACCGGGATGATTGCGCCCGTGATGAACGAGGCGGCCGGTAGGGCGAGGCTGAGTGTCATGTGGGCAACCTCTTCAGGATCGCCGTAGCGCCGAAGCGCCGTGCGACGGCGGGCGAACGTGTCGCGCATGTCGTCGGGGATCGCCTCGGTCATGCCGGTGACGATCGGACCGGGGCAGATTGCGTTGACGGTGATGCCGTGCACGCCGAGATCGATCGCCAACGCTCTGGTGAGTCCGATCACGCCGTGCTTCGCCGAGGTGTACGGCGCCATGTTGCGCTGTGCCCCGATTCCCTCGGTCGACGCGATGTTCACGATGCGACCCTCGCCGCTCGCCTTCAAATCGTCGAGACACGCCCGGATGACACGCTGGTGAGGGGTCAACATGACCTCGAAGGCCTTGAACCATTCGTCTTCGAAACCAGGGTTGTCCACGGCGGAGCCGGCACCGACGCCGGCGTTGTTGACCACGACATCGACCGGACCGAGTTCGGCACGGATCTCGGCGACGGCAGCGTCGATCGCCTCGGCATCGGTGACGTCGAGGACGACGCCGTGCGCGGTGCCTCCGGCGGCACGAATGCGGTCGACCACCGCCGCCACACGCTCGGCGTCGAGGTCGGTCACGGCGACCTTCGCCCCTTCGTCGGCGAACAGGAACGCAGTCGCACGGCCCATCCCTGATGCTGCGCCGGTGATGAGGACGACCTTGCCTTCGACGGAGCGGCTGCGGGTCGTGATGCGGGTCATGTCCGCTGACGGTATTCGGAGTTGTGGATCTGTGCCCACTACCGTCGCCCTATGGAACTCGGACTCACACTGGGCTACTGGAATCGGGCGATGCCCGCCGACCTTGTCGATTGGTTCAAGGCGGCCGATCAACTGGGCTACGACGCAGTGTGGACGGCCGAATCCTGGGGTTCTGATGCGTTTTCGCCGTTGGTGCTGGCCGCCGCCCACACCGAGCACATCAAGCTCGGGACGGGTGTGGTGCAGCTGAGTGCCCGTACCCCGGCGGCCACGGCGATGCACGCAGTGACGCTCGACCACATCTCCAACGGTCGGGTGATCCTCGGTCTCGGCGTGTCGGGGCCGCAGGTGGTCGAGGGATGGTATGGCATGCCGTCCCGCCGGCCCCTGGCCCGCACCCGCGAGTATGTCGAGATCCTTCGACGAGCGTTCGAGCGTGAGGGGCCGCTCGAGTTCCATGGGGAGCACTACCAGCTGCCCTACACCGGCGAGGGGGCCGAAGGACTGGGCAAACCACTCAAGATCATGACCCACCCGCTGCGCCAGATCCCGATCTGGATCGGCGCCGAGGGGCCCAAGAACGTGGCCCAGACCACCGAGATCGCCGATGGCTGGCTGCCGCTCTACTACTCGCCGTGGCGGCCGGAGGTGTACCACGAGCAGATCAAGGACCGGAAGCTCGGATTCGGGATCGGCGTGAACGTCACGTTCAAGATCCATGACGACGTGGAAGCGGCGTTGCTGCCCACGAAGGGAATGCTGGCCTTCTACATCGGGGGCATGGGTGCCAAGGGGCAGAACTACCACACCAAGCTGATGGCCAGGATGGGGTTCGAGGAACAGGCGTACAAGATCCAGGAGCTCTTCATGGACGGGCGCCGAGACGAGGCGGTGATGGAGGTCCCGACCGAGTTCGCCGACGAGATCTCGATCGTCGGTTCGGTCGAGCGCATCAAGGATCGCCTGCAGGCCTGGGAGGAGAGCGCGGTCACGATGATCAACGTTGCCCCCAGGTCGGTCGACGAGCTTCGGCTGATTGCCGAACTGGTCAAGGGCTGACCCGATCCACCCGAGCAGCGCTGGTTCCCTGCAGGTGACCGTGGCAGACACTGCTACGGTGCCGACGATGTCCACGGCAGCGATCCCGCTCGAGTGGGCGCTCGAAGCGTCGGCGATGGAGCTCGTTCCCGATCGAGGTGGAGACCGCACCGTCGAGCGGACCCAGCCCCCCGGTTGCGGTGGCGACCACTGCGTTGCTCCAATCCGCACGCGAAGCTGAGACGATGAGCCGTTGGAACGAACGCGATGACGTCCCGCGGGGTGACGACTACGACGCCCGGTGGCGCGCACTCGAGGCGAGTGGCGCGTCGATCCACGGCGAGGCCGACCTGCTCTGTCATCTCCTCTCGTCAGGGTCGATCCTCGACGCCGGTTGTGGCACCGGACGCGTTGCGATCGAACTCCATCGCCGCGGCTACGACGTCGTCGGGGTCGACCTCGATCCGGGCATGCTCGACGCTGCGCAGCGAAAGGAACCGGTCGTGCAGTGGGTGCTCGGCGACCTGGTCGACGTCGATCTCGGCCGGACGTTCGACCTCGTTGCGATGCCGGGCAACGTGATGATCTTCGTTGCCCCCGGAACCGAGGAAGGCGTGCTCGCCAATCTGGCCCGACACGTCGGCGAGGGTGGACTGCTCGTCGCCGGGTTCCAGTTGGGGCCCGACAAACTGACGCTCGCCGACTACGACCACCTTGCTGAGCGGGCCGGTTTTGCACTCGTCGATCGCTGGGCGACCTGGGACCGAGCGCCCTTTGTCGCCACGGACGCCGACTATGCCGTCTCGGTCCACCAACGCTCGTGACCGATCCCTTCGCAGCCACGGCCGACGACCACGCCCTTGCGGCTCGGCTCGCAACCGAGACGGGCGACATGCTGGTCGAGTTGACCCGCTCGTCGATCGTGGATCGCCGCTGGGGAGGGCTCGAGTACGAGGGTGACCGGCGAGCGCATCTGCAGATCGTGGAGGCACTCGCAGCTGAGCGTCCCGACGACATCGTGCTTTCCGAGGAAGGGCGCGACGATCCCCGGCGGCGGAGCGCAGAGCGGGTCTGGATCGTCGACCCGCTCGACGGCTCGTCGGACTATGGCTACTCGGCCAACTGGTCGGTCCACGTCGCCCTCGTCGTCAATGGTGACCCGATCGCCGGTGCGGTCGCCGTCCCCGGGTGGGGAACCACCTGGGCCACCGACCCGGCCCCCGAACCAGTACCCCACGATGTCGCATCGGGCTCCGCGCCCCGCATCGTCGTCTCCCGGTCTCGGAGTCGCTACGACGGGATGCGACTGAGCCAGGGTCTCGGTGCCGATGTCTACGCCGTGGGGTCCGCCGGGGTGAAGGCGATGTCGGTGGTGCGTGGTGAGATGGACGCATACGTCCACGGCGGTGGCCTGTACGAGTGGGACTCGTGCGCACCGGTGGCGGTCGCCCGGGCCGCCGGTCTTGTGTGCTGCCACCTCGACGGCTCGGCTCTTGAGTTCAACAAGGCTGATCCTTGGTCGCCGGGGCTGGTCATCGCCCGGCCGGGACTTGTCGATGACATCGTTTCGGTGATGTTCGATCACCGCCACTGACCTCTATGCTCGCCCCGATGCCGGCGAAGGTGAAGCACCAGTCCCGCTCGGTCGAGCACCATTGCTGCGCTCCTCGCACCGAGGTGTGGCCCGCCATTGTCTCGCTGGTCGATGATCTGTCGCCGCAAATGCGGCTGTCGGTCGAGCCACCATGGCGGCTGGCGTTCGAGATGGACACGGGAGCGTCCGAACTCGAGTTCTGCCAGGGGACGTTCCTGATCCGTGACGATGATGCCGAATGTCACGTCGCCTTCGGTCTGGTCTTCGATCCGCTGCCGTCCGACGCAGGGCTGGCCGAGGTCGAAGACTTCCTCGCCGGTGTGTCCGCCAAACTGTGCGAGCTGCCAGGTGGCTGAGTCCCGCAGTCGTCATGACGCCGTAGTCTGGCGCGCCATGCGCCGCCCGCTGCTCACGCTCTTCATCGTGTTCTCCCTGCTTGCGGTGTCATGTGGCGGAGGAGACGAAGCCGCCGACGACTCCTCCGGCGACACCATCTCGACGTCCGACGCCGATGACCGGACCACGGCGGAGGCTGCTGGCGACAGCGATGGTGGTGCCACGACCACCACCGAGGTCCCCCTTGCGCCACCGACCTCTCGGGGTCCGGCACCGATCCTCGACGTCGACCCGGTGGCCTCCATCGGCGCGGTCACGATCATCGAAGGCGAACCCGCCTATCGAGGCCTCCTCGGGCAACTCGACCCGCAGCGCAACATCGTGCAGGCGGCTGCGCTGCCTCCTGCTGATGTTGCGCCGGGCATCGCCCCGCTCACCGGTTTGCCGGTAAGCGATCCGTCGATCGGGGGGCGCCCGGCGATCGTCGCGAAGATCGACAACACCGACAAGGGACGCCCCCAAGCAGCCCTGACCCAGGCCGATGTGGTCTACGTCACCCAGATCGAAGGTGGCTCGACTCGGCTCGTGGCGGTGTTCCATTCGCGCACACCGGCAGAGATCGGCCCCGTGCGCTCAGGTCGCACGACCGACATCGCCATCTTTCGCCACTACAACAACCCGATCTTCGTCTGGTCGGGAGCCAACGCCATCGCTGGTCGGCTCATTCGTCCGTACCTGATGGTCGACCTCGGCGCCGCCACGCGTGACGAGTATCGCCGTCACCCCGATCGCCCGGCCAGCTACGACCTGATGACCGACCCGTCCGAGCTGTGGGCGATCGCTGAGGCAATTGGTGAGGGTGGGGTACCGCCGGTGCAGTTCGAGTACCGCACCGAAACCACCGCACACCCTCCGAGCGCGCGGGCGGCGGGGGAGCTCCGCATCGACTATGCCGCGGCGACCGTCGAGTACTTCTGGGACGAATCACTGCGGGTGTACCGGCGGGTGCAGAACGGCATTCCTCACGTCGACGCCGACGACCTAGAGGTGCGTCCAGTGAACGTCGTGGTGGCCGAGGTGGGCTCGATCAGCACCGGCTTGATCGACACGGCCGGCAGCAGTGTGGGCGAACAGCAGTTCATCGGCTCGGGGCGGGGCTGGGTGTTCCCCGATGGTCAGGTCATCGAGGTGACGTGGACCAAGCCGTCGCTGGCGTCGGTGCCGACCTGGACGACCGCCGACGGCATTCCGGTGCCGCTCACACCGGGGCAGACCTGGGTCGAGCTCGCGCCGGCCGGCGTCACCAGCTTCGGCTGATCGAGCAACCCCGACCGGGTCGCTCAGACCCGCTGGAGCAGGGTTCCGGTTCCCAGCCCGCCACCGCAGCACATCGACACGATGGCGTATTCGCCGCCGCTGCGCTGCAGTTCGTGCACCGCCTTGGTGGTGAGGATGGCACCGGTACCACCGAGTGGGTGGCCGAGGGCGATGGCGCCACCGTTCGGGTTGACCTTCGCCCGCTCGGCGCCCAGTTCTCGTTCCCAGGCGAGTACCACCGAGGCGAACGCCTCGTTGATCTCGAAGACGTCGATGTCGTCGATGCTGAGATCGTTGTCGGCGAGGAGCTTCCTGGTGGCGTCGATCGGGCCCGTGAGCATGAGGACCGGATCGGTACCTACCAAGCAGACGTCGACGATTGTTGCCAGCGGGGTAAGACCGAGCTCGTCGGCCCGCTCGGCAGTCATCATCAGCACAGCGCCGGCGCCGTCGGACATCTGGCTCGACGTGCCGGCTGTGTGGATACCATCCTCGCGAGCGACCGGTGTGAGGGTGGCGAGGCCGTCGACCGTGGTCTCTCGAAGGCCGCCGTCGCGAGTGACGGTGATCGTGTCGCCGGTCTCCTTGCCGTCATCGTCGAGCACGGGCACGGTGATGGGAACGATCTGGGTGCCGAACGCATCCTCGTCCCAGGCTTGCGCTGCGAGTTGCTGGCTCCGAGCGCCGTAGACGTCGGCGTCGTGGCGGGAGATTCCCCACTGCTCGGCGATGCGCTCGGCGCCCTCGAACTGGGTCGTGAACTCGTAGTGCTCCCAGTAGCGCTTGTTGACCGGCCGACCGAACTCCTTGTTGGCGGTCGTGGCGAACATCGGCACGCGGCTCATCAGTTCGACCCCGCACGCAACGGCGGCGTCGATGACGCCCGACTTCACGAGCGAGAACGCCAGATTGGTCGCTTGCTGCGACGATCCGCACTGGGCATCGACGGTGGTGGCGGCCACCTCGAGAGGCAGCCCTGCGGCCAGCCATGCGTTGCGGGCAACGTTCATGGTCTGCATGCCGACCTGGTCGACACAGCCGCCCACGACCTGTCCAACATGGGCCGGGTCCATACCGGTGCGCTCGAAGAGGGCTTTTTGGACGTCGCCGAGCACATTGATGGCATGGCCGGTCGACAGCTCACCGTTGCGTCGCCCGACCGGGCTGCGCACGGCATCGACGATCACAACGTCACGTTCACGCATGAGTGGGAGCGTAGGGGAGGTCAGCGCACCTCGGCGATCTCATAGGTGACCGTGCCGCGTCCGAGTTGGCCTTTGCCGACAGCCTGGACGGCGTTGAGCCAGGTGTAACGCTCGTCGCTGGTTTCGAACCGGGGTGCAATGTAGATCGGGTTCGAACCGGGTCCGGCCGACCACTCGGCGCGACCGCCGTAGGTCACGTAGATGAGGGCACCGTCGTCGGTTTCGATCACGACTCGAACGTCGAGCGTGGCAACACCACTGGCGTCGGTCAACATCCAGTCGGCCGCGTTGGTTCCCTTCACCGAACCGTTCAGACGTTCACCGGACACGGTGCCCCCCGAGACATCGGCGACAGTGCGCATGCCTGCCGGTCCGGAGCCGATGACGTGGACGTCGGCGAGCGAGGCCTCGAGCGTGCAAAGAGGGATCAGTTCCATGCGACGAGACCGTACTCCACCTGCAACGATGGGTCCCATGAGCGACGACCGAACGGTGTTTCGAACCTGTCCGCTCTGCGAAGCCACCTGTGGCCTGCAGATCGAGATCGAGGACGGCGCGGTGAAGCGCATCCGCGGCGATCAGGACGACGTCTTTTCGACGGGTTTCATCTGCCCGAAAGGATCGACCCTCAAGCAGCTGTACGAAGACCCGGACCGTCTCCGCAAACCGGTCGTGCGGCAAGGATTCGATGTCGACGGGGCGCCGGTCTTTGTCGAGGTCGAGTGGGACGAGGCGTTTGCGGTCGTTGCCGACAAGCTCACCGCCGTCCGCCAGGCGTACGGCAACGATGCCGTCGGTATCTACCTCGGCAATCCCAACGCCCACAATCTCGGATGGAACACCCACGCTCGGGCGTTCCTGAAGGCGATCGGTGCCCGTTCGGTCTTCTCGGCCAGCACCGTCGATCAGATGCCCCGGCACGTTGCATCGGGGTATCTGTACGGCAACGGTCTTCGTATGCCGGTACCCGACATGGATCGCAGCGACCTCTTGGTTCTGATCGGTACCAACCCGTACGTGTCGAACGGCAGCATCTGCACTGCGCCGGGGTATCCCGATCGCATCGAGGCGGTGCGCGCCCGCGGGGGGCGTGTCGTCGTGATCGACCCGATGCGCACCCGAACCGCCGAGGCAGCCGATCAGCACCTCCGTATCCGTCCCGGGACCGACGCAGTGCTGCTCGCTGCGATCGTCCATCACCTGATCGCCACCGACCAGATCTCGCTGGGTCGGATCGGCACCATCGTCGACGGCGTCGACCAACTCGGTGCGGCGGTGAAACCGTTCACGCCCGATGCGGCGGCATCGGTCACCGGTATCGACGCCGAGACGATCCGAGTGCTGGCCGACGAGATTGCGGCGGCGCCGACCGCAGCCGTGCACGGGCGTATCGGCACCACCACCGTGGAGTTCGGCACCCTCACCACCTGGTTGATCGACGTGATCGCGATCGTGACCGGCAACCTCGACGAACCCGGGGGAGCGATGTTCCCCTGCTCGGCCGTGGAACGGGTTCGGCCCAACCGCACGGGTCGCCCGTATCGTGTGGGCCGCTGGCACAGTCGGGTCAACGGCAACCCGGAGGTTCAGGGCGAACTCCCGGTCGGCGACCTACCCGACGAGATTCTCGAACCGGGCGATGGGCAGCTCAAGATGATGTTCACCGTTGCCGGTAACCCGGTCTTGTCGTGTCCGGACAGCCACCGCATGGACGAAGCGTTTGCGTCGCTGGAGGCGATGATCAGCGTCGACATCTACCTGAACGAGACGACGCGCCATGCCGATGTGATCCTGCCCCCGGGTTCGCCACTGGAAAAGGACCACTTCGACATTGCCTTCTCCAACCTGTCGATCCGCAATGTTGCGAACTTCTCACCGGTGGTGTTCGAAACCGATCAACCCGCAGAGGACGACATCATCGCCCGTCTCTCCATGATCGTGACGGGCATGGGCGACGGTGATCCCGACCTCGTGCACGACCAACTCGTCAGCCAGATTCTCGCCAACGAGGTGCGCACCGAGGGCAGCCCGATCGAAGGATGCGATGCCGACCGACTGGCGGCCATGGTCACCGGCGAACGTGGAGCCGAACGAGTACTCGACGCGCTGCTGCGCACCGGACCGTACGGCGATGCCTTCGGCGCCAACCCCGACGGCCTGTCGGTCGAAAAGCTCCGCGACCATCCTCATGGCATCGATCTCGGGCCGCTTGCATCTCGGCTGCCAGCTGCGCTCGACACCGAAACCGCTCGGATCGACCTGTGGGCCGGCCCGTTCCTCGACGAACTCGCTCGACTCGAGGCACGCGCCACCGAATGGGGAGCCGACGACCGGCTTCGGCTGATCGGGCGACGCCACCTTCGGTCGAACAACTCGTGGATGCACAACCTCGACGTGCTCGTGAAGGGGCAGCCGCGCTGCACGCTGCAGGTCAACCCTGCTGATGCAACCGGTCTCGGACTGGTCGACGGTGGCCGAGCGGCGATCAGGAGCCGGGTCGGTGAGCTCACGGTCGATGTCGAGGTCACCGATGTTGTGATGCCGGGGGTTGTGTCGTTGCCCCACGGCTGGGGACATGACCGCGCCGGCGCTCGGATGACGGTCGCGGCTGCCAACGCCGGTGTGAACTCGAATGTGCTCACCGATCCGACCGCCCTCGACCCGGTCTCGGGGACGAGTGTGCTCAATGGGATTCCCGTCGAGGTCGCCCCTGCCTGACATTCATCGCCCGGCCGAGCAGTTCGTCACCGAGCGGCTGCATGTGGTCAAGGTCGTCTTCGATCGCGTTCCCGACCTCACCGCCGCGGTGACCGCCAGCCTCGCCGAACTCGAGCAGTTCCTCGACTGGGCTCGCGCCGAGACGTCGACCACGGCACAGTTCCACGAGTTCGTGGCGCGGTCGGTGCAGGAGTGGGAGACGGGCGAGAGCCACGCATTTCACGTGATCGAGAGTGAAACGGGTGCGTTGGTCGGTGGCTGTGCGCTGGTGCGCCGGGTTGGACCGGGTGCGATCGAGATCGGATATTGGATCCGCAGCGACCGGGCGGGGCGCGGGTTCGCCACCGAGGTCGCTCGTGCGTGCGTCGACGCAGCCTGGACGCTTCCCGATGTGGGGCGGGCCGAGATTCGTTTCGATGCGGCCAATGTCGCCAGTGCCCGCGTGGCGGAGAAGGTTGGGTTCGTCGAGATCGCTCGCCGCGATGTCGAGATCGACAATCCCGGTGAAATCGGGATCGAGGTGATCACGGAACTCGTCAGGCCACCTGACGACTGAACTCGACCGCGTTGCGGGCAGCTGGCCCGACCGTCACCGATCCGACGTCGGTGACCGGTCGACTCGCACGGGTCGCTTGGATGGGCCACGCTTACGGCATGACCGAGCACGGCCTCGACCTCTCCGACGACTTCGCAAACCGGCAGGGCACGGCGTTCGTCGTCGGAGGGAGCGGTGGACTCGGTGCTGCGATCGTTCGCGCCCTCGCAGCCCGCGGGAGTGATGTTGCGTTCACCTATCGGCACAACGAACAAGCGGCCGTCGATCTGGCCGAGGCCGTTGCCGACTTCGGCAGACAGGCGTGGACGATCGGCCTCGATCTGCGCAATCACGACGGCTGCGGACAGGCGATCGACACGATCGCCGAGGCCGCTGACGGGATTCACACCCTCGTGTACGCAGCCGGGCCCCATGTGCCGCAGAAACACCTGTCGAAGGTGACGGCATCCGAGATGCAGGAGCAACTCGATGTCGACGCCGCAGGTTTCTTCGCCGTCGTCGCGCCTGCGCTGCCCCATCTCCGCCACCTCGAGGGATCGATCGTGGCCGTCACCACCGCCGCCACCCGCCGCTATCCCGTTCGCGACGGCCTGTCGTCGATTCCGAAGGCTGCAGTCGAGGCGGCAGTTCGCGGCGTCGCCGCCGAGGAGGGCCGATTCGGGGTTCGAGCCAACACAGTGGGCCCGGGGATGATGCTCGACGGCATGGCCGAGCGGTTGATCGCAAGTGGTGACCTCGACGACGCCGCGCTCGATGCGGCTCGGTCCAACATCGCCCTGCGGCGCTTCGGTTCGGCGACCGACATTGCAGAGGCCGTCTGCTTTCTGGCCTCGCAGCGGGCTCGTTTCATCACAGGACAGCATCTCGACGTCGACGGTGGCTTCACGCTGTGAGCCTGTGGCGAGTACGTTGCTCGCCATGTATCCCGGAGCACACGCCGCCACCCGCCCCGACCATCCCGCCATCGTCATGGCGGAAACGGGCGAAACTCTCACCTACGCCGAACTCGACGACCACGCAAACCGCGTGTCGAACGTCTTTCGCGACATCGGGTTGCAGCCGGGCGACCACATCGCGTTCTGCCTCGAGAACAACGCCAACTTCCTGGCGCTGTGCTGGGGGGCCACCTACGCCGGCCTGATCTACACGGCCATGAGCAGTCGACTCACCACCGAGGAGATGGCGTACATCATCGACAACTGCGGCGCCAAGGTCTTCATCACCAGCCCGTACAAGGCCGATCAGGCCGGGGAACTCCTCGATCAGATGCCGAACGTCGAACTGCGCCTCTCGATGGGTGGGCCACTGGACGGCTATGACAGCTACGAGGACGCCATCGCCAACGCGTCACCCGAGCCGCTCGAGCATCGGATCGCCGGGCGCGACATGTTGTACAGCTCAGGAACGACCGGTCGCCCGAAAGGGGTGCTGCCGGCAACGCAGCCGACGCCACTCGAGGAGGGCGACACCAGCGTCGCCACGCTCGGCACGATGCTGTTCGGCTTCGGCGAACAGAGTCGGTACCTGTCGCCCGCGCCGCTCTACCATGCCGCTCCACTCCGCTTCAATCTCGGCATTCATGTCACCGGTGGCACGACATATGTGATGGAGAAGTTCGACCCGGAGGCCTATCTGCGCTTCATCCAGGACTACACGATCACGGTCTCGCAGGTCGTGCCCACAATGTTCGTCCGCATGCTGAAGCTCGACGATGCCGTTCGCGAGCAGTACGACGTCTCGTCGTTGCAGGCATGTGTCCACGCCGCCGCACCGTGCCCCGTCGACGTGAAGCACAAGATGATCGACTGGTGGGGCCCGATCATCCACGAGTACTACGCCGGCACCGAGGGCAACGGCTTCGTCTACTGCAACAGCGAACAGTGGCTCGCCCATCCCGGCACTGTGGGCGTGGCGGTCACCGGCATCATCCACATCATGAGCGAAGAAGGCGAAGAGGTTCCGGTCGGTGAAGAGGGCACCATCTACTTCGAGTCCGACAACCAGTTCGAGTACCACGGCGACCCGGAGAAGACAGCCTCCTCGCGCCTTGCGAACGGGTGGTCGACGCTCGGTGACGTCGGCCGGGTTGACGACGACGGGTTCCTCTACCTGACCGACCGCAAGGCGTACATGATCATCACCGGCGGGGTGAACGTGTACCCCCAGGAGACCGAGGACGTGCTCACCATGCACCCCAAGGTCGCCGATGTCGCCGTGTTCGGTGTGCCGAACGACGACTTCGGTGAAGAGGTGAAGGCGGTGGTCCAGCCCGCCGAGATGCCGGTCGACGACGATGCCGCGGCGGCACTCGCCCGTGAGCTCATCGCCTACACCAAGGAACACCTGGCCGATGTGAAATGCCCCCGTTCGGTCGACTTTCGCGAGGAACTGCCGCGCCACCCGACCGGCAAGCTCTACAAGCGGCTGCTCAAGGACGAGTATTGGGCAGCTTCTGGGCGTTCGATCTGACCGGGCTCAGTCGAGGCGAAGGATTCGAGCAGCGTTGGTGCGGAGAAACTTCGGCCAGACGTCGTCGTTGAATGGCACGTGGACCATGTCATCCATGATGCGTTCTAGTGACAGGCCCATCGGGAAGTAGCCGGCGTAGATGATCTTGTCGGCACCGCGGGTGTTGGCGTAGTCGATGATCGACTGGGGGTAGTACTTGGGGGCGAACGCCGACGTCGAATAGTGCAGCCCCGGCCACTTCAGCATGAGCTTGACCATCAATTCGTCCCACGGCTCACAGCCGTGTCTGGTGACGAAGACGAGTTCGGGGAAGTCGTACATGACCTGGTCGATCTGCTCGACCAGCTGGGGCTTCATCGGCAGTCTCGGGCCTGGCACACCGGCACAGACGAAGATCGGGATGTCGAGCTCACAGCAGGTGGCGTAGATCGGGTAGTACTTCGCGTCGCCGATGTCGACTTGCGGCGTGCACCCGACCGGGAACGTGCCGACCGCCCGGATGTCCCACTCGTCGTAGAGGCGGCGGATTTTGCGGACCTCGCCCATCACGTCGTTCGGGTCGACGTTGGCCATGGCCACGAACCGGTCGGGATGCGCGGTCAGCGCCCGCTGAGATTGCTCGCCTTCGCAGCCGATGAGACCAACGGCGATGCCGAACCGGTCCATCTCCCCGAGGGTGACCTCGACAGGATCTGCCTGCTCGCCGTACAGCTCTTTCGGCACGTTCTTGAACATGTACTCGACCGGAAACTCGAAGTCTGTCGACTCCTGATCCTTGAGCTGGTTGCGGATGAAGTCGTAGACGGCGAAATCTCGGTCGGGGAAGCCGATCATCGTGTCGATGATCCCGATTCCGGAGGGGATGCCCATGGAGCCGACGGTACCGGGCCGGCGTTCGGGGGTGCGAATGATGCACGGCCGCTTGCATCGTTGCGCAGCTCGGTCCCTTCTAACTTCGGGACCGACCGTCGACGCCCCTAGATTGAGCAGCGATGACGAGCGACCAGCTGTTCCGCCTCGACGACCAACCGGCGACCGCGGCCGATTGGCGCAACGCGGTCGACGGCGTCCTCAAGGGAGCGTCGTTCGAGAAGGTACTGGTAGGTCAGACCCGCGGCGGCCTCGACATCGAGCCGCTCTACGAGCCAGGCCCGGCGGTTGCTCTGCTTCCCGCCGATCCGCATCGTGTCGCCTACGGATGGGACATCCGCCAGCGCCATGACGCCAGCGACCCAACTGTGTGCGCGGCAAAGGTGCTGGACGACCTCGAACACGGTGTCACGTCCATCGAGCTCGGGCCACCAACCGACTCGTGGACACTCGCCACGCTGGGAGACGCCCTGGAGGGCGTGTTCCTCGACATTGCCCCGGTGGCACTTGCCCCCCATGCTGATCTCGAGGCGGCGAAGGCGCTGGTCGCGCTCCTCGACGAGGCTGGGAACGCGACCACGTCGCGCAGTTGGCTCGGGCTCGACCCGATCGGTGCATTCGCACGCAACGGCTCGGTGGCCGATGTTGCTGGGTGCGCTGCCTTCGTAGCATCGATTGCCGAGTCGCATCCGAAGGTCGTTGGGTGCACCGTCGACACGACCCGCTACGTCGATGCCGGCGCCCATGAGGTGCAGGAACTCGGCTGGATGTTGGCGACCGGTGTCGCAACGCTTCGGGCCCTGGTGGATGCCGGTCTGACGGTCGAACGTGCCGCCGCCACGATCGGCTTTCGGGTCGCCACCGACGCCGATCAGTTCCTGACCATCGCCCGCCTGCGCGCGGCCCGCACGGCATGGTCGGCGGTGCTCACCGCATCCGGTGCTCCCGATGCAGTGTCGCCGTTCCATGCGGTGACAGCGGCATCGATGTTCTCGCAGCGTGACCCGGCGGTGAACATGCTTCGCTCGACCACCGCTGCCTTTGCCGCGGGCGTCGGAGGCGCCGATGCAGTGACCGTGCTGCCTTATGACGGCTCTGACTCGGCACTGGCTCGCCGCAACGCCCGCAACATCCAGCATCTCCTGATCGACGAATGCGGCATCAACCGCCTGGTCGATCCGGCTGCGGGTTCCGGTTTCGTCGAGTCGCTCACCCAGCGACTGCTGGAGGCCGGTTGGATTGCCTTCCAGGAGGTCGAGGCAGCCGGTGGGATGGCGTCGGTGCTCGAATCGGGGGCGGTCGCCGATGCTGTGAAGGCGTCGTGGGAATCCCGTCTCGGCGGGTTGGCGACCCGACGCGAACCGGTGACCGGTGTGTCGGAGTTCCCCGACACCGGGCCAGCAGCACTTGCCGTCAGTGGTGGGGGACAGGGTGCATTCCCGGTACGGCGACCTGCCGCTCCGTTCGAAGCGCTCCGCGACGCAGCCGATCGATCGCGATCGGCCGGTGTCGACCCGACCGTGCACCTGGCCGCCCTCGGTGCGCTGGCCGAACACACCGCCCGATCGACGTGGATCACCAACCTGTTGGCCGTCGGTGGGCTCACCGTCGTCGGCGGTGATGGCGATGGTGCCGCCTCGCCGATCGAGGCGGCAGCGCGATTCGAGGCGACCGGCGCATCCGTCGCTGTCGTGTGTTCGTCCGACGCCGTCTACGCCGAGCGCGCAACCGCCACCGTCACCGCCCTCAAGGATGCAGGCGCAACGTTCGTGGCGATCGCCGGCAACCCCGGCGATCGGCGGGCCGATCTCGAGTCGGCGGGCGTCGACGCCTTCCTCCACATCGGCATCGATGTGCTGTCGGCACTCGCTGATCTCCATGAGCGACTGGGGCTCGGCTGATGGGCGCCCGCACGAAGATCGGCCGGGCTGTACCGCGAGACGGCACAACGCAACGGAGCGCTCGATGAGTTCCATCCCCGACTTCGCTTCCGTTGCGCTCCCGACACCGACGGCGCCGCCCGCCAACGAGGCGGTTGCGGCGTGGTCGACACCCGAAGGCATCGACATCCCTGCGTCGATCGACGGGGCCAGCATCGCCGAACTCGCCTTTCCGGCGACCTTTCCCGGCCTGTCTCCCTTCGTTCGTGGTCCGTACCCGACGATGTACGTCAACCAGCCGTGGACGATCCGTCAGTACGCCGGGTTCTCGACGGCGGAGGCATCCAACGCTTTTTATCGCCGCAACCTCGCCGCCGGTCAGAAAGGCCTTTCGATCGCCTTCGATCTCGCCACCCACCGGGGGTACGACTCCGACAATCCGCGGGTGACCGGTGATGTCGGCATGGCCGGAGTGGCGATCGACTCCATCCTCGACATGCGGCAACTGTTCGACGGCATCCCGCTCGACGAGATGACGGTGTCGATGACCATGAACGGCGCGGTCTTGCCGATTCTGGCCCTCTATGTCGTGGCAGCCGAGGAGCAGGGTGTTGCGCCGAGCAACCTCGCCGGGACGATCCAGAACGACATCCTCAAAGAGTTCATGGTTCGCAACACCTACATCTACCCGCCGACGCCGAGTATGCGGATCATCTCCGACATCTTTGCCTTCACCAGTCGGGAGATGCCGCGGTTCAACTCGATCTCGATCTCGGGCTACCACATGCAGGAGGCTGGCGCGACCGCCGACCTCGAACTGGCGTACACCCTGGCCGACGGCATCGAGTACGTGCGGGCCGGTGTGGCGGCCGGACTCGACGTGGACGCCTTTGCGCCGCGACTGAGCTTCTTCTGGGCGATCGGGATGAACTTCTTCATGGAGGTCGCCAAGCTCCGCGCCGCTCGTCTGCTCTGGTCGAACCTCATGGCCCCCTTCGAGCCGCGGAACCCCAAGTCGTCGTCGCTGCGGACGCACAGCCAGACGTCGGGCTGGTCGCTCACTGCGCAGGACGTGTTCAACAACGTCACCCGCACCTGTGTCGAGGCGATGGCGGCGACCCAAGGACACACCCAATCGCTGCACACCAATGCACTGGACGAGGCCCTCGCCCTGCCCACCGACTTCTCGGCCCGGATCGCCCGCAACACGCAACTGTTCCTGCAACAGGAGAGCGGCACCACCCGTTCCGTCGATCCGTGGGGTGGGTCGCATCACGTCGAATGGCTCACCAACGAACTCGCACACCGGGCGATGGTCCACATCGCCGAGGTGGAAGACATGGGCGGTATGGCGGCTGCGATCGAGGCCGGAATCCCGAAGTTGCGGATCGAAGAAGCTGCGGCCCGGACCCAGGCCCGTATCGACTCCGGCCAGCAGGCAGTGATCGGCGTCAACAAGTACCGCCTCGAGCCCGGCGAAGAAGACCCGGTCGACGTGCTGAAGATCGACAACGCCGAAGTTCGGGCTGCCCAATACGCGAAGCTCGAGCAGCTTCGCGCCGAACGCTCCCAAACCGATGTGGATGCAGCGCTCGACGCCCTCACCAACGCCGCCGACCGAGGCGATGGCAACCTGCTCGCGCTGTCGATCGATGCTGCCCGAGCAAAAGCGACGGTTGGAGAGATCAGCGACGCCCTCGAGAAGGTCTACGGTCGTCATGTAGCGACGATCCGAACGATCGAAGGGGTGTACCGAACCGAAGTGGGAGCAGAAGCCGATTCCGTCATGGCCGTCCGGTCCCGCGTCGACGCATTCGCGACGGCCAACGGACGACGCCCGCGCATTCTGATCGCCAAGATGGGACAGGACGGTCACGATCGCGGACAGAAAGTGATCGCCACCGCATTCGCCGACCTGGGGTTCGATGTCGACATCGGGCCGCTGTTCCAGACCCCACAGGAAGTAGCGCGCCAGGCGGTCGAAGCCGATGTCCATGTCGTTGGGGCGTCGTCGCTCGCGGCCGGGCACCTCACCCTGGTGCCGGCGCTGCGAGATGCCCTCGCCGAACTGGGGCGCCCCGACATCAAGATCACCGTCGGGGGTGTGATTCCACCCGACGACGTGGCGGCGCTGCTCGACATGGGAGCGGTGGCGGTCTACCCGCCGGGAACCGTGATCCCCGAGGCGGCCTTGGAGTTGCTCGAGCTGCTCGGCTGAGCCCGGTCAGAGTTGGATGCCGTCGGTGGCGGCCCCGTCGACGAGAAGGTTGGCGCCGGTCACGAAGCTCGCACGTTCGCTGGCGAGGAAGACGACGACGTTTGCGATCTCTTCGGGTGTCCCCATGCGACCCGTGGGGTTCTGGGCGAGCACGGCGTTGTAGAACTCGGGCCGGTTGTCGCGAGCGTCGGCCCAGGTCCCGCCGTCGAAGAGAATGTCGCCCGGCGACACACAGTTGAAGCGGATGCCACGCTTGGCGTGGCGGATCCCCAGCGACTTCATGTAGCTGGCGGTTGCCGCCTTGTACGCCGAGTACGCAGGCAACACGGTGCCTGCCGATCCGGCCCGGCTGCCGATCGCGATCACGTTGCAGCCGGCGTGATGGGCGAAGTGGGGGGTGGAGGCCTCGATCAACGTGTGCATGCCACGGATGTCGACCTCGTAGCCCACCTGGAAGTCACGAGCGTTCATGGCGCTGACGTTCGACACGACGATGTCGAGCCCACCGAGCGTTTCTGCCGCCCATGCAACGAGCGCCTCCACCGCATCGGGATCGGCCATGTCGCAGACGCGGTCGTGGATTTCGCCCCGGGCCGCGAGTTCGCCGACCATGGCGAGAAGCGACTCGGCTCCACGGCCGCAGGTCGCAACCCTCGCTCCCTCGTCGAGGAAACCGGCAACGATCGCCTTGCCGATCCCCCGGCTGCCGCCGGTCACGAGGACCCGCTTGCCTTGCAGATCGAGTTCCATCTCAGAACGCTGTCTGGGCCCGAACGAGGCCGACCGCATTGGGGAGAATCAGGCGTTGGATGATGTCGACGTGGCCCTCGTCGGTCGCGTAGAACTGGTAGCCGTCGACGTCGTCGAACTCGGCGACGACCGCAACGTCGGCGGTGTTGTCGGCCAATCCGATGTCGCGGCCAACCTGGTAGGCGCGCACGGTTGCGCACGTCGGTGCGTAGGCGGCGAGTTCGGCGACGATCTGGTCGGCGACGTCTTTGGCGTCGTCGTCGAGTGTGATGAGTACCTGATGGCGGATCATGGGACGCATCATAGGTAGCGTCGCACTATGGCTTCTCGTGAGAGTGCGGCTTCTGGTGACAGCGCGAGGTCTGAACTCGCTGCCAGAGTCCTGGCCGGGGAGCGAACTGCGATCGGCCGGGCGATCACACTCGTCGAGTCGACCCTGCCGTCCCATCGGGCTGATGCGGCTGCGCTGCTCGACGAGTTATTGCCGCACAGCGGTGACGCTCACCGAGTCGGGATCACCGGCGTGCCCGGAGTGGGCAAATCGACGTTCATCGAGGCACTCGGCCTGCAGCTGACGTCAGCCGGTCACAGGGTCGCCGTCTTGGCCGTCGATCCGTCCAGTTCGCGCTCGGGTGGCTCGATCCTCGGCGACAAGACGCGGATGCAGAAATTGTCGGCCGACCGCAACGCCTTCATCCGGCCATCACCGTCGGCCGGAACGCTCGGTGGGGTTGCTCGGGCCACACGGGAGGCGATGGTGGTGCTCGAGGCAGCCGGCTACGACGTCGTACTCGTCGAGACGGTCGGAGTCGGCCAGAGCGAGACGGTTGTGCACGCCATGGTCGACATCTTCGTCGTGTTGATGCTCAGTGGTGCCGGTGACGAACTGCAGGGCATCAAGAAGGGTGTGCTCGAACTCGCCGACCTCCTCGCCGTCAACAAAGCCGATGGGGCCAATGTCGAACGGGCGCAGCAAGCGGCGGTCGACTATCGCCGGGCGCTGCATCTCGTGCAGCCGGCAGGGCAGGCATGGGAGCCGCCCGTGCTGACCTGTTCGGCCCTCGACGGCACCGGACTCGTCGAACTGTGGGCGGAGGTCGAACGTCACCGTGCACAATCGCTCGCAAACGGTGAGCGAGATGCCCGGCGCCAAGCACAACTGCTCGACTGGATGCACACGATGCTGCGAGAGCGCCTCCTCGCCCACTTCGAGCGCAACGAGACGTTCGCGTCGGCTCGCGCCGCGGCCGAGGCGGCTGTTGCCGCCGGCACCGTCACCCCCTCGGTGGCGGTCGACCGGTTGATGCGTGAACTCGTCGACCGAGGTTGAGACCACGACGGCCGACGGTTGGCGGCGGGCGCCGGACGACGGATACCGCTACGTTCTGCTTGCCAGGAAGCAAACCGCCTTCCACGCATGCCGACCTTCGGAGTGTTCATGACGGACCTCGACATCGATCTCTGGGATCACGATGCGTTTCAGCGTCAAGAACACCACGAACTTCTCGCTCGTCTGCGCGAGACCGATCCCGGTATCCACTGGATCGACGAGGGTGACGCCGGTCCCGGGTATTGGGCGATCACCCGCCTCGCCCATCTGAAGGAGGTCAACCGGCAGGCCGACATCTTCTCGTCGAACGCGGCCGGGACGCAGATGACGGAGCCGGACTTCTCGAATCCGATGACCCAGGCGATGAACGACGGGCTGATGATCGAACTCGACGCGCCGAAGCACACGAGGTTCCGACGCATCGTTTCGCGCGGGTTCACCCCGCGCATGATCCAACTGCTCGAGGACTATCTCCAGAATCGGACCGATGGCATCATCGATCGGGTCTGCGAACGCGGCGAGGCCGAGTTCGTCGAAGAACTGTCGGCCGAACTCCCGCTGCAGGCGATCGCCGAGATGGTGGGCATCCCCATCGAGGACCGCGCCAAGATCTTCGACTGGACCAACCGGATGATCGGCGGCAACGATCCCGACTTCGCAACCGACCCCGACGACGCCACGAGTGCCGCCACCGAACTGTTCATCTACAGCCGGGCACTGCAGACCGAGCGCCGCGATCAGCCTGCCGACGACATCATCACCACGCTGCTCTCGGCAGATCTCGACGGTGAGCGGCTCTCCGAAGACGAGTTCGACATGTTCTTCCTGCTGCTCTCGGTCGCAGGCAACGAAACGACCCGTAACTCGATCACCCGCGGGATGATGGGGTTCTTCGACTTCCCCGATCAGTGGGAGAAGTACGTCAGCAACCCGGCGCGTTATGAGGACACGATGGTCGACGAGGTCGTTCGCTGGGCCTCACCGGTCATGCACTTCCGCCGGCAGTGCATCGAGGACTACGAGCTCGACGGCGTACAGATGCGGGCCGGTGACAAGGTGGTGATGTGGCACGTCGCCGCGAACCGTGACCCGCGCGCGTTCGACGATCCGTGGACCTTCGACATCGAACGCACACCCAACGACCATGTCGGGTTCGGCGGTGGCGGCCCACATTTCTGCCTCGGCGCGAATCTTGCTCGTATGGAGATCAAGCTGATGTTTCGCGAAATTGCCACGCGGCTTCCCGACATTCGTCTCGCCGGTGAGATCTCCTACCTCCGCTCGAACTTCATCGGCGGCGTGAAGAAGTTGCCCGTGGCCTTCACGCCGTCGCCCTCGCTGCACACGGTTGCCATGGAACGGCTCGGTTCGGCTGCCGGTGCGTCCGGCACGGAGGGCTTCGGCGGCGACGTCGAGCGCACCGAGTGAACGATGCGCTGCGGCGCCTCGTCCAGATCGTCGTCGGGCTCTACGTCTTCGGCGCAGGACTGGCGTTCACCGTCATCGGCGGGTTCGGGCAGGGCGCGTGGACGGTCTTCCACGAGGGGATCTCCGACCACACAACCCTGACGATCGGGGGAGCCACCGTCCTCACGGGCACGGTCGTGTTCATCGTTGTCCTCGTCATGAAGGTACCGGTCGGTCGAGGAACGATCCTGAACGTGCTGTTGATCGGCCCGTCGACCGATCTGACGCTCTGGCTCATCGACTCGCCCGACCACTGGGTCGGTCGCGCTGCGTTCACGATCTCGGGTCCACTCGTGGTGGCACTCGGCTCCTCGCTGTACCTCGGTGTTCATTGGGGCCCGGGCCCGCGAGATGGCTTGATGCTCGGCCTCAACGAACGCGGTGTCTCGATCCGGAGCGGACGCTTCGGGGTCGAAGCAACCGCCTTCACCGCCGGATTCCTCCTCGGTGGCACGATCGGGTGGGGAACGGTCTGGTCGCTCGTGGCAATCGGGCCGGCGGTGCAGTGGATGCTCCCCTGGTTCGATCGAGCGCCCGGCACCACGACGACGAACCGGTGAGCCCAGCGACCCGAAGATCGACCGACGGTTGGCATTCGCGGCGGCCCGTGCCATCGTTTCGCCATGCAGACACAGATGTTGATCGGCGGGGTGTGGTCCGACGGACCCGACCGCGTGTCGGTGACAAATCCGGCCACCGGTGACGAGATTGCCACCGTTGCCGCCGGCGGACCCGCAGAGGCCACCGCTGCGGTCGAGGCAGCCGACCGGGCGCAGCGGTCGTGGGCGCAGACCGCGCCTCGTGTTCGGGCCGAGGTCTTGCGGTCGTGTTGGCAGACCCTGATCGATCACACCGACGAGCTCGCGGCACTGATCACGCTCGAGCATGGCAAGCCGCTGGCCGACGCCAAGGGTGAGATCGCGTATGCCGCCGAGTTCTTCCGATGGAACAGCGAAGAGGCGGTCCGGATCGACGGCATCATCAAGACGGCACCCGGGGGCACAAACAAGATCATCGTTCATCATCCGCCGGTCGGGGTGGTGGTCATGGTGACACCGTGGAACTTCCCGGCCGCCATGATCACCCGCAAGGTCGCACCTGCCCTGGCCGCTGGCAACGCATGCGTCATCAAGCCACCCAAGGAGACGCCGCTCACCGCCTTGCGGATCGCGGAACTGCTCGAGGAGGCGGGGGTGCCGGCCGGGTTGGTCAACGTGGTGCCGACCCAGTCGTCAGGATCGTGGTTCGACGCGGCGACCGAACATCGCGCCACCCGCATGGTCTCGTTCACCGGATCGACCGAGGTCGGTCGAGTCCTGCTGAAGCGATGCGCCGACCGGGTACTGAAGGTCGGCATGGAACTGGGTGGCAACGCGCCTTTCGTGGTGTTGGAGGATGCTGATCTCGACGCAGCGGTCGAGGGTGCCATGGTTGCAAAGATGCGGCACTCCGCCGAGGTGTGCACTGCCGCGAATCGGATGTTTGCCCACGCCGACATCGCAGCGGAGTTCACGGACCGCCTGGCTGTCGCCATGGGTTCGGTGAAGGTCGGGAACGGTATGGACGACGGGGTCACGTGCGGCCCGATGATCAACGCCGGTGCGATCGAGACGATCGATGGCCTCGTGCGGGGCGCCATTGCCGCTGGGGCCTCCGCGGCGGTTGGTGGCGCCCCCATCGACGGCCCAGGATTCTTCTATGCCCCGACCGTGTTGGGCGACGTCACGATGGAGTCGCCGATCACCCGAGAGGAGATCTTCGGTCCGGTCGCTCCAGTGATTCCGTTCACCGACACCGACCAGATGATCGAGTGGGCAAACGACACCGAGATGGGTCTCGCTGCCTACGTCTACTCGGGTGACGTTGCTCGGGCGATGGGGGTGGGCGAGCGGATCCACGCCGGCATGGTCGGCATCAACCGCGGCGCAATGTCGGACCCGGCAGCGCCGTTCGGGGGCATGAAGCAGTCCGGTCTTGGACGCGAAGGGGCGCACGAAGGCATCTTCGAGTTCTGCGAGACGCAGTACATCGCAGCGAACTGGTAGGTCGCCGTTGTCGCAGGTGGGTCGTTCACTGGCGACGACCCTCTCGACCGACCCGCTCTGTGTCGCCGTCAGCGAGCGCTCGTCGGGGCGTAGCCGACGTTCCCGCTGGTTCCGGTTGCCACGAGTGCATCAGCGAGTTCGGAGGGGTCGTCGAGGGTCGAGATCGTCACTCGAATGTGGTCGCTCGCCGACGGCATGACCTCGAAGGGCTTGCCCGGTGCGACCCCGACACCGAGTGCGGCAAGGCCGACAACCGTCGACTGCTCGTCGGCGACGGGAATCCAGAGGTTGAGCCCGGTACCGAGCGGCTCGACGTTCAGGCCTCGTTGGACGAGTGCCGCTCCGAGGGCGCGACGGCGTGCGAGGTAGCGTTCGGCCGCCATCGTTACGGCTGCCTGAGCGTCCGGATCGGTGAGAAGCTCGAGCAGAACTTGCTGGAGCAGTCGGCTGGTCCATGATGCGCCGAGTTGTCGGCGCCGCACGATGGCACTGATCGGCTCGGCTGCACCGCCGACCGCAGCGAGGCGCAGGTCGGGGCCGTGGCTCTTTGAGAAGCTGTGGATGTGGATCGTACGATCCGGCAGCCATCGGCCAAGGCTCACGAGCGGGACGCCGGCGACATCACCGGAGTGATCATCCTCGACGATCAGTGCGTTGGTCGGCTCGATGAGTTCGGCAAGCAACGAAGCCCGTGCGGTTGTGAACGCTGCGCCGGTCGGATTGTGGGCTCGGGGCTGGACGAAGATCGCTCGGGTCGGTTCGCCGAGGGCCTCGGCAAGCCCCTCGGGGTCGAGGCCCTCGGCGTCGACCGGTACACCCACGATGTCGGCACCGGCCAACTCGAGCATGTCGAGCAGAGGCGGAAACGTCGGGGTTTCGACCACGACTCGATCTCCCAAGCCGATGGTCATCGTGATCGTGCGATCGAGGGCGTCCTGGGCGCCGTCGAGCACCGTGACGGCGGCAGGATCGAAGGGCCAGCGGCGTCGCAATTCGGCCTCGAGCGCAGGGAGCAGTGGACGATCGAGATAGCTCGTCACCTGGTGATCGATCTGCACCCGACCGAGCGCCGAGCCGAGGTCGGGGAGCAGGGCGGGGTCGGGTGTGCCGGTGCTGAGGTCGAGCTCGAGCGTTCCTGGCGCGACGGGAACGTGCCACCAACGTTCGCTGCCGAACGGCCGATCGGCTCGCACGGTGGTGCCCCGTCGGCGGTCGGTGTCGATCAAGCCATGGCGGCGGAGTGTGCGCCAAGCGTCGGACACGGTGCTCGGGCTGGTGTGGAGCGCATCGGCCAGGCTCCGAATCGTCGGGAGCGTGCTGGCGGCAGGGATCTCACCGGTGCGGATCGCCTGCGCAATCGAGGTCGCGATGTCGGCCGCGGTCCGGCCGTCGATCCGGGAGGCGATCGTGTGCGGGGTCAGGCTCACCAAACTTTGTATAGAACAAAGCTGTGGTTGTGTGCAATACCGATTCGGGAGATGATCGGGAGATGGAGAACGCTTCCGTCGATGCGGAGCTGCTCGAGCGATATCGAGCAGTCCTTCCATCCTTCGTCAAACCGATGTTCGAACAGCCGATCTCGATCGACCGGGGTGAGGGCAGCTATGTCTTTTCCGCCGCGGGCGAGCGATACCTCGACTTCTTCGGCGGTGTGCTCACCACCATGATCGGGCACAACCACCCGAAGGTGTGTGCAGCCGTCACCGAACAGGCAGCGAAGGTCATGCATACGTCCACGCTCTACCTCAACGAGCCCATGATCGAGCTCGCCGAGCGGATCACCCGACTCTCGGGCATTCCCGATGCCCGGGTCTTCTTCACCTCGTCGGGTACCGAGGCCAACGACACCGCCTTGCTCCTCGCCACCAGCTTTCGCAAGAGCAATCAGGTCCTGGCGATGCGCAACAGCTACCACGGCCGGTCCTTCACGGCGCAGGCGATCACCTCGCACAGCTCGTGGTCGTCGACATCGATTTCGGGACTCGACGTGCACTTCGTCCAGGGTGGCTACCGGTTGCGCAGCCCGTTCCGCGCTCTCGACGACGCCGCGTTCACGGCGGCGTGCGTCGACGACCTTGCGCAGATGCTCGACATGATGTCGGCCGGCGACGTTGCCTGCCTTATCGCCGAACCCATTCAAGGGGTCGGCGGCTTCGCCACACCTCCCGACGGCTTCTTCGGTGCGTTTCGAAAGGAACTCGATGCGCGGGGGATCCTGCTGATCTCCGACGAGGTCCAGACCGGATGGGGACGCACCGGCGAGCACTTCTGGGGCTACGAAGCCCACGACGTGGTTCCTGACATGCTCACGTTCGCCAAGGGTGTGGGCAACGGGGCTGCGCTGGCGGGAGTGGTTGCACGAGCCGAGATCATGGACACCATCAAGGTGACGTCGTTTTCGACCTTCGGGGGCAACCCTCTGTCGGCTGCGGCCGGCAACGCCACCCTGCAGGCCCTCGAAGACGAGGGGATGCAGGCCAATGCCTTGGCCCGCGGACACCAACTCAGCGCCGGTCTCGAAGCAGCAGTGGCTGCCAACGACTGGATGGCCGAACTTCGCGGAAAGGGCCTCATGCAGGCGATCGAGTTCGTGCACGAAGGCTCGAACGAGGCCGATGCCAGCACCGCGGCTGCATTCCTGGAGCGTTGCCGAGCCCACGGACTGCTCGTCGGCAAGGGTGGTCTGTACGGCAACGTGATCCGAATCGCCCCGATGCTCAATGTCACCGAGGCAGAGATGGACGAGGGCATCGAGGCGATGCTCGCCGCCATCGACGACATCAACGCCACCCGCTGAACCGAGGAGCACCGTCATGCACGAGATCATCGAACTCGGCCACTTCGTCGGTGGGCGAACCGTCGAAGGAACGTCAGGAAACACTGCACCCGTCTTCAACCCCGCTACCGGTGCGCAGACCGGTGCGGTTGCGCTGGCCTCGGTGGCCGAGGTCGACCATGCCGTCGCCACGGCCCACGCAGCGTGGCAGGACTGGCGCTACTCGTCGATCGCCGCCCGCACCAAGGCGATGTTCAACCTCCGCAACCTCGTCGATCACCACGCCAGTGAGTTGGCGGCCAAGATCACTGCCGAGCACGGCAAGGTCCACAGTGACGCCATGGGAGAGGTTGCACGCGGCCTCGAGAACATCGAGTTCGCCTGCAACATCGGCGAGATGCTCAAAGGGATGCATTCGAACCAGGTCTCCACCGGTGTCGACGTCACCACGGTGCGTCGCCCACTCGGTGTGGTCGCCGGGATCACGCCGTTCAACTTCCCGGCGATGGTCCCGCTCTGGATGATCCCCAACGCACTCGGGTGCGGAAACACCTTCATCCTCAAGCCGAGCGAGAAGGACCCGACCTCGGCGCTGTTCCTCGCCGAACTCATCCACGAGGCTGGCTTCCCCGACGGGGTGTTCAACGTGGTCAACGGGGACAAGACCGCGGTCGACCGGATCCTCGACCACCCCGACATCAAGGCTGTGAGCTTCGTCGGGTCGACGCCGATCGCGCAGTACATCCATCGCACGGCGAGTGAGAACGGCAAGCGGGTCCAGGCGTTGGGTGGCGCCAAGAACCACATGCTGGTGCTGCCCGATGCCGATATCGGGCTCGCAGCCGATGCTGCGGTGTCGGCTGCGTTCGGCTCGGCCGGAGAACGGTGCATGGCGATCTCGGTGGTCGTTGCCGTCGGTGATGCCGCCGATCCGTTGGTGGAGGCGATCGCCGAGCGAACCCGCACGCTCACCATCGGTGACGGCATGGATCCATCGTCAGAGATGGGACCGCTCGTCACCCAGGAAGCCCGCGACCGGGTCGCCTCCTACGTCGCTGCTGGAGCAGATGCAGGGGCCACGGTCGTCCTCGACGGCCGCGACAAGCAGTTCGACGGGGACGGATATTTCCTCGGATGCACGCTGCTCGACGACGTGACCCCCGAGATGAGCGTGTACCGAGACGAGGTGTTCGGTCCACTCCTCGGCGTGGTTCGGGTGCCGACGTTCGATGACGCCATCAAACTCCTCGACGACAACCCGTACGGCAACGGCACCGCGATCTTCACCCGCGACGGCGGAGCAGCTCGGCAGTTCTGTGAGGAGGCACCGGTCGGCATGGTGGGTGTCAACGTGCCGATTCCTGTCCCGGTTGCCTACCACTCCTTCGGTGGGTGGAAGGATTCGATCTTCAGCGACACTGCGATGTACGGCCCGGAGGGCGTGCGGTTCTACACCAAGCCACAAGCCATCACGACCCGATGGCCCGACCCGTCGACCTCGACAGTCGACCTCGGGTTCCCCCGCAACGACTGAGCAGTCTGTGGGGCCAAGGACGCTGCCGGCGAAGGCCTACACCGATCCGGCCCGGCTGGAAACCGAGATCGAGTCCATCCTGCGCCCGGCCTGGCACTGCATCGGCCGTGCCGACGAACTCTCCGGGCCGGGTGACTTCGTGACTATCACGATTCTCGACGAGCCGGTGCTGGTGGTTCGCGGCGACGACGGCGAGTTGCGGGCCCTGTCCAACATCTGCCGTCATCGCGGTATGCCGGTCGCCGACGGAACGGGTTCGTCCACCACTTTCACCTGTCCGTACCACGCATGGTCCTACGCGACCGATGGGGAACTGCGGGTGGCGCCGTTCACTGCGCCAGAGGCAGTCACAGAGTGTCGGCTTCCCTCGTGGCCCCTCACGATCGATGCGCACGGTTTCGTGCACGTCGCCGTCTGTGACACCCCTGCGCCGCTGCCGTCCATTCCTGTCCTCGACGACGAGCTCGCACCGTTCGATCCGGCCGCAATGCGCTTCCGTCACGTCGAGACCGAGATCTGGGCATGCAATTGGAAGGCCATGGTCGAGAACTTCATGGAGGGCTCGCATCTTTCCGTCGTTCATCAGAACACGCTGCACCCGCTCACCCCTTCGCGACTCGCCTCCAAAGGTCCGTCGAGTCCCGACTTCACCAGCTACTACTCGGCGTTTCCCCCAGGTGTGCGGTCGACGACGCCAGGCGAGCCTGGGCTGAGCGATGAGCAGCGAGGTCGCTCGTTTCTGTGGCAGCGATTCCCGACACAGGTCGCATGCCAGAACGCCACATTCTGTGCCACCTTCCTCGTCTCGCCGTTGGCAGTCGACCGCACCATGATTCGCTGGAGTGTCTCGGCCTTTCGCGAGTGCCCCGACGAACTCGTCGACAGCACGATCGCCCTCTGGAGAGAGATCAACGGCGAGGATCAGGCTGTCCTCGAGCGACTGCAGCGCAATCTTCGGGCCCCCAGTACCCAGGGGTATGCCGGTCCCCTTGCCGACGACGACCGGGAGGGCACAATCGCAGACTTCCACCGGTATCTCGAACAGGCTTCGTAGAGTCCCGTCATGACTGACGTGACCGACACTGCGCCGAAGCGTCGCGTCTACACCGGATGGCGAATCGTGGGTGCCAATTCGGTGGTGTGGTCGCTCCAGTCGATGATCTGGGTCCAGGGCTACGGCAACATGGCGGTGGAGTTGCGAGACCAGTTCGGTTGGTCGAAGTCGTTCCTGTCGTTCGTCTATGCAGGGACCCGCGCGGAGACGGCGGTCTTCGGCCCGATCCAGGGACGAGCCATCGGCACCCGAGGCATCAAGTCGGTGATGAGGACAGGTGCCGTGCTCGGATTGGTCGGCTTCCTTGCCATTGCGTGGGCCGACACCAGGGCCGAGTTTGTCGTCGCGATGCTGATCCTTGCGTTGGCCATGAGCCTGATCGGCTTTCTCACCATCACGTCTGCGACGGTGCGATGGTTCGAGCGGCGGCGAGCACGGGCGATGTCGATTCTGACGATGGGATTCGCGTTCGGCGGCTTCTGCGCGCCGATTCTGGTTTTTGGTTTCGATCGCATCGGTTGGCGGCCCACCATCATCATCGCTGGCTCGATCCTGTCGTGTGCTGCCTGGTGGGCGGCTGCGATCGCCAACCGCACGCCCGACGATGTCGACGAGCCGATGGACGGACTACCGGCCGACGACGCCGACGTGACCCCAAAGGCGGAGGGCGTCACCGATCGCCACTACACGGCGGGCGAGGCGATGCGCACCCGGGGCTTCTGGATGATCTCACTGGGGCACGGCGCTGCGCTGCTCATGGTGTCGTCGAGCATGGCGCACCTGGCGCTGTATCTCACCGAAGACCGCGACTATTCGGCGGGCCGCGCCGCGCTCGTGGCTGGCATCGTCCCCCTCTTCCAGATCGTGGGTACCGCGCTCGGCGGTTTCCTCGGCGACCGCATGAACAAACGGCTGATCGCAGGAATTGCAATGCTCATGCACGGTGCTGCACTGATCATCTTGGTGTGGGTCGATCATGTCGCCGCCGTCGGCGCGTTCGTGGTGCTCCACGGCATTGCCTGGGGTGTGCGTGGACCCCAGATGCAGGCGATCCGTGCCGACTACTTCGGTTCGACCGCCTTTGCATCGATCATGGGCTGGTCGCAGATCATCGTCACCATGGGTTCCATCGCCGGCCCTGTGCTGGCCGGTGTGCTCGCGGACTCGACCGGTGACTATCGGCTGGGCTTCACGATCCTGGGTATTGCGGCGGCGTTCGGTGTGGTCTTCTGGATCCTCGCTGCCCCGCCGGCCCCCGACAACGACCGAGCTACGATCGCGTGATGACCAACGACACGGCGATCGTCGAATCGACCGGCACGCTCACCGAACAGCAGCTGGTCGATCTCGGCTGGGAACTCAGGCCCGAAGGGCTTTGCCAAGGCGATACCTGCGTGATCGTTCCGGACCGCAGCGCACTGGTCGTCGACGGGGCTGTCGATCTCGCCGTGCTCGCCGAACTGCTCGATCGCCCGGTTGCCATCGACTCCGTGTCGGGGCTCGCTGCGATCGGGGCCCATCGAGCACGCCGGCGCTCGGCGCTCGTCGATCTCGTTGCGCCGGTGAAGCTTGATACTCGCCCGGCTCGAACTATGCCGGTCGACGTACCCGCTCGGGGTCAAGCGCTTCAGCAGACCGCGCAGCGCGGCGACCAACGCGTCGTCGTCGTCCTTCTTCGTACGCAAAGGCGAACCCTCCAAACGCGAAACCTCCGCGACTCCTCCGCCGCGGTTTTTCGAGTCGATGGCGACGGTCAAACTCGACTCCACCCCGATGCCGACCGACCGCGCGCGCGCGCGCGCCTTGGACGCGCGCGCCAGCCGCTGGAAGCCCTCGCCGCAGGTGAACAGGAAGCGCTCGCT
>JAPOHW010000017.1 GCA_029979265.1 Actinomycetota bacterium | reverse complement strand
AGGCTTGCAATCGTCTCACCGAAGCAAGCGGCCGCCCGCTGGTAGGCAGCAGCGGCGAGGACCTGGCTCACTCCCACTCGATCGTGCCGGGGGGTTTCGAGGTGATGTCGTAGGCGACCCGGTTGACCCCGGGGACCTCGTTGATGATGCGGCTGCTCATCGCCTCGAGAGTCTCGTACGGGATACGGGCCCAGTCGGCGGTCATCGCATCCTCGCTGGTGACCGCACGGATGATGATCGGGCGACCGTAGGTCCGTTCGTCGCCCATGACCCCGACGCTTCGAATGTCGGGAAGCACGGCGAACGACTGCCAGATCTCACGCTCGAGACCCGCCTTGGCGAGCTCTTCTCGAACGATGAAGTCGGCGTGCTGCAACGTCTCGACTTTGTCGGGGGTGACCTCACCGATGATCCGCACACCCAACCCTGGCCCGGGGAACGGCTGACGTTGCACGATCTCGTCAGGCAGCCCCAACTCCGTGCCGACCATTCGAACCTCGTCCTTGAAGAGGCTCCGCAGCGGTTCGATCAGTTCGAATTCCATGTCGTCGGGCAGACCACCAACGTTGTGGTGCGACTTGATGGTCGAGGCGTGTTCGCTGCCCGACTCGATCACGTCGGGGTAGAGCGTCCCCTGCACGAGGAACTCGGCGTGGGCACCACCAGCAGCGGCTGCTTCGGCCTTGGCGTCTTCGAACACCCGAATGAACAGCTCGCCGATCGCTTTGCGCTTCGCCTCGGGTTCGGTGACACCAGCCAATGCAGTGAAGAACCGCTCGGATGCGTCGACGAAGATCAGCCGTACACCGAAGTTGCGCTCGAACGTTTCGATCACCTGGTCGGCTTCGTCGAGCCGCATCAGACCGGTGTCGACATGCACACAGGTGAGCTGGTCGCCGATCGCCTTGTGCACGAGCGCCGCTGCAACGGCAGAATCGACACCTCCCGACAGCGCGCAGATAACCTGCTTGTCACCGACCTGGGCACGGATCTGGCCGATCGAGGTGTCGATGATGGATGCCATCGTCCAGTCGCCCGCCGTCCCACAACCGGCTCGCAGGAACCGCTCGATTACGTGCTGACCGTGCTCGGTGTGCATCACCTCGGGATGGAACTGCACGCCGTACAGTCCGCGCTCCGTCGACTCGAACGCAGCGATCGGCGCATCGGGGGTCGACGCAGTGGCGGCGACCCCATCGGGCGCGACGGTGATCGCATCGAAGTGCGACATCCACACGTTCTGCTCGGCCGGCGTGTCGCCGAGCAGCGTGCCACCGTCGCCGGCGAGTCGCAGGACGGTTCGGCCGTACTCGCCGCGATCGGTGCGCCCCACCGTTCCGCCGTTCTGCTGGGCAATCAGCTGGGCGCCGTAACAGATACCGAGGATCGGCACACCGAGTTCGTACACGCCAGGGTCGATCGCAATCGCACCCTCGGCGTGCACCGAGTCGGGGCCGCCACTGAAGATGATGCCAGCCGGGGCTTTCGCCTCGATTTCGGCCGCGCTGATCGTCGGCGCCACGATCTCGCTGTAGACGTTGGCCTCACGCACTCGCCGTGCAATCAGCTGGGCGTACTGGGCACCGAAGTCGACAACCAGCACCCTGTCGAAACCGCCGTCCGTGCCAGGTGCAGGAGGCGTGCTCACCGAACGACGACCTCGGCCTTCTGGAACGACTTCACATCGGTGTAGCCGCACAGTGCCATCGTGGAACGAAGCGCGTCGGCGTAGCCCGAGACATCGCCGTCGATCATGACGGCATCGGCGCCGATCGCGATCGCCTTGGCGGCGTCGACCCCGTTCGTCGGTCCCATGGCGATGATGTGGCAGTAGACGCCGGTCTCGTCGAGATGGCGGACCCGTGCGGCTCGGGCATCGGCGATGGCGGTTGCGAGCGGCACATCCATCCCGAGATCAGGAAGACCGCCACCGACGAGAATGCCTGCCGCACCGGTGCGCATCAGGTGCTTGGCCGAGGTGAAGCTGACACACCCGCCGACGATGACGGGTGCATCAGTCGACCGGATGAGGGTGCGGAGATCACTGTCGCCTTCCGACGACACACGGTCGGCCGAAACGATGTCGCCGCGAATGACGACGAGTTCGGCTTCGGCCTTCACCGCCATCGGGACCAGTTCCGGTGCCCGGGCGGGTGAGACGCTGACTGCCACCCGACCGTCGCCACGAGCCTCGGCCACAGCGGCGCGCAACGCGCCTGGGTCGGGCTCGGCGTCGCCGATCAGGGCTTCGAGGTCGATCACCGGCAGGACGCCGTCGGTGCCGGAACCGTCGACCGCCATCACCGGCAGATCGAACCGATACGCATCGATCTTCCACGAGAGATCGACGTCGCTGTGGTCGCGGACTCGTCGGCTCGGTACGAGCACGATGTCGTCGAGTTCGAAGGCCTGCCGGGCGCTTTTGCCACGTCCGATCGCTACGTCGGCCATGCGTCCTCCCTGGTGGAAAGCATCGATGCTACCGGCCGCAACACCGACGGAGACCGACTAGGCCCCGTCGCCCTGCGGGCGCCGACCGAACAGGCTCTGCAGGATCTGCCGAGCAGTCGCCTGGTTCATCTCGTAAGCCGCCTTGGCTCCCTCTTCACCAACCTTTTTGACGAGGCGGCCGTCGGTGACCGCTGCAAGTCCGTCAAGCCCGGCGAGCGTGGCGTCGCGCACGGCGTCGGTTGCCTGGTGTCCGAGCTTCGTCAACTCGGCAACCAGGTCGGACTGGGCGACCGGCGCCGGGGCGGCACCGGCGATCAGGCGGAGCGCATCCTTGGTGAGTTCGGCACTCGCCTCGACGACATCGGCAACACTGCGCTCCGCCATTGTCGACTCGAGCCACACTCGAACCTGACGGACCAGTTCGGGATGCGTGTCAGCAGCAAAGCGGATTTCCGGCATGCGATCAGCGTACGCTCGACCGGTGACGTTGCTCCGACGCCTGATCGCCGGGCTGAGACGCCGTTTGCGACGCCTCGTCGTGCGTCGCGTGCTCGGATCGGCCTTCGCGACAGTGTCCGGGACCGAACCCGTCCGTGACCACGTCCAGGCATTTGTGACGATCTACGGGGTCGAGCCCACCGCCGAACAATTCGAGACCCTTGTCGACACCGTTGGGAGTGCCGATCCAGCCGACCCGGTTGGGGCCTGGCGCCGGATCGTCGCCGCCTTCGATCACCACCATGCCCCCACCCCGTTCACGATCCGCCTCCGACCCACCGACATCGCCGAGGTCGGAGTCGACGGCGCAACGCTGGTGATCGACACGGCCGACATCTCGGTGAGCCAACCGATCGCCGATGGAACCTACGAGCCGCACCTGGTCGCGTTCGTGCGCAGCTTCCTGCAACCGGGGATGACCTTCGTCGATGTCGGCGCGAACATCGGCCTGTATTCGATCCTCGCAGCCGGCCTGGTCGGCCCGTCCGGTCGCGTGGTGAGCATCGAACCGAACAGTGAGAACTGTCGGCTGCTGCTCACCAGTGCGGCGCGCAACCACTACGACCAGATCGAACTGCACCCGGTCGCCTGCGGACCGGCACGCGGGCATGCGGTGATTCGAACTGCGCTCGGCTCCAACGGCGGCTTCATCGCAGGAGCAGACGACGCCGTCCTCGATCCGACGGCGATGGTCGTGGCAGTGGCGCAACTCGACGAGCTCATCTCCGGTCCCGTCGATCTGATCAAGGTCGACGTCGAGGGGGCTGAGGCGTTGGTGTTCGATGGAGCCGGACGGATTCTCAGCGATCTCCGGCCAACCGTGATCAGCGAGTTCTCACCGGAGATGCTGCACCGAGTGTCCGGCGTCGACGCGCTGGACTACCTGCAAGGCTGGATCGACCGCCGCTACATCATCCATCACTGCCGGCGCAGAACACAGGAGCTGGTCCCCGTCCCCGATCCGGAGGCGTTCCTCGCCAGCTACGGCAGCGATCTCCGGATCGAAGACCTGGTGATGCGTCCGCAGTGAGCGACGAGTAGCCGGGAACGCAGTCGCATGGGCCCGACCGCCGACTGCGCTCCGTCAGAGTAGGGCGCGGAACGCAGCACGGAGCTCGTCGACGAAGACGTCGGGCACCTCCCATGCGGCGAAGTGACCCCCGGCGTCGAGTTCGTTCCAGTACCGGATGTCGAGGTAGCGACCAGCCGCCCAGCGCCGTGACGACTTGATGATCTCTTTGGGGAACAACGAACACCCCGTCGGGATCTCGACCGTGCCGGCCCCGAACTTGGCGAAGCTCTCCCAGTAGAGGCGGCCCGACGACGCTGCCGCCGCGTTGAACCAGTAGATCGAAATGTTGTCGAGGATCTGGTCGCGGGTGAGCGCCGACTCGGGGTGACCGTCGTTGTCGGTCCAGGCCCACATCTTTTCGGCGATCCACGCAGCCTGACCGGCCGGCGAGTCGACGAGGCCATAGCCCAGCGTCTGGGGTCGGGTCGACTGTTGCTTGCTGTACCCCGAATCCCAGTCGTTGTAGTAGGTCATCGCCGCAAGGGCTGCGTGCTCGGTCTCGTCGAGATCGTCCATGTTGTTCGGGTCGGGACGAGCGATGGGCATGTTGGTGTGGATCGCCTGGACTCGGCCCAACGCCTGCGCACCGATGGCGGTGGTGACGGCACCGCCCCAGTCACCACCCTGCGCAACGTAGGTCTCGTACCCGAGTCGAGCCATGAGCGTGTCCCACGCAGTGGCGATCCAGTCCACACCGTGACCGGGTGTCGTGGGCTTCCCGCTCCAGCCGTAGCCGGGCAGCGACGGGACGACGAGATGAAAGGCGTCGTCAGCCGCGCCCCCGTGTTCGGTCGGATTGGTGAGCGGATCGAGCACGGCCATGAATTCGGCGACCGAGCCGGGCCAGCCGTGGGTGAGGACCATCGGCGTGGCCTCCGCATGAGGCGACCGCACATGCATGAAGTGGATGTCGACCCCGTCGATCTCGGTGATGAAGTTGTCGTACGCATTGACCGCAGCCTCGAACCGGCGCCAGTCGTACTCCGTCGCCCAGTACGCACAGAGTTCCTGCACGTACGACAGCGGGATGCCCTGAGTCCAGTCGTCGACCGGTTCGGCTTCGGGCCAGCGGGTCCGAGCGAGCCGATCGCGCAGGTCGGCGATCTCGTCGTCGGACACATGGACGGTGAAGGGGTGGATCTCGTCGCTCATGACGACATCGTCGTCGCCCATCGCTGCGAGGAGCAAACAGACGGCACCGTCCCGCAGCCAGCTCTAGGTTGAACGCATGGGCATGCGCGCCACTCGTCGACTTCGGGAGTCACCGTCATGGCCCCGGCGTTGAACCTGCCGATCGTGCCGCCGGTCAAGCCGATGCTGGCCAAAGCTGTCAACGGCATCCCTGATGAGGGTGACCTCGCCTTCGAACCGAAATGGGACGGCTTTCGCTGCATCGTGTTTCGTGACGGTGATGAGATCTATCTCGGATCACGGAACGAACGACCACTCACCCGCTATTTCCCGGAGTTGCTCGCTCCGCTCGAGGACTGCCTGCCCGAGCGGTGCGTGGTCGACGGCGAGATCATCGTCACGGTCGGCGATCATCTCGGGTTCGATGCCCTGCAGCAGCGCATCCATCCGGCCCAGTCCCGCATCGACCGTCTCGCCACCGAAACGCCGGCCGAGTTCGTCGCCTTCGACCTCTTGGCCCTGGACGACGCCGACCTCACCAGTGCACCGTTCCGTGAGCGCCGCCGAGTCCTCGAAACGGTCGGCCAGGCGTTCAGCGCCCCGATCCATCTGGTCGCCTCGACCCTCGATCGCACCCTCGCCCACGACTGGTTCGTCACCTTCGAAGGTGCCGGTCTCGACGGTCTGATCGCAAAGCCACTCGATGGCACCTACCAACCCAACAAGCGGGTCCAGTTCAAGGTGAAGCACACCCGCACCGCCGATGTGGTCGTGGCCGGCTACCGCATGCACAAGGACGGCCAGGGGGTGGGTTCGCTGCTGGTCGGCCTCCACGGCGCCGACCGCGGCCGCCTTCAGCACATGGGGGTTGCATCGAGCTTCACGGCGACCCTACGAGCCGAGTTGATCCACACCCTTGCTCCGTTCATCACCCACGATCCGGCCGAGCATCCGTGGGCCGACTGGATGACTGCTGCCGCTCACGAAGACGGCCTCATGCCCGGAGCGCCGAACCGATGGTCGGCCGGCCGCGACCCGGCCCACTGGGTACCGCTGCGGTGTGAGCTCGTGGCCGAGGTGAAGTACGAGGCAGTGCTCAACGGACGGTTCCGGGGCACCACCCGGTTCGTTCGCTGGCGCCCGGATCGTGACCCGGCGACCTGCAGCTACGACCAACTCGAGACTCCGGCACCGCTTGCTATCGGTGCGGTTCTCGGGGCTCGCGGCTGACAGCCACTGGCACCGACCTGCAGCGACGCGACTTGTAGCCTCGGGGGATGCCGGACTCCGTGCCGTTCCGACCGACCGCCGACGTCTGCGACGACCACGACGACCATGGCGGTCCGCTCCCGCAGATCGTGGCCGAACGATTCGTCAGCTTGGGCGGGCGTGACGGTTTCGCCGGTGTCGTCTCGACGGTGAAGGCACTCGACGACAACTCGCTCGTGAAAGAGGCGGTTGCCGAGCCGGGCGAGGGCCGGGTCCTCGTCATCGATGGTGATGGCTCGATGCGACGCTCAATGGTCGGCGGCAACGTCGCCGCCGAAGCGGCCGACAACGGCTGGGTCGGTTTCGTCGTCTACGGCGCCGTCCGAGACAGCCACGAACTGGCAGCGACCGACATCGGCGTGTTCGCGCTGGGCACGGTGCCTCGCAAAACCGAAAAACACGGCATCGGAACACGCGACGTCGCGGTCACCGTCGGCGAGGTCACGATCAACGCCGGCGACCGCATCTACTGCGACCGCGACGGGGTTGTCGTACTGCCACCGGCCTAGGCGGCTTCGAAAGCCGCCGCCACACCGACCCCGGCCCCACCATGGGCCACCGCCAGACCACGCCCGGATCCGGTGCGGCGAAGCTCAGCGGTGACCGCAGTGGCAAGAATCGCACCGGTGGCGCCCATCGGATGACCCATCGCCAGATGGCCGCCGTACGGGTTGACGCGTTCCATGTCGACGTCGTAGGCACGTTCGAACAGGGCCGGCACGACCGCGAACGCTTCCATGTACTCGATGTGGTCCATTGCGGCGAGGTCGAGGCCGTTGCGGTCGAGCAGCCGCTCCATGGCAGTCGCTCCCGCGGTGAGTTGCAGGATCGGATCGCCGGCTGCCTCGACCAGATCGACGAGACGGGCCACCGGCTCCAAGCGGTGGCGAGCCCCGGCCTCGGCCGAGCCGAGCAGCACGATCGACGCACCGTCGGCGATCGGTGGGCAATGGGCGATGGTGTGGCGGTGTTCGATCGGGCCGGTGCCGGGCCGAGCGGCCTCGACGACGGCGTCGAAGGTGGCCTGCCCCATGTTCTCGAACACCGGGGCCAGTGCGGCGATCTTCTCAGCGGTCATGTCGGCGACGATCGTCTCGTCACGGGCGAGCGCCACGTCACCATCGGCCCCGGTGATGGCCACAACGCTGCCGTCGTAGATACCGGCATCCCAGGCGGCTGCGGCACGGTGATGCGAGCGAAGGGCCCACCGGTCGAGCGTCGCTCGATCGATGCCGTTGAGATGGGCCAGCAGGTCGGCACCGATGCCGGGTGGCGCGTACGACAACGCACCGGCGACTGCGGGATCGGTGAAGTAACTGGCCCGGTCGGCCCCGAAGGGGACATGCGACATCATTTCGACACCACCGGCGTAGGCGAGGTCGACGACCCCGCCTCGAATCGCATTGGCGGCCGCACCGATCGCACTCAACCCACCGACGCAATAGTTGTTGACGGAGTGGACGACCGTCTCGGCCGGAAGGCCCGCCTCCAGCTTCGACACCAACCCGATGTGACCACCCTGGGCGCCGGTTTGGCCGACGCAACTCACGGTGAGCTGCTCGATGTGGGGATTCACGTCGTGGCGCCGGTCGAGCTCGGCGATCAACTGGGCGACGAGCTGATGAGGCAACGCTGCGTCGGCCATCGGTGCGCCCGGCTTGCCCTTCCCCCGCGGGCTGCGGACGGCATCGAAGACGAACACATCGGTCACGGTTGGAGTGTTCCTTCTTCGACCGCTCGGTCGATCATCGCTTCCGCCGCCGGCCACACGCTGGGAAGACCGATCTCGATCTTGCCGTTGACCTGTTTGACGCGACCGGCACTCACACCGTGCCTGCGCCAGCTTCCACCGTCGATCGCCACATTGAGCAGCAACGGCTGCAGGCGATCGCAGCTGTAGGCGAACCGTCCCTCGGGCGTCGACTGCGCCTCGTACTCGTCCCACAGCGCACGGAACTCGGTCGCCTCCGGCTCGGGCAGCATCCCGAAGATGCGGTCGGCCGCGGCCTGCTCGGCCGCCTCGGCTTCGGCTCGTTTCGCGTCGTCGTAGATGAAGGCGTCACCGGCGTCGATCTCGACGATGTCGTGGACGAGCAGGATCTTGACCGCTCGCTCGACGTCGATCGGCTCGGCTGCGAGCGGGGCGAGCGTGAGCGCAGCCATCGCCAAGTGCCACGAATGTTCGGCGGAGTTCTCCTGGCGGCTGTCGTCGATGAGCATGCTCTGGCGCAACACCGTCTTGAGTCGATCGAGCTCGTAGATGAAGTCGATCCGGCGGGCGAGTTCCTCTCCACCGTGTTCGGCCGCGATGGCGACCGCTGCGTCACGATCCATGCCGGTGGTCCTCCCAGAGTTCGTGGGCCCGTTCGTGCTGGCGCTGGGCTCCGAGTGCGACACACATCTCGTCGAATCCGGGACGGGGACCTCGCCACGCCATGTCGTCGACCGAGTCGCTGACCGGCGCGGCCAGGTCGACGGTTGCGATGCGTCGAAAGAGCAGGGCGTCCTCGATGTTGTCGCGAAGGGTGTCGGCAAGTTTGGCTGCGCCCCGCACCTCGACATCCCATTCGGTGACATCGAGCGGGATGTGCTCGATGTGGCTGTAGCGGCGCAGGACTGCCGCAGCCGATTTCGCCCCCCACCCGGACAGGCCGGGGAATCCGTCGGCCGAATCCCCGACCACGCCGAGGTAGTCGGGGATCGATTCGGGGGGCACGCCGAACTTCTCGATCACGCCGTCACGGTCGTAGAGCAGTTCCCGGCGACGGTCGTACTGCACGACCCTGCCGTCGGCGGTGACGCACTGGGCGAGGTCCTTGTCGGGTGTGCAGATGATCACCTGTTCGACCCGGGTGTCGCCGGCGGCGAGCGCCGCCGCAGCAGCCATTGCATCGTCGGCTTCGTGCCTGATCTGGGGCCACACTTCGAACCCCGCAAGCTCGAGCAGTGCTTCGACTTCGGGGAACTGGGCGAACAGGTCCGGATCGATCCCGGCTCCGTCCTTGTATCCCTCGTACAGCTCATTTCGCCACGACTCGATCACGTGGTCGGTCGCGATCCCGATGTGGGTCGCTCCGTCGGCGACAAGATCGAGCACCGTGTTCAGCACCCCTCGTTGTGCACCGTGGCGGGCATCCCGATTGCTCGGCGCGTAGTGGAACCGGAACAGCTCGTAGGTGCCGTCGACCAGATGGACTTTCACGCCCTCGAGAATCGCACAGTTCGGACCCAGGACGGGCAACGACCTCGTCAGCGGGCATGATGCGACCATGGCCCTGCCACCCACCGGACTGCCGATCGAGGACTGCATGGAGGATCTCCGCGCTGCCCTCGCCGATGGCGGGCAGGCGGTGCTGACCGCCGAACCCGGGGCAGGGAAGACGACGATCGTGCCCCTGCGCTTGCTCGACGAGCCCTGGCTCTCAGGACGGCGGATCGTGATGCTGGAGCCGCGGCGCATGGCGGCGCGGGCTGCGGCCCGACGCATGGCTCGGCTGCTCGGTGAAGACCCTGGGGAGACCGTCGGTTGGATCACGCGCGACGATCGCGCGGTCGGACCCAGAACCCGGGTGGTGGTCGTCACCGAGGGCGTCTTGACGGCGCAACTCGTGGACGACCCGGGGTTGCGAGAGGTCGGCCTCGTCGTCTTCGACGAGTTCCACGAGCGCTCGGTGCCGGGCGATGTCGGACTGGCCCTGTTCTTGCTGGGTCGCGCTCGCGACGAACACGATGCCCGACTCCTTGTGATGTCGGCGACAATCGACACGGCCATGGTGTCGGCGCATCTCGGGGATGCGCCTGTCGTCTCGAGCCCAGGCCGAGCCTTTCCGGTCGACGTCCTGTGGCGACCCCGGACGCGGCGTGCGCCACTCGTTCCTGCCGTCGTTCGTGCCGTGGAGGAAGCGCTGCGGGGTTCCGGAGACATTCTCGTCTTCTTGCCGGGTGTCGGCGAGATCCGCGGCGCCGAACGTGAACTTGCGGCTGCACTCGGCCCCGACGGACCGGTGATTCTGCCGCTGCACGGCTCGATGCCGGCCGCCGAGCAGGACGCCGCACTCGTGAGCCGGGCCGAGCGGCGCATCGTGCTTGCGACGAACATTGCCGAGACGTCACTCACGGTCGACGGCATCACGGTCGTGGTCGACGCGGGCCTCGAACGGCGCGCTCGGCTGGACCCCCGCACCGCCATGACCGGACTCCACACGGTTGCGACGAGCAAGGCATCGGCGGAGCAGCGAGCCGGCCGCGCCGGGCGGCTCGGACCCGGCACCGTCATCCGGCTCTGGTCGAAAGCAGAGCACGCAGCACGGCTGGCTGCTGCACCACCGTCCGTCACCGAAGACGACCTTGCACCGGTCGTGCTCGACCTCGCACGGCGAGGGATCACCGACCCGGACCAGGTTCCGTTCCTCACCCCGCCCGGTGAAACGTCGTGGCGTGCTGCCGTGGAACTCCTGCAACGACTCGACGCGCTCGACGGCGTCGGCGTCGCGACCGACGACGGACGCCGGATGGCCGAACTGCCGGTACACCCTCGCCTCGCTCGCTGCATCGTCGGTGCACGCCACCCGTGGCTGGCATGCGTGGCGGCCGCAGTCCTCGATGATCGCGATGTGCTCCGGGGCCGCCCGGCGGAACTGCCACTCGACCTGTCGACGCGTGTCGCGCTCGTGCTGGATCCAGACACCGACCATCCGGCCGCGGACGGCCGGGCCCGCCGTGCAGTCCGCGACCGGGCCCTCCAGCTCGCCCGTCGCGCCGGTGTCGAACCGGCACTTGGCTCGACGGGTGTACCGCTCGATCAGCTCGGTGCCGCTCTGGCCTCGGGCTTTCCCGACCGCATCGCCCGTTCGGTCGCCGGCATCCGAGGCGGGTTCACGACGGCCGAGGGCCGCTCGTTGACGCTCGATCACCACCAGTGGCCGGGGACGGCAGCCGGCATCGTCGCCGTCGACATCGATCCTCGATCCAAGAAGGGTGCCGTGCACCGTGCTGCTGCGCTCGAGATTCGGGTCGACCACCTCGTCTACGCCACGCCCGACCTTGCTGCGACCGTTGCTCGTATCACCGAGGAGTGGGGGGTCACGCCGACCCCGGGGGGTCGCCACGACGGCCGTGGCACTGCCAACGAACTCCTCGCGCTCGGGGGCGGTGCCTATCTGGAGATCATCGGCCCCGATCCGGACCAGCCCGAACCTGACTCGCCCCGGCCATTCGGCGTCGACGGCATCACCGAACCTCGGCTCGTGACGTGGGCCGCTGCGGTCCCGAACCTCGATCTCTGGCTCGAGTGGTGCTCTGCGCGCAAAATCGACCCGGGGCCGGGCTTCGACATGCAGCGCACGACTCCATCGGGCGACGTGCTGCGATGGCGACTGACCATGCCCCCCGAGGAAGGCGACGGCATGATCCCGTTCCTCATCGAATGGCCCGGTGAGACACCAGCTGCGACCTCCGCACCAGGGGTCGAACTGTTCGGTCTCTCCTTCCAGTATCCGGATCTGCGGTTGGCGACCCGCTTCCGCGAATACGCACTGCCCTACCCGGTCGAGACGGGACCCGCTCGCATGACCGCCACGCTGCTCACCCCCAACGGCATGGTCGAACTCACCAACGTCTCGCCACCAGTTCCACCAAGCTGACCCTCTCCGGTGGGATACTCACGCGATGCAGTCCGGTGACCTCGACTCCATCGACATCGACGACCCCGCCGCCGTGAAGCAGGCACTGGCCGACGCAGCCACCCGAATCCGTGATCTCGAGCGGGACGGGGTCCACGCCATCGGCGGGGTGATCGCCGAGATGCTCGACCATGCTGCGAAATCGGGCGACGAGATCCTCGACCGGGCGAGAGACGATGCCCAGGCGATCCGGGCAGCCGCCGAGTCCGCTGCTGCCGACGTCGTCGACCAAGCCAACGCAACAGCTGAGGGAATCGCCGCCAAGGCCGCAGCCGACGCCATCGAGCGATCGGCTCAGGTCATCACCGACGCCCAACAGCGCCTCGATCGTCTTCTGGCCGCCGAGCGCGACGTGCACGACAGACTGCAGGCGGCGCTGGCCGACATGCAGGCGTCGGTGTTGCGGGTCGGCGTGGCTCCGGAGCCGGAGAAGCCGTTCACCGTCGACGACGACCCACCTTCGGTGGTGCACGAGACCCTCTGGGGCGATGAATCGAGCGACGAGGTCTCGGTCCGCCGACGCAGCGCCTGAGAACCGATCCTCCGCCCGCCGTCGGCACACGTCGCAACGACGTCGTGGACTGTGCCGCCGAGAACGACCGCGCGTCCCAGAAAGAAATCTTTACGACATACTTGTCATGTTGCTGACAAAATCGTAAACTAAATGAAACACGAGATCGGATCGAGTTTCGGTCCTCCCCCGCTCGTGAATGGTCGAGGCGCTGTCCTGGATCTGCCGGAACTATCCGTACCGCCCGCGCTCCGGCAGGCACAGGATGGCGCCTCGTCCTGTTTTTCGACCATGACTGGGGTGATGCGTCTCGGTCTACTCGCCGGAATCGAGCACCACGCGGCCTTCGAGTGCTCGACCGAGAGTGAGTTCATCGGCGTATTCGAGGTCGCCGCCGACCGGGAGACCGCTCGCAATACGGCTGACCCTGACGCCCATCGGCTTGAGGTACTTCACCAGGAGCGCCGCAGTCGCCTCTCCCTCGAGGTTGGGGTTGGTGGCGACGATGACCTCCTCGATGTCTTCTTCGCCCACCCGGGTCATCAACTCCTTGACCCGAAGCTGTTCGACCCCCACACCGTCGATCGGGCTGAACGCCCCCTGGAGCACGTGATACCGGCCACGGAACTCCTTGGTTCGCTCGATCGCAACGATGTCCTGGCTGTCTTCGACAACACAGACCACACCCAACTCGCGGCGAAGGTCACGACAGATCGCGCACTCGTCGCCTCCCTCGCTGAGGTTGAAGCACCGCGCACAGAACGACACGCGCTCCTTGGCCTCGACGATCGACCTGCTCAACCGCAGTGCATCCTCGGTCGGCGCCTTCAGCAGGTGGAACGCGACGCGCTGGGCCGACTTCGGGCCAATGCCGGGCAGGCGGCCGAGCTGATCGATCAGCTCCTGAACGGTCGACGAGTAACTCACTCGCCGCCCAGCAGGCCGCCGAGACCACCCAGGTCCATCCCACCCAGGGCACCCGACTGACCGGCATGGAGCTGACCGGTTGCGTCGCGCAGTGCAGCGAGCACGAGATCTTCCAGCATGGACGGATCATCGGGATCGATCGCGTTCGGATCAATCGAAACCGACTTCACGTCGAAGTGACCATCGACCCGCACCCGCACGAGTCCCCCACCTGCCGTGCCCTCGACGACGGCATTGGCGGCTTCCTGGACGCCAGCCATCATCTCTTGGGCCGACGCCAGCAGGCCCCCAAGATCGAGGCCTTCGAGATCCGGAAGGTCCGGCTGTTGGTCGTCGGTGGTCATCGGTCGTCCTCCGGGTGATCGGTGGTGTGCAGTTCGGCACCGGGAAAGGCTTCGGTCAGGCGCTCGATCAGCTCATCGGTGTGTGATGGGGCATCGACGAGATCATGGATGTCGATGTCGTCGTCGGGTGGATGTTCGCCGGGAACCCGCTCGTCGACCGGCTCGGGATCGGCCTCCGGAACCGGGGTGATGGGTTGGGCGACCTCGCGAACGATCTCGGGACTCGACACCTTGGGCACCGGCGGAGGCGCACTGCCGACGTCGTCGGTCGGCGGACCCGGCTCATCGCCGTCATCGGCGGGTGGCCCCGCATCACCCTCGTGGTCGAGTACGTCAGAGGGACCGACCGGCTCGGCCGTGTCGGCCGGCGATGCATGGGCATCGACGAGCGAGATCCACAGTTCGGCAAGCGCCTCCTCGGAACGGGGCCGGTCGCCGAGCAGTTCGTTCGCTGCAGTGATCACGGCGTCGCGCGACAGGCCCAGATGAAGCTCGCCGAGGTACACGACCTCGGTCGGCGACAGCGGCCGGATGGCCCACAGATCCGGCGACGCAGCCGCAGACGGAACCGGTTCGGGCGGAGGTGCCAGCACCGTCGATGGTGGGTCGCCCGGCACTGTCGGTGGTGGGTCGACCGGCACCGTCGGGGGAGACGATGGTGCTGCGTCGGGGACGGGCTCGGATGGCTCGGCGTCCCCCCGGGTGTCGGCCAATGCCCGACGCGCCGCGCTCGGACCCGCTGCTGCGGGGGCGGTGGGCGCCGAAAGGGGCGTCGAGGGGGCCGGGGCATCGGGCACGTCCGGCATGTCTGGCGCAGTTGGCGCGGCCGGGGCTGATCCTCGATCGGGGACTTCCACCGGCGCCGCTGCGGCCGCCGTCGACGGCGGTACCCCGGAGCCGAGCGCAGCTTCGAGTTGTTCGACTCGGGCACCGAGCGCATCGAGCGAACGATCGGCGTCCGGGCGGCAGAGTCGGACCAACGCCACCTCGAGATCGATCCTCGGGTCGGGCGCTTGCCGCATCTCGACCACGGCAGTGCCGAGCGTCTCCATCGCCCGAGTCATGGCAGCGGGAGACATCCGCGTCGCGACCTCGGCAGCTCGATCGGCCTGTTCCGCCGACAGGCGCAACGACGGTGACCCCATCGCCGTCAGAAACGCGTCGCGCAGACCAGCAAGGACCGCCTCACCGATCGTGCGGGGATCGCGTCCACGAGCCGTTGCCTCGCCCACTGCGCCGAGCGCGGCGGCCACGTCACGGCCGGCGATGGCGTCGACCATGAGCTCGGTCGAGGTGTCGATCTCGACCACTCCCCCTGCGGCGACGACGCGATCGAGGGCCGACAGGGTGTCGCGAACCGACCCTCCACCGGCGGTGACGACGTACTCGACGGCCGCATCGGAGACGTCGAGCTGTGCATCCTCGATCACCCAACGAACATGCTCGGCCATCTCCTCGGCCCCCAACAGAGTGAGTTGAAAGACCTGGCAACGACTGCGGATCGTCTCGACGACCTTGTGGGGCTCGGTGGTGGCGAGCACCCAGGTCACATGATCGGGAGGCTCTTCGAGCGTCTTCAGCAGCGCGTTCTCCGCCTGACTCGTGAGCATGTGGACCTCGTCGAGGATGTAGACCTTGGCCCGGCCCGGGTTGCCCAGGTTGACCTTGCCCAACAGATCGCGCATGTCCTCGACCTTGTTGTTGGAGGCTGCGTCGAGTTCGTGGAGATCGAACGACCGGCCCTGCTCGATCGCTTGGCAGCTTTCACAGGCACCACACGGCTCGCCGTCGGCGCCGAGGTCTTCGCAGTTGAGCGCCTTGGCCAGCACTCGGGCCGATGTGGTCTTGCCGGTGCCACGCGGGCCGTGGAACAGATAGGCGTGCCCGACCTCGGACTTCACGACGGCGTTCTGCAACGCCGTGACGACGTGGCGCTGGCCGCGGATCTCGCCGAACCTCTGTGGTCGGTAGCGACGGTAGAGCGACTGGTAGGCCATGTCCGGCCGACTCTACCGCCCGGCACCGACGCCGTTGGGACGAAGCGAGCACTGCGCACCGGACAGGTCGAGGGCCGAGGCTGCCCCTCCCCATCAGGGAGGCGACCCGACGGCAAGCGCCCGTTCCCGGGAGTGGCGGCCAGGCGATCTGCGGCACACAGGCGGCTCCGCTGAGAGCTGCTGCCTTCCGGCCCTGACCCGGTTCACGGGCGCCCGTTGCACAGGACCCGGCCACCACACCCCGGAACGGGCGCAGAGCGATTCACGCTACCCTTCTCCACCGGATCCTGCACTGCAGGAGCCTGGGAGGGTTGCCAGAGCGGCCGAATGGGCACGCTTGGAAAGCGTGTGAGGTGCAAGCCTCCGTGGGTTCAAATCCCACACCCTCCGCCACGCACGAACCCCGGCCTCGCAGCCGGGGTTCGTCGGTTTTGCGCCATCGCGGTGGCAACGGGCGAGACTGTCGGCGATGACCGCACCGCGCCACCGTTGGGTGGTATTCGGCGGGCTGGTCGCGGTCTACTTCAGCTTCGGCATCGGAGTCGCTGCGATTGCACCGATGCTGACGCTGGTCCGCGAGGACCTGGGGGCGAGTCGCGGCCAGATGGGCCTTGCGCTCGGATCGTGGACGATGGTCTACATCGTCACATCACCGATCGCCGGACGGTTCATCGACCGATTCGACCTCGGCTGGTCTCTGTTTCTCGGTGGGTGCAGCGTGATCGGCTCGCTCCTTTTGCGGGCGATGGCGGACGGTGTCGGAACGCTTTGGCTCGCCGTTGCGTGCTTCGGTGTGTTCGGCCCGCTCGTGTCGGCATCGGCGCCGGCGCTCATGGCGAACTGGTTCCCCGACGAGCGCGAACGACGCCTCGGCGTCGGTCTCTACGCTGCCGCACCGGCACTCGGCGGCACGATCATCATCGCCATCACCAACCCGGTGTTGTTGGAGTGGCTCGGGACATGGCGACGCGTGTTGGTGTTCGAAGCGGCACTCGCAGCGGTGTGCACGCTCGGGTGGGTTGCGATCTGGGCATGGGTCGAGCGACCCGAACGGTCGACCGTCCACAACGACACAGCCGGGGGCGACGCGGTCCGGCAATTGCTCCGCTCCACCGAAGTTCGGCTCATTCTCGTCACTGCGTTTGCGCTGTTCTTCGTGATGCACTCGCTCGGTACATGGCTTCCGACGGTGCTCGAGGAGCACGGCAACATGTCCGCAGCAGGCGCCGGAGGATGGGTCGCCGCCGCGGGCCTGATCGCACTCGTCCTGACTGCCACCGTGCCGAGCCAGGCAACGCCGAATCGGATGCATCTGCTGTTCATCGCTCTCCTCGGCGTGACCGTGGTCGCGATCGCCGCCGTCGCCTTTGGGCCCGTCGACACCATCGGACCCGCTGCACTCGTCACCGCGGCTCGCTCACCGCTCGTGCCTATTGCGATCGTCACTCTGCTCGAGGCCGACGACGTAACCGGCGCAAATGCCGGGTTGGCCAATGGTCTGTGGTTCTCGGCCGCCCAGGTCGGCGGCGTCAGTGGACCACTGATGCTCGGCATCGTGGCCGACTCTGCGCTCGGCTATGCGGGAGCGCTCACGACGGTGATGGTCGTCGGCACACTCGGCATTGCACTCGCGCTGGTCCAACGCCGCGTGTATCTCCGGACGAACGGCTCGGCGCAACACTCACCGTGCTGACATCGTCGGGCCACTCCGCCCGGGGCAACAGCCGACGCCGATACCGGTAGCGTCCTTGGCGTGTCCGGCCCCCGCACCCTCGTCACGACGCTGGCCGTTGTCGTGGTCACGGTGGCGCTCGATCAGGTCACCAAAGCCTGGGCCGAGTCTGCACTCGGTGACGGCGACACGATCGAGATCGTACCGACACTCGAATTCGATCTTGCCTACAACAGCGGCTTCTCGTTCAGTACCGGCGCCGGGTTCGGTCCCTCCATCGGCATCGTGGTCCTCGGCCTGATCGGGTTCCTGGTCTGGCAGATCGCCGTCTCCGAGTCGATGGGACGGGTCTGGATCCTCGCCACGATCATGGGCGGCGCCATCGGCAACCTCGCCGATCGACTGCTGCGGGCCGAGGACGGATTCCTGTCGGGCGAGGTGATCGACTTCATCGATGTCAGCTGGTACGCCGTGTTCAACGTCGCCGACATGTTCGTCGTGTGCGGTGCGTTCACCTTCGCCGGCTTCGAGCTCGTCATGCACCGCCGGGCCGAACAGGACGCCGAAACCGGTGCCGACCTGGCCGATGCCGAGGCATCGGCCGACTGATCGTCACACCCGCCGCACGATGACGTTTCCGGCGGAATAGCCGGCTCCGAACGAACAGATCACCGCCAGATCACCGGGCTCGAGGTCGCGGTGATGGTGCGAAAACGCGATGATCGACCCGGCCGAGGACGTGTTCGCGTACTCCTGCAAGATGTTGGGCTGCTCGTCGGGGGTCGGCTCGCGGCCCATGACCTTCTTGCCGATGAAGTCGTTCATCGACTTGTTCGCCTGATGCAGCCAGAGCCGCTTGAGGCGGGTCGGCTCGATGCCCTCGTCTGCACAATGCTCGATGATCATCTCGCTCACCATCGGCACGACCTGCTTGAAGACCTGCCGACCGTTCTGCATGAACTGCATGTCTCGGCGATCGTCGAGCCCCCCGGGCCGACTTCGGCGCAGAAAGCCGTTGTTGTTCCGGATGTTGTTCGAGAACTGGGTGAGCAGTCGGGTCGACAGCACCTCGAACTGATCATCAGAGCTGGCGTTCTCCTTCGCTTCCACGACCAACGCCGTGCACACGTCACCGAAGATGAAGTGACAGTCCCGATCCCGCCACTCGAGATGACCCGAGCAGATCTCGGGGTTGACGATGAGCACCGAGTCGGCCGAGCCGGAGCGGATCATGTCGGCTGCGTTCTGGATGGCGAACGTCGCCGAGGAGCACGCGACGTTCATGTCGTAGGCGAACCCCTCGATGCCGAGGGCTGCCTGCACCTCGATCGCGATGGCTGGGTAGGCCCGTTCGTGGTTCGACGCCGCACAGATGACGGCGTCGATCTGGTCGGCGGTGCGGCCCGCCTGCTGCATTGCCTCGAGCGCAGCGTCGACCGCCATCTCGGTCATGATCCCGGGCTCGTCGTCGTTGCGCTGGCGCAGCAGTGGATGCATGACGTCGGGGTCGAGCACCCCGTGCTTGTCCATCACGTGGCGGCGCTCGATGCCGGACGCCTTCACGATGAACTCGACGTTCGACAACGGAATCGGCTCACGCTCACCGGCGGCGATCGCGTCGGCGTGGCGGGCGTTTTCCCTCTCGGCGAACGCGTTGAAGGCCTCGACCAATTCTTCATTGGTGATCACATCGGGCGGTGTGAAGACGCCCGAACCGCTGATCACAACCGTGCGAGTGCTCGCAGACATGGGGGCGACGCTAGCCCGCCCCTCTTCGAGGCCGCTCATCTGTCGATCGACCGGCAACCCGTCACCGGTGCGAAATCGAGCGGACCGGGGAACCATTCCGGCCCGGGGTACGTTCTCGACCCGATGACCGAACCACGCCAGCCCGACGCCGTCGCAGGCCAACCGTCCGGCCCCGCACCGCCGCCCCCCGAACCCGGCGGCCGTGCCGTGCTGCGTCACCGCCGCGGGAGCCGCTGGATGCACTGGGTCAACTTCCCGCTGCTCGTGATCATGTTGTGGAGCGGCTTCCGGATCTACTGGGCGGAACAGGAATGGGCCTTCGGCATCCTCGAGTGGGAGTGGTTCCAGTTCTTCCCCGACTGGATCAACGAACCGCTCGGCTTCGACCGAAAGTTGGCCCGCGGCCTCGCGTTTCACCTCAGCTTTGCGTGGCTCTTCGTCCTCAACGGACTGGCCTACACCGCATACACGGCGTGGACGGGCGAATGGCGCAAGGTCGTACCGAGCATGCGGGCGCTGAAACGCGTCCCGGCGACCGTGCTCCACGACCTCGGACTTCGCCGCGAGGCTCCCGCCAAGGCCGGCTACTACAACGCCGCCCAACAGACGTCCTACACCGGCATCATCATGCTCGGCGCCGTGGCGACCGCGACCGGATTCGCCCTGTTCAAGCCGACCCAGCTCAGCGTCCTCGTGACGATGTTCGGTGGCTACTCCTCCGCCCGACTGATCCACTTCACCGCCAGCATCGTGTTCATCCTTTTCTTCGTCGTTCACATCGTCCAGGTGGCGCGATCGGGACGCCACACCTTCATGGCCATGGTCTCGGGCTACGAACTGCTCACCGACGAGCGTGACAGGGAGTCGACCGTTGTCTGAACAACAGGAACTGACCGTCGAGGCATACCGACGGCGGTCGCGGCGATCGTTCGTGACCGGTGGGGTCGCCGCACTGGCGGGCGTCGCCGGCTGGCGCAGTCTGCAGGGTGCAGATCCCGACTTTCGGATCCCGGGCCCACTCCGCGCCGTCCACGAGACGAATGAAGCGATCTGGTCGACATTGATGCGCGACGACCATCTCGCAACCGAATACCCGATCTCGGAAGCCTCGGTCCTTCGGGTGAACGGACTCCACGGCATTCGTGACGACATCGACCTCGACACCTGGGAGATCACGGTGCTCGGTCCCGACGGCGAACAGTTGGGCACGCATGCACTCGACGACATCAAGGCCCTTCCGTGGCACGAGATGACGATCGAACACAAATGCATCGAGGGCTGGTCACAGGTCACCAACTGGCAGGGCGCTCGCTTCAGCGACTTCTTCGCCCTGTACCAGGACCGCCTCCCGGACGACATCACGCACGTCTTCCTCCAGACGCCGGACGGTGAGTACTACGTGTCGGTCGACATGGCCACGATGCGTCATCCGCAGACACTGCTCGCCTACGACAACTTCGGTGAAGCGATCAGTGACCGCAACGGCGCCCCCCTGCGGTTGGCCACACCGCTGAAATACGGCATCAAGCAGATCAAGCGCATCGGATCGATCCAGTTCCGGCGCGATCAGGGCGCCGACTACTGGGGTGAACGGGGCTACGACTGGTACGCCGGCCTGTAACCCTGGCCGGGACCAAGGTCCCGATGTGGTCCACGGTGGTTCGGGCACACTCTGTCCATGACATCGGTGGGTGAGCGCAGCGGTCTTCGGCCGGCCATCGGGGCCCGCCTGCTCTACCTGATGGTGGTGGGCGACATTCTCGGGGCCGGGATCTACATCCTCGTCGGCGACGTCGCCGGTGAACTCGGCGGCATGGCGTGGCTTGCGTTCGGGACCGCATTCGGCATTGCCGCACTTTCCGCGGCGGCCTATGCAGAGCTCACCACCCGCTTCCCCGGCTCAGCCGGCTCGGCCCTCTACGTCGACCGGGCGGCCGGAATCCCCGCGCTCACCTTCGCCGTCGGGATGGCAGTGATGCTGAGTTCACTGATGACAGCAGCGACGACCGCCCGAGCATTCGCCGGCGATTACCTCGCCGAGTTCATCGATGCGCCGGTCGTACTCGTCGCTGGCGGCGTGGTCGCTGCTCTGACCGCGCTGAGCCTGCGCGGTATCGAATCGACCGCCAACGCCAACGTCGTGATGACGCTCGTCGAGATCGTCGGCCTCCTCGTCGTCCTCGTGATCGCGACAGCGGCGATCGCCGACGGTGGTGGCGATGCCGGCCGTCTCGTCGATACGTCGAACCTGGCGATCGGTGGCTGGCTCAGCGCAACCGCCCTCGCCTTTTTCGCCTTTCTCGGGTTCGAGGACGCCGCGCACCTGTCCGAGGAGGTCCACGATCCCCGAAGGACATTTCCGCCAGTGCTGTTCGCAGCCGTTGCAACTGCGTCGGCGCTGTACCTGGCCGTCACCGTCGTTTCCACCGTTGCCGTCGATCCGGACGTGTTGGCGGCCTCCGACGGGCCGCTGCTCGAGGTTGCCGGCGCCGGTCCGCTCGGTGTCCCCACCCGCTGGTACGCCCTCGTCGCACTCGTCGCCGTGACCAACACCTGCCTGTTCGCATTGGTGGCGTCGAGTCGGCTGCTCTACGGCATGGCCGTCGACGGTCACGTCCCCGCAACGTTCAGCCGCCTGCTTCCCGCCCGTCGCACTCCGGTCGTCGCATCGCTGGCCATGGCGGTGATCGCGGCCGCCATGGCCGCGACCGGCGCCGTGTCGGACTTGGCGGAGGCGGCGGTGACATTGCTCCTTGCCGTACTCGTCGCTGTGAACATCGCAGCGGTGGCCACTCGTCGTTCGCCGGAAGCTGCGCACGGCTATCGGGCGCCGACGTGGATGGCGCCGCTGGGCGCAGTCGCCGCCTCGGTGCTGCTCGTCCACCAGCTCGCAACGGCGTCTCGCGCCGACCTCGTCAGGCTTGCCCTCCTGCTTGCCGTGTCCGGCGTGTTGTGGGTGGCTGCCCGGGTTCAGCGCCGCTAGAGCACCCACTCGTTGCCATCAGTGCCCGGTCGCTTCCTGGAGGGCGAGCTCGGTGTCACGGTCGAGCGGCAGCAACGTCTTGATGCGAAGTTCGTCGAGGGCGACGTCGAAGGGTCCGTCTAGTTCTGCGACCATCGACACGAATCGCAAACGGCCGACCGGCATGTCGAGCATCATCGGCATGAGCAGCTCGTTGCTCGGCCGCCCGGGACGACGGTCGGCAAGATCGGCGACACCGGGGTAGGTCCCTACCTCGGTGACGAGTGCATCGAGCCGCTCGTCGAACGGTGCTCGGCCTCTGGCCCGTTCGACACGGTCGAGCAGCGACGCGGCGAAGGTTTCCCAGTTGACGATGGTGGGTCGGATGCCGTCGGGATGAAGACACAGGCGAAGAGTGTTCGTGGCGACGTCAACGGGCACGTCGATCTCGCTCAGTGCAACGAGGCGGGCCCACGCCGGGTTGGCCACGACGATGTCCCATCCCCGGTCGACAACATGGGTGGGAAATGCACTGTGCGTGTCGAGAACGGTCTGCAGGACATCGCCCACCTCGCCTGCCGCAGGCTCGTCGACGGCACGCTCGGGGTACTCGGCGGAGAAGCCGGCCGCGGCAAGCAGCGCATTTCGGGCTCGCAGCGGGAGCTCGAGGGTCTGGGCGAGATGAAGCACCATGTCGCGGCTGGGTTTGCTTCGTCCGGTTTCGAGAAACGAGAGATGCCGTTGCGACACATCGGCTGCGGCAGCAAGCGCAAGCTGCGAGAAACGGCGCGCGTCGCGCCACCGACGCAACTCGTCACCAAAGGTCGCACCCGTGACGGCGCCGCTGTCGTTCATGGTCCAACCCTACGATGCCGCAGCGGAGGGAGCCGATGAGGCTCGGAGGTCGTCACCATCGATATCGGGGCAGGCGGACAGGGTGGGCCGTTCCTCGGGGTGCCGCTAACCTCGGCGCCGGAAGGTTGCCAGAGCGGACGAATGGGGCGGCCTCGAAAGCCGTTGTGGCCTCCGGGTCACCATGGGTTCGAATCCCATACCTTCCGCCACTCCTGATGCCGGTCCCTCGGGGCCGGCATCGGTCATTTTCCGTCGGCTGCCGTCAGTACAGCCGGATCGATCCGTGCTCGATCTCGAGTTCTGCAGCTGCATAGCCGGGATCGCTCGGGAGATGGACGATGTATTCCCCGTCGGGATCGTCGACGCGGAGACGAGCCGGCTCGAGCTGCTCGGCGGCGCAGGCGACGGCCGCTGCGGCCGATGGAAACCGGTCGAGGCACGACAGCATGCGATGGGTCACCGCCATCATCTGCAGTTCACCGGCCCGCCATTCGGCCATCGCCCGAGCCGGGGTGATCCAGCGATACGCCATGATCTCGGACTCGTCGGGATGCGCCTGTTGGGCCGACGGTGCCGAGGCGAGAAAGAAGCGCGTGTCGAATCGTCGAGCCGGGCCCACCGGTGTCACGAACCGGGCCACCTCGTACAGCGTGCTCAGATCGAGTGCAATGCCGTGCTCGACGAGCAGATCGGTGAAGGCGTTGCTGCCCTCGTCGAGTGCGGCTCGCAAGGCGGGCAGCATCGACACATCGATCGACGGCGTCCCGAGCAGCAAGCCGACCTCTTCGAGGGTCTCCCGCACCGCGGCGAACCACCAGGCCAGTCCGCCGTGGTCGATCTGCAACGCAGCTGATGCGGCAGCGTCGGTGAGGTTGATGCCGACCCGTGCGGCATCGTCGGCGTCGGCTCGGTCGACTCGTCCCCCGGGAAAGACCCACGCGTTGGCCGCAAAGGTCAGCTCGCCCGCCCGCTGTACCAGCAGCACCTCGAAGTCGGGGGCATCACGCACGACCATCACCGTTGCTGCGTCACGAACCGGCACCTCTGCGGCGCCGTCGACCGCGTCGTTCTTGAAAAAGGATGCGCCCATCAGTCGACGTCACACCCGACGACGACCCACTCGCCACTCATGATCCCAAACTACGGTCCAGTCATGGACATCGTCCTGATCCGGCCCGAGATTGCCCACAACACCGGCGCGATCATCCGACTCTGCGCCAACACCGGTGCCGGACTCCACCTCGTCGAGCCGCTGGGGTTCACACTCGACGACACCCTCCTGAAACGAGCCGGGCTCGACTATCACGAACATGCAACCGTGGTCGTCCACCGATCGCTCGACGAGGCTGCCGCGGCGCTCCCCGGCCGGTGGTGGGGCTTCTCCTCGAGGGCCACGACCCGATATGCCGACGCGCCGATCATCCCCACCGACGTCCTTGCGTTCGGCGCCGAGCGAGCCGGACTCGATCGCGACGGGCTCGATCTCATCGGTGCCGACCGGATGCTCACGATCCCGATGCTGGCCCCGAGTCGGAGTCTCAACCTCGCCAATGCCGTGAGTGTTGTCGTCTACGACGCCTGGCGTCGCCACGGGTTCGCAGGGGCGGCCGAACCGACAGAGGGCTTGACATCGGAATCGTTCACCGAGCCGTTGTTCGACCCGTAGGGTCCGGGCCGTTGTTCGACCCGCAGGGTCGATGACATCTACGTTGCAGCAATGGCCGACGACCAGACGTTTCACGACCTCATCGAGGGCTACTGCCGCGCACTGAGCATCCGGGCAGGCGACACGATCGAGATCTGCGTCTCCACCGTGGCCGACCGCTACGGCCTGACCGTCGAACGGTGGGGAGCCGAACGCGAACACGTGTGGTCGGCATCGGGCCTGCCCGGCACCCACCACGATCTTCCGGCCGACGCCGACGCACAGGGCTGCGGCTGGCCCGTGTCGGTCGAGGTCCCGACCGACACGTCGTGGCGTTCAGGCTTCTATCTGATCACCCTCACCGCCGAAGAAGGCCCCAGCGATCGACGGATCGCTCACGCCGGTGTGGTCATCCGGGCCGACAACCGCCGTCGGCCAGCGATGCTCGTGCTCGCCACCAACACCTGGAACGCGTACAACACCTGGGGCGGACGCAGTCTCTACACCGGGGGCACGCAGGTTTCGTTTCACCGCCCCTTTGCCCGCGGCATGCTCGATCGGCCCGAGGTCGACCGCAAGGATCGCAAGGCCCGACCCGTTCACACCGGCGAGGAACCCGACGCCGACGGCCTGATCTTCCAGGCGTACCGCACCGAACGGAACTATCCGTCGGCGATCGGCTCAACCGGCTGGTTCACCTACGAACGCCGCTTCGTCGAATGGGCCGAACGCGACGGCCACGCCTTCGACTACGCAATCTCGTCAGACCTCGAGCACGACCCCGCCATCCTCGACGGCTACGACCTGGTCCTCAGCGTCGGCCACGACGAGTACTGGTCGGCCGGCCAGCGCGACGCCGTCGAACGCCACGTCGCCAGCGGTGGTCATTTCGCGTCGTTCTCGGGCAACACGATGTTTTGGCAGGTCCGGCTCGGCGAGGGTGCCAACAGCGGTTCAACGATGATCGGCCACAAATACTCCGCCCACGAGACGGACCCGATCGCGACAACCGACCCCACCGGCATCACCGGCATGTGGGCCGACCCGCTCGTTCAGCGACCGGAATGGTCGTTCCTCGGCGCCGGATCGGCGTTCGGTCTCTACCACCGCTTCGGAAACGCCACCGCTCGCGGCGTCGGTGGGTTCATCGTGTACCGGCCCAATCACTGGCTGCTCGACGGCACCGGACTTGGCTACGGCGACGTGCTCGGCCGAGATGCCGGGGTCGTCGGGTACGAGACGGTCGGGCTACCGATTCAGATCGACGACGTCGGCCTGCCGGTACCTCGACGCGACACCGACGTCCCGGCAGAACTCGAGATCGTCGGTCTGGTACCGGCCAGCAACCTCGGCGTCGGCGACTACCCGAAATCGATCGCTGCCCTGTCGGACCAAGGCGATCTCGAGTTCGTCGCCGACCGCATCCACGGCGGCGTGACCGACGAGAACATGGCCAAGGCTCGGCACGGCAATGCGGCCATGCTCACCTGTCGTCCCTTCGCGACCGGTGGAGAGGTCGTGACCGTCGGGTCGACCGACTGGGCGTTCGGACTCGGTGACCCCCAGGTTGCGCAGGTGACGACGAATGTCTTGCGTCGGTTCGTCAGCCACGAGCGCTCTGGGTCGGATCCACGATGAGCCTCCGCTGATCACCGTTCCGACGGATTCACCCGACCGGGGGCTCGATGGCGGTGAGGGCCGAGAACCGAGCAAGATCGACATTGCCGCCGCTGAGCGTGACACCCACACGTTGACCGGCGAGTTCGAGGCGCCCGCTGAGCACGGCCGCCAACGCCGACGCTCCCGACGGCTCGAGGACGATGTTGAGTCGCTCGAATGCGAAGCGCATCGCAGCAACGATTTCTTCATCGCTGACCAGCGCAATCTCGTCGACACGCTCCCGCATGACCGCAAACGTCTTGTCACCACACGACATGGTCTGCTGCCCGTCGGCAATCGTCACCGGCGTTTCGGGAAGCACCACCCGCTCCCCCGCCGCCAACGACTGCTCGACATCGTTGCCGGCAGCCGGCTCCACACCGATCACCCGCACGTCGCCGAGCGCCTTTGCCACCGTCGCACAACCGGAGATCAGCCCACCGCCGCCGACGCACACGACGAGGGTGTCGACCGCTTCGGTGGCGAACAGCTCGCGAGCGAGGGTCCCCTGACCGGCCATGACCGCCCACGCGTCGAAGGGAGGAATCAGGGTCAGGCCGCGCTCAGCGGCGATCGCGTCGCCGATCGCTTCCCGGGACTCCGTGTAGCGGTCGTAGCCGACGATCTCGGCGCCGTACCCCGACGCAGCGGCTCGCTTTGCGGCCGGCGCATCGTGGGGCATCACGATCACGGCTGGCACATCGTGCAGCGCCGCGGCCAACGCCAGGGCCTGGCCGTGATTGCCTGAGGAGAAGGTGACCACCCCGGCGGCACGCGCTGCGGGTGGCAGTGACGCCACTGCGTTGTATGCGCCTCGAAACTTGAACGAGCCGGTGCGCTGAAAGCACTCGGCCTTGAGTCGAACACGCCCTCCAACGCGGTCGTCGAGCGTGCGGCTGGTCACATCGGGGGTCACGTGGGCCACGCCGGCGAGCCGACGAACCGCGGCGTCCACGTCGTCGAGGTCGAGCTCCGTGTCGGTCATGTCCTGACCGTAACCGGCACATTGTCACTGTCGTTGCGAGATGCAGCTCGTACTCTGGACCCCATGGCGCACCAGATCCTCGTGCTGAACGGTCCGAACCTGAATCTTCTGGGCGCACGCGAGCCCGAGGTCTACGGCTCCGACACACTCGACGACATCATCGCCAACCTCACCACCGTTGCCCGCGGGCGCAACGCCGAGATCCGCCACGTGCAGTCGAACCACGAGGGCGGATTGATCGATGCGCTCCATGACGCCCGCACCTGGGCCGACGCTGTGATTTTCAATCCAGGGGCCTTCACCCACTACTCCATTGCGCTGCGAGATGCCGTGGTCGCCACGGAGCTCCCGGTCGTCGAGACCCACCTCAGCAATGTCCACGCGCGAGAGGCGTTTCGACATCACAGTGTGATCAGTGCCGTGTGTCTCGGGGTGGTCCTGGGCTTCGGTGCCAACAGCTACCTCGCTGCCCTCGACGCACTGATCCGGCACCTCGAGGCCTGAGAGAGCCGACCGTTCCCCCTCCGGCCACCAGCGCGTCCTGATTGCGACTCAGCGGAACAGTCGATGTTCGACGAGGGCGGCCACCACGTCGACAGCAGAACCGGTCTCGTCTGCGATCTGTTGCTCGCGCCCCAATCGGGCTGCAGTGGGGAGCGCATGGACCACTCCGACGACGGCGAAGGCAAACCCGACCCCGTACGGCCACAACGACCCGCTCAGAACGGTCAATCCGAACCCGACGAGCGCCGACGCCACCGCGGTCACGAACTGCAACATCGTGGCGCGCGGAAACGACTGGGCGAAGGCGCGCGCAGAGCGGTGACTGACCCGCGCTGCAAGTGTGCGGGCAACCACCAAAGAGACGACCCCGACCGCAGCGGCGAAGGCCACCGACATGCCGACCGACCGACCCCGATCAAGATCGGCAACGACCACGATGGCAACCGCCCACACCGGCACGATCGCAACGGCGACGTAGAGCGACAACATCCGCAGGGCGAGCAGTGCGCTCGGCTGGGTGGCCATCGAACGCATGCCGACGAACGGGACGAACATCTTCGGCAACAGGCCGATGACAGGGCGCCAACCGGGATCGGGACGTCGCGTGCTCACACGAGTTCGATACCGGCAGCAGCCATCTCTTCCAGTGCTGCGTCGGTGGTGTCGGGCGCGACGCCCGCACAATGGGCAGACAACACCCGGGTGTCGAAGCCCTGAGCCTTCGCGTCGCACGCGGTTGCTCGCACGCAATGATCGGTGGCGATCCCCACGACGTCGACGTCGGTGACGCCACGTTCCCGAAGCCACGGGCCGAGCAGCACCGACTCGTCACTGGCAGCGCCACCGTCGAATCCGGTGTAGCTGGCGGTCGAACGACCCTTCAGAAACACCTCGTCGATCGCGATCTTCAGGTCCGGATGGAAGTCGGCGCCACTGGTGTGGGCACCGCAGTGCACCGGCCACGTATCGACGAAATTCGGCTCCTCACCACCCGTGGCCCAGTGGTCACCCGGATCGACGTGCCAGTCCTTGGTCGCCACCACGAGGGCATAGTCGCCACCGGCCCGATCGAGGCCGACCCATTCGGTGATCGACCGGGCGACGGCGGCACCACCGTCGACCCCCATGGCGCCACCCTCACAGAAGTCGTTCTGTACGTCGACGACAACCAGTGCCGCCCTCCGAGTCGTGGTCACTGGGCTCCTCCTGCAGCGGGTACCGGCGTGGAAAGCGGCTCCTCGACCCCCTCCCAGATGGTGGGAATCGCCGGCGAGTGGGTCGGCCACGGTGTCCGGTCGGCATCTCGCAGCCGGCTGCGTCGCTCGTTGCATCGCTGGCGAGCCTCTGTGGGGTCGGTGAGATCGGCGACGATCTCCCCATCGCGTACGAGCGGCACCTGAGGATTCATCGTGTCGTCCTGCAGTTCGACCGGGAGCACCGAGAGGATTTCGCCGGTGAAGCGGCCATCGGCATCGACCGTTCGGTGCACGTCCTTACGGCCTCCGAGGGTGCGTTTCCCCGGCGAGAGCTTGCCCACCGCACGCAGTTCGGCGTCGGGAGCGTCGGAGTCGGCGATCGACACGAGTTTGTAGACCAACTGTGCCGTCGGATGGCCCGAACCGGTGACGAGACTCGTGCCCACGAGATAGGCGTCGATCGGTGCATCGGCCGCTTCGAGTTGGGCGACCTTGAACTCGTCGAGATCACTCGACACCACGATCCGGCAGTCGGTTGCCCCCAGGCTGTCGAGCAGATTGCGGGCGGCTCGGCTGTCTTCCTCGAGTTGGCCGCTGTCGATACGGATCGCACCGATGTCGGAGCCGACGACGTCCACGGCCCGCCGGATCCCTTCCATCACGTCGAACGTGTCGACCAGGTAGGTGGACCCGACGCCGAGTGTTGCACGCTGCGCCTCGAAGGCCGCTTCTTCGCTCCCATGGGCGAGGACGAAGGCGTGTGCCGTGGTGCCACCGGTCGGAATGCCGTGACGACGACCGGCCTCGAGGTTGGAGGTCGTGTCGAAACCACCGACGAACCCGGCCCGAGCTGCCGCAACCGCCGACTCCGGGTCGGTGCGGCGGCTCCCACCCTCGATGAGCAGGCGACCCCCGGCCGCATCGGCCATACGAGCCGCAGCGCTGGCGACGGCGCAGTCGTGATTGAGAACCGAGAGCATCACCGTCTCGAGCACGACACATTCTGCGAACGTGCCGGTGACGGTCAGCACCGGTGAGTACGGGAAGAAGAGCTCTCCCTCGGCATAGCCGGTGATGTCTCCGCGAAACGCGTAGGCGCGGAGCCACTCGACCATCTCACCGTCCTGCACGATGCCTACGTCGAGCAGATACCGGATGGTGTCTTCGTCGAACCGGAACCGGCTCACCGCGTCGAGCACCCGATCGATCCCGGCGACAACGCCGTAGGCCCGGTTGGGCGGCAATCGGCGGGCGAACACTTCGAAGACTGCCCGCCGATGCGCCACGCCAGAACGCAAGGCCGAGGCAACCATCGTGAGTTCGTAGTGATCGGTCAGCAACGCCGACGACGGCCGTTTCACGCCCATCACGCTAGCGGCAGGGTTCGGGCAGACCCCCGTCGCTGCGCGGGTCACCCACCGCCTCCTCCGTCGCATTCTCGGTACCGCCGATACGTTTCTCCAGACGATGACAAGTCCGTTCCAGATCATGCACTCGATGACGTCGGACCGGTCGGCGCTCGACGGCAAAGCCATCACCAAGCAGACGCGGACGCGTGTGTTCGGGTTCGCAAGGCCGTACCGGGGATCGATCCTCGGGTTCCTCGGCACGATCATCGCCTCGACATTCCTCGGGTTGTTGCCCCCACTGCTGATCCGAGAGGTGTTCGACGACGCGATCGTCAACGGCGATGGCGGTTACATCAACATCCTTTTCCTCTTCATGATTGCCGCCGCACTCGGCGAGGCGATCCTTGGCCTCGTCGAGCGCTATCTGTCGAGCCGAATCGGTGAGGGCCTGATCTACGACCTGCGGGTCAGACTCTTCGACCACGTCCAGCGCATGCCGCTTGCGTTCTTCACCCGAACCCAGACCGGGACGCTCATCAGTCGCCTCAACAACGACGTGATCGGCGCCCAGCGCGCCTTCACCGGCACACTCGGAACGGTCGTCGGCAACGTCATCGCACTCACCGGCACCCTGATCGCGATGTTGTTGCTCGAGTGGAAACTCACCCTGCTCGCCATCGTGATCCTGCCCTTCTTCGTCCTTCCGGCACGACGAGTCGGAGCCGGGTTGAGCGACATCACTCGCGAAGGCATGAACCTCAATGCCTCGATGAACAACACGATGACGGAACGCTTCAACGTCGCCGGCGCCTTGCTCGTCAAGTTGTTCGGTCGTCATCGGGCGGAGGCCGACGACTTCGGCGAACGGGCCGGCCGGGTTCGAGACATCGGTGTTCGCTCGGCGATGTACTCGCGGGTGTTTCTCACCGCCCTCACTCTCGTAGGCGCCATCGGTACGGCACTCGTGTACTGGTGGGGTGGACACCAGGTGATCGATGGCGACATCACCCCTGGCACTCTCGTTGCGCTCGGCCTGTACACCGTGCGCATCTACATGCCGCTCACCTCGCTGTCGAACGCGCGTGTCGACATCATGCAGGCGTTCGTGTCCTTCGAGCGGGTGTTCGAGGTCCTCGACACTCCCAACGTCATCCAAGACGCTGAGGACGCCTTCGAACTTCCCCGCCCGGCGCGCGGCGAGATCCACTTCCGAGACGTCACCTTCCGATACCCCGACCCTGCCGAGGGAACGCCTGCCTCGCTCGGTGGCGGTGAGCAGACCGGCTCACCTGACGACGTGTTGCGCGGACTCGACGTCGCCGTCGCCCCCGGCCACATGGTCGCCATCGTCGGCCCGTCGGGGAGCGGCAAGACGACGATGACATCGCTGGTCCCTCGGCTCTACGACGTCACGAGTGGGTCGATCACGATCGACGGGCACGACATCCGCTCGGTCACACAGGACTCGCTGCGCCAGACGATCGGTGTCGTCAGCCAAGACCCCCATCTGTTCCACGAGTCGGTCGGTGCCAACCTCCGCTACGCCCGACCGGACGCAACCGACGACGAACTCGTCGACGCGTGCCGGGCCGCACGAATCCACGACGTCATTGCAGAACTCCCCGACGGCTACGACACGGTCGTCGGTGAGCGGGGCTACCGACTTTCCGGCGGTGAGAAGCAACGCCTCGCCATCGCTCGCATGCTGTTGAAAGACCCGGCGATCGTGATCCTCGACGAAGCAACCAGCCATCTCGACACCGAGAACGAGGCCCACGTGCAAGAGGCCTTGGCCCGCGCCCTCGAGGGACGGACCTCACTCGTCATCGCCCATCGGCTGTCGACCATCACCGACGCCGATCAGATCCTCGTCCTCGACGACGGTCGAATCGTCGAACGTGGCACCCACGAAGAACTGCGTCATTCGGGTGGGCTCTACGAAGAGCTGTACGAAGCGCTCGTGCGAGCCGAGGTCGGCTGACGTCGAGCTCGCCGATTAGCGCAGCGGTGACGAAGGGCGGCCGGTGACACCCGGTACGTGGGCGAGGAACGGACTGCGCATGAGCACCAGCGCAGCCAACGACGACCCGGCGACCACCACATACATGCCGTCGTAGCCGAACGCATCGGCCACGAAGCCGAGGGCGAGGGTGCCGACTGCATTGGCAAGGTCACCGAAGGTCGTCACCGTTGCGACGGCCCGGGATCGTTCCGCATCCGACGCGGAATCGACGGCGATGAGAATCATCAGCGGCACGTTCCAGGCCAGGCCGATCGCCAGCACCACTGCGGCGGCGTAGAGCCAGGCCGTCGACGACGCCGTGGCCAAGAGCAGCGCGCCGATGATCACCGTGCTGTGCGCAAAGGTTGCGAGCCAACGACGAGGGAACCGGACGAAGGCCAGTCCACTCACCGATCGCATGACCATCACGACCACCGAGTAGGTCAGGAGCAACCAGCGGGCATCTTCGATGCCGAACTCCTCTCCGTAGTCGGCGATGAACGCGTTGAAGCCGAGGAACCCGACGAACACCAGCATGTTGATGACACCGACACGAGCAGCGGCCGGGTGGAACAGATCACGCACCTTGGCGGCGGGGACCGCATCGGGGGGACGGGTCTCGGGCAGCACACAGGCGACGATCGCAGTGGAGCCACAGAATGCAGCGGCGAGGGCAAACGCCCAGGCGAAGCCGTGGGCCTGCATGACGATCTCGCCGAACACCTGTCCAACGGCAAAGCCGACGAGCACCACAGTCGAAAACAGCCCGAACACCCGGTCACGGTGCTCTGCGGGTGGAAGTTCGGTCGCGACGGTCGCTTGCGACAGGTACATCACCGAGCTTGCTGCGCCGGAGAACACTCGCACCACGAGCAGCACCCACAGCTCACCCGTGCCCGCCGCCGGCGTGTGGAGCAGCTGCGCCACCACCAGGGCCAACGCACCACCGATCATCACCGGCCGCCGACCGACCCGATCGAGCATGTAGCCACCGAACGGACGCACGACCAGCATGCCGATCGCCCACACACCGAAGGCAAGACCGATCTCGGCCGAGCCACCACCGAGCTCACGCTCCACCAGCCGCGGCAACACCGGGAAGGCCACCCCGGCAACGCCGAAGTAGAGCATCGTTGCCCCGAAGACCGCCAGGATGCGGGGCGTATAGACCCGTTCGACGCTGGCTGGGGCGGTCACCGGGCGCAAGCTACTGCTCCCCCGTCACCGCACCTGTATCGCAGCCGACTAGACATCCCACGTGGCCTACGCCGGAACGTCACCCACCCCCCTGCCGACGACATGGCGGTTTCGCGTCTTCGGGAAGATCTTCCGTTTCGTGAGTCGAGTCCTGAGCCGGCCCAGCAGTGAACGGCTCCCGAACCTCGATGACGGTCCGGTCGTCTTCGTCGCCAACCACACGAGCATGTCCGACGTCTTCTACGCGATCGCCACGCTGTCGGACTGGAAATACCCGGCGCGCTGTCTGGTCCGCTACGCCTATTTCGCGAATCCCCTGATGGGAACGTTCCTCCGCACCGTCGACTGTGTTCCGGCCGGAGGTGGGGGCACCGACGCCGTAGCGGTGGCCGTGGAGACCCTCGACGCCGGGCGACCGGTTGCCGTCATGGTCGAGGGGAGGATCGTCCCACCCGAGGACCGGAGCCCCGACGGCATGGGGGACTTCCGTGACGGCTTCGTCACCATTGCCCGCAAGGCCAATGCCCGAGTGCTCCCGATCGTGATCACCAACGCCGATCACGTGTGGGGCAGTCGCGCAAAGCTTCCGACCCTTCGACTGCGCAACCGGCCCGAGGTCGAAGTCCGGGTGGGAAACCCGTTTTCCGTCGACGGTCTGGTCGACAGCGAGGCGATCGCCGAGGCCCGCAGCCAGATGGCGGCGATGCTCAGCCGCCCCTAACGTCAGCGGCCATGAACGGGGCGAAGAGGCCAAACCAGCTCCTCATCGTCTCCGACGAGGAACGTCGCAACGACTGGCTGCGGGGCAAGGTCGATCTTCCCGCCCACCAGCGGCTGATGGACGACGGCATCACCTTCAACCGCTACTACACCCACGCATCACCGTGTTCACCGAGTCGGGCATCGCTGTACACCGGCAGTTACCTCGCCGAGCACGGCGTTGTCGACAATGTCTCGTTCCCAACCCACACTGCGCTCGATCCGACCATTCCGACCATCGGATCGCTGCTGGGCGAACAGGGGTACTACTCGGGCTACCTCGGGAAGTTCCACCTCAGCCACGACGAGATCCCCGACATGGAGGCGTTCGGCTATCACGACTTCACGGGAAACGACATGCACTACACGGGGTCGGCGTGGAGTGGTCGCCACTTCGACCCGATCATCGCCGGCGATGCCATCACGTGGCTCCGCAAGCACGGCACCCGCGACGAGCCCTGGCATCTCACCGTGGCGCTGGTGAACCCACACGACATCATGTGGTTCCCCATCGATCATCCGTCGTTCCAAGCCCAGCATCCCGACATGAAGAAGGTGTTCGACTTCATGCGGGAACTGCGCCTCGACGGGGTACCGGTCGAACCGATGTCGGAAGACTACGACGAAGTGTTCGAGACACTTCCCGCGAACTTCCACGACGATCTGCACACCAAGCCCGAGATCCAGCGGGCCTGGCGCCAGGTGCGAAACACCGAGCACATGGTGGGGCATCTCGATCTCGACGACGAGCGCTCGTGGCTGCGGCAGCTCGACTACTACGCCTATCTGCACCGAGAACTCGACCGGAATCTGCAGGGCATTCTCGATGTGCTCGACGAGCTCGGCATCTATGACGACACCGTCATCGCGTATACGTCCGACCATGGCGACGCCTGCGGAAGCCATGGCCTCCGCGCGAAATTGCCGTGTGTGTACGAAGAGGTGATGGGGGTTCCCCTGATCATGAAGGTGCCGGGCATGACCCGACCGGGCACCGAGACCGACGCGCTCGCCACCCATGTCGATCTGGCCGCCACCATGTGCGCACTGGGGGGAGTCGACATCGGATCGATACCCACGCTGTCGGGGGTTGATCTCTCGCCTGCCTTGGCCGATCCCTCGGCATCACCGCGGGAGTATGTGTTCTTCGCACAGGACTCGGCTCAGTCGGGCCTGATCGCCAACACCCGGTACGCGGTTCGTGGGTTCTTCGACGGCGAGACCAAGTACGCCCGCTACTACGGCATCGGCGGCGGTGTCGCACGTGACGGCACTGTGGACCGGCGGCCGAAATTGTTCGGCGAAGATGCCGCCTTCGAAGACCACGACCACGAGTGGTACGAGCCGCGCCATGACCCGCACGAGTTGATCAACCTCGCCAACGACACCGGGCGGCGCTCCCAGCTGCGAGCGCACTTCGATCGACTGCTCGACATCGAGCACGACGAACTCGGCGCCCTCGCTGGTCACGGAGGTCGGCGATGACAGCAACACCGACGGGGAGGAACCGACGATGAGCATCTGGTCGACGGAAGCACCCGTTCCCATCGTCTTTCTCCACGGGTGGGCAACCTCCACCCAGATGACGTGGGTCGAACCCGGCTGGTTCGAGCTCGTGAAGGAAGGTGGCCGTCGTCCGCTCGGCTATGACCTCTTGGGTCACGGCGAGGCCGACAAACCCGACGAGGTCGAGGCCTACCGCGACCTCGTGACCCCGGTCGTCGATCAACTGCCGTTCGGGGTCGACGACGGTCGTCAGATCGACATCGTCGGGTACTCGCTCGGCGCTCGCACCGCGCTCGACCTGACGCTGCGCCATCCGCAGCTCGTCCGGCGGCTCGTGCTGAGCGGTGTGGGCCGCAATCTGATCGAGGGTTCGGCGCTGGGCGACGAGTCCGACCGGGCCGGTGCCGACTATCGCTTCGAAGGGCTGCTTCGCAGCGCCGGTGAGGAGGCGGCCGCCGTGTTGCAGAAGGTTGGGGAGGCACAATCGGCCCGTACCGATCGCTACTTCACCGCTGAACAACTCGCCACCGTGACGCAACCGGTCTTGCTGGTGATCGGCTCCGAGGACTTCGCCGGTCCGCCCGAACCACTGGCCGAACTCCTGCCCAATGTCGAGGTGACGATCCTGCCGGGGGTCGACCATTTCTCGCTGCCCAAACAGTTCGGATTCATCGACGCTGCGCTCGAGTTCCTCGACTGCGTTCCCAGCTGGTGAGCGCAGCCGGGGTTCGGTTCAGGCGAACATCACCTCGCAGCCCGTTCCGGCAAGAACAGCGTCGACACGGCTGCGAGCGTCGCTGGGCAGGGCCGCATAGTCGGCTCGTAGCCACTCGAGGCACTTCCCCTGGTACTTGAACGGACCTTGGCGGTAGGTCCGACCATCGATCTCGCAGACCACCTCGTCTCCGCCGCCCAGCAACGCCTGGGCATTGGCCACCATGAACGGGGCGTATGACCGCCCCGCCTCGGCGAGCAGGCGTCTCGTTCCCTCGGGCAGGTCGTCGACGTCGATCCATCCGTGGTCGCCCTCGACCGGCAACCAGCTGCTGTCGTCGAGGCGATCGACCCAGGTGATCACCTTCGGTGCCCGTCTCGCTGCGATCGCCGTCGGGGTCGGATCCCACTTCACGAGCTGGGTCAGTTGCCCGAAAATGCCGAAATCACCGCGGCCGGGCCGATCACCGAGCAGGAAGTCGCGGGTGGAGAACAGCGCAGTCAGTGCGTCGAGGACCTGCTCGTAGGACGCTTCGATGATGGGCGCGTTGAGGTCGGTCGACCCCACGAGCTCGCGGCGGCCGATCTGGCGCTGCGTGATGACGTCGTACATCTGTTGCGCCCGATCGCTGTCCATCTCGAGACTCCGCGAGGTTGGAAGGAGGTGGCCCGCCTTGTCGATGTCGTCGTCGTACGCCCAGCGGTAGTGGTACATCGCCTTGGTGAGCCACTCGTCACCGAAGTCTTCGAGCAGCCCATCGATGAACGCCAGCGCCGGGTCCGTCGGCACGACGCTGCGACCGTCGTACTCGCGTTCGAGCCGCATGATCTGCGGTGACGAATCGACTGTCGCTTCACCGTGTGAGCCGTCGGCGTTCGGGTACACGATGACCGGGATGATCGGAACCGGTGCTGTTGGAAGGTCGTCCCACTTCGAGTCACGCAACACCCATCGAAAGGGAATGTGTCGGTAGCGAAGGACGGCCCGCATCTTGAGGCTGTACGGCGAGCCGTAGGCCCCGCACAGCACGAGGGGATGATCGGTCATGGATTCCCTTCTTCCTGTTTGCGTCGTTGCACCCGACGGAACGACTCGAACCGCCCCACGAACTCGTCTTCTTGACCCTGGGTCCATTCGACTGGGTCCCAGCTCGGGAGTTCGCGGCAGCGCTCGCCGTAGGTGTTCCACGATGGGGGTATCGGTGCCGAAAGCCCGAGGCGCTGCAGGCCCTGGAGACGAACGTGAATCGGCAGCGCGACCGCGTCTGCGATCGTCGGCTCGTTGCCGGCCAGCCATCCTGTCGTCGTCGCCCAGTCACCCATTGTCTCGAGGGCGTCGATGAGTCGCTGGCCTGCCCGTTCGATGCGCACCGGGTCGACGCCGTAGTAGACGCCGATCATGGGCCGGAAGGCGTGCTCGTCGATCCAGGTGACGCGTTGACGGACCAGCGTGCGCGCCGACGGGTCGGTCGGCAGCAGACTCGGTGCATCGATCCGTTCCTCCAGCCACTCCAGCACCGGAATCGAGTCGGCCCGGTAGTCCTGACCCACACGCACCATCGGCACTTCGAGCTTCGGGCTGTGGTCGAGGAACTCCTGCGGGACGACGAAATCGGGGGGACGGGCCGCCGAGGGTGGCACCGGCACAAGGGTGTGTTCGATCCCTCGTTGATGCAGTGCCCACTCGACTCGGGTCGAGAACGGGCAGATCCAGTGACCGAACAATGCGACGTCACCGCTCATGGGATCAGACACTCGCAGCCGGTACCGGCAAGGAACCCGTCGACTCGAGCTCGGTCGGTCTCGCTCAATGCGTGGTACTCGTCACGGATCCAGTCGAGGCATTTGCCCTGGTACCGGAAGGGCGGTTGCCGGTACCGGCCACCCTCCATGTCGCACACGACCTCGTCGGCACCCGACGCAAGTGCTTCGGCGTTCGCGACCATGAACGGCGCATAGGTTCGTCCCGCCTCTTCGAACAGGGTCCGGGTCGTGGCCGCGACCTGCTCGAGGTCGAGCCAGCCCCCGTCGTCGTCATCGACCGGCCACCACGAGAGGTCGTCGAGCCACTGGACCCACATGAGTGCACGGGGGGCGCGTTCCACCGCCACGGCCGCCGGGGTCGGATCCCACCACAGCAGAGGGGTCAGTTGGCCGAACAGCGCGAAATCGGCGCGTCCGGGTCGATCGCCGAACAGGAATGTCTGACCGGCCAGGTGGGCCTGAAGCGCGTCGAGTGTGCGTTCATAGGATCGCTCGATCATCGCTGCATTCGCGTCGGTCGAGCCGACGAGTGCTCGGCGGCCGACCTGCCGGTCGATGATCATGTCGTGGGCGGCGGCCGCTCGCTCGTCGGGCAACTGCAGCGACGCGTCGAGTGGGAGCAACCGACCCGACTTCTCGGTGTCTTCCTCGTTCGCCCACCGGTAGTGATACATGGCCTTGGTGAGCCACTCGTCGGCAAAATCCTCGAGCACGAAGTCCAAGAACGCGGTGGCCGGATCCGTCGGGACGATGCTGCGACCGACGTACTCCACTTCGAGTTTGGTGATCTGCGGGGAGGAATCAACCATCACGTCCCGGTAGCTGCCGTCGTCATTGCGCCAGCCGATGACCGGAATGACCGGCACTGGGCCGGGTGGCATGTCGTCGCCCTTCATGCCTCGAACCACCCACTGGTGCGGGATGTGGCGGTAGCGCAGCACGGCTCGGATCTTGCGGCTGTAGGGCGAGCTGTGAGCACCCCTGAGCACAAGGTCCGGTCGCGTCGGCATAGTGCCGGTAAGTCTGGCATATTCTTGTTGGCGCAGGACTATGCGCCGGAACCCGCCGGCTCGACCATCGCCCACATGGCGAGGACCACTGCAGCCGTTCCGCAGCCGGCGGCGGTGAACATCGTCACGGCGAACCCAGCCTCGATGTAGAGGAGGGTTGCGAGAGGGGTGATCAGCGCTCGGACCAGGGTTGTCACCAGCACGGCGCGGCCGACCATCTGGGCTCGTGCTCCCGGGTCGAGTTCCGACAGCAACGGGATCGCCGACACGATCCCGTACTCGAACCCGAGGAAGGCAACGGCGAGGACAGCCAGGCCGAGACCGAGGGGAGGGGCGTCGACCGCACCGAGGACGGCGATCATCAGCGTCATCAGCAACGCGCCACCGATGATCGACCGCCGCTTCCCGACCCGGTCGGTGAGCCGACTCGAGCCGAGAGTCGCAACCACTTCCACTGCGCCGACGGCCAGGACAGCCAGACCGATCTCGGCGGTGTCGAGGCCGTAGACGTCCTCGAGCCACAGGCCATGGGTCAGAAACAAGAATTGGGCTGATGCCGTAAGTGCACCATTCGTGACCAGGGCGGCCACGGCCGGACGGGTCATCTGCGGCTTGCGAGTCGGCGCAGAGACCACCAACTGCTCACGCGACGCGCGTTGCAGAATGGTGACACCGACCACGAGCAACAACACGCCCAGGACAGCCTGCGGAGCCCACCAGGCGACACCATCGATGAGCAGGCCGACCAGGGGAAGACCGACCAGCGCCGCACCACCCCACGTGAGCTCGACCAGCCCGGTGGCCCGCCCTCGTCGTTCGTAGGCGACGACCGAGCCGACCCAGGCATTGAGCGCCACCTGATTGGCGGTGCGTCCAATTCCGAGGATCACAAATCCGACGACGAGGCCGGGGGCACCGAGCGTTGCGATCAACAGGCCGGTACCGGCGACGAGCCCGCAGACCCCCATGACCCGGATGGCGCCCCACCGATCACTCCATCGGCCCATGAGCGGTGCACTCAACGCCGTGAGTTCACGGGCACTGAGCACAGCACTCGTTGCCCCGACACTCAGACCCGCCCCGCGAGCAAACGCCGGAAGGAAGGTGTAGCCCATCCGCATCGCCACGTTCACTGCGAACCGGCTTGCAACGAGCGCCGGGAGCGCCCGCTGCACCTCAGGGCGGAAGTCGCTCATCGCCGAACCGTCATCGGATGCTTCTCGGGTTGCCTCCCCCTGGACGGGCGTCCAGTATGCATGCGATGACTGCACCCCGGACCAGATTGCAGCGAACGAACGGCTACGACCCCGAGCCGTTCGACGTGCCGCCAATCTTCCAGTCGCCGTCGCGTCCGGGAGCGATGGTCACCTGGTTCATCACGGCGTTCCTGTGGCCCCAATCGCTGCTGTGGATCGGCATCGGTGCACTGACGTACCACGTCTTCACCCCGGGCCTCGACCGCTTCGCGACGCTCGGCATCGACGACGTGTCGATTCTGTGGGCCCGAAACGTCGCCTTGATGCTGGTGGTGATCGGCGGTCAGCACTACTGGCTCCACATCCGGCGGGCCCAGGGGATGGAGTTCAAATACGAGGGCCGATGGCTCGCCACGAACCGCAAGAGTTTCACGTTCGACGACCAGACCCGCGACAACATGTTCTGGACGCTCGTCAGTGGCGGCGGCATCGCTGCGTTCTACGAGAGCGTCATGTTCGGTCTGTACGCCGACAAGGCGATCGGCCAACTCGACGCCCTGTGGGCGATCGCCCTGATGACAATCGCCGTCTTCTTCATCGAGGGCGTCCACTTCTACGCGAACCATCGACTCCTGCATGTCGACCCCCTCTACCGCTGGTTCCATGCTCTCCATCACCGCAACGTCAATACGGGGCCGTGGACGGGCATCTCGATGCACCCCGGCGAACACCTCCTCTACCTGTCGTTGCCATTCGTGTTCCTCGTCATCCCCGGCTCGCCCTTCCTCGTCACCTTCAGCCTCGTCTACCTCATGCTCTCACCGTCGCCGTCGCACTCCGGCTTTCACCGGTTCCGCATCGGCAAACGCCACACCGTCCACGGCGGCGACCTCTTCCACAACCTCCATCATCGGTACTTCGAGGTGAACTACGGGATGCTGCTCCTCCCGATGGACAAGTGGTTCGGCACATTCCACGACGGGAGCCTCGAAGCCCACGAGACGATGAAGACCCGGCGACGGGCCACTCCCGATGCGGATGACACCGGCGAGGTGATCGCCGATGCGTGAACACGGCATCGAGACCGACGAGGAGCGACTCCGAATCGAACTTGCCGCCGCCTTCCGTCTCGCCGTCCACGAGGGGTGGCACGAGAGCGTCGCCAACCACTTCAGCGCCGCCGTGTCCGACGACGGACGAACCTTTCTCATGAATCCGTGCTGGAAGCATTTCGGCGAGATCCGGGCGTCCGAACTCCTACTGCTCGACGCCGACGATGCCTCGGTGATGGACGGGCCGGACGCTCCAGATCCGTCGGCGTGGGCCATCCACGGCCAGATCCACGCCACAACACCCCGGGCTCGCGTCCTTCTCCATCTCCACCCGCCATACGCCACGGCGATTGCGTCGCTCGCTGACCCGACCATCCTCCCCATCGATCAGAACACGGCCCGCTTCTTTGGGGAGGTTGCCTACGACCTCGAGTTCGGCGGGATCGCCGACGACACCGAGGAGGGCCGCCGTCTCGCCGGCGTCCTCGGCGACAACAGCGTGCTGATGATGGGCAATCACGGTGTGACCACCGTCGGTCAGACCGTGGCCGAAGCGTTCGAGTCGATGTACTACCTCGAGCGGGCCTGTCAGAACCTCGTGCTCGCCTACTCCACCGGCCAACCTCTGCGCGTGCTCGACGACGAACTGGCCACCAAGGTCGCTACGGGTTGGAAGCGCTTCAGTGGACTCGGAGACGCACACTTCGCCCAGCGCATGGCGCAGCTCGATCGCACCGACCCTGACTACCGGATGTGACGGTCGGCCACACCGACTGACGCTCGGACCACTCGATGGCGCTCCTTCTCGCACTCCTGTGCACGTTCTCGATCGGGACCGGTGAACACCTGGCCGCCGGTGCCACCAAGTCGACCCGGTCGCACGAGGTCACGTCGGGCATGTTCGCGTCAGGGACCATCCTCACCGCCGTGCTCGCACTCGCCTGGCCCGGCGACCCAAGCGTGCGAGATCTCGTGTTCGGCGCGCTGGGCGGCGCAGCCAATGGAGTCGGCATCTTGCTCCTCTACTACGCCTACTCGCGCGGGAGCCTCCGTTCGGCGGCACCGACAGCAGGGGTCGTCATGTCAGCGGTGCCGGTGCTGTGGAACCTCACCGTCGGGTCGGTACCGAGCACTGTCGTGTGGGCAGGGATTGCGCTCGGTCTGACCGCCATCGGATTCACCTCCTACCAACCCGAGGACGGCAAGGACGATCGGTACACCGTCAGCATTGCCGTTGTTGCCGGCGTCGTTTTCGGCATCTTGCTGATCCTTCTGGCCGAGATCGGCCCCGACGCCGGCGGTTCACCGTTGTTCGTCCAACGCCTGGTCGGGCTCGTGATCGCCGTCACCGTCACCCGTCTGACCGGGCCCCGAATCTTCCCGGCACGCCGACAAGATCGGTGGACCTCGTTCACCGTCGGCATGTTCGCCACCACGGCAATCATCCTCTTCGTTCTCGCGATCCATGCCGGTGGGAATCTCGCCGTGGTCAGTGTCATGGGTTCGCAGTACCCCGCGGTTGCCGTTCTGCTCGGCGTGCTCGTCCACCGGCAACCACTGCGATGGTGGCAGGGTGTCGGGCTTGCACTGGCGAGCGTGGCAGTCGCACTCATCACCGTCGGCTGAGGAATACTGGGATCATGAACATCCGACCGAAGCTCACCGGGTCACCGCTGGCCTACACCCTGTTCAGGGTCGAGGGACTGGGAGACGAGTATCAGTCGTGGGGGAAAGCCCTGTGGTCCGACGACCGGACGGTTGCTGCGACGTTGAAAGAGCTGGTGTTCCTTCGCAGTTCGGTCGTGAACGCCTGCCCCACTTGACTCGACAGTCATGTTGTCTCGGCGAGGCAACGAGGAGTGAGCGACGAAAAGATCGACGCCGTGCTGACACCCGACGCCTGGGCCGACATCTTCGACGACGAAGAACGGGCCGTCCTCGAGTTGGCCGACGCAGTGTCGGGAGACTCCTCGGCGCTCCCCCCGCTGCTGATCGAGGAACTGCGATTTCATTTCGGCGAAGCGGAATTGGCCGAGCTGATCCTCGTCGCCGGTCAGGCCAACCTGAACAACCGTGTGGGCAACGCAGCCAAACAGCTCCTCGGCGAGTAGCCGAGCGTCATTTCGCTTCGGACCAACGGTCGATCACACACACATCAGCAACGAAACGCACATCGGGTTGCGGTGACCAGTACCGCGCCGCCTCATGGACGGCCGACTCGACCATGACCGCAGCAGCATCGGCGTGCGCAACCGGCACGTGCACGAGGAGTTCGTCGTGGAGGCACAGAACGACCTCCGCCTCGAGCGGTCGGCCCCGACGACGCACCGTGATCGCCCAGACCTTGAAGAACTCGGCCGCCGCCCCCTGGATGAGGGCATTTCGTGCGAAGCGGCCCCGTGCCGCGGCGGCCGACACCGCTCGGTCGATGTCGCCGTCGGTGTCGCCGGTGACGCCCATTCGCACCCGGCGCCCGCCGACGGTGAAGACGTCCTGTGAACGTCTGCCCAACTCTGCGGCGTGCTCCAGCAACTCCATCGCAACCGGATAGTTCGTCCTCAGCCCGGCCAGCGCACCGGCCGATGCGCCCGTGGTGGCGCCGTACATGGCCCCGAGCACCGCCACCTTGGCCATGTCTCGTTCGACGCCAAGCGCGCTAGCCACCGGTGCGTACAGGTCGTCCTGGCGGGTTGCGCGAATGAGACCGACATCGCCCGACACGGCAGCAAGCACTCGCGGCTCGATCTGGCCGAGATCGGCCCGAACCAGCGCATGACCCGGCTCGGCAGCCACGAGGGGTCGCATCACCGCCGGCAGGTTGTGGAGGCCGGCCGACGCCGTCATCCGGCCCGCCGCACCGTCCGACCCGGCCCACTCGCCGCGGAGTCGGCCCGCACGGACGTGTTCGTCGAGCCAACGCCACCCGTACGTGGTGGCGATGCGTTCGGCCCGGCGCCAGGTGAGAAGTGCGTCGATCAGCGGCTCATCCGCACGCAGGGTTTCCATTCGCCATGCCCTGGTATCGGGGAGGTCGAACCCCTCGCGACGGAGCATGGCCTTGACCTCCGCCGGATTCCGAAGGTTGACCTGCCGACGCGAGTCGAGGTGTTGCAGCACGAGGTCGTCGCGTTCGGCCCGACGAGCATCTTCGTCGGCCACGCTCGACGGACGCTCACCCGCCGCCTCGGTGATGAGCCGGCGCGCCTCCGCCTCGTCGACGGGGAGACCGTGCGCGGTCATCTCTGCGCACAGCAACTCGGCGGCCGACTCCGACCGGGCCGTCGCCATCGCCTGCTCCGGTTCGGCTCGGCGGGCGAGACGGCGTTCCTGTACGCGCATTGCATCGAGGGCAAGAGCCGCCCATGCGGCAAGTCGCTCGGGAGTCTCACGGAATCCGCCGTCGACCCACTCGGGACGCAGATGGCCGTCGGGCCGCAGCGGCTGATCACGGTCACCTTCGTCGACGGCCCCGTCGAGCAGCCCCAACTGGCCCATCTGCGGCAGCGTGTCGAGGTCGAGGTCGCGCAGGGACGCCCACACGAGACCGAGCGGGGCTCGCCACCCACCTTCGAGCAGCCGATGCACGGCCGAGACATCCCAGCAACGATCGACGGGGATCCCGGCGCGCGCGATCGGGTCGGCGGCAGCGTCTCTCCCCCACCAGACCCAGCGAGGTCCGCGATCCCCATGGATCGCCCCAAGGACCGCCCCCGGGTCAGTCGCCGGGATCGCCCACCGCCGAGACGGGGTTGCGAGACCGAGCCCGACCCCCGGCGCGAGGGCGACAGCGACGATGTCGTCGCGGGCAAAGGACGGGAGCGTCAACGCACCTCGTCGACGGCAGCGATCACCGCATCGATCTCGTCTTCGCTGTTGTAGTAATGGGTGGAGGCCCGGATGACGGTCGGAAGACCTCGGGGCTCCAGGTCGAGACGGGCACGGTCCGGCCCCGACGTCGACGTGTTGATCCTGCGGGCCAGCAACTGCGCATGCACCGACGTCGCATCGACCCCGTCCACGGTGAACGTGACGATGCCTCCCCGGCGAGCACCCTTGTCGTGCACGGCAACCCGATCGAGCGACCCGAGCCCGTTGCGCAATCGCGCTGCGAGATCGGCGATTCGGACCGCCGTGGTTTCGATGCCGACACCCAGGGCGTAGTCCACCGCAGCGCCGAGACCGGCTTTGCCTGCGTAGTACGTCTCCCAGTTCTCGAAGCGACGAGCATCGGGGCGCCATTCGTAGTCGTCGACGCGGGTCCAGTCGGCCGCGTGCAGATCGATGAACGGTGGTTCGAGCACGTCGAGCGCCCGCTCGCTCACGTACAGAAACCCGGTGCCTCGCGGACCACGCAGGTACTTGCGACCGGTGCCCGACAGCACATCGCAGCCGATGGTGCCGACATCGAGCGGCACCTGACCCGCCGACTGACAGGCATCCAGCACGAAGAACACCCCGTGCTCGCCACACAGCGCGCCGACCTCTTCGGCCGGATTGATCAGGCCGCCACTGGTCGGGATGTGGGTCATCGCCACCATCGCTGCACCTCGGGTCAACTCGGTATCCAGGTGTGCGAGGTCGATCTGCCCGTGCTCGTCGTCATCGATCAGCACCATCTCGATACCGAACCGCCGTTCGAGTTGCAGGAAGGCAAGGACGTTGCTCGAGTACTCGGCCCGGCAGGTGACGACTCGATCGCCTCGTTCGAAGGGGTACCCGTAGATCGCCATGTCCCATGCTCGGGTGGCGTTCTCGATCACCGCCATGTGCTCGCGGGGGGCGCCGACCAGCGCACCGAGCGAGTCGTACACCGCCTCGAGTTGGTCGTGACGCTCGTCGGCCGTCTCGTACCCACCGATCGCTTCTTCTCGGCGGAGGTAATCGACGACCGTATCGGTCACGACCGATGGCGGCAGCGCTGCACCGGCGTTGTTGACGTGGATGACGTTGTCCACTCCGGGGGTTGCCGCCCGCACCGCTTCCAGGGAGAATTCCGTGCTCACCACAGCAACCTACAACGGGGGACGCGAGGGAGACGATGGCATACGAGCGTGGTTTCCCACCGGACGAATTCGCAGCCCGTACTGCGCGCGCCCAGGCGCTCATGGGCGAGCGCGGCATCGACGCGCTCATCGTCTGCACCGAACCCGAGGTGCGCTACTTCACCGGGTTTCACACACCGTTCTGGCAGAGCCCGACCCGGCCCTGGTTCACCGTCGTTCCCGTGACCGGCAAGCCGGTCGCCGTGATTCCCGGCATCGGCGCGCCATCGATGGCAGCCACATGGATCGACGACATTCGCACCTGGTCGTCACCACGTCCCGACGACGACGGCGTCAGCCTTCTCATCGACACCGTCCGTGAACTGGTCGGCCCCGACGCCACCGTCGGCCTGCCGATGGGCCCGGAGACGCACGTTCGTATGCCACTCGCCGACCTCGACCGCGTTCGCTCCTCGCTCGGCGACTTCGTCGACGTCACCGACATCATCCGCAGCCTCCGGATGGTCAAGACCGACCGGGAGATCGAGAAGCATCGCAGGATCTGCTCGATCGTGTCCGATGCCTTCGATCGGCTCCCCGACGTCGTGTCGACGGGGATGACGGAGCGGCAGGCCTTCCAGGCCTTCCGGGCCGAGATCCTTGCCCAGGGGGCCGACGACGTGCCCTATCTCGTCGGTGCGACCGGTCCCGGTGGGATCGACGACATCATCCGACAACCATCCGACCGAGTGATCACCGACGGTGATCTGCTGATCTTCGACACCGGCTCGACCATCGACGGCTACTTCTCCGATTTCGACCGCAACTTCGCCTTCACGCACGCCGATCAATCGGCCAAGGACGCCTATCGGGCCGTCTGGGAAGCGACCGAAGCCGGCTTCGAGGCATGCAAGCCCGGCGCCACCACGAGCGACGTTTTTCGGGCGATGAACGAGGTGCTGAAGGCCAACGGGTCGCTGGGGAACGACGTCGGTCGTATGGGTCACGGTCTGGGCATGCAGGTCACCGAATGGCCCTCACACACTGCCACCGACGAAACACCGATCGAGGCGAACATGGTGCTCACCCTCGAGCCCGGCCTGGTCTGGGCCCCCGGCAAGGCGATGGTGCACGAAGAGAATATCGTCGTCGGAACCAACGGCTCGGAGTGGCTGAGCCGCCGCGCTGACCCCGAACTCCCGATCATCTGAGGAGGCTGACATGACGAACATCTCGACCAGTCCCGTCCTGAGCGACGCCGAGATCGACGCCTACTGGCGAGACGGGTACGTGTTCGTCGCAGACGCGCTGACCCCTGCGCAGCTCGATGCACTTCGGTCCGATTTTGCCGCCTGGGTCGACGAGAGCCGCGAGCACACCGAGCCCTACGGGATCACCCAGGACGGACGCCCTCGCTTCGACCTTCAGCCCGGCCACAGCGCAGACCATCCGGCCCTGCGTCGCGTCGCCTCCCCCGTCGAGGTCTCCGAGGCGTACCTCTCGGCCATGCGGGACAACCGGGCGCTCGACGCCGTCACCCAACTCGTGGGTCCGAACATCGAGTTCAACAACTCGAAGATCAACGCCAAGCATCCGGGCACTGCAACCGAGGTGAAGTACCACCAGGATTTCATGTTCCAGCCCCACACCAACGAGGACTTGATCGCCTGCCTCTTCTTCCTCGATGACGTCACGCTCGAGAACGGTCCGCTCAACGTCGTACCCGGGACCCACACCGGGCCGCTGTACGACCATTGGCACGACGGCGTGTACACCGGCACCGTCGCCCCCGAGGTCGAAACCGCACATGTCGACCGGGCGATCCCAGTGCACGGCCCGGCCGGGTCGGCATGCCTCATGCACACCCGTCTGCTGCACGGCTCGGCGCCGAATCAGTCCGACCAGCCTCGCACGCTGTTCATCAGCGAGTACCGGGCCGAAGACTCCAAGCCGCTCCAGGTCAACCATCTGCCGTCGTCCTTCGACGGCGAGGTCGTGCGCGGCGAACGAACCAATCGGGTGCGCTGCTCCTCCTACGAGATGGACTATCCCGAGGTGCCGACAACGGCATCGTTCTTCGACCAGCAGGACAAGGACGGGCGGGTCCGGAGGGCCACGTGACACTGCCCGAACTCGTTCGCCTCGGCTTCGAAACCGACGAGGGCTACGGCGACCGGGCTCGGATCGGGCTGATCGTGCTCGAGACCGACCAAACCATCGAGGCCGAGGCCCAGGCCGTCGTCGGACGACTCGAAGGCGTGGTGACCTACCACTCGCGCATTGCGATGGAACCCGAGGTCAGCCACGAGACCCTAACCGCCATGAAAGACCGGCTCCCGACCGCAGCTGCACTGCTGCCGAAGGCGTTCGCCTTCGACGCGATCGGCTATGGCTGCACATCGGCAGCGACCCTCATCGGCTCCGAGGGGGTGGCGGAGTGCATCGAATCCGCCCACCCCGGTGTTCCCAACACCGAACCGATCACCGCCGCGATCACCGCTATGCACGCACTCGGCGCAACCCGCATTGCGATCGTCACGCCCTACACCGCCGAGGTCACCGCGCCGGTCGCCCAACGTTTCACCGCAGCAGGGCTCGAGGTCACCGGACTCGGTTCGTTCACCGAGTCGAGCGACCTGGTCGTGGCGCGCATCTCACCAGCCTCGATCGCAGCCGGGGTTCGATCCATCGTCGGTCAGGGCGAGTGCGATGCCGTCTTCGTCTCGTGCACGAGCCTGCGTGTGCTCGACATTGCACCCGAGCTGGAAGCCGAGCTCGGGGTGCCGATCGTGTCGAGCAACATGGCGCTCGTCTGGCACCTGCTTCGTCTCGCCGGCGTCGATGACGATCTCGCCGCATTCGGTCGGCTGTTCGGCTGCCCACTCCCGTGAGTCAGAAGCGCCGCACTTCGTCGGCGCCGTCGTAGAGCACCGACGACAACGCAGCGTTGGCGGCCGCTCGCACCGCTCGAGCGGTGTCGTCGAGTTGGGTCGGGAGTGGCACCGTTGCGAATGCAGGATCCGGGTCGGCACCGCGAATCGATACGACCTGGTGCTCACCTCGTACGGGCCGGACCTCACCGGCGAGGTAGCTCTGCATCGCCAGACCAACTCGGCGCACCGCCGACCGATTCGGCTGGGAGCCGTGGATGATCCACGGGTGATGCAGCGACATCTGACCGGGGCGCAACTCCAGGTGAACCGCCGTGGCAGCATCGACCCCGTCCACCTCCTGTCCTCTCGTGAGGATGTTGTCGTCGCCATAGCGGTCGACGTGCGGCCTTCGGGTTCGGTGCGACGCAGGAATGACCGACACACACCCGCTGTCGAGGGTCGACGGGCTGAGCGCCAGCCATGCCGTCACGAAGCGATCGGGCTCCAGGCCCATGTAGTAGGCGTCTTGATGCCAGCTCACATAGCCCGCCGACGACGGCTCCTTGACGAACAGGACGGTCGACCACAGCGCGATGTCGGGCCCGACGATCGCCTCGGCACAGTCGACGATGCGCGCGTCGGTCACGACGTCGGCCAGGAACGGGAAGGCGAGATGTGCGTTGTTGCGATGCTCGGGATGCAGGTCGCCGGGGTGTTCGGCCTCCGCTCGCTCGAGCACCGACAACAACTCGCCTGCCTCGGCTTCGCTCATGACGTCGACCGGCGCGACCCAACCGTGTTCGCGATAGTGCGCAAACTGTTCGTCGTTCAGGCCCATCGCCCCACCTCCGTCGAGTACACAGTCTGGTCGAATGGTGGCGCACTTCTCCGTTCGCTGGTAGCCAATCGGCCGTGAATGTTGCGCTGCTTTCCGCCACCGAGCAACGGAGACTCCTTGCGGCCGGTGAACTGTCGGCGGTCGAGTTGCTCGACGCGTGCGTGGCTCAGTACGAGCGCCACGATCCAGCACTCAACGCAATCGTGCACGAAGAGATCGATGCCGCACGCGCCGACGCTCGCTCGGCCGACAGTGCACGGACATCCGGCGCAGCCGGCGCGCCACTCAGCGGCCTTCCGATCACCGTGAAGGACTCGATCGACTGGGCCGGACGGCCGAGCACATGGGGCGATCCCTGCCACGCCGACCACCGACCCGACGAAGACGCCGCCGTACTGGCGCAGCTCCGTGCTGCAGGCGCGATCGTGTGGGGCAAAACCAACGTGCCGCGGCATCTTGCCGAATGGCAGACCTTCAACCCCATCCATGGCCGAACCAACAACCCGTGGGACGTCGCCCGTACACCCGGTGGGTCGTCGGGGGGATCGGCGGTGGCGGTCGCAACCGGTATGGCATCGTTCGAGGTCGGCAGCGACATCGGCGGCTCGATTCGGTGGCCCGCCGCGCATACGGGTGTGGTCGGATTGAAGCCGAGCTTCGGTTTGGTCTCGCAGCACGGGCACACGTTCCCCGGCCAGGAGGGAGCGGTCGACAACAACGTGCTCGGACCGATTGCCCGCACCGTCGAGGATCTCGAACTCGTGCTGCCACTGATGCACGAGCCCCACATCTCGCTGCCCGAGCCGTCACAGACAACGCTGGCGGACTTCACCGTGGGGGTCCTGCTCGACAACCCCGTCGGCGACCAGGACGTGGCCGTCACAGAGACGATCCAGGCTGCGTTGGACCAGCTCACCGATGCCGGTCTGCGGCTCGTCGAGCCCCCGCCCATGGACGTGCTCGTCGACGGTCAGGCGATCGGACAGCAACTCGGACGCGCTGCCGCGTCGGGACCCAACTCCCCTCCCCCGGCCGCTGATCTGGCCCGCTACGACGAGGGCGGTCGCGACTACGACGCGCTCATCGCCCATGCCTTCCGGATGACGCACCGGGAGTGGATGTCGCTCAACGACGCACGCGAACGGATCCGACTGCGATGGCGGGACTACTTCCGCACCACTGATCTTCTCCTGACGCCGATCACCCCCACCACCGCACCTCCGCACGACGAGCGTTCGTTCGCCGAACAGCGGGTCATCGTCAACGGTGTCGAACGCTCCGTGGTCGAACAGTGGTTCTGGGCCGGGATCGCCAACGTCACCTACCAGCCGGCCGTGTCGCTTCCTGCCGGTCTGGCAGCCGACGGTCTTCCGGTCGGGATGCAAGCGGTTGGTCCGTTCATGTCCGACCGCACGGTGTTGCGCTTTGCTGCACTGGCCGCAGCAGTCCTCGGATGTCCTCTGACAACCCTTCACGCCCGATGGTGACCGCTCGTCGCAGCGCCCGGCGACCGAACCGACGGCCTCCCGCTGTGCCGCCATCGCAGGAGCGGCGCATTCCGCTTTACGAACTCCTCCCTCACGAAACGGTCGAGATGATCCACGACGCGTCGATGCGGATCCTTGAAGAGGTGGGGATCGAATTCCGGTACGGCCCGGCCATCGACATCTGGCGCGAGGTCGGGGCCGACATCACCGGCACGCGGGTTCGCATTCCGCGCGACCTGCTCATGGGGCTCATCGCCCACGCCCCTTCGCAGTTCACGTTGCATGCCCGCAACCCGACCGAATCGGTGCAGATCGGCGGCAAGCACCTTGCCATGTCCCCCAATTCGGGGAGCCCGTTCTTCCTCGACCGAGACGGTACTCGGCGCTACGCAACCCGGGCCGACAACCTCGAATGCATTCGACTCAGCCACCAACTGCCGACGATCAACATCGCCGGCGGCTTCCACTGCGAGGCAACCGACGTCGCGATCCCGCACCGGCATCTCGCGTACTACGCCGACTCGATGCGCTACAGCGACAAGGCCAGCATCGGATCGTGTCAGGGGGCCGACCAGGCCGAAGACACACTGGCGATGGCTCGGATCGTGCACGGCGACGAGTTCGTTGCGAACAACGCAGTGATCACCGGATTCATGAACGGCAACTCGCCACTGGTGTGGGACGAGTCGATGCTCGGTGCTGCAATCGTGTACGCCCGCGCCGGTCAGCCGATCCATTACTCGCCATTTGCTCTGGCGGGTGCCAACACGCCGGCCAGCACGGTTGGAGGTATTGCGCAACTCAACGCAGAGGCGCTGGCGGGCTGCGCGTTCGCTCAGGCAATCAACCCGGGCTCACCGACCATCTACGGCATGTTCCTCATGATCGTCGACATGCGCAGCGGAGCTCCCATGACCGGTACCCCCGATCTGGCACACATGCTGCTGATGGCAGGCCAACTCGCTCGGTTCTACGACCTCCCGATCCGAAGCGTCGGCATGCACACCGGATCGAAGAAGCTCGATGCCCAAGCTGGCTACGAGGCGAACATGAACATGCACGCCGCCGTCCACGGCGGCATCAACCTCATCACGCACTGCGGGGGCTGGATGGAGCACGGCTTGACCGTCAATCTGGCGAAGTACTGCACCGACGCCGATATTGCGGCGGGCTGGCTCCGGTACGCACAGGGTCCACGGCTCGACGACTTCGACGACGCGATGGTGGCCGTGCGCGAGGTCGGACCGGCCGGCCACTATTTCGGGGCGGCCCACACAATCGCCCACTACACCGATGCCTTCCACAGGCCCGAGGTGATGGACCAAACCAGCTTCGAGCAATGGAACGAGGCCGGCGCGAAGGACACCGAACAGCTGGGATGGGAGCGAGCAGAGGCGCTCCTGGCATCCTACGAGAAACCCCCGATCGACGATTCGGTCGAAACCCAGCTGCTCGACTTCGTCGCCCGCCGCATGACCGAGATTCCCGAGGAACAGACGCCATGACCACCGATCCGCTGCTCGAGCCGTTCACGATCGGCGATCTCACCCTGAGAAACCGGATCTTCTCGAGCAGTCATGCGCCGGGCTACAACACCGACGGCATACCCAACGAACGCTATGTCTCCTACCACGAGGAGAAGGCCAAGGGCGGCATCGGACTCACCATGATCGGTGGGTCGAGCAACGTCTCGCCCGACTCTGCGTCGTTGTGGGGCCAGTTGTACTTCGGGGCCGACACGATCATCGATCCACTCGCGGCGATGACCGACCGGATCCACGCCCACGGTGCTGCGGTGATGTGCCAGATCACGCACATGGGGCGCCGCAACGTGTCCAACGACGGCGACTGGCTACCCACCATCGCCCCGTCCCCGATCCGTGAGCCGATGCATCGAGGCTGGCCAAAGCAGATGGAGAAGAGCGACATCCGGCGGGTGGTCGGCGACTTCGCCGCCGCAGCGGTGCGGGCCCGGGCCGGTGGGCTCGACGGCATCGAACTGTGCGCGACCAGCCATCTGATCGACCAGTTCTGGACGCCACTCGCAAACCATCGAACCGACGACTACGGCGGTTCCCTCGACAACCGATTGCGGTTCACGTTCGAGGTGCTCGACGCGATACGTGTCGCGGTCGGAACCGATCTACTGGTCGGTATCCGCATGATCGCCGACGAGGACCAGATCGGCGGCCTGAGCCGCGAGGAAAGCGCCGAGATCGCCCACCGCCTCGCCACATCGGGATTTCTCGACTTCGTCAACATTGCGAGTTCGTCGCTCGCGACCGAGGAAGGGCTGTCGAAGGCGATCCCACCGTCGGGAACGCCACTGATGCCGTTCGTGTCGCTGGCCGCGTCGATCAAGGCCGAAATCGACCTCCCGGTACTGCACGCCACCCGGATCACCGACCTTGCATCGGCTCGCCACGCCATCTCGTCGGGACTGATCGACCTGGCCGGCATGACCCGGGCCCACATCGCCGATCCCCACATCGTCGCCAAGCTCGAACGCGGCGATGCGGACCGCATTCGGGTCTGTGTCGGCGCATCGTTCTGCATCAACCGGCTCCACCAGGGCCTCGAGTCGGTGTGTATCCAGAACCCGGCGACGGGTCGCGAGACCCACGTGCCGCAACTGATCACACCATCCACCGGTGCGGTGTCCAAGGCCGTCGTGGTCGGCGCCGGGCCCGCCGGACTCGAAGCTGCGCGAGTACTGGCCGAGCGAGGACACGACGTCGTGTTGTTCGAGGCGCAGGACCGCGTGGGCGGCCAGGTGGTGCTGGCCGCTCGTGCGAGTGAACGGCAGTCCGAGTTGCTCGGCATCGTCGGGTGGCTCGAAGCCGAACTCGACCATGCCGGTGTCGACCTTCGGCTCGGCACACCGGTCGATGCAGCCGATGTGCTCGCCGAGGCGCCGGCGATCGTGGTGATTGCCACCGGTGGCTGGCCCGATGCCGGGTTCCTCACCGCCGGTGCGGAACTCGTGTCGAGCACCTGGGACGTGCTCGGCGGTCACGTCGATCCCGCCGGCCGGGTGCTGCTGTTCGACGACCACGGCGGCGAAAACGCCCCGTCGGTGGCTGAGTACCTCGCAGGACGCGGAGTGACCGACATCGAGTTGGTCACCCCCGACCGACTCGTCGCCCAGGACCTCGCAGCCACGACCGGGCCCGCGTACCTCCGCATGCTCTACACCGCCGGGGTCACGATGACCCCCGATCACGCGCTCGTGCGAGTCGAGCAGGCCGATGATGGAGCAGCACTCGCCGCTGTGCTTCGAAACATCCAGACCAGGGACGAACACGTCCGGACCGTCGACCATGTGATCTTCGAGCACGGTGTGATGCCTGACGACACCCTCTATCGCTCGCTGCGTGACGGTTCGACGAACAATGGAGTGATCGACATCGATGCGCTGACCGGTGGCCGATCCCAGCCGACCGACGGCGAGGGCTATGTCCTGTTCCGCGTCGGTGATGCGGTGGCCAGTCGCACCATCGCAGCCGCGATCTACGAGGCGCGTCGTCTGTGCCAGCACCTCTGAAGCGGACCGGGTCACCGGCGCCGGTGTCATACTCGACGCCATGAGCTTCGCCGACCGTCGCGCCGCCCTCGCTGCTCGAGTCCGAGCCCGCGAACTGACGGTTGCCCCCGGCGTCTTCGACCTCGTGTCGGCGAGGATCGCCGATCGGGCCGGGTTCGACGCGCTCTACATGACCGGCTACGGCGTGTCGGCCTCTCGGATGGGGCTCCCCGATGCCGGGCTCACCTCGTTCGCCGACATGGTCGATCAGGCTCGTCGCCTCGCCGCCGCCACGTCGAGGCCCCTGATCGCCGATGCCGACACCGGTTTTGGTGGGCTGCTGAACGTCCGCCACACCGTCGAGGGCTACGAGGCCGCCGGTGTGGCCGCGATCCAACTCGAAGATCAGGAGTTCCCGAAGAAGTGCGGGCACGCCGAAGGCCGACGGGTGATCGACACGGCCGACATGGTGAAGAAGGTCGAGGTCGCAATCGACAGCCGAACACGTGACGACGTCTTGATCATCGCCCGAACCGATGCGCGCAGTTCGCTCGGGCTCACCGAGGCGATTGCGCGCGGTCGGGCCTATGCCGACGCAGGCGCCGATCTCGTCTTTGTCGAATCACCCGAGACCGAGGACGAATTCGCTCGCATCGCCGCAGAGATCGATGCACCGCTGGTCGCCAACATGGTCGAGGGAGGCTTCTCCCCGATGCTTTCCACCGATCGACTCGCTGCACTCGGCTACACGGTTGCGCTCTTTCCCACCATGGGATTGTTTGCAGCCACCGCCGCGATGCAGTCGGCCTACGCCACGTTGCACAGTGACGGCGTGAGTCCCGGCTCCGACGCGCTGATGCCGATCGGCGACATGCACACGCTCATGGGGTTCGACGAGGTGTGGTCCTTCGACGAGCGCTGGGCCGACTGAGCAACGCTGCTCACAGTCCGCTCACCGGTGGCGGGACCGCAGGCGTGCTGCACCTTCGTCGGTGCCGTCGTGGGCGGTGCCGAGCCAGTAGTCGAGCGGGAACTCGGCACTGCCGTAGTTGCAGCGAATGTAGCGATGGTGCATCTGGTGGAAGTACCCGTCGACCGACAGCACCATCTTCTCGTTGACCACCACACCCTCGTATCCCGAATGACTCGAGGGTGCGCCGAGCATCTGCCAGAACAGCAGGAACAACACGTGCGCCAGGTGCAGGGGCAGCACGAGCACGACGGCGAGGGTGCTGAAGTAGACGAGATGCTCGAGTGGGTGCATCGACAACCCCGACCAGGGCCCGACGTTGACGTTGCGATGGTGGACGGCATGCACCGCCTGATAGATCGACTCGTGGTGCATCGCCCGGTGGATCACGTAGAAGTGCAGGCTCTGCCACACCGGCATGACGAGGAAGGCGAGCACGAACCAGACGGGGTTGTCGCCCGGATCGACGGTCGACACATGGCCGTTGGCAACCATCCACCGAACCCACACCTCCCATGCGCTGGCGATCGGGATGCCCGACAGCAGCGTGAAGGCCATGTTGTCCTTGACCTGATCACCGAAGGCGAAGCGACGCTTGTTCCTGCCGAGCGGTCGGGTGTCCCATCGGCGTTCGTCACCCTGACCACGACGGATGTAGAACCACCAGTGCAATCCGCCGATGATCACCCCGGCCAGGGCCACGTTTCGGGCCAGTAGCCAGCCGATCCAGCCGGCGGAGAGCGTCGCTTGCCCGGCGTCGATGGGCTGGAGCCAGAACGCAACGACGATGGCGAGCGCGATGTAAAGCGTTCGGTCGTTCAGCGACAGATGGTTTTTCAGCGTGTACTTCACTGCCTCGACCGGTTGCGGTGGCCAGACGAGGTAGGGGGCTGGGCCCGTGGGAAGATAGTCGGGCTGCAGAGCCCAGTCGTCGGCCACCCGACGTTCGGCATCGGACACGCGCGGCAACATAGTGCTGCGGTGAACGACAGAGAAGAACGGTCTGCTGTTCAGCGCACGTCTTCGGCGCCGTTGTGCCGTTGTCAGCCGGTCTTGGCTCGACCCGAGATCCCGAAGAGCTTGCCGGCGACCTTCCGGATCTGTATCTCTTCGGTGCCTTCGGTGATCCGGTAGCGACGGTGATGCCGATAGATGTGCTCGAACGGATACTTGCGTCCGTAGCCGTACCCGCCACACGCCTGCATGGCCTGATCCGCGGCGTTGCAGCAGAACCGATTCGCCCGGTAGTTGCACATCGCAACCCGATCGGTGATCTCGAGATGATCGATGCCCTGATCCATCTGCCAGGCGGTTTTCCAGATGAGCGCCCGGATCATTTCGGCCTCGGTGTAGAGCTCGGCGAGCGGGAACTGGATCGCCTGGTTCTGGGCCAGCGGCTTGCCGAAGACGGTTCGATTGTTGACGTGCTCGACCGCCATGTCGATGCAGTGCAGGCCGGCACCGACCGACGAGGCGGCTTGGCGAATCCGGTTCTCGTGGACGAAGAGCTGTGCCGTCTGCAGGCCGCGCCCTTCCTCCCCGAGGATCGCCGAATGCGGCACCCGCACGTCAGTGAGGCGGACGTGGGCGTGGTCGGTGGGCATGTTGAACGTCCACATGAACTCTTCGACCGCGAATCCCGGCGTGTCGACGGGCACGATGAAGTTTGTGATGCCGTGCCCCTCACCCGGGTTTCCCGAGGTGCGAGCGAAAATGTAGTCGTGGGTGGCGTGGTGAAGGCCTGTGTTCCAGTACTTCTCGCCGTTGATGACCCATTCGTCACCGTCGCGAACCGCGGTCGTCTCCATCCACGTGGCGTCACTGCCGTGGAGCGGCTCGGTCAGCCCGAAACCGATACGAGCCTCACCCGCCAACATCTTCGGAATCCATTCGGCCTGCTGCTCGTCCGAGCCGTACTGCTCCATCATCAGCACGGTCGGGAAGTTGCCGATGATCGACGACTCGTTCTGCAGGTCGTTGTGCAGGCCGAGACCCTTGCGGGCGAGGTGCTCGCGGACGATCGCCATCGCAAGGTTCGATCCGTCTCGACCACCGAACCGCTCGGGCAGGTGGTACCGCAGCAGGCCTGCGTTGTCGGCCTCGACCCGCATGCGGCGAAGGAGCGCCTCCCACTCGGCGTTGGGGAGACCGTCACGGTCCCAGTCGGTGCGCGAATCTTCACGACGATGATCGAAGAAGCGGATGTTGTCGTCCTCGTCCTCGATGGGCTTGATGACGTCGTCGATGAACGCGTCGCACTCGTCGAGCAACGCTTGGATGTCGGCCGGAATCGAGAAGTCCATACGGCAACCGTAGAACGCCCGCTCGATGCCACCCAAGAGCAACGACCGGTCGACCCCGGCTGTCGCAGCCGCGACAATCCCGGTGTGACCAGCCATCCGTTCACTGATCGAACCCCATGGTCGGCGCGGTGACGACGACATGAACGACGCGCTTGCCCACGCCCCCGTCGCTCGTTGGGCCGGCGTTGCGATCGACTGCCACGATGCCGACCTGCTCGCCGACTTCTATGCGGCACTTCTCGGCTGGGAGGTCACGGACCGGTCGGATGGGTGGGCGCAACTGCGCGATCCAGCCGGCGGTGTCGGTCTCAATGTCCAGGCCGAACCGAACTATGTCGCACCGACGTGGCCCGAGCGTCAGGGCGAATCACAGAAGCAGCTGCACTTGGAGATCTTGGTCGCCGACATCGACACTGCGGTTGCATTCGTGCTCGCCCGTGGTGGGACCGAAGCGGCGTGGCAGCCACCGGATCGTGATCGTGAGCGTCTCCGAGTCATGCTCGACCCGGCCGGACACCCGTTCTGCCTGTTCGTATCGGGTGAGTGAGCGGCGGACACCGCCATGGCAGGTGCAGAGCGCTGCGCCGTCGAGGCTGTGCATCCGGCTCACGCCGAGAGGTGCGCATCCAGCGCCGCCAGTCCGGCGTCGAGGCCGCGCCGACCCAGGCCGATCCGGAATCGATCGGTCGGCGTGGCTCCAAGTTCCGACGAATAGATCGTCGACGGCAGCACCAACACGCCCGCCTCTTCCACCAGGCGCTGTGCCCACCGATCGACGCCCTCTGGGCCGAGATACCGCGGGTAGGCCATGCACGAACCGTCGGGGGGCTGCCAGTCGAAGAGGTCGGGATGGCGGGCGAAGAAGGCTTCCCACCTGGGCAGGTTGTCGTCGATGATTGCGTTGTTGCGGGCGAGAATTCGGTCGCGGTTCTGTAGGCCGATGATCGCCAATCGCTCGCTCGGCCCCGAACTGCAGATCGACAGGTAGTGCTTCATCCGCTCCATGCGCTGGAGCACGTTGTGGTCTTGACAGACGATCCAACCGATGCGCAGACCGGGAAGACCATACGACTTCGACATCACGCCGAGGGAAAGTCCCCGCTCGTACTCGTCTGCGATGAAGGGCAGGTGCTCGGTACCGGACGGGCCGAGGCCGTGAAAGATCTCGTCATGGAGAATCCAGATCCCGTGCTTTCGACACAGCTCGATCAGCGCTCGGTATCGCTCCGGCGCAAGGATTGCTCCGGTCGGGTTGTGCGGGAAGTTGATCGTGACGAGCTTGGTCGTCGGGCGAATCGCAGCGGCGACCCGGTCGACATCGAGTGACCACCGGTCGTCGGCATCGAGGGGCACACCGGTTACGTCACCGATCGCTCGGGGGAGCGTCTCGTGCGACTGGTAGTTGGGGGTGACGACGATCGCATGGCTGTCACGATCGAGCAGCACTTGGTTCGCAGCAAAGATTCCCTCCGACGCACCTGCGAAACAGAGCACGTCGTGGGCCGACCGCGCCGCGAAGGTCGCCGCCACCGCTGCACGGAGCTCGGGTGCACCCCAGGTCTCGGTGTACCCGAGCCACATGTCGTCGAACTCGGCCCGCTGCTCGGGTGTGGCCATCGCGAGCAGTTCACGCATCGACATCGACTCGGCATCCGATGCGGTCAGATGGTGTTCTGCGACGAACTCCCATCTCGCAAAGTGGGTTTCGAGACGAAAGTCGGGCAACACGTCGAGAACGGTAGCGGTGTCGCCGTGCCCGCTCACTAAGCTCGTCTCGCCCCCGTAGCCAAGCTGGTTACGGCAGCGGACTTTTAATCCGAAGATCGTGGGTTCGAATCCCACCGGGGGCACCGACCAGCAGCAGTACCCGGCCCGCCTCCTTGCTGCACGGCCGCCTACGCTCGCTTGCTGCACGGCCGCCTACGCTCGACGTCGTGACGCGCGAGGAGCTGGTGGCGGGGTGGAGGTGGTTCGCCGAACGCGAATGTCGCGGGTATTCGCCGCTCTACGAGGCGATCAGCACGGCGGTCGCTGCCTCGACCGAACTCCACGAGCGACTGCTCGCCTGTTCGAATCATGTTCGCCAGCCGAACATGCTGCTCGCTGCGATGCACGACCTTGTGCTTCGAGGCGAGGAGCCCGACCTCGGCGCCCACTACGGCGGTGCAGCACCGACGGTTGCCGACACCGGCCATCTCTTCGTCGAAACGGCACTGCGCCGTTGGGAGGACCTCGTACCTGTCCTCGAGGCGCGCCGGACCCAGACCAACGAGGTCGGACGGATCGCCGTGCTGGCGCCGGCATTGGCGACGGTGGCGCCACACGAGCCGGTCACGTTGATCGATGTCGGGACCAGCGCCGGCTTGACGCTGACGCTCCCCCACTGCCGCATCGACTTCGGCGACCGAGGTGTACTCGGTCCACCGGGCAGCCCGGTTTGCGTCGAGTGCGCAGTTCTCGGTGGGAATCCGCCGGTCCGCCCGACCGCCATCCGGCGCCGGATCGGCCTCGACCGCCGGCCGCTCGGCCCGAACGATCCCGACGACGCTCGCTGGCTCCTGGCATGCACCTGGCCCGACACCGGACGCCTCGAGCGCACTCGCGCTGCGCTCGCCCTGGCCGCTGCTCATCCGAGCGATCTCCGCACCGGCGATGCGGTCACCGACCTGCCCGCCCTCCTCACCGCAATCGATGGACCGATCGTCGTCACCACCACATGGGCGCTCGCCTACCTGCCCGAGGATGCCCGCGCCGCATTCGTCGACGTGCTGGCGGCAGGCAGTGCCGATCGTCGGATCAGCTGGATCAGTTGCGAGGCACCCGGCGTGGTCGACGGGTTGCCGCAGATCGATCCTCCGGACGTGGCGGGCACCTCGGCGAGCGTGGTCGGCGCCACGACCTTCCGCAACGGCACCACCGTCGAGCGCACAACGCTCGGCCATGCCCACCCTCACGGCCGTTGGCTCTGGTGGCACCGATAACGTCTCGATGATCGATGCGATCAGGCCGCTACTCGATGTGCAGCAGCCACGAAACACCGAGCGTCGACGCAGAGCCCTCGCTTGACCTCGGGCAAGTAGCCTCGCTCCATGACCATCGTGGTTCGTGGGGGATCCGTGGTGTCGACGAGCGGCGCCACACCAGCTGATGTCGTCATCGACGGCGAGACCATCGCGGCAGTGCTCGCCCCTGGTTCTCCGATGGCGATCGCCGCAGCCGACGGTGCTGCACGCGTGCTCGATGCGACTGGCTGCTACGTCCTCCCGGGAGGCGTCGACGCCCACGTTCACCTCCAACTCCCGATGTCACCCGACGCAACCTCGTCCGACACGTTCGAGACCGGCACGGCTGCCGCTGCGTGGGGTGGCACCACGACCGTCATCGATTTCGCGGGCCAACTCGCCGGCATGCACGTGCGCGACGCGATCGACGAACGCCATGCCGAGGCCGACGGCCAGTGCGTCATCGACTACGGCTTCCACCTGTCCATGGGCGACGTCCACGACGCATCGCTCGACGAGATGGACGCGGTCATGGACGAGGGCATCACCAGTTTCAAGTACTTCATGGCCTACCCGGGGGCCTGGTACAGCGACGACGGCAAGTTGTTGCGGGCCATGCAGCGCGCCGCCGACCTCGGAGCGATGGTCATGATGCATGCGGAGAACGGCATCGCGATCGATGTGCTTCGGAACCAGGCGGTCGAGGCGGGCCGCGCCGAGCCGGTGTGGCACGGCCGTACCCGACCATCCCGTCTCGAGGGCGAGGCGGTTCACCGGGCCGCTGCACTCGCCGAGATCGCCGGTGCACCGCTCTACATCGTGCACCTCTCCTCGGCCGACGCGCTCGAGCAAGTCCGCTGGGCTCGCAACCGAGGCCAGAACGTCTTTGCCGAGACATGTCCGCAGTACCTCTATCTGACGATCGACGAACACCTCGACCGCGAAGGACTCGACGGTTTACGGGCAATCTGCTCCCCACCGCTGCGCGAGCACCATCATCACGGATCGCTGTGGCAGGGGTTGCGTCATGACGACCTCGCCGTCGTTGCCACCGATCACTGCCCGTTCTGCGACAACGAGAAGCTGCTCGGTGTCGACGACTTCCGCGCCACGCCGAACGGACTCGGCTCGATCGAACACCGCATGGACCTGTTGCACTCCGGTGTCGTCACCGGTCAACTCGGTCTCAGCCGCTGGGTCGAAACCTGCTCGACCACCCCCGCCCGCCTGTTCGGCCTGTACCCGCACAAGGGTGTCATCGCCCCCGGTTCCGATGCCGACATCGTGGTGTACGACCCCGACGTCACCCACACCCTGGGGGCCGAAACGCACCACATGAACCTCGATCATTCGGTGTGGGAGGGGGTCGAGGTCACCGGTCAGGTACGCAGCGTGCTGTCGCGCGGGACCTTCGTGATCGACGACCGGTCCTTTGTCGGGCGGGCCGGTCACGGCCGCTTCGTGCCCCGCGGTGTCAGCGATCTGTTCGTCTGAACCATGGGCGCCCTCTTCGGCCTTCTGGCCGCACTCTCGATCAGCACGACCGAGTTTTTCGGTCGGCGGGTCACGAACGAGGTCGGTCCGATCGTCGCTGCCTCGGTCACCAGCCTGCTGGCCGCAGTCACTGCACTCGTCATCGCGGTGGCCACCGAGGGCTCGGCGATCGGTCGTGACCTGCTGCTCGGTGGAGCCTCGGGTCTGGGGTTCGGCGTCGGCATGTCGACGTACCTTCAGGGTGTTCGCGTTTCGTCCTCGGCGGTGGTCGGGCCCATTTCGGCAGCGCTGACCGCCCTGCTTCCGTTCACCTACGCGGCCGCAGTTGCCGAAGCACCGTCAGCACTTGGCTACGGGGGCGCTGCACTCGCCATCATCGGCTTGATGTTCGTGACGATCGGCGGCTCGGCGGCCACCAATGTCGCAGGGGGCCTGCCGTTCGGCATCATGTCAGGACTCGGTTACGGACTCGGGACGATCGTGTTGATCACGGTGAGCGATGATTCCGGCAGCTGGCCGGTCGTAACGCAGCGACTCGTCGCGTTCGCAGCGATTGCGACCTTTGCGCTGGCCCGCAAGCGGCCCATCCTCCCACCGCGGCAGTACGCGCCTCCAGCGCTCGCCGCCGGCTTGTTCGCCGGACTCAGCTCGGTGCTGGCCCTGATCGGTCTGTCTGCCAACGCTGCGGCTGCGTCGGTCACGATCACCTTGTTCCCCGCCGGCAGCGTGCTCATCGGCCGCCTCTTGTTCCGTGACGCCGTCACTCGTGCGCAGGTGATCGGCCTTGCGGTCGTCATTGCCGGCACAGTGGCGATCGTGATCGGCTAGACGACGTCGGGTAGCCGGTCGTCGGGAAGATCGGCGATCGCGACGAGTGGTACGTCGCCGAGCAGTTGGCGCAGTTGGTCCACGACCTCGCCATCGGTGTCGGTGACCCGGTTGACGAGAACCGAGAACCGAGCGCTGGTCGGTACGCCCTTGCGGGAGCCTGCCGGCGACAGCAGGACCCGGGCGAGCCGCTCGGGGGTGAGCTCGTCGGACTCGCGGCAGGCTGCGACCGCCGCAACCTGACGCGGGCGTTGACAGCCCTCGGCGATGGAAACACCGACCGCACCCATCCCGACGCAGGCGACGACGTGTGTCGATGCCGACGGAATCACCGGTTCGTACTCGAGCGGTGCCTTGAACGGCATTCGCCGTGATCCGTCGGCTTCGACTGCCACGGTGTCGGCCAGGCCCAGCCAACGATCACACGTCTCCGGGCTGACACCGACCGCACGACGGTCGTCGAGCCGGTGCCAGGCGACAACACATCGGTGGTCGTCGAGCGCCCGGCCGAGTTCGACGTCATCGACATCGATCAGCACGGGGTGACCGCCGGTTCGCTCGACACCCATCTTGGTCGTGGTGGTGATGACGGTGCGGCCCGCACGGTGTCGGCCGAGGGCAAAGACCGCTGTCGTCTTCCCGCCACCACCGACGAACGAGACGAGCGCCTGGGGGCCGAGTTCGAGCGTTTCACCGAGCGCTTCCCATCCGATGGTCATGTCGTGAACGTAGCGAGGATCGACTGGACTGGGACATGTCGTCGACGCGCCGGTGTCCTGCGCCCATCGGGCGAGCCCGGCTCTCACCTCTGCGGCGTTAGCCTCTGTTCTTCGTGAAGCAGCTTCGTGTTCCCTCCTTCGTCTGCGCCGTTGTGGCGCTGCTCCTCGTTGCGTCGTCGTGCGGTTCCGACAGCAGCTCCGACAGCACGGTCATCGCCTCGATCGCAGGGCGTGAACTCACCCGGGGCCAGCTCGACGATCTTCTCCCCGACGGCGACAACACTGTCGACACACGCGTTGCGTCGACGGTGAGTGAGTGGCTGCTCGCGCAGGTTGTCGAGTTCGAGCTCGAGCGACGAGGGTTCGGCCCCACCGAGCAGGAGCGTTCCGACAGCGTCGAGCTCGTCGATCTGCGCGGGATCGGCAGAAACGACACCGAGGACGTGCTGCTCGCGAACTCCTACGCGTTGAGTCTTGCGGCCGGTCGGTGGTCGGCCGAGGAAGTCCTCACTCTCGACGAGCCGGAGCCGCCCATGTACCTGTGTTCCAACCACATCCTGCTCAGAGACATCACCGAGGCCGAGGCGGCGCTCGAACGGTTCAATGCCGGTGAGGACTTCGCCGAGCTCGCCATCGAGCTTTCCACCGGACCTTCGGGGCCGAACGGCGGCGATCTTGGCTGCGTCGTAGAGGGTCAGTTCGTCGAGCCGTTCGAGGAGGCTGCGTTTGCGGCCGAGGCGGGCGACGTGATCGGCCCGGTCGAGACGGCCTTCGGGTTCCATGTCATCCAGATCGAGTCGGTCGGTCCGGCAACGGTCGAGAACCATCCCACCGCCGATCCGGTCGAGATCGCTCAGCTCATGTTGCAGGCCCGCCAGTTCCAAGAGGCTGGCCTGATCGGCATGCTCGAAGCGGCCGCCATCGACAACTTCGGTGGTGACGCCTTCGTCGACCCGTCGATCGGGACGCTCGATCCGATGACCCTGGAGATCAGCGTCGGGTAGCTCGGCCCCACTCGGCACTCGGTCTACGGTGAACGCGATGCATGTGACGCAGCTCTGGCGGTACCCGATCAAGTCCGTCGGCGGTGAGCGTCTCGAGACGGCGGCTCTGACAGAGCTCGGCGTCGAGGGTGACCGTCGCTGGGGACTCGTCGACGAATCGACCGGTTACGTCCTGACCGCCCGACGAGAACCAAAGCTGCTGATGGCGACATGTGTGCTGCGCGAGCACGAACCGATCACGACGACCGACACAGGCGACACGCTGCGCACGTCAGCCGACTGGACCGAGTGGCTCGGCCGAACGGTTCGACTGCAGAAGGCCGGCGATACGGGCGGCACCTACGAAAACCCACTCGACATCGAGAACGAAACCGACTGGATGTCGTGGCAGGGTCCGGCCGCAGCATGGCACGACAGCGGCCGATCTCGGATCAGCCTGGTCAGCACGGGTTCGCTGGGCGACTGGGACCCTCGACGTTTCCGCGCCAACGTCGTCGTGGAGGGTGACGGCGAGGACGACCTGATCGGGTCGTCGATCCGGATCGGCGACGAGGTGCGCGTGACGGTGACACAAGGCATCGATCGATGCGTGATGGTCACCCGCCCCCAACCCGGCCTCGAACGCGATCTCGGCGTGCTTCGCACCATCACCAAACGCCCGGGCGCGACGTTTTGCATCGGAGGAATCCTCGAACAGGGCGGTGTCGTCATGGTGGGAGATCGAGTCGACCGCGACACATGACCGTCGTCGACCTTGCGCTCGCCACCCCGCTGACATCGCAGCTCCGCGCAACACAGTTGACTGCGATGCTCGATGACGACGAACGCGCCCGAGCCGACCACTTCCACCATCACGACGACCGGTTGCTGTACATCACCGCTCACGCACTCACCCGTCTCGTGCTCACACGACGACGCCCGAGCGTCGACCCGTCGGCGTGGCGGTTCTCGGTCGGGCCGTGGGGTCGGCCCCACCCCATCAATGCCGAGACGGGCGAGTTGCGGTGCAACCTGTCGCACACTCGGGGGATGACCGCCGTCGCTGTCACCGAGGGGACCGACGTCGGGGTCGACGTCGAATGGATCCGCCCGGACGACTGGATCTTCGACACGGCCCCAACCGTCTTTTCCGCTGCCGAAGTCGATTCCCTTGGTTCGCTCGGCAACGACGAACGTCGGGACCGCTTTTTTCTCTACTGGACGTTGAAGGAGAGCTACATCAAAGCCCGTGGTAGGGGGGTCTCGTTGCCGCTGACACTGATCTCCTTCGCCCGCTCCGTCGGCGAGCAGGTCACCCTCGATCTCGACCCGTCGTTGGGGGATGACGCATCCTCGTGGGCGTTCGCGACCTTCCGACCGTCGACCGACGTGCGCGGCGCCGTTGCCGTGCGAGCACCCTCGATCGAACTGGAGCTGTCGTGGCCCGACGTTGCGTGACGATCGCCGTGATCAGTGCCATCGGGTTGGTTGGGTCCGCCTGCGGCGACGATCCTCCGACGGCTGAAGAGCTTGCGGCGATCGACGCGCTGGTCGAAACCGAACTGACCGTCGAGGAACAGCGGTGCATCCTCGACGGCATCACCAGACTGGGGATCACCGCAGCGCAGATCGTTGCCGGCGAGTTGACCGCCGACCAGGACGGTGAGGTCCTCTCGGCAACGCTCGAATGCGTGGAGGATCTCGCCACCGTCGAGAGCTTCGTCGATTCGTTCATCGCCGGTGCTGCGCAAGAAGGGGCCGAACTCACCCGTGACGAAGCACGGTGCGCGATCCGCGCACTCGATGCCGACGAGCCGGGCGATGCGATCCGCGCCTGTCTCGGCGAGCGTGTCGTCGACCTCACGTTCGGCGATGACCCGGTGCTCGACCTGCTCGTCGAACAGTGTCGGCGAGGCAACAACCAGGCATGCGATGAACTCCACGCCACCAGTCCGATCGGAAGCGAGTACGAGACCTACGGCCGTACCTGCGGTGGCCGCGCCCCTGCGGGTGCCTCACCAAGCTGCTTCGACCAGCTGGGGTGAGAGCGAAGCGTCGGAGCGAGCCGAACTCAGTCCTTCGGTGGGCGATAGAAGGTGGCGAGTTGTGCGATGCCGGCGCCGACACCGCCGACTGCGGCGATGGCGATGCCGGCCCAACCATCGAGATCCTCGACGATTCCGAGCCAGTCATCGACGCTGTACTGGCCGGCGCCGACTGCGGCGACGCCGATTGCGAGGGTCGCATAAATGAAGTTCAGCTCGATGCCGTTGTTGACGCTCATGAAGCCGTTCTTCCAGTGCACCGTGTAGCCGGCCACGAACATGAGTGCCACGATCGCCATCGCAGCGAACGACGTCAGCAGCCCCGCTGCGAACAGCAGCCCGGCACCGATCTCGGTACTTGCCGCCATGATGGCGTTGAGCTTCCCGGGACGCATGCCCATGGAGTCGAACCACTTCGCCGTGCCGGTGATCTTCCCGCCCTTGAAGAACTTCTGATAGCCGTGGGCGGCCATCGCAACACCGGCACAGACGCGGATGACGAGCATGCCGAGGCCGACCGCCTCGGGGTTGGTGGCGTAGGTGCTGCTGGCGAGGGTCATCGTGAGCATGCGGACTCCCTTTCTGGCGGCGCAGTGTAGAAGACTCCTGCTGTGTCCGTCCCGATCATCGCTGCCGCTCGCAGCCCGTTCGCTGCAGCCGACGGCGTCCTCGCCCGCTGGCATCCGGTCGAGCTCGCTGCGGTGGTGATGCAGGCCACGCTCGAGCGGGCCGGGATCGACGCCGACGATGTCGATTTGGTCGTCGCCGGCTGTGCCGAGCCGGTCGGGGCCCAAGGCGCCAACGCGGCCCATGCGTGCACCCTTGCCGCCGGATGGCCGGCATCGGTTCCCGGGTTCGTGGTCGACGCCGAGACGGTGTCGGGAATCGCAGCGCTGACGGTGGCTTTCGACGCCCTCACGACACGACGAGCTCGAACCGCCGTCGTCGTCGGCCTCAACAGTGCATCGATGGTGCAGCCGGGGGCCAGCGCCCTCGGCCGGATCTACGGTCGGCCGTGGGGGTCTGCCGTCGAGCAGCGATACGCCGACGTTGGGGGCCTCGTGCCACCGATCACGGCGGCGGATCGAGGCGCGACCGCCGCTGGGATCGACCGCGCCCGGCAGGACGCGTGGGGCCTGCAGTCACTGGAACGGCGCACCACACCGAGCGCCGCACTGGTCACGGTCGGGGCTCGACCCGGTGAGTCGGTGGCGATGCAGCGTGACGTTCCGATCGACACCGACGTGATCCGCTCCATCGAGATCGACGAGTTGACACCGATCTTCGAACACGATGGCACCACGACGGCTGCGGGCTTCGCACCTGCAGCAGACGGTGTGGCGGTGTTGGTGCTGTCGACCACGGCAGCCACCCACTCGCTCGGTGTGCTCGAGTCGGCTGCACTCGGCGCCGGTGACCCGACCGACCCACTCGGCGGTCTCGACGCCGTTCGACATGCGATGCCACCTTCCACCGACGCGTGGCACATTGCCGAACCGTCCGCATCGACAACCCTGCTTGCGGTGACACAACTCGGGATCGACGAGTCGACCGTCAACCGACATGGCGGCACGATCGCAGTGGGCGACGCCGCAGCAGCCGAGGATCTGCGGCTCGTCATCGACGGCCTGCACGCCGCCGAGTCGGGTGAGCGAGGAACGGCGCTTCGCTGTGGCGGTGGGGCTGCGGGCATCTGCTCCTGGCATCGCACCTAGGCTGGTTGCGTGGAACTGTTCGGCTACGGCGTGCTCAACATCTTGGTGGCTGTCGGCGCCTTCTACGTGATGATGCGCGTCGGCATGACCATGCTGCGCGCCATGGGGCAACCGATTCCCGAACCACCGCCGCCAGGCGAACTGCGGAAGGTCAAGATCATGTACCGCTGCGCAATCTGCGGTGCCGAGGTTCGGATGACCATCGCGCCGCATGAAGATCCCGAGCCGCCGAGACACTGCCTCGAGGACATGGATCTCGTCGCTCCCCTCGACGACTGACCTTTCCACACCCTGTGGAAAAAAATGGGGAGAAATCACACTCGTGTGATTCGACCGTCACGGTTCCCCACCCCGATGCAACGCGCCTATCCTCAGCGCCATGTCCGAGCAGAAGCCAACGAAACGCCGGGTGTCCGGAGGCCGCGTGACCGCAAAAGGCACCCGTCCCGAGGGGTACACCTCCGACACGTTCAGCCACACCGGACTCGACGAGCAACGTGATCCGTCACCACCGTGGGTTCCGGTTCTGATGTTCGCGCTGTTCGGGCTCGGTCTCGCCACGATCCTGCTCAACTACGTCGGGTCGTTCTGGGACACCAACAACGGGATCCTGCTGCTCGGCCTCGGCATGATCCTCGGCGGAATCATCACCGCCACCGAATACCGCTGACGTTGCTCGCCCAGCCCTAGTCGAAGTTCTCCCAGTAGCGGCTCGGCATGGGCCCTCGCTGATGCTTGTACTTCGACTTCAACGCGCCCGACCCGTACGGCGTCTCGGCCGCAGTGGTCATCTGCTGGAACGAGATCTGGCCGATCTTCATCTCCGGATAGAGGGTGATCGGCAGATTTGCGACGTTGCTCAACTCGAGCGTCAGTTGCCCTTCGAAGCCGGCATCGACGAAGCCGGCGGTCGAGTGGATCAGAAGCCCGAGACGTCCCAGCGACGACTTGCCCTCGAGTCGGGCGACCAAATCGTCGGGGACGGCGACGCGTTCGAGCGTCGACCCGAGCACGAACTCTCCCGGATGCAGGATGAACGGATCGTCGCCCTCGGCTTCGACCAGTTCGGTCAGTTCCTCGAGGTTCTGCTTCACGTCGATGTGACCCATCGTGTGGTTCTTGAACACCCGGAAGAAGCGGTCGAGCCGCAGGTCGACCGACGACGGCTGCAAGCTGTTCGGCCCGAGCGGATCGATGACGATCCGGCCGGCATCGAGCTGCTCACGGATGGTGCGATCGGAGAGGATCACGCGTTGTCTCCAGCAGGTTGAGGGGAAGGTACTCGGGTGGCGTGCAGTGATGCCGGGACGGCATCAGGGTCGACCTCGACCGGACCACTGCGATCGGGACGATCGGCCGGCCTCGCCTCGTCATGGTCGAGGAGTTCGAGCTGGTTACCTCGGGCGGCACGAGCGCCTTCCATCCAGTGGGCACGACACAGCAGGTCGTAAGAGACCTCACCTGCGGTCGGGCCGCCCGTGTCACCGACGACCACGGTGGCGCCGCTGATGACCTGGACACCGTCGACGAACCGTGCATTGTGGGTGGCCCTGGCCCCACACCAGCAACGAGCCTCGACCTGGATCTCGGTTCGGTTGTCGGCCAACTCCATCATGCGGGCGGACCCAGGAAACATCACACCCTGGAATGTCGTGAGAAGTCCGAAGGCATAGACGTCGATTCCCAACTCGTCGACCACGCGTGCGAGCTGATCGCACTGGGTCGGTTCGTAGAACTGCGCTTCGTCGCAGATCACCGCCGTCAGGTGACCGACCGGCATGCCCCGCCGACGGACGAGTTCGAAGAGGTCGGCACCGGGCTCGACGATCTCTGCGTCGGCCGATACCCCCAGGCGACTCGACACCCGACCCTCGGTCCGATCGAGCTGGGTCATCAGCAGTGTCGTGAGGCCGCGCGCCCGCAGGTTGTGGTGGATCTGCAATGCCTGCGTCGACTTGCCCGAGCCCATCGTGCCGAAGGTGAAGCGCAATTTCGCCATTGCCGTGGACCCTACTAACGCTTTGTTGTCGGCGCGGCCTCAGATCGCTGCTGAGAGACCCGAACGTTCGATCTGGGCCACCGCACACGGTGGAGATCCGGTTCCCGCCGCAGTGTGCCGCAGCGCCGTGCCCGCTACGATCGGCCGCCACTGCGGGTGTAGTTCAATGGTAGAACATCAGCTTCCCAAGCTGAGAACGCGAGTTCGATTCTCGTCACCCGCTCCACGCCAGCGCCCTGTCCAGACGCCCGCATGCCGACAGTGGCCGCCAGGTCACCACCCGGGAACTGATCACCAGCGGCGACGCCATGTGCGCCGCGAGCGCCCCCACCAGGACCTTGGTCACTGGTCGCGTCGACACGTTCACCTCACGATTGGTTCACCCACCGGGAACCACTCGGGGGTTTGCATCGTCTCACTCCCACGAACTGATGCTCGAACGAGAGGACACAATCATGCGCATCTTCCGACATCTGCTGATCGCCACACCACTGCTGCTCCTGGCCGCCGGCTGCGGCACCGACAGTACGACCGAAACCGGCGAACTCCCCGTCAACAACGATGACGAGGGCACCGTCGGCGTCGATGGGGCGTGCCTTGCCGACGAGCCCGACTGCGGCGACATGGGAGGAGTGCCTGATGATGGCCAAGACCTTCCCGGGGCCGACGGCGAGTCGTCAGGCATGACCGTGGACGGTGGTTTGACCATCGCCGAGGCGCTGACCCGAGGACCATCCGACGGGACCATCGCCGTGCAAGGCATCTTCTTCCGCGACGAAGCTGGCACCTTCCTGTGCGATGTGATCGCCGAGTCACTCCCACCACTGTGTGGTGAACCGCGCCTGGCCCTCGACGGTCCCGTCGACGAGGCGCTCGGAGCCCCGGTTCAATCCGCACAGGGAGTGGAGTGGACCAACCAGGCGGTCACCGTGTTCGGCACGATGGACGAAGGCGTCCTCACCGTCGACGCGCTCACAACCGGCTGAACCGCTGCACCGCTGACTCGCCAGCCCCGTTCGGGTCGGCCCCTGCTCAGGCTCGGTTCACGGCGTCGGCGATACGGTCACCAGCCATGGCTGCGACCATCGCCGCCTCGTCGGGGTAGGCAGCGGGGTCGACCCGGTCGAGCCGAAACGGGGACGGGTCGGTGAAGGGTTCGTCACCAACGATCAGCTGCGCAACCAACTTGCCCATCCCGGGCCCATGGGTGATACCTGACTCGCTGTCGCCGGCCAGCACCCACAGACCATCGATCTCGGGTACGTCACCGATGTAGAGACCACCGTCGACGGTGTAGACGGGGATGCCCTGGATCGTTTCGACGGTCGAGCAGCCGGAGAGCGCAGGGAAGACCGTGGCAATGGTTTCCTGCTCGGCGAGTTGCGCGTCGATCAGGGTCTGCGAGACGGGTCGTTCGAAACCGAACTCGAGCCCTT
>JAPOHW010000016.1 GCA_029979265.1 Actinomycetota bacterium | reverse complement strand
GGCCGCTGCCCTCGCCTTTTCGACCGCCACTGGGGAGATGTCGATACCAACGACCTCGACCCCACGTTCAGCGAGATCAAGTGCGAACGTGTCGAGGCCACACCCAAACTCCACAACACGATCCCCTGCCGCGAATTCGGCGAGAAGCGCCGCGAAGCGATCATGTGACTCGGCGAGGCCCGTGTAGAAGTTGTGCTGAAGAGCGCGGGGATCATTGCGGTAGCGGGCGTCATGGAAGGCGCGCTCGGACTCGATGCGGTCGTCGATGCGGCTGATCATACTTGGGTCGCTCGTCGGCTTGCCGTCCGTGCTCCGTGCGTCAATCGAGCAATGACGCCAAAAACCGCCCAGTGTGACTTTCGGGGACTGCGGCCACCTCTTCCGGCGTTCCCTCGGCCACGATCGAGCCGCCACCCGAGCCTCCCTCTGGTCCCAGATCGATCAACCAGTCAGCCGTCTTGACGACCTCGAGGTTGTGTTCGATCACCAGCACCGAATTGCCCTGATCGACCAACCGCCCCAGCACCCCCAACAGCTTGCGGATGTCCTCGAAATGAAGGCCAGTGGTGGGCTCGTCGAGGATGTAGATCGTGTGGCCGGTCGAACGCTTGGCCAGCTCCGAGGCGAGCTTCACCCGCTGTGCCTCACCGCCCGACAGCGTCGGCGCCGGCTGGCCGAGCCGCACATAGCCGAGACCGACGTCGACCAAGGTCTGCATGTGTCGTGCGATCGGTGGCTGGTTCGCAAAGAACGCCAGCGCCTCTTCGATCGGCATCTCCAAGACCTCGGAAATGTTCTTGCCCTTGAACGTGATCTCGAGCGTGTCGCGGTTGTACCGCTTACCCTTGCAGACCTCGCACGGGACGTAGACGTCGGGGAGGAAGTGCATCTCGATCTTGATGGTGCCGTCGCCCTGGCACGCTTCGCAGCGACCGCCCTTGACGTTGAAACTGAACCGGCCGGGCTGATAGCCCCGAATGTTCGCCTCGGTCGTCTGGGCGAACAGCTTGCGGATGTGATCGAACACTCCCGTATACGTTGCTGGATTCGAACGGGGCGTGCGGCCGATCGGCGACTGATCGATGGCGATGACCTTGTCGAGGTGCTCGATCCCGTCGATGCGCTTGTGCAGCCCGGGTGGCACTTTCGAGCTGTAGATCGTCTGCATCAGCGAGCGCAGCAGGATCTCGTTCACGAGGGTCGACTTCCCTGACCCGGAGACGCCGGTGACACACACGAATTTGCCGAGCGGAACATCAACCGTGACGTTCTTGAGGTTGTTTTCTTCGGCGCCGATGACCGTGACGGCGTTCCCATTGCCGGTTCGGCGTTCCCCGGGCACTGGGATTGAGCGCTTGCCCGAGAGGTATTGCCCGGTCAGGGAGTCGTTGTTCTTGAGAAGCTGTTTGTACGTCCCACTGTGCACGATCTTGCCGCCGTGCTCACCGGCGCCCGGGCCGATGTCCACGATGTGATCGGCCACCTTCATGGTGTCCTCGTCGTGCTCGACCACGAGCACCGTATTGCCGAGATCCCGCATCCGAACGAGGGTTTCGATGAGACGTTGATTGTCTCGCTGGTGCAAGCCGATCGACGGCTCGTCGAGCACGTACAGCACCCCGACCAGCCCAGACCCGACCTGGGAGGCGAGACGGATCCGCTGCGCCTCACCACCAGCCAGCGTCGCTGCGTTGCGCGACATCGACAGATAGTCGAGTCCGACATCGAGGAGAAACCCGAGTCGAGCGTTGATCTCCTTGAGCACTTGCTCGGCAATCATCGTGTCGCGGTCGGAGAGTTCGAGTTCTCCGAGTGTCTTCGCCGCATCGGCGATCGACATCGCACAGAGATCACTGATGCTGTACCCGTCGATGGTGACCGCCAACGACAGCGGATTGAGGCGGGCACCATCGCACGTCTGACAGGGCACCTGCCGCATGTAGCCCTCGATCTGTTCGCGAGTCGCATCACTCTCGGCCTCGTCGTGCCGGCGCATCAGGTATGGGATCACCCCCTCGTATCGAGCCTGGTAGGTGCGGGTACGCCCGTAGCGATTCTTGTAACGAACCTCCACACGTCCCTTGACCCCCTTGCCGTGCAGGAGAAGATCGCGATGCTTCGCCGTGAGCTCCTCCCACGCCACGTCCTGCGGGATGTCGTATTCCTCACAGATCGACTCGACGAGCCGCGAGAAGTAGCGGCTACGGCCGCCCGCCCACGGCTGAATGGCGCCATGTGCGATCGTCTGCTCACGGTCGGGGATGACGAGACGAGCATCGACTTCGAACACCGTGCCGAGCCCATCACAACGCGAGCACGCACCGTACGGCGAATTGAACGAGAAGTTTCGCGGCGCCAGCTCGTCGAATGACTTGCCGTCGCTCGGACGCGACAGGTGCTGACTGAAGACCACCGTCTCCGGGCTGCCTTCTTTGGGAACGATCTGCAGCTCTGCGACACCCCCGGTGAGGTTCAGGGCCGTCTCGATCGAATCGGTAAGTCGACGCTCGATCCCGTCGCGCAGCACGAGACGGTCGACGACGATCGAAATGTCGTGGGTCTCGTACCGTTCGAGTTCGAGCTCATACTCCTCGTTCAGGTCGATCAGCTCGCCATCGACGATCGCCCGAACGAAGCCTTGGCCGGCGAAGTCAGCAAGAAGTGTGTCGTACGTACCTTTGCGACCGCGCACGACCGGCGCCAACACTTGGAAGCGGAGACCTTCCTCCATGCCAAGGATCTTGTCGACGATCTGCTGGGGGGTCTGGCGCACGAGTTCCTCACCCGTCTCAGGGTCGTGCGGGATACCGATGCGCGCGAACAGCAACCGGAGGTAGTCGTAGACCTCGGTCACCGTGCCTACCGTGGAGCGCGGATTGCGACTGGCAGACTTCTGATCGATCGAGATCGCAGGAGATAGTCCCTCGATGAAATCGACGTCCGGCTTGTCCATCTGGCCGAGGAACTGTCGGGCGTAGGCGCTCAGCGACTCCACATACCGGCGCTGGCCCTCGGCGTAGATAGTGTCGAAGGCGAGACTCGACTTCCCCGAGCCCGACAACCCCGTGAAGACAATCAGCTTGTCGCGCGGCAGATCAAGATCAACCTCGCAGAGATTGTGCTCACGGGCGCCTTGGATGACGAGTCGATCGGCCACGGCGGCACTCTAGCGGCAGCTGACCTGCCGAACGCTTGTTCGGCAGATCAAACGCAGCGCCCGTGTACGCTTCTGCCTGGCAGCGATCACAAGGGCTCAAATCGTTCGAGCACATAGCTATTGCCGATCGGCCACGGAACGGTCGTCACGCCCGTCGAACGGTAGCCGGGAATCTCGACCGTCTGCTCTCGCGCTGCCCAAGTCCTATCGCAGGGTCCAACTGCACAACGCCCATCGTGCAGCAACCAAATACGTTCCTGTGGCGCAGCCTGGGCAGCAACGAGGAACGCCCCTTTCACCGCTTGCGTGCTGTCTGCCCGGAGCCAGCGACGTTCGATGACGGACTCGGCGATCTCGCGCGGAAAGTGTGGATGGGAGCTCACGACGACGTCGTCACCAACGACATCCAGGACCGCATCGCGAGCGTCACCGAAGCCTCTCGCCCGCTCCACTTGAAAGACGAAGCCAATACCTGCGATTGCGACGGTGGCACCGAGTGCGAGGACAGCTGCCGGATGACGGACTCCACGCCGCTCGATCTCGGCCACGGCAACCACCGTCACGAGCAGCGCCGGCAGCAGCAGGTAGCGGCCACCCCACTGGGCATTGAGCGAACCCGTCCATTGGACGAGGAGAACGACGGCGATGGCTACCAGTGCGGCCACCCACAAGCGACGGCCCGCACCTCGCGCAAGTACGGGTGCTGCTGCCGCAACCGGAAGGACAGCGAATGCCCCCGGCACGAACGACAGGCCACCGACGAGGAGCCGAACAAGAAGGCTGACCACGACACACACGTATCCGAACACCACCCGCCGCCGTTCGTCGGTTCGCCATCCCCATGTTGCAAGTGCGATCCCGACCAGGGAGAGCAGACCGAGAAGAAGGGCCGCCACCGATGGGTTGGTGTACTGCGAGACCGTCGTGAGGAGCGCGTCATTGAGTCGCTGATCGAAATTGCTGGCAGCGAGACCGGCCTGGGCAAGTGTTCGTCCCGTCAATGACCTGCCCAGCACCACGTAGTCAAAGCTGTAGATCATGGCCAACACCGCAGCAGCTGTAGTCCCTGCAGCCAGCACGCCGAAGCGGTGTGTGAGCCAAAATCGCCGTCGTATCGGATCGACCAGTTGAGCCAGACCGAGGACGAAGAGGACGAGCATCGTCTCGCGCCGCAGCCCACCTGCGAGTCCGGCTGCGGCTCCAAGGGCTACAAACCCCCTGAGACGAAGCGGTTCACCCAACCATGCAGTGGCCCAAAGGCCAGCAGCAACAGACGGCGCATGCTCCCACTGATCGGTGGCGTAAAAGGCAAGGGGACTGGCGGCACCGACGATCAGAAACGCCAGTGCGCCCGACGGCGCACCCATGCTGCGGGCGAGTCGAGCTGCGCCAAACGCACCCACCGGCACCGACACCATGGCAAGCCAGAGGGCGCCGAGAGAGCCGAACGCCCGCTCACCCACTGCGGAGGCAGCCGGCATGACGGCACTGGTCACCTGGATCCACCTGTCATCGCGGCGTTCGGTGTGCACCAGTGGGTGATGGACGCCTTCCGGGTCGTGTCCCTCGGCCCAGTAGCCGAGATCGACACCCTCGAACCCCCGATCGGCGATTGCGACGACGGTCGCCGTCTTTCCGCCCGCGTCGCTTCCAGAGTTGACTCGGAGGTCACCACTCGCAGCTAGCGCAGAGACCCCGACCAAGAGCAGAAGCGCTGCTCCCACCCCGGCGCGATGCAGCCGGGCTGTTGCCGAGGCCTTTCGAGGACTAGCCATCAACCCTCACTGCGGAGCAACGCTGCGACCTGAAATTGCATCAGCGCATCTCACGCAATTCTCGTTTGAGTTCTTTGATCTCGTCGCGCAGCCGCGCTGCGTACTCGAACCGGAGATCGACCGCAGCATCACGCATCTCCTGCTCCAGTGTGCGGATCAAACGCTCCAACTCGTCCTCGGGAAGGTCACTGAGGTCATCGGTGGCGCGGCGGCGATCGCGTATGTCGGACAGCTTCTCGGGCACCGGTGCGCGATCTTCGGCTGGCCGGATCATCGACAAGATGTCGGTGATCTCCTTTCGGACCGACTCCGGACTGATGCCGTGTTCTTCGTTGTACGCCTGTTGCAGGCCGCGGCGACGCATCGTCTCACTGATGGCCCTCTGCATCGAATCGGTCATCTGATCGGCATACATCACCACCTCGCCCGCCACGTTTCGAGCGGCGCGGCCGATCATCTGGATCAAGGATGTCTCGCTGCGCAGGAACCCTTCCTTGTCGGCATCGAGAATCGCCACGAGTGAAACCTCCGGAAGGTCGAGGCCCTCGCGAAGCAAGTTGATACCGACCAGGACGTCGAACTCACCGAGCCGAAGATCGCGCAAGATCTCGATGCGTTGGATGGTGTCGACCTCACTGTGCAGGTAGCGGACGCGAACGCCGAGTTCGAGCAGGTACTCGGTGAGATCCTCGGCCATCTTCTTGGTGAGCGTGGTCACCAAGACACGTTCGTTCCTGTCGACGCGCTCATTGATCAGCTCATGGAGGTCATCGATCTGACCCTTTGTGGGCTTGACGATTACCTCCGGATCGATCAGGCCGGTTGGACGCACGATCTGTTCAACGACTTGTGTCGACACCTGCAATTCGTAGTCACCAGGTGTGGCCGACAGGAACACCACTTGGTTGAGCCGCTCCATGACCTCCTCGAAGCGAAGTGGTCGATTGTCTGCTGCGGACGGCAGCCGAAACCCGTGATCGATCAGTGTCGCCTTGCGGGATCGATCCCCCTCGTACTGGCCGTGCAACTGGGGAACGGCGACATGGCTCTCGTCGATGACCATCAGAAAGTCTTCAGGGAAGTAGTCGAGCAGTGTGTAGGGCGGCTCCCCGTAGCCGCGGCCGTCGATCGGACCGGAATAGTTCTCGATTCCATTGCAGTACCCGACCTCCTGCATCATCTCGAGGTCGTATTCGGTTCGCATACGGAGCCGTTGTGCTTCGAGGAGCTTCCCCTCCTCCTCGAATGTCTGCAGACGTTCCTGCAGCTCGGCCTGGATCCGTTCGATTGCGGCTTGCATACGCTGCTCGGAGGTTGCGTAGTGCGTTGCCGGAAAGATCACGAGCTCGTCGAGTTGCTCGAGGCGCTCCCCGGTGAGCGGGTCGACAATGGTGATCTGCTCGACGTCGTCACCGAAAAGTTCGACCCGGACCGCTGTCTCGTCGTAGGCCGGGTGGACTTCGATCGTGTCACCGCGTACCCGGAAGTTCCCCCGCACAAGATTCATGTCGTTGCGCTCGTACTGCAGTTCGACCAAGCGCTTGAGAATCGAGCGTTGACCATGCTCCTCCCCCACGCGGAGCACCAGCAACTGCGTCTCGTACTCCTCGGGTGACCCCAGCCCATAGATCGCCGAGACAGACGCCACAACTATCGTGTCGCGCCGAGTAAGCAGCGACGACGTCGCCGAGTGACGAAGTCGGTCGATTTCGTCGTTCACCGACGAGTCTTTCTCGATGTAGGTGTCGCTCGAGGGCATGTACGCCTCGGGCTGGTAGTAGTCGTAGTACGAGACGAAGTACTCGACTCGATTGTCCGGGAAAAACTCCTTGAGTTCGTTGGCCAACTGCGCTGCCAGCGACTTGTTGGGCGCGAGAACCAAGGTCGGCCGCTGTACCTGCTCGATCGTCCACGCAATCGTGGCGCTCTTGCCCGAGCCGGTGATGCCGAGCAGCGTCTGAAACCGATCGCCGCGCTCGATCCCTGCTGACAGCGCTGCAATCGCATTCGGCTGATCGCCGGCCGGCTCGAAATCGGAACGAACCTGCAGCGCTGTCTTCACCGAAGGACTCGTGACCGGAGGCATCGCGTCAACCTACCCAAACCCTGCGACCGACCCGGGCCCGTGGCCTCGAGAACCGACCGATATCGACGGACTAACGCCGACGCGTGCGGATCTGCGTCCCACCCGAGAGGGAGATGTCATGTTGACGTGCAGGAGCTCCCGCTCGAATCACTCGCTTCAGCGGGTGGCAAGGCCCGGGCCCACGACCAGACGTCGTCGACTTGCAGGGCCAATGCATCGAGCGAGCCCGAGTTGTCGATGACGACATCGGCTACTGCTCGTCGTTGCTCTCGCGACGCCTGGTTGGCGATCCGGGCGCGGGCATCGTTCTCGTCGAATCCTCGCTGTGCGACGAGGCGATCCAGCGCAACACCCGGATCGACGTCCACAACCACGATCCCAGCCAGGTTCGCATACCGATCCTTATCCGATGTGCCGTCCGCCCGCACGAGCAAGGGAATGTCGAGAACCACAATCGTGTCGGACCCCTCAACAGCCTCTCGCTGCGTCTTCAACTCCTCGGCAACCGCCGGATGCACGATGCCGTTGAGCGCCTCGAGTTCGTCGGCGTCGTTGAACACGATCGCTGCAACCGCCTGCCGGTCGAGCGTGCCGTCGTCCGCAATGATCCGTTCTCCCCAACGCTCCACCATCGCGGCAAAGACCGAGCCCCCCGGGGCTTGCAGGTCACGAACGATGCGATCCGCATCGAGCAGGACAGCCCCCCGCTCTACGAGCATCTCTGCAACCGTCGATTTTCCCGAACCGATCCCGCCCGTCAATCCAATCTCGATCACTGCAGCAGGGTAACCGCCGGCGTCTGTCCGACGGTCACGATCATCATCCGGCGTCAGTCACAACACTGGCCGTGTCGGTGAGGTTACCGCTCACCCCTCCACCCAGTGCCGTCAGCGCCGCAAGGCACACGACCGCGATCAGTGCGAGCAACAGGAGGTACTCGACAAGCGCAGCACCGCGGGCCTCCAGATGCTCTGGCCATCGAATCTGCAGGCGCACCGCTCTACCCCCCCTACCGGCAGACCGTCATTCAGGCTCTCAAGAGCGCTCCACAGTGTACAAAAACGGCGGCTCGCGCTGGATGACCGCGGCCGCTACTCGAGCGAGACGATGCCCAGACGCACTGCCTGCAGTACTGCCTGCGTTCGATCTCGGGCCTCGAGCTTTTGATAGATCGATGCCAAGTGATTCTTCACCGTCTTCTGAGAGATGTACATCCGATCGGCAACCTCGCTCGTCGAGCAACCATCGGCAATCAACTGCAACACCTCCTCTTCGCGTCTGGACACCAGTCGCTCCTCACGGACCTGGGCCGTGCCGAGCTTGCGCACCTCATCGAGCATGGACGCTGCGAGCTGCGGTGAAAGTGCTGTCTCTCCCGAGGCAGCCATCCGCACCGCGCTTGCGATTTCCTCCGTCGAGCAGTCCTTGACGAGGTAGCCGCACGCGCCTGCCCGAATCGCATTGGTGAGCACCTGCTGGTCGGCGTGCATCGTGAGCATCACGACCTTGATATCGGGCATCTCAGCATGGATCTGCCGACACGCTTCAACCCCATCCATCTCTGGCATCGACACATCCATCAGCACCACATCGGGGTGGAGGCTGCGGGCCAACTCCACTGCGTCCAAGCCGTTCTGAGCTTCGCCGACGACCTCGAACCCGTGCTCGCCCATGGACCTGCTCAGACTCTCTCGCAACAAGCGGTGGTCGTCGGCCAGCATCAGTCGAATGGTCATCGTACGAGTACCTCGGGACTCAGAATTGCCGTACCGGAGCTCGTTCGTGCCCCGTGCACCATCGGATCGCGCCACGACTTCATGAGGACCAGAGCACGAAAGCCGACAACAATCACGTCACATCATCGCCGTATCGACAGGTCCTTTCCGGCATCGCGATCAGCGTTCAACGTGCAACGGATCGTGGTCCCCCGACCATGGCCAGAGTCGATCTCGAATGTCGCTCCGATGCTTGCTGCACGTTCGCGCATCCCCACAATGCCATAACTGTCGACCCGTCCGGCGTCCCCCTCGAGAAATCCTTTGCCGTCATCGACGATTTCGAGCGTCGCCGACTCTTGGCAGCATCGCCAATGCACCGTCGCTGTGCGAGCGTCGGAATGCCGTTCGACGTTGACGAGTGCTTCCTGTGCGATGTGCCACATCTCACGCTCCTGTCGAAGCGGAAGGCGGGAATCTGCATCGATGTGAAGCTTGATCACGAGGTCGGACCGCTCCGCCAGCCGCGTTGCGAACTGCTCCAGGACATCACCGAGTCCCTCAGTGTCCGAAATATCGGTTCGCAGGTCGTACAGCGTTTCGCGAACCTCGACGACCACCTTGCGAAGATCGCGACGGAGTTGCGGCAGCAGGCCGTCGAGTGGCTCACCGCGATGTTCCTTGTCGACGATGCGGTCGAGTTCGAGCCCGAGGTATGCAAGTGACTGCCCGATGTCGTCGTGAAGATCGCGAGCGATCCGCGTCCGCTCTTCGTCTGCACCGACGATTCGGAGCTGCGAGAACAAACGGGCGTTGTCGATCGCAAGGGCGACTGGTGCGACAAAGCCCTCCAGAAGCCCGCGCTCCCGCGGTCCGAATGCTCCGGCATGTTTCGCCTCGACCGCGAGCAGACCAATGACGCTTCCGCGCGCCGACAGTGACAGGTACAGGCCCGACAGCGAGGTCGGCGAGAGTCCAGGTCCGCCGGGTCCACGAAGGTCGTCGTTGTTCACGATCCCGTCGCTCGACAACGAGTCGAGCAGCGGTGTCGGGAGCTCATGGCGGGAGAGTCTCGCCGGAAGCGCCACACCTTCCCGGCGGATGACCTGCCAGGAATTGTCGGTTTCGTCGAAGAGCAGCAGCACCACTGCGTCGACGTTCACCAGACTGCGAAGTCGCGCAACTGTTGTCTCGACGACGTCGCCAAGGTCGAGTGATGCGGGCAACGTCTGCGCAACTCGGTGCAGCGAGTGAAGCAACGCATTCGCATCGGACAACTGCTCGAGGCGATCCATGGCCAGGGATTGCCGACGGTCTGCCTCGCCACTTATTCGGCGTGCGTAACCGGCAACAACACCGACGAGCCCGAGTACCACCGCCCACTGAATTGCCAGGCGAACGTCCTGTCCGTCGTACCCACGCCGCCATGCGTCGGCGAGGCTGATTGCGAGGGCAGCCGTCATCGCCAACCGCAACGCAAAACCGAACCCTCGAGCAAAGCCGGCGACCACGATTGCTGTCAGCAACGAGAGAACGAACGGAGAGTCCCAGAAACCGGTTGCGACGACAGCGGCAACATGGAACCCACTTTCGACGATGACCTCGACGAGCGAACGAGTACCGCCGACATAGCGGATCGGGGTGATCGATCGGATGGCCGTGTAGCTGACAACTCCGATGCACCAGGTGATGACGTTCCATTCCTGATCGACGAACGCTGTTGCTGCGAGCGCCAGTGAGATGGACGTGGTACTCCAGCGCAGCGCAAGCACGGCTGGCGCAAAGGTCGCGATTCGATCTCCTTGCGCACCTCGGTCAGAGTGGCCGTTGCCCGCCCCGTTGTCGGCCCGAGCAAATCTGCCCAATGAACGAACCCTCCGATTCGTTGGAATCTCGTCAGCACCGGTGTCGGCACCATCATTCAGCGAGGTCACCCCTACCTGCCTATCACGCGACGGTTCCACGATGGCGACCTCCACTCCCACTGGCCCCAACCGGCATCTCAACCCGTTTCAGAAGGTTTGGTGGGCCGGAGCTGGGACGATCAGCGATCGTTCGGCTCACGGCGGTGTAAGCACAACCCATTCATCGTCGGCCCAGACAACCGACCAGCCGTCGCTTTCGAGCAACTCGACAAGTCCCCGATCGCGCTCCCAGAGCACGGCATCGGGTTGCGTCCGCTCGATGACGTCACGCCAATCAGGCGTTGCGTGGAGGAGAGCACGGTAGTCATCCACGAGGTCGCCGTCGTGGAGTTCGAATCGGTCGTCGATCCATGCCGACCCGACACCCCCGAATCGCAAACCCAGGTAGTTGCCGACGAAGTCTTGGTGAATGACACGGTGATCGGCCGGTGAGACGTCGAGTCCCTCCATCGCATCGACCGCAGCGACCGGATATCGCTCGAGGTCCGTGTGCGGGGGTACAAGCGTGAGTGCCACGAGCAGGGCTACCAGCAACCCGAGCGCAACCGTTCCGAGTCGAATTGCGCTCGAACTGCGTTCGCCATCGGGGCCGGGGAGATTCGGAAGCCCCTCGGCCAGCAGCGGCAGCAGGACGAGCACTGCGACGGGGATGTTCCGGGCGCTCAGGAGTGCTGCGACCACAAACAACACCCCAGGTACCACGAGCCGCAGCGGGGCACGTCGCGACGCAAAGATTGCGGCTGCGAGCAGCCCGAGAAAGAGGCGAGTCCACGTCGACTCGAAGCTCGCAGCCTGCCACTCGGTGACGTGACGAAGAATGTCGTGCTTTCCGAGCAACTGGACAGGAAACCACAGCAAGTCTGGCCCGTAGGGATTGACGATGCCACCGGCAATCGCGCCGCTTGCGAGCCAACCGACCCGTCGCGCGTCGTGCACCGCATCGACGTCAGGATCGAAACGAGCGCCGAGCCATCGGGAGACGAGGAAGCCGATGCCGAGCGGCCAACTTCCATGCACGTTGACCCAAAAGAAGCCGATCATCGCGAGCCACCGAGGATCTCCCTCTCGTTCCGCTGTGAGCACGACGATTGCAAGCAACACGAAGCCAGCAAGCAGTGGGCGCTCGGTCCACGTGTGGACACCGATGACGACGACAGCAGCGATGAGCACCACTCGGGTGGTCAACGAGCCCGCCCGTTCCGTCAGTTGCCATGCCAACCAGCCGAGCATGCAGGTGGTCACCGCCATCAGAAGCCGCAACCCGGCGAATCCGCCCAGCCTCTCGACGAGGCCGTAGATCAACGAAGCCAGCCACGACTGGACGATGAGGGATTCACCGTTGGACGTCCAGGTGAAGGCATCCTCTCTGATGACCCCTTCGTCGAGCATGCGTCGGCCAGTCGCAAGGTGGGTCAGAAAACTGTTGTCGTTCACGTTCTGCGCCCCGATGCCAAACGCAACGACGGCGAATGCAGAGCCGAGAAGTGTCGAAAGGTTGAGTTGGCGTCGGGCCGGAACCTCAACGGCGGCCATTGCCAATCCTCAGAAGTTTTGGACGATGCGGACGACCGCCGGTCCCAGAACGATCGTGAACAACGCGGGGAAGATGCAGAACACCATGGGAACCAGCATCTTGACCGGTGCCTTCTGCGCTTTTTCTTCGGCTATCTGCCGCCGCTTGACCCGCATTTCATCGGCCTGGATCCGAAGCACACTGCCGATCGAGACGCCAAAGGTGTCAGCCTGAATAATGGCAAGCACGAAGCTGCGCACCTCAGCCACCTCGATCCGGGCATCCATAGCCCGCATTGATTCCGCTCGTGTCGAGCCAGCCCGAACCTCTCCGAGCATCCGGTTGAACTCATCTGGCAGCGGCCCATCGACGGATGTCACCACCCGCAGAAGCGCTTGTTCGAAGCCAAGACCAGCTTCCACCGAGATCACGAGCAAGTCGATGATATCGGGAAGACCTCTGAGGATCGCTGCCTGACGTTCCTCCACTGCCCGATTCAGTTGCGCATCGGGACCGATGAAGAGGGCGAGGACCACCAGCGCAGTGACACCGAGTCGGGTGTTGCCGGTCAGCCCAAGCGGGTTCCAAAAGAAAAAGAACCAGACGGAGAGTGGAGCCGCCACCACCGTCACAACTCGGAGGGCAAGAAAGCGATCGATCATCTGCGCCGACGGCCGGCCCGAAAGCACAAATTTGTGCCGAACACCCTCGACATACCCAACTGGTGTCAAACGGCGGCCAAGGCCGGTCAACCCGAGGAGCACCGGCTTGAATGCGCGTTCCGCTAAGGGGACCAAGAGCTCCTGGTCTCGGACGTTGTCGACCTGATAGTCGTCCAGTGAGCGGAGAGATTCGCGCACTGCCGCCTTCTCGACCGACCGGGATCCGAGTGCCCAGAGAACAAGGGCGATTCCTCCACCGAGCAAGGCAGCTGCAATTTGGGGGTCCAGTTCTGGCACAGCGTTCTCAGATCTCGATGTCGATCATCTTTTTCATCCACACGAATCCGATGATCACCGCCACGACCGAGGTGGCGAGTAGCACATTCCCGAGTGTCTCGTTGAAGAGGACGCCAATGTACTCCTTGTTCATCAGCCACATCACCCCCCCGAGAACGACCGGCAGCGCGCCGAGCAAGATGGCGCTCATCCTTCCTTCGGCAGTGAGCGACGCAATGTCACGACGCAAACGTTCGCGCGCCGTCATGGTGTTCCCAACCGTCCCCAGCAGCTCCGACAGGTTGCCACCGACTTCACGCTGGATCTTCACCGCCATGACCGCCCAGGCAAAATCTTCGGAGTCCATCCGCTCAGCCGAGGCATCCATGGCCTCTTCGAGCGGGCGACCGAGCTGCGCTTCGGTCACAATACGCCGAAGCTCGCCGCCCATCGGGTCCTCGATCTCGTGTGAGACTGCCTCGACCCCTTGCATGAACGAATACCCGGCCTTGAGCGTCGACGACAGCAGAAAGAGGGTGTCGGGAAGCTGGTTCGAGAAAAGTTTTTTGCGTTGCGAAGCGCGGAAGTTGAGAACCGCCGGTGGGGCGAGCACCCCGAGAAGCCCCATCGCCAGAAGCCCAGTGATCCCGCCGATGAACAGAAGGCCGATCGCGAGCGAGGCAAAGATGATGCCGAGATAGGCAGTCATTGCTTCGCCAGCCCGCAACGGCACGTTGGCGCGCTCGAGTGTCGCCTCTGCCCGGTCCAAGGCTCCCTGCTTTTCCGCCAGACCTTCGGTGAGCTCGACCGCTCGCCTGAGGAACAGGTTCTTGGCAAACGATCCTTTCTCCGCACCGGCGTCTGGGGCGCTTTCTCCGAGGGGGCTCCCGTAGGCCTGCAGCACGTCGTCGAGGCCAGAAGGGTCATTGCTGAAAAGACTCACAGCCGCATAGGCCCCGAGGGCAGCAGCCAATGCACCGAACCCCAATCCGACGAGCCGGCCTGTCTGCCCCCCGAGAAACCCGAGGCCGGGGAGAGTCGTCGGTGGTGGTAGTGACACCGGAGCCAGTGCCCGGCCTGCTGCGACCGAGCCGAACACGTAGGAACCGCTGACGACAGAGCCGTCGACATTCACCGTGATCGAGGTGCTCGACGGCACGGCTTCACCATCGAAGGCGACCAGCCAGGTCGACTGAATAGCAGCGCTGAGCTGCGGTCCATACGCAGCGAGTTTTTCGAGATCCGTCTCGAGCGCATAGGAGCCGCCGGCACTGACACTGACGAGTTGCCCCTCTGCGCTCGATATCGTCTTGCCGGCATGAACCATGAACACGCCAGCACCGCTGCCGAGCACTGAACCTCGGGCCAAGATGTCAGAGTTTTCCGATCCGCCATCGACAGTGCCGGTCAAGACGATGATGTTGGTTGCGCCAGGTACGGGATCTTCGAACCGAAGGCTCACCCCCCGAACGGCATCCCACAGGTTGTTCGAACCTGCCGCAGGAACCAGGCTCTCGATGACTCGAAGGGTCCGCGAGTCGGTGCTGTCGAAACCGACTCGGACCCGACTCCCACCTCCAGTCGTCCAGACCTCGATGCGTTCATTCGCAGGAGCCGCGTTCACGTAGTCGCTGGCGATGGTCTTGAAGGCGTCGAGCAGGTCCGACGATTCGACACTGTTGTCGATCACGATCGCCGTCTGGACCTGAATCGATGTGTCGCGCAGTGCAATCGGCGACTCGGTGGCCGCAGCCACTCCTCCAGTGGCGATGGTCACCTGCGCCGGTTCGCTCGCTGATCGGAGAACGACGAAGGGATCACCGGTTGCGTCGACAAGGAGCAACTCGGGCGCCCGAGCGTCCTCTTCCGTCTGGGTCAGCGCCGGGCTTGCGCCTACCGTCACCAAGAGCACGGTTGCGGCACATAGCGCCGCAGCACCGATCCGGACACCACGTCTGGAGCGATCGGTCACGAAGCCCCCATGCCCCCACCAGAGGTCTGGAACGTCTCCGGCCCGAGCTTGATCCCCTCAGACGTCAATTTCTCGGCGAACTTCGGGCGGATGCCCGTCGGCTTGAGCGTGCCACGGTAGCGGCCGTTGTCATCGACACCAGCGCTGAAATCGAAGAGGAAAACGTCCTGCAGCGTGATCACATCACCCTCCATGCCCTGCACCTCGGTGATGTGGGTGAGTCGACGTGAGCCGTCACGCAGGCGTGCGACCTGGATGATCACGTCGATGGCCGATGCCATCTGCTCACGGATGGCCCGGACCGGGAGGTCGAAGCCTGCCATGAGCGTCAGTGTCTCGAGGCGGGACAGCGTGTCTCGAGGCGTGTTCGCATGGACTGTCGTAAGTGATCCGTCGTGACCGGTGTTCATGGCCTGGAGCATGTCCAGCGCCTCCCCGGCTCGACATTCGCCCACCACGATGCGGTCAGGGCGCATACGCAGTGAGTTCTTCACGAGATCGCGAATGCTCACTGCGCCACGGCCCTCGATGTTGGGCGGCCGGGTCTCGAGGCACAGCACATGATCCTGATGGAGTTGGAGCTCCTTGGCGTCCTCCACGGTGACGACCCGTTCATCAGACGGGATGAAGGAAGAGAGCACGTTCAGCGTTGTGGTCTTGCCGGTGCCTGTGCCGCCGGACACGATCATGTTCAGGCGCCCGACGACACAAGCCTGAAGGAAGCGGGCTGCGTTTGCGTCGAACGTTCCGAAGCGGATGAGGTCATCGACCTGGAGCGGATCGGCTTTGAACTTCCTGATGGTCAGGAAGGGACCACCGATCGTCAGTGGTGCGATGACGGCGTTGACACGAGATCCATCAGGGAGACGGGCATCACACATCGGCGATGCCTCGTCGATGCGGCGACCGACCTGCCCGACGATCTTGTCGATGATTCGCCGCAAGTGTGCTTCGTCGACAAACGTGATCGGATCTTTGGTGAGCTTGCCCGAGCGCTCTACATAGATCGAGTCCGGGCCATTGCACATGATCTCCGACACGTCGTCGTCACGCAGCAAGGGATCGATCGGCCCGTACCCAAGGATGTCGTCGGAGACCTCGTCGATCAGCTCGGCCCTGTCGGCCGCTGACAGTGGGGTGCGCTCCTTCGCAATCGCCGCTTGCAACTGCTCGAGGACCTTTGCCCGCAACTCGTCGTCGTTGAGATCTGCGTCATAGAGGCTGGGCCCGATCTCTACGATCAGATTTTGATGGATGCGGCGCCGCAGTTCGTCGCGAGCGGGATCGCGACGATTCGGGAGATCCTTCGCCGGAGCCGCCTTTGCCTTTTGTGCGGCAGCAAGTCCGGTTGGAGTCTTTGCGGTTGACGGATTTGCGGTTGGAGGAGTTGGTTGTGCGGGCGCTTCATCGCGCGCCGTCGAACCCTCATCGGGCACCGGCTCCGATTCGACCGCCTGGTCAGATTCTTGGAGACGCTTGAAGAGACTCATCGGTATCCCTCACACAGAAGTACAGGTACGAATCACTGCCCACCCTACTTGCGTCGTTTCTTGCTCTTGGCGGTGGGCGAAGGCTGCGGCGAAAACAGATCAGCGAGCTGCTCGATTGCTTTCGTGACCCCTGAGCGCGGAGCGCTCTGCACGACCGGCACACCTCGGTTGACTGCCTGCGGCACCACGATGTCACTCGGAATCAGCGCGTCTGCGGTCACCTGAAGGTTCCGCTCGACCTCGCCCACATCGAGCATCACCTTTGAATTCGACCGGTTCAGGACCAGCCGAAGCTTTTCCATGGGCGTGTTGAGCAGCCGCAGCGTTTGCAAACCGATCTTGACGTTCTTGATGTTCGGGATGTCCATGCCGGCCACGAGCAGAACTTCATCACTCATCTCGATCAACCCAAGTACGACGTCGTTGAAATACGCCGGCGTATCGACCACGACATGCGAGCAAAAGCGACGGAGGAGCTCGATGATCTGGGTTACCTCTGGAGCGCCGATTTGGTCAGCAAATGCCGGCTCCAGCGGCGCGGGAAGGATCAGGAGACCGGACGACTCGTGGGTGACCAGCAGACTCTGGATCAGGGTCTCGTCGAGGCGATCGAGGGAATTCACGGCGTCGACCACCGTGTGCTGGGGTGAGAGCTTCAGCATCACGGCGATATCGCCGAACTGGAGATCGGCATCTACCAAACAGACCGGCTTCTCGCTGCGATCGGCGAGTACGACCGCGAGATTGGCGGCGATGACCGACTTGCCTGCACCACCCTTGGTGCTGAACACGGTGATGACTTTGCCCAGCTCTCCGTCAGCCTCGAACACCTGATCTGTGCTCGCCGAGGCAGTGGCTGCATCCTTAGCAACGACAACCTTCGTGGGCGTCGCTCGCACAATCGATTCGGCAAGTTGCTCTTGGTCGATCGGTGCTGCGATCACATCTTTCACCCCTGCTCGCAACGCTTGGGTGAGCAGGCTGGTGGTGATGTCCTCGGCGACCAGAATTGCCCCGAGTTCGCTGTGATCGCGCAGGACCTGCTCGATTGCTGGGAGGGAACCGTCGACAATGCAGGTCGGACCGAGCACCAACACGACGATCTCGCCGTCGAGGTACGGCACAAGATCGGCAATGGTTGCAAAGCCGACGACCTCTGCGCCCGCCTGGGACACGAGATCATGACGAGAAGTCTCGTCGGAGTCGATTACAACCAGGTTCACAGCCGCCCGATCAGCACTTGGGTCGGCGGTATGGCCCGGCGACAAGGCGTCAGCGTCATCGATGAAGGAACCCGACATCTCCTGGGCTACTCCTCTTCGTCCTCGACCCAAAGCGTATCGCAGCTGAAGTGCTGGGTCGGCTCCCCACCGTCGTCGCCATCGGTGTCCGAAGAGTCATCGACCAAGTCGCCTTCGATGAATCCATCCGGGCCGTACGGAGTGAGACACTCTGCAATCTCCGCCGGGGTCGGTCCCCGCAATAGATCGAGGGTGAGGGCGCGAAGCGGCTCGGCTTCGTAATCTTCGGGCAGAAGCGTCAGATAGATGTTCTGCTCCGATATCGAGGCGAGAAGCTGTGCAGCCTCGTTCGGCACCGCAAAGGTGATGGCGCCTCCCTGGGGGATGATCGCACCGGAATCTTCTTGCCCGGGAGCCACGAGCTGACGGGCACCGACGGCGAGAATTTCGAGCCGCTGAAAGACGTAGCGGGCTGGTTGTCCCCAGGTGCAGTACAGCTCCTCGACCGGCAACTCCTCCAAGTCGATCGACGTGTCACTCTCGACGGTCGTGACCGTTTCACCATCGGCCGTCGTGGTTGTTTCCTGGTCCTCTTCTTCGTCTTCGAGGCAGCTGAAGGGGTCATTGCGAACCAGCAGGTTGACCTCGTCTCCGGGCTGCAGATAGCCCCCGACACCGCTGATCTGTCCGATCTGCAGCGTGATTGCAACCTGTCCTGACGGGATCTGGTCGACGAAGCTCCGACGGACGAGCTCAGGCCTCACCCACTGGCCACTGGCCAAGATCACCTGATTCTTCGGGATGATGCCGCCCGCAACCAGGCCGGTGATCTGTTCCTCGCCATCGATCGGAAGGAACGTGCTGGGCCGCAACTCGAGCGGGATCTGGGCCACCTCGAACAACAGCAACGCCTCTGCGGCCGGCGTACCTGCAGGGATGTCCTGGACTGCGATGTAGACGTCGACGGATTGCTTCTGCGCAGCGATCTCGTCTTCGATTCCGCGGACGTAATTGATCAAGGCGACCGCAGAAAGGATGCCCACGACGATTGCGATGACAAGAATAAGCGTCTTACGGGAACTCACGAAAACCTCGGGACGGGGTCCGACAATCAGGGCTGGCTAGAACAACGCGCGGCACAGCTGGGCCAATTGGCCTAGAGCACCGGAAGATAACCTACATCAACGCGTCCTTGTCTCTCGTCACCGACAGCCATCTCCTTGACGAAAGACTTCAGGAGAATGTTCGGGGTGTCGGTTGGTCGTGCTCGCCGACCATGCTGCAGCGGCTCAGATGGTCTCGGGTTCGGCCGACACTTCCTCCTCGACGTACTCGTACTCGTACTCCACGCCCTCTTCGCCTTCGGGCAGAGCCTCACTCTCGGAGGTCTCACCCTGCTCGGCGTAGTACTCCTCCCACGCAGCCTGGCCCTCGGAGGCCTCACTGCCTCCGATGTAGTTGCCGTCGGAATCGTAGGCGTGCTCACCGAAGTGTTCTTGGTACTCGGCCGCAACGTCGCCACCTTCGGCCGCCTGCTTGATCGACAGGCTGATGCGTCGACGTTGCAAGTCGAGATCGATGATCTTGACCCAGAGCTCCTCGCCCGGCGTGACGACCTGTTCCGGCAGATCGACGTGGTGGGCCGACATCTCCGAAATGTGGACAAGCCCCTCGATCCCGTCGCCGACCTGCACGAACGAGCCGAAGGGAACGAGCTTGGTGACGCGTCCGTAGACCAGTTCACCGACACGATGTCCAGAGGCGAACTCCTGCCACGGGTCTTGCTGTGTGGCCTTCAGAGAGAGGCTGATCCGCTCACGATCGAGATCGACTTCCAGAACCTCGACATCGATCTCGTCGCCGACCGACACGACCGCCGACGGGTGATCGACGTGCTTCCAGCTGAGCTCGGAGACGTGAACAAGCCCATCCATGCCGCCGAGGTCGACGAACGCACCGAAGTTGACGACGCTCGACACCACACCCTGACGACGCTCACCCGGCTTGAGATTGTCGAGGAATGCACCCCGCTGCTCTTTCTGGGTCTCTTCGAGCCAGCCTCGCCGGCTGAGCACCACGTTGTTGCGGTTCTTGTCGAGCTCGATGATCTTCGCCTCGACCTCCTTGCCGATATAGGGCTGCAGATCGCGAACCCGGCGCAACTCGACGAGCGAAGCCGGCAGGAAACCGCGCAGGCCGATGTCGACGATCAAGCCACCCTTGACCACCTCGATGACCAGGCCCTTGACGATGCCGTCGGCCTCTTTGAGTTCCTCGATCTTGCCCCACGCACGCTCGTACTGGGCCCGCTTCTTCGACAGGACGAGTCGGCCGTCCTTGTCTTCTTTGGTGATGACGAGCGCTTCGATTTTCTCACCCATCGAGACCACGTCGGACGGGTCGATGTCGTTGCGGATGCTCAACTCTCGCGACGGGATGACGCCCTCGCTCTTGTAACCGATGTCGAGCAGAACCTCGTCCTGGTCGACTCGGACGACGGTGCCCTCGACGAGCTGACCGTCCTCGACGAGGACCATGGTGGAGGTGTAGGCCTCTTCGATATCGACACCACCGAGGTCGGTGTCGATGATCTGGCGGGGGATGTAGTTGCCATCGGAATCAAAGGTTCCGAATTCGGACGTATCGGTCATGGGATTTTTCTCGGCGAATCGAGGTACCCGGGCGGTATCGGACCGCGCGGGCCTGTCAGGCAGACAGCCGCTCTATCCTAGCCGGGCATCAACCGATGTCCTCGGGGCCGATCTCTCGCTTGCGGCGCTCGACGAAATCGACCAACGCAGCCCGCCGTCCAACGTCGAGGGCTGGCGCTTCGTAGGTTTCGAGCAGTTCTTTCCACGCCACGGTTGCCCGATCGATCACCCGGGTCGCGCCCGCCTCGGCCCAGGCCTCGTAATTCCTCCAGTCCGACAGCTTCGGCGTGTGGAACTCGGACTGGTAGCGACTCATGGTGTGCGATGAGCCGAGGAAGTGGCCGCCGGCTCCCACTTCCCTGATGGCCTCGATCACTTCGTCGGCATCGCTCAAGTCGATCCGCGGCTTGATGGCGTCATACATCTCGATGAGATCGGCATCGAGCATCGTCTTCTCGAACCCGGTGGTGAGACCACCCTGCATCCATCCGTGCCCGTGGTGAACGAAATGAGCACCCCCCATGTGCGCCGCCATGATCGACATCATCGACTCGTAGGCGGCTTGCGCGTCCACCGTGTTGGATGTGCTGCCGAGCCATGTGCGGTAGGGCATGGCGTAGAAACGGGCCATCTGACCGGCGGCGATCGCTCCCGTGACTGCCTCCGGCACACCCATCGCCGGGGCCCCGCTCCGCATGTCGACGGCGGCCACCAGAGAACCGTAGAAGAGGTGACAACCGGGAACCTCCATCTGGAGGTAGGCCGACACACCGATGCTCTCTGCATTGTGCTGAATGAGGCTTCCCGAGGCGGTGATCGGCGACATCGCCCCTGACATGGCCACCGGGGAGACGACCGTGGCCTGGCCCCGTCTGGCCAACGCGAGCGAGCCGAGGAGAAGCGGCTCGTCGACGAGCAGTGGGGAGTTGACGTTCAGGATCGACATGGTGTGCGGTGTGGCACGAAGTTGATCCTCGTCGATGCCGTATCCGAGCTTGATCATCTCCAGACCGTCATCGACCCGTGTCTCGCCGATGCCGTAGACGCGCAGGGCTTTGTCGGACAGGGTGATCCAGTCGAACACGGAGTCCAGGTGCCGGGTATTCGGTGGCCGGTCGATCGGCTCGACCGAATGGCCACCGAAGAGGTGGCATGTCGGAAGCATGTGGCCGAGTTTGATCAGCTCCTGCAGCACTGCTCCGGTACCGGGACGCCGACCACGTTCGGCATCGACGACGTTCGGGGCGCTCGACGCCGACCCCCAGACGATCGAATCACCACCGAAGTGCACCGTCTTGGCCGGGTCTCGCGCTGCGATGTCGAAGTCCGGCGGGGACATGCCCACGAAGTGTTCGACGACAGCGGGATCGAAACGGACGTTGCCGGTGCTGCGATCGACTGCGCAGCCATGTCCCTCGAGCGTGTCCCAGGCCGACTCGGCATGAAAGGTGAGACCGATCTCGGAAAGGACCCGCAGTGACAGGTGGTGAACCTCTCGCACCTCGTCTTCGGTGAGCACGGTTGACGGGGCGAACTTCCGGCGCATCGCAACGAACGTCGAAGCGGACGAGGGTTCCGCAGCGACCGCACCCCGACGACGTTCCCCCCGGCGAACCATCCGAGACGAAATTACCCCTCACGCCGAGCGATCACGAGCAGTTCCGGGAAGTTCCCGTCAGGCGGGAAATCGGTCCAGTTGCCCGGCTCGGCCGCAGTCATCGACTCGATGGACAGACCCGCCAGCTCACACATCAGGCGAAGCTCGCGCGGTGTGAAACACGTCGTCCAGAGCTCCACCTCCTTCGCCACACCCGCCGGATCGCGGACCTCGGTAACCTCGCAGTGGACACCACGCTCGGCGTCGAACTCGTTGCCGTCGACCAGGTTGGCGACTTGCAGATAGGCATTGAACGCGGTGAACACGACATGACCACCGGGCCGCACCGCCCGACCCATCCGTTCGAGAATCTGGCGGTCAGGATCCAGCAAACGACCTGCTGCGGGCCCACCGCTTAGTCCGAACGCTCCCTGACAGACCGAGAGGACGAGATCGAACTCGCCCTCGAACCTCATCGTGCGCGCATCCATCGCTGCGAACGTCACCCCTCCTGGTGCATCGACCCGGGCGAGATCGACGAATGCCTCACTGATGTCCACGCCATGGACCACGAAACCTCGCCGCCCGAGTTCGTGGGCATGGCGACCGGGACCGCACCCCACATCGAGCACACGGGCGCCGTCCCGCAGCGGGACGCGCCGGAGCAGCTCATCGATCTCTGATCGCGTTCCCTTCGTGAACGCGTAACGCAAATAGGCCGGCCCCATGTGGTCGGCAAGTTCTTCGAACCAGTGGCGCTCCGTACCTGCTGCCATCCGGCCATCATTGCCGCTGTGACAGGTCCCGGCCGCGTCGAGCGGCTCCAGCTCATCTTGACCCGTGACGGCCCGACCTGTGTCTGGTGCGGACGGGCTATCGACACGGCACTGGTCCGGGCTACCACCGAACATGTCGTGCCTCGTCTCAAAGGTGGGCCGTCGTGGCTTGAGAACGAGGTCGCCGCCTGTGGTCGATGCAACGGTCGTCGCGGCCACCGGAACCTGACCGAGTGGGCCGACGAGTGCGAACTGAACGGTTGGTCGGTCGACCGAGCGCGTCTGGTTCGAGTCCTCGAGTCATTGGAGGCTCGGATTGCGGCCGAGGGTGGCCAGCGCCGGGCCCGCCCGTACATCACGAGCCAACTCCGGCGCCTGCGCCGCCAGCTGTCGTGACGACGAGCCGGGTCAGTCTCCCAGCCCCAGAAACGTCGCGTCGACGTCGGAGACAGCTCCGGAGCGGGGGCCCATCAGCTTCGCCAGAAGATGGTCTCCCGACGTGGTCGGCGGATAGCGAGGTGGGTTGTCGTCGTCGCAGCACACGTCGAGCACCTCGATCACGGCGTCGTGGTTCGGTTGCTGAAACCAGGCGATCGATCGCCGGCGAAACGGTCCGGGCGTGCCCTGTGGTGGGGGGACGACGCGATGTACGGTCGAGCGCCAACGATCGTTCGTCCACTCGGCGAGGAGATCACCGAGATTCACGAGGAACCCTCCCACCGGCGCAAGGACGTCGTGCCATTCGCCTCGGGTTCCGAGGATCTGCAGACCAGGTACGGGATCGGCCATCAGGATGGTGAAGCTGCCATAGTCGCTGTGCGCGCCCATTCGTAGCTGATCGGGGCTCGGTTCGGGATGCTCCGGGCGACGCTCGTAGTTGTTGGCGCGCATGACGCTCGGCGCTCGATCGTGCAATTCGACGAAGAAGTGCTCCTCGAGCCCGAGCGCACGGGCGAAGACCTGACACAAGGTCCGGCTCAGCTGGGCACATTCGGCAAAGTACTGCAGGTAGATCGATCGAAGACTGGCCGGCTCGTCGGGCCAGACGTTCGGTGCGAAGAACTGCACTCGGGCCTCGGCCGAAACGCCTGCCGGCACGGTTTCACAACCGACGTTGAACGCCTCGAACATGTCGGGCTCGGACTCGATCCCCCGGCTGTAGGCCAGAGCCTCGGTCCCGAAGGCTGCATAGCCCCGATTGGCCGCCATGTCGTCGACCATCATGCGCCGCTTCGTCTCGAGCGGAAGATCGAAGAAGGCTGTGCTCACCTCCAGCACCTGCTCCATCACGGTGCGATCGATCCCGTGGCCGGTCAGGGCAAGAACACCCGAGGTGGAACACGCCCGGTCGACCGCTGCGGCGATGGCGTCACGAACTGCGTCATCGCCGAACGACCAACCAGACAGATCAACCGGCACGACCCCAGCGTCACCCGGAGGAGACGACATGCCAGCTCATCCCTTTGCGTCAGCCCAGGTGTCGACAACTTGCAGGTCGATCTCGAGCGGTACGCGCAGCTCGAAGGCTTCCCGCATGATCGATGTCATCAGGTCCCCGGCATAACCGGTTTCCGACTCGGGGGCCTCGACGATGATCTCGTCGTGGACTTGGAGCACGATTGCGCTCTGCAGCGCCTCCTGCTCGAACGCTCGGTCGAGATTGACGAGTGCGACCTTGAAGATGTCGGCTGCGAGACCCTGGATACCGGCGTTCATCGCCTGGCGTTCACCCGCCTGACGAATCTGGCGGTTCCCTGATGACAGTTCGGGGATCTGGCGACGTCGACCGAACAACGTCTCGGTGAAGCCTCGCTCGCGAGCCAGCTCGACGGTGGCGTCCATGTACGCCTTCACCGCTGGAAATGCGCTGAAATAGTTCTCGAGGATCTCTGCAGCTTCGGGAACCGCAATGTTGAGACGCTGCGCCAGGCCGTAGGCCTCCATGCCGTACGCGAGGCCGTACGACACCATCTTCGCCTTCGAGCGCTCCTCGACATGCACGTCCTCGGGAGCGATGCCGAACACCCGTGCCGCTGTTGCAGTGTGGATGTCGTCACCGGCTTCGAATGCCTCGATCAGACCGGGGTCTTCGGCGAGGTGTGCAATGCAGCGCAGTTCGATCTGGTCGTAGTCGGCGATGAGGAGTTTGTGACCAGCCGGGGCGACGAAGGCGGTGCGGAACACCCGCCCACGCTCGGAGCGAACGGGAATGTTGTGCAGGTTCGGCTGATCGGACGAGAGCCGGCCGGTTCGGGCGACGGTCTGCTGAAACGTCGCCCGAATCCGATCGCCCTCCCCCACCTCGGCGAGCAGGCCCTCGCCATAGGTCGAGCGAAGTTTCTCGACCTCGCGATACTGCAGGAGATCCTCGACGATCGGGTGTTCGTTGCGCATCTTCTCGAGCGACTGCGCATCGGTGGAGAACCCCGTCTTCGTCTTCTTCTGTGGGGTCAGACCCAGCTCGTCGAAAAGCACCTCACGCAGCTGTTTGGTGGAGTTCACGTTGAAGTCGTGTCCGGCATGCTCGACCACCGCATGGCGCCGCGCGTCGGTTTCGGTAACCAACTCGTCGCGGATCGTGCGCAACACAGCTGGATCGACGCCGATCCCTCGATGTTCCATCTTCGCAAGCACCCTCACGAGCGGAACCTCGAGATCGTCGTGCAACGAAAGCAGCCCCTGCGCTGCCATCGCCTCGCGCAGCGGGTTCACGAGATGATGGACCGCAAGCGCTGCGTTCGCCGGCGCCTCGGACTCGTCGGTGAGCGCACCGGCATCAAAGTCGAGTTGCCCGTCCGGCGGGCCCGACTCGCGCAACTCGACGCCACAATGTCGCGACAGCAGCGACCCGAGTTCGTAGACGCTGTCGGCTGGGTCGAGCAGGTACGCCGCGAGTCGGGTGTCGACCGCAAGGTCCTGAACGTCCACACCGAAGTCGAAGAGCCGACGGATGGTGGCCTTTGCGCCGTGCATGGCAACGGGCCGACCGCCCGGGCCGAACAGGGAACGCAGGGCATCGAGCAGAACGGCATCAGCAAGGAACGCGCCCCTGACGAACCCGACCTCACCGGTGCCACCATCGACCACGAACGCAAGACCCGCATCGACGCCGACCTCGGACACCCCGAGCGCAAGAACATCGGCACCCGAACACACCCGTTCGAGTGCCGCAGTTGCATCAGCCGGCGTCTCGTACACCGTGATCGTTGGCGCCAGGACCTCCGCAGGTTCCGAGCCGACTTCTCCGAACATCGGCGCCAACCGATCCCAAAGCGAGCGGAACTCGAGAAAGTCGAAGAGCTTCTTGACGGCGTCGACATCGGGAGACCCCTGCACGAGTTCATCGAGCGAGAAGTCCATCGTCACGTCACGGACGAGTTCCATCATTTCGACGTTGTTGCGCACGTTTGCTTCGTTGGCCGCAAGGTTCTCGCGAAGCTTCGGGGTGAACTCGTCCAGCGCCGCATAGATCCCATCGATTCCGCCGCGCTCGTTGATCAGCTTCGCCGCAGTCTTCTCACCCACCCCGGGTACGCCGGGGAGATTGTCGGAGTTGTCGCCACGCAGTGCCGCGTAGTGCACGTAGTCCGACGGCTTGACTCCTGTGCGGTCGAGAATTCCGGCCTCGTCGTAGAGCGCGTAGTCGCTCACACCACGCTTGTTGTAGAGCACCTTGACGTGCGGATCTTCGACAAGCTGATAGCTGTCGCGATCGCCGGTGACGATGATCACGTCATCCCCACGGTCACGTCCCTGGGTAGCGAGCGTGGCAATGATGTCATCGGCCTCGAACCCCACAATCTCGACCTGGGGAATGGCCATCGCGTCGAGGACTTCGCGAACAAGCCCCATCTGTTGGCGAAGGATGTCGGGGGCCGACTCTCGCTGGGCCTTGTAGGTCGGTGTCATCTCGTGCCGAAATGTCGGCTCCGGCCGGTCGAACGCAACGGCGATGCGGTCGGGGTTGTGATCCTTCATCAAGTTGATGAGCATCGACGTGAATCCGAACACGGCGTTGGTCACCTGCCCGGACGCCGTCGCCATATCGGTCGGGAGTGCGAAGAACGCGCGGTAGGTGAGCGAGTTCCCGTCGATCAGCATCACAGTCGGCATCGTCGCCGACCCTACTGCTCCACAATCTCTCGCGCGATGTCGATCATCCGTCGACGCCCCGACATTGCGCTTCGTTGCAGGAAGCGGAATGCATCACCTTCCGACAACGCGTTGCGATCCATCAGGATTCCCTTCGCCCGTTCGATCGTCTTGCGTTCCTCGAACTGCTCTTCGAGTGCGGCCATCTGCCCTGCAAGTGCCTCAGCCTCGCGTCGTCGGGTCACCGCAAGCTCGACTGCCGCCATCAGATCGTGGCGGCGATAGGGCTTGATCAGGTACGCCATGGCCCCAGCGTCACTCGCTTCCTCGATCAGCTCACGCTGACTGAACGCCGTAAGCATCACGACTGCAGTCGACGACTCGGCAGTGATGGCCCGAGCCGCGTCGATGCCGGTCATTCCGGGCATCTTGACGTCGAGGATCGCAAGATCGGGTTCGTGTTCGAGCACGAGTCGCACAGCATCGTCACCCCGACCACAGGCGGCGACGACCTCGTAGCCGCAGTCGTGCAGCGCTTCGACGAGATCGAGTCGGATGATCGACTCGTCCTCGGCAACGACGAGTCGCAATCCGTCGCTCACGAGCTCGTGAGACGATCGAGCAGCTCGTCCTGCTCGGCATCGAGTGTCGCGATCTCGGCCAGCAGTCGGTCACGATGCTTGCGCAGCCGTTCGGCGTGACGGCTCGCCTTCCGATGCTCCTTCTCTGCGATCGGTGTTTCCGATACCAGGGAACGTAGTCGTGCATCGTCGGCCTCGTCGGCAAGCTGAACCAGTTGCTCTTCGGTGACACCGAGGTCGTCGCGCGCCGACTTGAGTCGTTCACCCACGCTTCGGAGTCGGCGCTCGATCTGGACCCGAGACATGACGCCGAGCATAGGCTCGCTCCCGTGTGCTCCCTGCGATGGATTCTCGCTGCAGTCCTGCTGCTCTCCGCCTGCAGTTCGGGCAACGAGTCGGTGTGCACCGAACTCCGCGAACCGGAGGACCCCGCCTCGGATCGCCACATCGTCGGCGACGACCGTTTCGCGTATCTCAGCCACCCGCCGACCTCTGGCCCACATGTGGCCGGGCCGGTTCCGAGCGGCGTGTTGACCGAGCCGGTGCCACCCGCTCTTCAGGTGCGGTTGCTCGAAGCCGGCGGAGTGATGGTGCAGTACGACCCGTCGGTCGACGCCGCAGACCTGCTGCCTCTCGCCGACGACCGCACGGTTGTCGCTCCCGGGGACGATCTCCCAGCACCCGTGATCGCAACGGCGTGGACGTGGAAACTCAGCTGCGCCGTTGCTGCTGTCGAACAGGTCGAACGCTTCGCCGACGCTCGACGCCTCGCTGCACCCGGACTCGACTGACGTTCAGCTCGATCGGCTCGCCACGACCTCCTCGAGTCGTTCGAGGGTTGCCTCCAGATTCGCTCGATGACGAGCGGGATAGCCCACCCGTTCGATGAACCGAGGGGAAATCGCCTGAGACCAGTCGAACGACTCGGTCACGCGGGTACCGCCCTCGACCGGTTCGAGTTCGTATCGCCATCGGTGCTTTCCGAAGTGGGCCCACGCAATCAGCCGATACTTCTCGTACTCCACCACGGTCGAGCGCATCTGGTAGGGCATGCCGAGACGCATCTTCATCCGAAACGTCGAACCCTGCTCGAGTTCGGCAGGCCCTGCCGCCACACCCTTCACCGTCCCCGAGCCGTCCATCTCGACGTGACCTTGGGGACTTGCGACAACCGACCAGACCTCCTCGGGTGAGAAGGGCATGATCCGCGATGCTGAGATCACTCGGGTCGACATGCGGAGGATGCTACCACCGCCAAAACGGCCCGATCGCGGCGCACCCGAAGCGCCGCCACAACCGTCGAGCAGCGACGATCACGCTCCAGCGCCGGGCCTCGGGCCGGATGGGGAGCGTCGCCGCATGATCGCCAGCCGAAGCAGCGCCGACGCCGACATGGCGAAGAGCACGAACGCCACGATCGGTCGCTCAGCAACCGTGAGACCCCCGACGAACACCAGGACTGGCACAGTCGCCCCGATCGAACGAACAAGGATCGTCTCGGGCCCTTCGACGCGCACCCAGGCAAGCGCGAAGGTCGCTCCTGCGGCAATGACGAGAGGAGCACCGAGCAAAAGACCGAGGTAGCCGAGGGCAAAGAACCCCATCAACGCTCCCGCTGCATAGCTTCCCGAGCGAGCAAGCACCACGGGATCGAATGCCGGTTCGACCCGCCGCGCCCGTCGGTGCTGGGTATGGAGGACCGCAACGAGCGGCGGCCCGGCGACGACGCCCCACATGGTCGGAAGCAACGTCATCAGGCCACGTGAATCGACCTGCCAGAGAAACGCCCCGAACAGCAACACGACTGGGAGGGCGATCAGCAGCAACACCCTTGCTCGCTGGAGCGCCTGGGCTGCAGGATCGACGGCTACCGGATCAGTCACAGCACTGGACGGTACCCCTCCCGGGCCGGAAGGATCCGCTCGGCACCCGCCTGCACAGGTCCATGCTCTGCAACGTCGAGCACAGCCGAAACGTCCAGTGGTACCCGGGGCGGGACTTGAACCCGCACGCTCTAGGAGCAGCGGATTTTGAGTCCGCCGTGTCTGCCAATTCCACCACCCGGGCCAGGTGATCGTCCGCCAAGAGCAGGACGACCGGTAGCGTACCGTCCCGAGGCCGTGACAGATTCCACGTCGATCTACTCGCCGGTAATGAAACGTTCGGCAACGCTGGGAGGTCGGAACACCAGGCGGAACCCGACGCGTCCGCTCCCCTGTTGGAAGGCACCGCTGTCATGATCGTTTTCACCTACCCCGGGCAGGGTTCTCAGGCTCCGGGAATGGGAGCCGCGTGGGTCGACCATCCATCGTGGGAACTCGTCGAAGAAGCATCCGACGCCACAAGTCGGGACATTTCGACACTCCTGTTGGACACCGAACAGGGCGAACTCACCAGAACCCGCAACGCACAGCTCGCCACCTTCGTCACGAGCATGGTCGTCCTCGATGCGGTCAGCCGCACCGGTGCCGAAGCAGCCGCCCACGCCGGCCACTCACTCGGCGAGTATTCAGCACTGGCCGCCGCCGGTGTTCTCGACTTCGCCGACGCAGTCAAGCTCGTCAACGAACGCGGCGATGCCATGCAGGCCGCCGCTGACGAGCAGGACGGCACGATGGCGGCGATCCTTGGTCTCGAAGACGACCAGGTGGACATTGCGTGCCAAAAAACTGCCGGGAATGCGTGGATCGCCAACTACAACGCACCCGGTCAGGTCGTGATCGCCGGGTCACCTGACGATCTCGACCGGGCCTGCGACACCGCAAAGGAACTGGGGGCCAAGCGGGCCATGCGTCTTTCGGTTGGCGGCGCCTTTCATTCACCCCTGATGGCCCCGGCGCGCGATCGCCTCCGCAAAGCCATCGATCAAGTCGAGTTCCGCACTGCCGAGCAGGCGGTGTATTGCAATGTCGACGCAATGGCGCACACCGATTCCGCCGACTTTCCCGACTTGCTCGGTGCACAGCTCACGTCACCGGTCCGCTGGCGTCAGACGCTGCGGGCGCTCGAGACCGATGGCTTCACGACCTTTGTGGAACTCGGGCCCGGCACCGTCCTCACCGGCCTCGTCAAGCGAGCGGTGAAGACCGCCGGACGCTGCAGTGTGCAGACGCCTGCGGAGATCGACAGCTTGCTCGAGACCCTCGCAGGCGCCAAGGAGACGGACACTGCCGCTGACGCGGCGGCAACACCCGTCCTTGAAGGTGAGCATCTCTTCGCGACGGAACGCATGGTTGTCTCCCCTGCGGCGGGGATCTTTTCGCTCGGTGACGGGTGCGCCGAGGGACAACGGATCGGGATCGGTCAAGTGCTCGGTACCGTCAACGGGCAAGATGTCGTCAGCTCGTTCGAGGGGCAGATCATGGGAGTGTTGGCCTACGACGGTGAACGGGTGACCTCCCGTCAACCCATTGCCTGGTTGAGAACATCCTCATGACGATCCGCATCGCAGGGATCGGCACGTCGCTTCCCCCGACGATTGTCACGAACCACGACCTCGAGCAGCGCATGGATACCTCCGATGCGTGGATCCGTGAGCGTTCCGGGATCGGGGAACGACGCGTGAGCGGCGTCACCAGCGAGATGGGACTCGACGCGGCCACGAAAGCGATCGAGGACGCAGGCATCGGTGCCGGTGACATCGACTTCGTGCTGCTCGCCACCTGCACACCGGATCAAGTCATTCCAGCGACCAGCACCCAGATCACCCGCGGACTCGGCCTCACCTGCGGAAGCATGGACATCAACGCTGCCTGCGCCGGTTTCGCCTACGGCTACGCAGCCGCCTTCGGCCTGATGCTCGCACCGGGTGGTCCCAACCGCGTGCTCGTCGTCGGAGCCGATGCGATGTCGAAGGTCGTCGACTGGACCGACCGGGGAACGGCGATTCTGTTCGGGGATGGTGCCGGTGCCGCCGTTCTCGAACGACACGAGCAAGGTGACCTCCTCGGGCAGGACTTCGGCGTCGCAGGCGATCTCCGTGAGATCCTCTATTGCAACCATGCCGACACGATCGTCATGGAGGGCCGCGAAGTCTTCAAACGAGCGGTTCGTGCCGTCACCCAGTCGGTCAAGAATGCTCTCGACCAGGCGGGCCTGACCCCCTCTGATATCGACGTGGTCCTTCCTCACCAGGCGAATGTCCGTATCATCGAAGCCGTCTGCAGCCGTCTCGACATCCCGATGGAGAAGACCCACAACGTGCTCGAACACACCGGCAACACCTCGGCTGCGAGCATTCCGCTCGCCATGGCCGCCGCCAACGAGGCCGGAGCGCTTCAACCCGGCAAGATCGTCGTCATGACAGGCTTCGGTGCCGGCATGGCCTGGGGCAGTGTGGTGGTGCGCTGGTGAGCGATCGCGTTGTTCTCGTGACCGGAGGCAACCGAGGGATCGGTCACGCCATCGCGACTCGACTGGCTGCCGCCGGACATCAGGTCGCAATCACCTCGCGTTCGGGCAAGGCCGACGATGCCGACGGCCTCCTCGTGGTGAAGGCCGACGTCACCGATCCCGACTCTGTCGACGCCGCCGTCAGCGAGGTCGAGGCGAAGCTCGGAAACGTCGAGGTGCTCGTCTCGAACGCCGGCATCACCAAGGATGGACTCATCCTCCGGATGAGCGACGACGAGTTCACGGCGGTCGTCGACGCCAACCTCACGGGCAGCTTTCGTGTTGCGAAGCGGGTCTCCAAAGGCATGATGCGCGGGCGGTGGGGCCGAATGATCTTCATCTCGTCGATCTCAGGACTCGGCGGTCAGCCCGGCCAGGCCAACTATTCGGCGTCGAAAGCCGGCCTGATCGGTATGGCCCGGACATTCGCCAAGGAGTTCTCGTCGAGGGGAATCACCGCCAACGTCGTGTGTCCCGGGCCGATCGTGACCGACATGTTGATGGAACTCTCTGATGAGCAACGCGCTGCCTTCGAGCGGGCCGTTCCCATCGGTCGCCTCGGCCAACCCGACGAGATCGCTGCAGCGGTTGAGTTCCTGGCCTCTGAGTCGGCGGGCTACATCACCGGCACCGTTTTGCCGATCGATGGTGGCCTCTCGATGGGTTGATCAGTAGCCTTCGGATCGCCGATACAGGCCTTTCGATCACGCCTCTGCAGCGTGATCTCCAAACCAATGGAGGAATGCAGTGAGTGACAACTTCGACCGTTTCAAGAAGTGTGCCGTCGACGTCTTGAGCGTCGACGAGGCTCAGGTCGTTCCCGATGCGACGTTCGAGTCCCTCGACGCCGACAGTCTCGACCTTGTCGAGCTTGTCATGGCGCTCGAGGAAGAATTCGACGTGAACGTCGAGGAAGAGGAGCTCGAGGGCGTCAACACCATCCAAGCCGCCTTCGATCTCGTCACCTCCAAGCTCTGATGCAAGGCCGACGGGTCGCAGTCACCGGCATCGGCGTCGTCGCCCGCGCGGGCATCGGAGCTGAAGCCTTCTGGGACGGTCTGCTGGGCGAAGCCCCCGTGGGCTGGCGTCAGATCGTGGATTGGGATCCGTCGCCCTATTTCGACAACCCTAAGGATGCTCGCCGCAGCGATCCGTGCACCCAATACGCCCTCGCTGCGGCCGCCCAGGCACTCCAGATGGCCGGTGAGCTCACCGCCGATCCGGCGCGCCGGGCCACGCTGATCGGGACCGGCGTGGGGGGCATCGGCACGTTGGAAGAGCAGATCGAGGTCCGGCTCAACAAGGGTGAGCGACGGGTGTCTCCCTTCCTGGTTCCGATGATGATGGCCAACGCACCTGCAGCGGCCATCTCGATGAAATACGGGTGGCAGGGGCCGTGCGAGAACACCGTGACTGCCTGTGCCGCCGGCACCCACGCAATCGGGAATGCGGCCCGCATGGTTGCCGACGGCCGCGCCGACGTGGTGCTTGCCGGCGGTTCGGAAGCTCCATTGACACCGACAGCCATCGCTGGATTCAGCAATATGACGGCACTGTCCAACAGTGGCGTCTCGCGTCCGTTCGACATCGATCGCGACGGGTTCGCCATCTCCGAGGGCTGCGGCATTCTGGTGCTCGAAGAGTGGCACATGGCTGTCGATCGTGGTGCCACGATTTTTGCAGAACTCCTGGGCTCGGCCTCGACCGCCGATGCTCACCACATCACCGCACCGGCACCTGACGGCGCTGGTGCGGTCAACTGCATGCAGCTCGCCATGGAGGACGCAGGGATCACCCCGGATCAGGTCGGTCACATCAATGCGCACGGCACCAGCACCGACAAAAACGACGCGGCTGAGGCTGCCGCGATTGCCAAGGTGTTCGGTACCGATGGAGGGCCGCTCGTCACATCGACGAAGGGCGTCACCGGCCATGCGCTCGGCGCGGCCGGTGCACTCGAAGCAGTCGCCGTGGTGTTGGCCATGCGGAAGGGCCAGGTGCCACCCACTGCGGGACTCGAGAACGTCGATCCCGAACTTCCGGCGCTCAACTTCGTCATGGGCAGCGCCGCCGACTGGGAACCCGCACCGGCGCTGTCGAACAGTTTCGGCTTCGGCGGCCACAACGGCACGATCGTGATCGGTCCCGGCGCGTAACGCCGTTCTTCTCGGTGCGACGAGTCAGGTTGCGTCAGCGTCGACGATCACAAACATCAGATCGCAACTGACAGCTTCGTTTCCGTCGAGCAGGGCACGGCCTGTTCCTTTGCCGGCACGCGCCGACAGGCGCGTCATCTCGGCTTCGAGGACAAGTGTGTCGCCCGGCCCGACCTGCCGACGGAACCGGGCGCCGTCGAGCCCTCCGAACAAGGGCAGTTTGCCGTGGTAGCGCTCGTCGGACAGCACGGCAATGGCGCCGACCTGTGCGATCGCTTCGCACATGAGTACGCCGGGCAATGTGGGACGTCCCGGGAAGTGCCCGGCGAAGAACAACTCGTCACCGCTGAGGTGCCAGGTTGCAGCGACTCGCTCACCGGGCACCAAGTCGAGCAACTCGTCGACGAACAAGAACGGCGCACGATGCGGGAGAATGTCTTCGGGGCGAGGCAGCATCACCGGCCAGAGAGGTCGACCACGCACCGCAACGGGGGGCGGCCCCTGCCACCCCCCGTGGTGCGAACTCCGTTCGGAGGAAGGCTCAGGACTTGCCTGCGGCCTTGAGCTTCGAGCCGACGCTCACCTTGGTACGGGTGCCGGCCGGGATGTGGACCGCCTCGCCCGTCTGGGGGTTGCGGCCCTCTCGTGCGCTGGTGGCGGCCTTCTCGACCTTCATCCAACCGGTGATCGAAACCTCGTTTCCAGCCGATACCTGACCGGCGATGATGTCGAACATCGCGTCGAGGCAGGCGCCTGCGTCCTTCTGGGACACATCAGCCGCTTCGGCCATTGCTGCAACAAGTTCACCCTTGTTCATTCTTCGTCTCCTTGCCTATTCCACGGCGTTCGCGGAGGGTACAAATCACACGCGAACCGATTTTGGGCCCGAAGTCAAGCATTTCCGGCGGATTCAACGCCTTTGCTGCCGCAGAACGACGAGGAAGCTGGTGCCCTCGGCCCGCATGCAACCCAAACTACAACCGGGGCTCGCCCTCTGCGGGGGCATCGGGGGTGTTCCGCATGAAGTCCGCCGATCGCACGAAATACTCGACCAGTGCAGACCGGACCGACTCGGGTGGCGGTGCTTCCTCGAGCGCATCGAGCATCGCCCGTAGCCACGCATCCCGGGCAGCACTGTCGACAGCAAAGGGATTGTGCCGCATGCGCAAGCGTGGATGCCCGCGCTGGTCGCTATAGGTCGTGGGGCCGCCCCAGTACTGGACGAGAAAGAGGGTGAGACGATCCTTCGCCCCGGCAAGATCGTTCGGATACATCGGCCGCAGGACTTCGTCGACTGCGACCCGTTCGTAGAACCGTTCCACGAGCCCGGCAAAGAAGGTTGTCCCACCCGCCGCCTCGTAGACCGTGATGTCTTCGCCCACGGCCGGCACCGTAGCGCCACTCACGCCTGCGTCAGGCGCACCCTGCGGCTCCCGTTGTCGGGAGCGCGCTACGGATTGCTAGGTTGCGCGCATGACGGGGCCGATCATCGATCCGATGCTGCGCACCACGTTTCGACATGGCGTTGTCGTGCGCGTCTGTCCATGAAGCACGCCGCAACCGGACGTGCCCGACCACGTGTCGGGCTGCTCGGCAACCCCGGTGATCTCTACGGAGGCACGGTGCTCGCCGCCACCATCGACACGTTCGAGACGGTCGTCGACATCAGCCCGACCACCTTCTACGCACCCCCTGCCTTCCTCTCCGACGCAGCCGAGTTGCAGCGCCGCGCATTCGAACGGGTTGCAGCCGGACGAGCTGGCTGTGCACTGACGCTGCGCACGAACGTCCCATTCCAGTCGGGCCTCAGCGGTTCGAGTGCGATCCTCGTGGCGACCTTGCGGGCCCTCGACTCGTACTACGGCCTCGCACTCGAACCACTCGACATCGCACGGGTGGCGTGGGCAGTCGAACGGGACGACCTCGGAATCGTCGCCGGGCCCCAGGACCGGGTGATCCAAGCCCTCGGGGGCCTGCATCTGATGGATTTCAGCGGGCCTGACCCCATCGGCCGTCATCGCCCCATCGACCCTACGCTCGTTCCCCCGCTGCTCATCGCCTGGTCGACTCGAGCCGGTCAGCCTTCCGATGAGACTCATCGCGCCGTGTGGGAGCAGGTGCAGGCCGGGGATCACACCTTGCGCCGACGGTTGCAGGAGTTCGCAACGATCGCCACGGGGGGCACTGCCGCCCTCGAAGCCGGCGATCACACAACCTTCGCTGATGCTGTCGATGCGAATTTCGACCTCCGGTGCTCGATGTTCGGTGTCGACGAGAACGATGTCCACCTCATCGATGTCGCTCGGTCGATGGGCGGTGCAGCCAAGCTCTGCGGCAGTGGAGGTTCGATCGTCGCACTGGCCCGCCCCGGCAGTGACATCGACCAGATCGGTGATGCCCTCGCTGCAGCAGGAGCGTCAGTCTGCCGCCGCGTTGGAATCGCGTTCGCCCCGTAGGAACGCGTTGCGGGCCTCGTCACCATGGCCCTGCAGGTTCAGCTCATAGGTGAACCCCTGCTCGAAGCGGTACGAGCCCATCGGTTGGTGATCGATGCCGTTCAGCGACGCCTTGGCGGCGCGAATCACTGGGGCGCTCTTCGACGCGATGGTCCCGGCGACGTTGCGAGCGGTGTCGACAAGCTCGTCGAGCGGAACCACCCGCAACACGGTGCCCCACTCGAGCAGTTGCTCCGCTGCAACCGGCTCACAGCTGTACAGCATCCAACGGACATGCTTTTCGGGGACGAGACGGCGAAGGTGCGTGGCGGCCCCCAGCGCACCGTTGTCGACCTCCGGAAGGCCGAAGCGTGCACCCTCGGCGGCCACCACGACATCGGCAGACCCGGCGAGGCCGATGCCAGTTCCGAGGCAGAAGTCGTTGACCGCACACACCACGGGGACTGCACATTCGTAGACCGCCCGAAAGGCCTCGGCACACGCCCGGTTCACTGCGAGGATCCCCTCGTGGCCGGACATCGCCTGCATCTCCTTGATGTCCACACCTGCGCAGAAGCCTCGTCCGGTTGCCGTGATGATCACGGCACGGATCTCTGGCTGCTGCTTCACTTCGTCGAGGACCTCGGCGATCGTGTATGTGTCGTCGATCGGGAGCGCATTGACCTTCGGGTTGTCCATCACCAGCTCGAGGACGCCGGCATCGGAGACAGACCGGTGGATCGTCATCGACGCACCAAAACCGACGATCCGTGACCGAACAACCCCTGATTCGCGGTGATGCCGACCCGAGCTCCCTCGACCTGGCGGGCCCCGGCCTGACCACGGAGCTGCCATACCAGCTCGCACACCTGGGCAATCGCCTGGGCCGGCACCGCCTCCCCGAACGCACCCAGACCCCCCGATGGGTTGACAGGAAGGCGACCACCGATCTCGGTGACACCGTCGCGAAGCAGTTGTTCGGCCTCGCCCTCGGCGCAGAAACCGAGCTGCTCGTACCAGTCGAGTTCGAGCGAACTCGACAGATCGTAGACCTCCGCGACATCGACGTCCTCGGGGCCGAGGCCGGCTTCGGCGTACACCTTGTCACCGATCGACTGCTTGAAGCCACGGAGCGGCTCAGGAGTCGCACCCGCCGAGTCCGTGGCGATGTAGGGCAGATCGATCATCGTGTCGGGATACGTCGGTGTCACCGTCGACAGACCGCCGATCCGAACAGGATCTCTGTGGCCGAGCGACGCCGCATACTCGAGTGAGCACACGACGAGCGCAGCTCCACCATCGGAGGTGGCACAGATGTCGAGGAGTCGAAGCGGATCGGAAACGACGGGAGACTGCAACACATCGTCGACGTCGTACTCCTTGGTGAAACGGGCTCGTTCGTTGTGGACCGCGTGGCGCGAGTTCTTCACCTTCACCCGGGCAAAGTCCTCGCTGGTTGCGCCATAAAGATCCATGCGGCGCCGGGCGTTCAGACCGAAATACACCGGGTTGGTGGCCCCGACGAGCTTGAAGCGCAGCCAATCGAGATCGTCGGGCCGATCGCCTTCGTTGGGCTTGAGGAACCCCTTCGGCGTGGTGTCGGCACCGACGACGAGCGCCACGTCCGTCGCCCCCGACAGGATCTGACCACGAGCAATCTGGAGTGCCGTCACCCCCGATGCGCACGCCGAATAACTCGACGACACCTGGGCGCCGTTGAACCCGAGCGCTCGTGCAAAGGTCGAGCCGGCGACGTAGCCGGGGTAACCGTTCCGAACGGTGATGGCGCCAGAGATGTAACCGACGTCCTTCCACTCGATGCCGGCTTCGGCGATGGCTTCACGAGCGGCAAACGTGCCGTACTCGGCGAAGTTGCGACCCCACTTGCCCCAGGGGTGCATTCCGACACCGATGATTGCGAGATCGTCCATCGTCAACTCCCCTGCTCACCGCCGACCGGGCGCCACTTCCACACGGTGTACTCGTGCGCATCGTCCTCATGGAGAACATCGATGCAGAGTTCCATCTCCATACCGATCTCGAGATCGTCGGGCGTGATCCCCTGGGTGCACTGACCGAGGACCACCATCTGCTCCTGCTCGAGCTTGACGGCAGCAATGGTGATCGGTTCGTACGGATCGGTGTTCGACACGAACGGCGGTGGAGGCGCGTAGGAGCTCGTCGTGTAGCTCCACACCGTGCCCGTGTTCGACAGCAAGCACTCCTCCAGTTCAGCCCCGACCGCGCCGGGATCACCGCCGGCCATGCCCGACAGATGGGCTGGGAAAAAATACGAGTCCCGATCAGGCACCTTTGCGCCGATCAGGTGGGCAACACCGTCGACCTCGGTGAAGAGGCCCTCGACGGCGGGGACACGGGTCTTCGTCACGGAGAGGAACGGTACCGCGCCATTCGGTCGACGGTGAACCCACGAAGTACGGTCCGCTCCATGACCAGCGAGCGCTCGATCTCCTCCTGGGACGACTTTCCCGTCCACCAGACTCCCGAGTTCATCCGGCACGTCGCAACATCGGACCGCAACTTCTACGACCGCTACTACTTCAACATGCACTCGTCCTCCGACGAGTTCTTCGCCATCTTCAGCCTCGGTCAGTACCCGAACCTCGGAACCACCGACGCGTTTCTCGCTGTCACCAAGGACGAGACGCAACGCATCATGCGGGCCAGCAAGCCGCTGCAGGACCGCATGGACGTCTCGGTCGGACCGCTTCGCATCGAAGTCATCGAGCCGCTCCACACGCTGCGGGTGATCGTCGAACCCAACGATGCCGACATCTCGATGGATGTCACCTGGACCGGCTCGATCCCTGCGATCGAAGAGCCCCGCCAGTACCTCCGCAGCCGCGGAACGGTCGTCTTCGACACCCAGCGATTTGCGCAGCTCGGCCGCTGGGAGGGCACGCTGACCGTTGCCGGGGAGCAGATCGCGATCACGCCCGAACGTTGTGGCGGCAACCGCGATCGCTCGTGGGGCATCCGACCGGTCGGCGAGAAGCAACCGGACGGCATTCGGCAGTCGATCTCGGTCATGCCCGGCATGTGGAACTACATGCCGCACGACTACGGCGACCACTCGATCGTCTACATGTGCCACGAGAAACCCGACGGGACGCGCCCCCTCGAGGAGGCGATTCGGGTCTGGAGCGATCCCACTCGCCCGGTCGAGTGGCTCGGCCGACCCGAGTGGGAGCACGACATGATCAGTGGGAGTCGGCTGTTGGGCGGGAGCCGGTTGCACCTCCCCGACGCGCCGGAAGGCCCGATCACCATCGACGTCAAGCCACTCATCACCAACTTCATCTCGATCGGGACCGGGTACGGCATCGACGACGACTGGCGTCATGGCATGTGGCAGGGCGAAGACGAGGTCGTGCAGGCGCTCGCATATGGCGTCGACGAGATCAGGGACCTGGCCCAATACGGCATCGTCGACTCGGTGGGTGAGTTTCGCTACGGCGACAACGTCGGCTACGGCCTCTACGAACACGGGTTCTTCGGTCCGTTTCCCCCGATGCAACTGTTCGAGCGCGGCGACCTTCACCCCTGATCGGCCCCTACCATCGAGAGCCGATGACGTTTTCGGCGCTTCCCCCACCGCCACCGCGACCTCCGTCGTCGCTTCCCCCACCCCCGGTGACGTACACCCGACCGGCTCCGTCGAGGTGGAAAGATGGATCTCGCCCTCCTTCGGTGCCGTACCCCGACGCATCACGTTGGGGACTCGGTGACGCGGCGATCGCCACGCTGATCTTCTTCCTCGCTTCGGTCGGGCTCACACTGCTGGTGGTGTTCGTCGTCGACACCGATCCACTCTCCGGACCCTGGTTCCCCGTCACGCTGATCGTGCCGCAGCTGTTGCAGCTGCTGTTCGTGATCTGGACGGCCCGACAACGAGGCAGCGGCCTTCGCATCGATTTCGGGTTCGCGTTCCAACCCAAGGACCTCGGGATCGGCGCCATGTTGTTCGTCGTCGCCATGGTTGGTGCAGGCGCCGTCGTGGCTACGATGGATGTCGCAGGGCTCGAACTCCCGACATCGACTGTCGCCGAATTGACCGAGGACGCAGTCGACGGCGGCGACGCATCCGAGACCGGTGACAGCTCGGGCATCACCCTCTGGGTCGTCATCGTGGCGGTCCTCGCCGCCACCGCAGTTCCGGTCATCGAGGAGCTCGGGTATCGCGGCCTCTGGTACAGCGCGCTTGCCAAACGCGGACACCCCGAGTGGTGGGCCGTCGTCGCGTCGTCGTTCGTCTTCGCCATCGTGCATCTCGAGCCGGCGCGGACGCCGATCATCTTCGTGCTCGGATTGGTCCTCGGATGGGGCCGCCATCTCACCAACCGAATCGGCGCGAGCATCATCGCCCATGGCCTGATCAACGGGCTTGCGTTTGTTGCGCTCCTGTCGACTCTGGCCTCGCCCTAGTCGCGCATCGATCATCGAGGCGCTGCTAACGTCCCCGGTGCGTCGTCTGTCACGGCGGGAGAGTGCTCACCTCGTGTGAGAAGCCGAAGGAGCAACCATCCCCGAACCCCTCCGGCACCCCCAACCCCCCGACGTGGGCGTCTCCGGGGGGTGGTGCCCCGGGCCCCCGCCGAAGGGGAAAGCCGGCGACGGTGAAGCTCTCAGGCATCCGGACCGAGCGGGAACCAGTACCTCGCTACCCGGGAGTTTTCATGTCCGACACCTCGCACGCCACCCATCCGAGTCATTCACTCGCCGACCATGAGGGCCGGGACCCATTCGAATCTAGGCATATCGGTCCGACTGCGGCCGATCGCGACCACATGCTCGCCACCGTCGGCGTGGCCTCGGTGGCCGACCTGATCGATCGCACCGTGCCGAGTGACATTCGACTCGACCACCCGCTCGATCTGCCCGGACCACTCGGCCAACTCGGAGCCCAGGATGCACTGCGGGACATCGCCAAGGGCAACCGCGACTACGTGTCGTTGATCGGCTTGGGCTACCACGCCACCGTCACTCCACCGGTCATCCGGCGAAACGTCCTCGAGAATCCAGGCTGGTACACGGCCTACACCCCGTACCAACCAGAAATTTCACAGGGTCGACTGGAGGCGTTGCTGAACTTTCAGACAATGGTCATCGAGCTCACCGCAATGGAGGTCGCCAACGCCTCCCTGCTCGACGAACCGACGGCGGCAGCGGAGGCGATGACGATGTTGCACCGGGTCAACCGGGCGAAGACCGGTGACCGGTTCGTGATCGACCATGCCGCCCATCCCCAGACCATTGCCGTCGTCGAGACCCGGGCTGAACCCATCGGTCTCGAGACCGTCGTCGCCGACCCGCTCGACGCCGATCTCGACGGTGTGTTCGGCGTGCTCGTGCAGTATCCGGGGTCCACGGGCGGTCTTCCGGATCTTGCTGCGATCATCGAGCGGGCCCACGAGGCGGGTGCGCTGGTGGCGGTTGCTGCCGATCCGTTGGCACTCGTGGTGCTCACCCCACCCGGTGAACTCGGAGCCGATGTCGTCATCGGGTCGACCCAGCGTTTTGGGATTCCATTGGGGTTCGGCGGGCCGCACGCTGCCTACTTCGCAACTCGAGAAGCGTTCCAACGCAGCTTGCCGGGTCGCGTCGTGGGTGTGTCGGTCGACAGCAGGGGTCGTGCTGCGCTTCGCCTCGCCCTGCAAACCCGTGAGCAGCACATTCGGCGTGAGAAGGCAACGTCCAACATCTGCACATCGCAGGTCCTGCTCGCCGTGATGGCGTCGTTCTTCGCGCTCTATCACGGTCCAGGAGGTCTGCGCGAGATCGCCGGTCGCACCAACCGGCTGGCCGGCATTCTCGCCCTCGGACTCGCTCGGGCCGGTGTCGAACTCGTGCACGACCATTTCTTCGACACGGTCTGTGTGCGCATACCGGGCCGGGCCGACAAGGTGGTGGCGATGGCGCTCGCCGACGGCATCAACCTGCGGCGCCTCGACGGCGACACGGTCGCTGCCAGTCTCGATCAGACCACCGATCGACAGATCGTTGAACGAGTCTGGCGGGCATTCGGGGTGGAAGCCGATCTCGACGGCTTGGAAGCCGAGCATCATGACCCACGGCCACGCGCCCTGGTGCGGAACTCCCCCCCACTCGTGCACCCGGTGTTCGAGGCGTACCACTCCGAGACCGAGCTCGTTCGCTATATGCGCATGCTGGTCAACCGCGACATCGCCCTCGACCGCTCCATGATCCCGCTGGGTTCGTGCACGATGAAGCTCAACGCAGCAACCGAGATGGAGCCCGTGAGCTGGCCCGAGTTCGCTGCAATCCATCCCTTCGCTCCAGTGGACCAGACGGTCGGGTATCAGCGCATGATCGATCAACTCGAGCGATGGCTGGTCGAGATCACCGGGTACGACGCTGTCTCGCTCCAACCCAACAGTGGTGCGCAGGGTGAACTCGCAGGCTTGCTCGCCATTCGGGCGTATCACCGAAGCCGCAACGACCACGATCGCGACCTCTGTCTGATTCCCTCCTCCGCCCACGGAACCAATGCCGCCTCTGCGGTCATGGCCGGCCTACGGGTTGCCGTCGTCGAGTGTGACGACCGGGGCAACGTCGATGTCGCTCACCTCACCGAGATGGTGGACCGGCACCGTGACGAGCTGGCGGCACTGATGATCACGTACCCGTCGACCCATGGCGTCTTCGAGACCGCGATCCGCACGATCTGTGAGCTGGTCCACGACGCAGGCGGTCAGGTGTACCTCGACGGTGCCAATCTGAATGCGATGGTCGGGCTCGCTCGGCCCGGCTCGTTCGGCGCCGATGTCAGCCACCTCAACCTGCACAAGACGTTCGCTATCCCGCATGGCGGTGGTGGTGGTCCCGGTGTCGGGCCCATCGGGGTGCGAGCGCACCTGGCGCCGTTCCTGCCCAACCATCCGCTCAATCCGGTCGCCGGACCACCCACCGGCACCGGGCCGATTGCGGCTGCCCCCTGGGGGTCGGCCGGCATTTTGCCGATCCCGTGGATGTACATCCGCATGATGGGTGGCGACGGACTGCGTCGAGCGACCGAGATGGCGATCCTCAACGCCAATTATGTTGCCGCTCGCCTCGACCCGTTCTTCCCCGTGCTCTACCGAGGCGCCAACGGTTTCGTCGCCCATGAATGCATCCTCGACACGCGTGTGCTCAAAGACGACACCGGAATCACGGTCGACGACATCGCGAAACGACTGATCGACTACGGCTTCCATGCCCCGACGATGTCCTTCCCGGTGGCCGGCACGTTGATGGTGGAGCCGACCGAAAGCGAGTCCCTTGCCGAGATCGACCGGTTCTGCGACGCCATGATCGCCATTCACGACGAGGCAATGCGCGTCAAGGCCGGCGAGTGGCCCGCCGATGACAACCCGCTGGTCAACGCGCCACACCCGGCAGACGACGTGATCGCCGACGACTGGCCGCATGCCTATTCACGCGAGATCGCTGCGCATCCTCGAGCGTTCGATCGGGCGAACAAGTACTGGCCGCCCGTCAGCCGTATCGACGGTGCGGCCGGCGATCGCAACCTCGTTTGCAGTTGCCCGCCTCTCGACACGCTGGCTCATCTCGCCGGGTGAGGATACGCTGAACCAGAACAGGTTCTAGTTTGTAGGAGCGGTCGTTCATGGAATTCGGACTCTTTTTCAACGGCTACCTGCCCGGCCCCGCCGCCCATGACCCCGAGTCGGAACATCTCATGCTGATGCGCGAAGCGCAGTACGCAATTCACGCCGACCGCTTCAACTGGAAGTACACCTGGTTCGGCGAACACCACGCCCTCACCGAGTACAGCCATATGTCTGCCCCGTACCCGTTCATGGGTTTCGTTGCCGGTCAAACCGAACGCATCCATATCGGCTCGGCCATCACGTCACTTCCAACCACCAAAGAACATCCGGTCCGCATCGCCGAGCGCGCCGCGATGATGGACCACCTCACGGAGGGTCGGTTCGAGTTCGGCACCGGACGGGGAGCGGGCAGCCACGAGGTCCGCACCTTCAACGGCACCGAGCTGTCCGAGACCAAGGCCATGTGGGAAGAGGTTGTGCACGAGATCCCCCGCATGTGGGAACAGAAGGACTACCAGCACGACGGGGAGCACTTCTCGGTCCCGACGCCCCACAACATCCTTCCGAAGCCCTACGGCAAGGGACACCCACCGATCTGGGTGGCCTGCGGGAACCCGGCCACCTTCGCAAAGGCCGGGTCTCACGGCATCGGCGCCATCGCCTTCAACTTCGAGCCGATCCACAACCTCAAGGGCCGAGTCGAGGCGTACAAAGAAGCCGCCGAGAACGTCACCGACCAGATCGGGCAGTACCAGAACAACAACGTGATGATGACCAACGCAGTCATCTGTCTCGAAGATCGTGACGAGGCTCGGGCCATGGCCAAGCGCAACCTGCGCGGCTACCGCGTGACGATGGTCAACCTCTACCACGACTCGATGCCCCAGAGTCCCGATGCAATCGTGTGGCCGCATCCGCGCGATCGCTTCGAGCTCGACGACGCCATGCTCGACTTCGCAATCGAGGGTGGCTACATGCTCTGTGGCAACCCCGAAGAAGTGTGCGAGCAGGTGCAGGCCTACCAAGACGTCGGCTGCGACCAACTCGTGTTCGGTACGCCCGACGAGGGCTACAACCACGATCAGGTCATCGAGATGATCGAGTGTTTCGGCAACGGTGTGATCCCGGAGTTCGACAGAGACCCGGTGCATCGCACGACGCGTATGCGCGAGTCTGCCGTTCCACAATTCCCCGTGTTCAACGGTGAGGTCGATCCGGTCGTCACCCAGGCGGTGCCGCCGGCATTCCCGATCAGCGTCTGAGCGTCATCGCTCAGTCGACGGGAGAGTCGAACTCCCCGATCAGCACTTGCATGTCGCCGAGCGGTCCACCCGGCGCGATCACGTGTTCGTAGTAGCGACTGAAGCGTCCCTGCAGCGCGTCGTCGATCTTGGCCTGGTCGTAGTCGATGGTGAAGATGCTTGGGTGGCCGAGTTCGGCAGCAGCGTTTCTGCTCGCATCGGCATCGGCAACGGCCCAGACGACACCGATCAACCCCTCTCCCCGTTCATCGAGAATCTTCTGAACATGACTGTCCCTGCCTTCGATCGGCGCCACGAGTTCGATCCCACCGTCCCATGACATGAGGATCTGCACACCGAACCGGGCAGCCTCGTCGTCGTCGGCATGCTGGAAGGTGCAGCCGAGCAACGACTCGAAGTACGCCCGTCCCGCCTCCAGATCACGTACCGCCATGACCACCCGATTGACACCTCGTTCTCTCATCGGTCCCTCGGCAATGCTCGCATGACGACACGCTGCCAGACCGCCGCGTAGGGTGCCAACGTGCTGCCTCGACGGATTCGCTCATTGCTGTTCGCACCCGCCGTTCGCCCCGACCTGCTGCGCAAGATGCCTGCGACCGGTGCCGACGCGATGGTGATCGATCTTGAGGACGCCACGCCCAGTGACGCAAAAGCAACCGCTCGTGAGGAACTTCGTTCGGCCGTTGCCGACTTGTCCGGCACGATTCCGATCTGTGCACGCATCAATGACCCATCGACGCCCTGGCATCACGACGATCTCGACTCGCTCCCCGAGGGACTCGACGCAATCGTCGTTCCGAAAGTCGAGACCGTGCACGGCCTCGATGCGCTCGAACGCGCCCTCGAGGCCCGAGGACTCGACGTGCCCGTCGTCGGCGGCATCGAAACTGCGCTCGGCGTGGCCGACGCCAGAGCACTTCTGTCCCACCCGGTCATCGCGGCCGGGTACTTCGGAGCGGAGGACTTCATCGCCGACATGGGCGGCGTGCGGACCCACTCGAACCACGAGGTCGCCTCGGCCCGGTCGCAAGTCGCACTCGCCGGCCGCGTGGCCCGAATCTCGATGATCGACATGATCACCGCCGACTTCACCGACGATGCTCGCTGTCGGCGCGAGTGCGAGGAGGCTCGCGAGATCGGCTACGCCGGCAAGCTCTGTATTCATCCCGCACAGGTTGCGATCGCCAACGAAGCATTCACGCCGTCGATCGAGGAAGTCGAGCGGGCACGTCGACTGCTTGCCGCCTATGAGGACGCGAAAGCGAAGGGCATCGCCTCCGTCGCCTTCGAGGGGCAGATGGTCGACGAGCCGGTGGCTGCCCAGGCCCGCACGGTGATTGCGCTGGCCGAGGGCTAGGCGTCGGTCGGCCGAGCCAACATCAAGGCGTTGCGCACCGAACGACACACGAGTTGCTCATGTTGGTTGAACGCCCGGTGCTCGAACGTCACGATGCCCTGACCGGGGCGTGACGACGATGCACGACGTCGGAGCACCTCTGATTCGACCCGAATCGTGTCGCCGTGAAACAACGGGGCGGGAAACACCGTCTCTTCGAAACCGAGATTGGCGACCGTCGTCCCCAGCGTCGTCTCGTGGACCGAGATCCCCACCACGAGGCCGAGGGTGAGCAACGAATTCACCAGAGGGCGGCCGAATTCGGTTTCACGCTCGCAGTAGTCGGCATCGAGGTGCAACCAGGCAGGGTTCATGGTCATCGTCGTGAACCCGATGTTGTCGGCCTCGGTGATCGTCCGACGAATGACGTGCTGGATCACCACACCCTCGTCGAGCTCCTCCAACCACTTGCCTGACACCGGACGATCGGTCACGGTGCGGAGACTACTCCCCGGTCCGAGGGCGGGCACTACGGTGATGCCGTCCATGCGCACCGTCGAACGCACCGTCTGTGACCCGAACTGCCACGCCAACCCGAAGTGTGGTCTCCGCGCAACGGTCGAGAACGGTCGCATCGTCGAGATCGGCCCCGCCGACTACCCGATCGAAGGCTTCGAGAACCGAATCTGCTTGCTCGGCCGAGCCAGACTCGAACAGCACGAGCATCCGGGACGATTGACGAAACCACTCAAACGCGTCGGGGCGCGGGGAGCCGGCGAGTGGGAGGAGATCACCTGGACCGAAGCTGCTCGGTTGTTCGTGACAACCCACAAGCGGATCGCAGCCGCCCACGGCGAACGGTCGGTCTCGTTCCAGCAGATCTCCGGCGCCTACGGCTTGCTGACCCGCAACTCTCCGGTCCGCTACGCGTCGCTCACCGGCGCCACGGTGATCCGGCCCAGCGGCATCGACTTCGGTGTTGCCAAAGGACTCGAGGCGATGTTCGGCATACCAGCGAGCACCTACTTCTCGCCCGGCGGCCACTCTCATGACGACGCCATCAATTCCGAACTCACGATCATCTGGGGCGGGAACCCCGCAGTCACGAAACGTGTCGATCAGGTGGCCCTGCGTCGGGCGCGCAAAGCGGGAACGATGCTGATCTGTATCGACCCGGTCCAAAGCGAGACGGCAAAAATGTCCGACGAGTGGATCTCACTTCGTCCGGGCAGCGATGGTGCGCTCGCCTGGTCACTCGTTCACCAATTGATCAGCACCGACCGGTTCGACGTCGAGTTCGTGTCAACCCACACGAACCTGCCCTTCCTCCTCGATGCCGAGGCCGCCACCGTGATGTGTCGAGATACAGAGCCACTCGTCTGGTGCGCAGCCCGCAACACGGCAGTACCGGTCTCGGCCGCCAGCGAACCGGTACTGCGAGTCGACCGCTCGCTCGACGGTCGGCGGATCGTCTCGGTCTTCAGCGAGATCGAACGACTGGCCGCCCAATTTTCCGCCGACGCAGCCGAACAACTCACCGGTGTACCCGCCGACGTCATCGAGTCGCTTGCGACCCGCTACATCGAAGCCGATCCTGCTGCGATCCGGATCGGTTATGGCGTGGACCGTTGGTACAGCGCAGACCTGAGTGCACGGGCGATCGCCATGCTGGCATGCCTTGGCGGCTACATCGGTATTCCCGGTGGAGGGGTGAGCCTCGAAGGCGGGAACCAGAGTCTTCCCATCAAGACAGCCCGGTTCGCGATGCCAGGGCAGCGGCGTCCTGCACTTCTGAGCATGATGGAAGCCGACTCCGCCGTGATCGATGGCACGCCCTATCCGGTGAAGATGACCTGCATCTCACTCGGCAATCCCTTCAACCAGGTGAAGCCCAATCGCAACCGAGTCCTCACCGAGCACATCGCTGGGCTCGATTTCATCTGTGTGATCGATCAGTTCATGACCGACACCGCGAAATGGGCCGATCTCGTGCTGCCATCCTGCTCGATCTTCGAAAAGGACGACGTCGTGGTCGACCGCTTCGTGCAGTTGCAACAACGCATCGTCGAACCGGTCGGCGAAGCGAAATCCGACTTCGAGATCTTCCGACTGCTCGCCGAGGAATACGGCATCGGTGAACACTTCTCCGAGCCTCCGGACGTCTACCTCGACGACATCCTCGACGGCGACTCGCCGCAGCTCGTCGATGTGACCATGGAGCGCCTCCGTCGCGAGAAGGTCGTGTTCCCCTGGCCCACCAACGACCCGTACGTCGGGTTCCGCGACCGCGTGTTCCTCACACCATCGGGTCGAATCGAGTTCTTCACCGAGCATCTGCGTGCCTACGGCGCCGAATTGCCGTACTTCCGTGAACCCATCGAAGCATCACCAGAGCATCCGCTCTTCGAGCGGTTCCCGCTGGTGCTGTTGTCCTCACACAGCCGCCACCGGATCCATTCGACGTTTGCGAATCTCGAGATGACGAAGCGAAGTGAGCCAGAACCGGTCGTCCGAGTCAGCCCGAGAGACGCTCGCACCCGCAAGATTCGCGACGGGGAGATCGTCGAGGTCGTCAACGACCGAGGTCGGGTTGCGATCCGGTGCGCCATCGACGAAACGATTCGAGACGGATGCGTGCTCATCCGAGAGGGCCACTGGATCGACGACTTCATCGAAGGTGATCCCTACGGACTCACGCACGACCAGCACAGTCCCACGACCGAGAACTACGCCCACTATGACGTGCTGGTCGAGCTTCGACGAATCCCGTAGTTCGTCGACTGGGCGCGGGGTCTAGGCGCGGGGCCGCACCAGATCTTCGGTGATCGGCTCGGTGAACTCGAGCAGGCACACGACCCGTTCCTGGCCGTCGGTCACGACCAGTGCGCTGAGATCGACGCGAGGCAGATCGGTCCGCTCGGCGAGCGAAGCCAGTGTCGCAGCGAAGGCCTCGACGCACGTCTCGGGATCGTCACCGATGGCAAACACCTGAGCGAGATGGGCGCGTTGACAGGGCACGCCGTAGAGCGCGTCGACCGCATCGGGAATCGGGCCCCGCACACAGTCACCGACGCGCAGATGGACGGTACCGAGTTCGCCCGCCTCGAGAATCGCACCGGCCGGCGATCGGGCGGTCTGATCCGCAGCGACGGAGCGACCGCAGCTGACCACGACGAGCCCAACTGCTGCGAAGCGCAGCATCGAGACCGGCAACGCCCACCGTCGCCTCGGCCTCAGCAACTCGCCCTCACCAGTAGCCTGCGCTCATGCGTTCCCATGACCTGATCATCATCGGTTCCGGCAGCGGCAATTCCATCATCGGCCCCGAACACGATGACATGGACGTCGCAATCGTCGAACGTGGTCTCTTCGGTGGTACGTGCCTGAACGTCGGGTGCATCCCGTCCAAGATGCTGGTGTACACCGCAGAAATTGCCGAGTTGGCCGCCCACGTCGGCCCAAAGCTCGGGATTCACACCGCCTTCACCGGCGCCGACTGGCCTGCGATTCGCGACCGGGTGTTCGACCGGATCGATCCGATCGCAGCGGGCGGTGAGCAGTACCGCAAGGGTCTCGACAACGTGACCGTCTACCAGCACGACGCACTGTTCACCGGACCCAAGCACATTCGGGTCGGCACCGAAACCATCGCCGCCGACAAGATCGTGATCGCAGCCGGAGCGCGGGCCTCGATACCGCCGATCGACGGGCTCGACGCCGTCGGTTACCACACCTCCGACACGATCATGCGACTCGACGAGCAGCCAAGACGACTGGCCGTTCTCGGGGGCGGGTACATCGCCGCCGAACTCGGCAACGTGTTCGGCATGCTCGGCAGCGAGGTGACCTTCATCGTCCGAAGCGATGCCATGCTGCGCAACGAAGACGAGGCCATCTCCGCTGCGTTCACCGAGGCCTACCAGCACAAGTACGACATCCGTTTCATGACGGGAGTCAGCGCCGTTCGTCGCGACGGCGACGACATCGTGCTCGACCTGTTCCCCAGTCACGAGGAACTCAGAGTCGACGAGATACTGATCGCCACCGGCCGCATACCCAACGGCGATCAACTCGACCTTGCTGCCCACGGCTTCGCCCTCGACGAGAACGGCTACCTGATCACCGATTCGCACCTTCGAACCAACATCGACGGTGTCTTCGCACTCGGCGACGTCACCAACCCGATACAGCTCAAACATGTGGCGAATCATGAGGCAAAGGTCGTGCGCCACAACCTGGCCCACCCCGACTCCATGATCGAGGTCAACCACGCTGCCATCCCCCATGCCGTGTTCGGCCACCCACAGGTGGCGTCGGTGGGCATGACCGAGCGCGATGCGATCACTGCCGGGCTCGACGTGACCTGCCACGTCCAGCACTACGGCTCGGCCGCCTACGGCTGGGCAATGGAGGACACCACGAGCATCGTGAAACTCGTCATGGACTCGACCTCTCGCCATCTGCTCGGCGCACACATCTGTGGACCTCAAGCCTCGACACTGATCCAGCAGTTGATCCAGGGCATGGTGTTTGGCCAGACGGTCGACCAGATGGCAACCGGCCAGTACTACATCCATCCTGCGCTGCCCGAGGTCATCGAGCAGGCGCTCCTCGAACTGTGAGGGCGCTCGTCACCGGGGTCGGCCGCGGACTCGGTGCTGCGATTGCGAACGAGCTGGCTACTCGAGGTCTGACTGTCGTCGGCACTGCACGCGGCCCCGTTCCCGCCGATGTCGAACAATCATGTGCCCATATCGTTCAGCTCGACCTCGCCGACCGTCCATCGATTGCGGCAGCCGTTGCAGAACTCTGCGCCAGGGGTGACTCGATCGATCTGCTCGTCAACAATGCCGGACTCGACGGCCGAGCGGTCGGAGGCGGTGACCACGACCGCGGCCCGCTCGACATCGATCCCGACGTGTTCATGCGCCAGATCGAGGTCAATACCCTCGGACCACTCCTGTTCGCCCGGGGTCTCGTCGACCTGCTTCGAGCCGCCGAGACCCCGAAAGTCGTCAACATCTCGTCCCAACTCGGGCACCCCGAAGTCGTTCTCCGAGCAGGCCGCGATGTCGGCTACAACGCCTCGAAGGCTGCACTGACGACCACGAGCGCCACCCTCGCCCGCGACCTGCCCGGGGTCATCGTGGTGGCCGTTCATCCCGGGTGGGTTCGAACCGACATGGGTGGACCTGAGGCCGCCCTCGGCGTGGGCGAGTCGGCCCAGCGTCTCGTCGACGCCATGTTGGCGCTTCGACCCGAACAGAGCGGACGATTCCTCGACGTCGACGGATACCCATTCGTGCCGTAATCGACCGGCCGTCGGTCAGGAGGTTGCCAGAGCCTCCGCAGTCGTGCGAGCCCACTGGTAGTCGGGCTTGCCGTTCGGCCCGCGTACCACCGCATCGACCCGGAGAATTCGCTTCGGCGTCTTGTAGGCAGCGATCTGGTTGCGGGCATGAGCAACGAGTTCGTCGTCGGTCACGTCGGCATCCGGCTCGAGACTCAGCACTGCGGTGACCGTCTGCCCCCAGCGTTCATCGGGAAGCCCGACCACATTGCAGTCGACGACATCGGGGTGGGTCTTCAAGGCCTCCTCGACCTCCTCGGGATAAATCTTCTCGCCTCCCGAGTTGATGCAGACCGAGCCGCGACCGAGCAGCGTGATCGTTCCGTCCGCCTCCACCGTCGCATAGTCACCCGGAATCGAGTAGCGAACCCCGTCGATCGTCGGGAATGTCTCCGCCGTCTTGGTGTCGTCCTTGAAGTAGCCGAGCGGAACGATGCCTCGGTTCGCCAGACGTCCGATCTCACCCGATCCCGGCTCCACCAGGCGACCATCATCGGTGATGACGACCGTGGTCTCTCCCAGTTGGAACCTGCCCGTCGTCGCCTCGGACTCTCCCCTGGTGAGCTGTTGCCCCTGCCCTGGACTCTCCGACGATCCCAGGCTGTCGAGCAAGGTCAGCTGCTTGAACTCGAGGAACCGGGCTTTGGACTCTTTCGACCACATCACACCCGAGGACATGATCTGGAACAGACTCGACAGGTCGTGGGGTTCGCCCGCCGCTGCAGCCCGGTCCAACTCTTCGAGCATCGGTCGAGAGAAGGCCTCACCCACGATCGCCAACATCGTCAGACGATGGTGGGCCACCACCTCCCACAGCTCCCTCGCATCGAACGACCGACCCTGCAGCGTGGCGACCGCCCCGCCACAGCTCAAGACCTGGAGCGACACGATGCCCGACGTGCCGTGCATGAGCGGCGCACCCGCCAGCACCCGGGTCGTCCGACCCCGTCGATGGAGCTCGATTGCGGCGGCGACCGCGTCATCGACCGTCTCCGGAACCCCGACCCCGAGCGGCCGGTAGAACGCCGCCGCATTTTTCTGCAGCTCGGCATGCGGCCACATGACCGCCTTTGGGTGTCCGGTGGTACCGCCGGTGTACAGGAACCACAGATCCTCCCCCGACCGCTCGATGCGGGGGGCCGGTTTGAACCGGGCCACGAGATCGTCGTAGTGGACGGCGCCGTCGAGCAGCGGCCCTCCGCCCACCTGGATCAGCAGTTCGAGATCCGGACATCGAGCATGCACGTCGTGGATGCGATCAGCGAGCGAGTGATCGAAGAACACCGCCTTTGCATCGGCGTTGGTGAGGAGATACTGCAGTTCGTCAGAGAGGTAGCGATAGTTGACGTTGCACGGCACTGCACGCTGCTTGAACGCTGCGAACTGCGCCTCTTCGTACTCAAAGCCGTTGTACAGATAGAGCCCGACCTTGTCATCACGACCGATCCCGGCTGCCGCCAACGCAGCCGCCACGCACGCCGAGCGGCGTTCGAACTCGGACCAGGAATGGGCATCGAATCCGTGGGCGGCGGCCATGGCCTCGGGCACCGCATCGGCGATCCCCTCCCAAATCGACGCGAAGTTCGGCATCACGACCCTCCTGAATCCTGCCGAGCATAGGCTTGGGTCGTGGCATCTCCCGATCCCGGCTCGCTCAACCCCACACAACGCGCGGCGGCACTGGACGCCATGGCACGAACGCCACTCGACATCCTCATCATCGGGGGCGGTGTGACCGGCGCCGGATGCGCGCTCGACGCTGCGACTCGGGGCCTCCGCGTCGGCTTGGTCGAGCAGCGCGATCTGGCATCGGGAACCTCAAGTCGGAGTTCCAAGCTGATGCACGGCGGCCTTCGCTATCTGGAAGCGAAAGACTTCGCGCTCGTCTACGAGGCCCTCCAGGAGCGAGGACTCCACACGAACCGCATCGCGCCGCACATGGTTCGGCCGATCTCCTTCCTCATCCCGCTGACGGGGCGAATCTGGCAGCGTCTCTACTACGGCGCCGGCGTGCTGCTCTACGACCTGATGGCCCTTGCCCGGGGGAAGAAGTTTCCCGTCCATCGCCATCTTTCTCGTCGCAAAGCCCTCGAACTCGCACCCGGCCTCAAGCGAGCATCGCTCATCGGCGGCATCCTCTATCACGACGCGCAGATCGACGATGCCCGACACACCGTTGCCGTTGCACGAACCGCAGCCCACCACGGCGCCTTCATCGCAACCTCGACAAAGGTCGTCGATCTTCTCAAGCAGGACGGCCGCATCGTCGGAGCTCGCGTCCTCGACATCGAGTCCGACACCGAATACGAGCTCCGAGCCGAGCGAGTCGTCAACGCCACCGGCGTGTGGATCGACGACATCCAACACATGGCGGGACCGTCCGGCCTGTCGGTGCAAGCCGCCAAGGGAGTCCATCTGGTCGTCGACCGGACGGCGATCGACAGCAGTACCGGCGTGGTGCTGCGGACACCCACGAGTGTGCTGTTCGTGATTCCGTGGGGTGACTACTGGCTCCTCGGCACCACCGATACCAAATGGCACCTCGATCGGGCGCACCCGGCGGCCTCGTCGGCCGACATCGACTACCTCCTGGCTCAGGCGAACACGGCGCTCGACCAACCGCTGCAGCGCAGTGACGTCGTCGGTGTCTATGCCGGTCTGCGCCCGCTGATCAGTGGTGATGCAGAGGAAACCGCCCGCTTGAGTCGTGAGCACGCTGTTGCGCAGCCTGTGCCCGGCCTCATCTCGATCGCCGGTGGGAAATACACGACCTATCGGATCATGGCTGCCGACGCGATCGACATGGCGGTCGAGGATCTCACTCGGTCCGTCGGTCCGTCGATCACCGACCGGATCGAACTCATCGGAGCCGACGACTGGGGCTCGGTCAAGGATTCGGGTCCTGCGTTGGCCGCGCACTACGGCCTCCCACCGGTGCTCGTCGAACGACTGCTTTGGCGGCACGGATCAGAGAGCGCCGCCGTTCTTGCCCTCGCCGATGACCAACCCGAACTGCTGGAGATCCTTCCGGGCGCTGGGTACATCGCGGCCGAAGCGGTGTATGCAGTCCGCCACGAAGGGGCGCTGCACCTCGAGGATGTGCTCGCACGCCGCCTGCGAATCTCGATCGAAACCACCGATCGCGGGACCGAGATCGCGGCGCGTGTTGCCGCCTTGATCGCTCCCGAACTCGGCTGGTCGGCAAGCGACCTCGCCAGTGAAGTCGAGCGGTGGCACGACCGCGTCGACGCCGAGCTGGGCGCCAACGCCACGCCTGACGACGAGACTGCACAATCCGTCCGACGGGTGGCCGTCGACGGGCGCGGGCTGGTCGAGGCCTGAAACATCGTTCGGCGACCGCTCTGCCGGTCGTACACTCGACGCATGGCCAGCTCGTCGGGAACCCTCTTCCGCATCTCCACGTTCGGAGAGTCCCACGGCGGGGGCGTCGGTGTGGTGATCGACGGCTGCCCACCCCGGCTTGCGCTCGACGTCGGGGCCATCCAGGCCGATCTGGACCGGCGGCGACCGGGTCAGAGCCGCCTCGTCACCCAGCGTGACGAGGCCGATCAGGCCGAGATCCTCTCCGGTGTGTTCGACGGGTACACCACAGGCACACCGATTGCGATCCTGGTCCGCAACAGGGACCACAACAGCGGTGCATATGAGCATCTGCGCGAGGTTTACCGACCGTCTCATGCCGACTACACCTACGACGCGAAATACGGTTTCCGGAACTGGGCCGGAGGTGGTCGAGCGAGCGCCAGAGAAACCATCGGACGCGTTGCAGCCGCAGCCGTCGCCCGGCGCCTGCTTCGCGAGGTCGCCGGCGTCGAGGTCTTGGCGTGGGTCGATCAAGTGGCCGACATCGACGCTGCCATCGACGGTGACAAGGTCACCATCGAACAGATCGAAGCGGACCCCACCCGCTGCCCCGACCCCATTGCCGCAGCCGCCATGACCACGGCAATCGAGGCCGCTCGCCGCAACGGCGACTCGCTCGGTGGTGTCGTTCGAGCGGTTGCTCACCACGTTCCGCCCGGCCTCGGGGAGCCGGTCTTCGACAAGCTCGACGCCGATCTCGCCGGCTCGCTGATGTCGCTCCCGGCGGCAAAGGGGGTCGAGATTGGAAGCGGCTTCGCCGGTACTCGCATGACAGGGCTCGAGCACAACGACCCGTTCGAGCCCGGACCAGACGGCACCGTTCGCACCACCACCAACAACTCCGGTGGCATCCAGGGCGGCATCAGCAACGGGGAAGCCATCACCGTTCGGGTCGCCTTCAAACCGACCGGCACCATCTCGAGTGAACAACAGACCGTCACCCGTGACGGCGAGGCCACGACACTCGCCGCCCGCGGCCGCCACGACCCGTGTGTGTTGCCTCGGGCTGTCCCGATGGTCGAGGCACAGATGCTCTTGGTCCTTGCCGATCATTGGCTGCGTCAGCGCGCCGTCGATGTGCTTCCTCCTCTGCCCTCGTTGCCGTAAGGCCGACTCAGACGAACGGCAGCGCGTGCACAGCCGCCGCAACATCGGTCCCACGGACGTCGATCGTCAGCGCAGTGGCGGGCGCAAGCTCCCGGTCGAGGAACGCAAGCGCAATGCCCTGTCCGAGCACGGGCGAAAAGTTTCCGCTACTAACCATGCCGACATCGACACCTTCGAGTTTCACCAGTTGCCCAGCCCGAGGCGGGCGCCGACCCTCCACGACAAGTCCATGGAGACGCTTTGGCACTCCGGCGGCCGCCTCCACTTCGAGGGCTGCTTTCCCCCGGAACTCGCCCTTGTCCATTCGGGCGACCCAATCCAGGCCGGCCTGTCCTGGGGTGATGCCAGGCCCGAGTTCATGACCGTGGAGGGGAAGGCCTGCTTCGAGGCGGAGTGTGTCACGGGCACCAAGTCCTGCCGGCTCGATACCTGCCGTGACGACGGCATCCCAGACTCGCCGAGCCGCCGCAACCGGCACTGCGATCTCGACGCCGTCCTCCCCCGTGTATCCGGTACCAGCGGCGAGCACGTCGACGCCTGCGAGCGTGACAGAACCCACGCAAAATCGACCGACAGTGTGCAAGGTCGGCGCGATGGCCTCGAGCCGAGTCCGCGCGTCAGGTCCCTGCACAGCCAGCACCGCTCGTGATGTGGTCACGTCCTCCACAACAAGGTCGGCCGAGCCGAGCGCCTCGGCAACCCGATCGGTGTTCGACGCGTTGGGCATGACATCGAAACGGTCGGTATCGACCCACCACACGATGATGTCGTCGAGGACCGAACCATCGGCCGGGTCGAGGAGATGGGTGTACTGGGCACGGCCCGGCCCGATTCGCGCCAGATCGTTGGTGAACGCCCGCTGGAGCGATTCGAAGGCTCCGGGACCGACCACGCGGAGCGTGCCGAGGTGTGAGACGTCGAACACGACGGCCGCGTTCCTGCATGCCATGTGCTCAGCGAGCGTGCCCGATGGGTACACCAAGGGCATGCTCCAACCGCCAAACGGCACCAGCTTGGCGCCAGCCTCGACGTGCGCACGGTGAAGGGGTGAGCGCCGCTCAGGCGGCATCGGCGAAGACGAGTCCGTATTTGGTTCCGAGGGCCTCGACGTCGCGCCGGTACAGCAGCTTCACGTTCACGTCGGGATGCACGTCGGCCATGCGACGAACTTTGCGATTCTTCCTCGTGACCAGTGGCTGCCGCAGCGTGGTCAGCTCGACGTAGGTGTCGAAGTCAGGGAGGTAGAAGTCGGGCGTGAACGCCTCAACGACATTGCCGTCAGCATCGGTCTCGAGCACGAACGTCGTCGGCTCGTACTCGAACCGCACGCCGTAACCGGTCAGCAACCCCGCAAGTTGGGCTTCCGATTCGTGTGCATACGTTGCCATAGGCAGGTTTTAGTTCTCGCCGACCGCCCGTTGGGTGATGACCTGGTCCGCTATCTCGGGATAGAGCGACACGATTCGAGTGTCGACCTGTTCCTTGACCCCGGAGAGGGGCAGGACGTTGAGCACGCCCTGGCCGTTCTGCAACAGATCGATGAGCTCTTCACCAGTGTTCACGAGCACCGAGTTGGAGCCATCGATCACGAGGTTGGCCGATGCGACATCCTCCCCGAGCTGGTTTCGCATGTAGGCGAACACCTTCCGCACCTGCTCGAGACGGATGCCGGCATCGAGCAGACTCTTGATGACCTTCAACTCGAGAAGATCGCGGTAGCTGTACTTGCGCCGACTCCCGCTCCCCGTCGCCTCGGCCATCGACGGCTTCACGAGATCGGTTCGCGCCCAGTAGTCGAGTTGCCGGTACGTGATATCGACGATCTCGGCCGTTCGCTTTCCGGAAAACCCTTGCTCGGTCATCTGTGACTCCCTCACTCAACCGACATCGGCGAAATTACGCCGATGTGACGGAGAAGACAATAGGGAATGTGGCGGATGAAGGTCAACGACCATCCGCGCGAAGATTCGCGCGGAGCGCGCGCATCAGTCGGCGAAGTCGTCGGGCGAGATCGTGTCGAGGAAGTCTTTGAACTCCTCGACCACCTCTTCGGGCTCGTCTGCCTCGGGCTCGTCGGTATACCCGACCTCATCGACCACCTCGTCGGACGCGAAGATCGGCGTACCGGTGCGAACAGCTAGTGCGATCGCATCCGACGACCGACTCGACACCACCGTCCGCTGGCCTTCCCGGACCAGGTGAAGTTCGGCATAGAAGGTCTTGTCCCGCAGTTCGCTGAGCACGACCCGATCCAAGTCGACCGCAAGGGACTCGAGGAGGTCACGAATCAGATCGTGAGTCATCGGACGCGGTGTGGCGACGCCGTCGAGCGCCAACGCAATCGCCGTTGCCTCGGGCGCACCGATGAAGATCGGCACGGTACGACCTGCCCCCGAACGCTCCCGCAACAACACCATCGGCGCGTTGGCGGGCATCTCGACCCTGACTCCGAGAAGCTCCATCTCCTGCATGGATCCACCCTAGGCGCAGTAGAGGGCCTCCACGTACGCATCCGGATCCGCGTTGAGTACCTCGAGGTCAGCAGCAGCCACACACCGGGCGTTGCGATACCGGCCCTCAAAGTCCAGCCCGTAGCCGATCACGAATCGATCCTCGATCTGCAGTCCGGTATGGCCGATCGCAACCGGCACGACTCGGCGCGCCGGTCGATCGATGAGCGTGCACAGGCTGAGCGACGCAGGCTTGCGGCGCGCGAACTCCCCGAGCAGAAACGCCGACGTCAGCCCCGTGTCGACGATGTCTTCCACGATGACCACCTGTCGGCCCTCGAGGTTGGTCGACGCATCCATCACGAAACGAACACGGCCAGTCCCGGGGGTGTAGGGGCTGAGCGACACGAAGTCGACGGTTGCCCGAATCGTCATGGCCCGCACGAGATCAGCGAGAAAGGGAACGCTTCCTCGCAGCACCGCCACCAGAACAACCCCGTCGTCATACGCATCCGAGAGTTCGGCGGCCAACCGATCGACGACAGCCCGCAGATCCGTCTCGTCGAGCAACACCTCGGGATGCCCCATGTCAGCGGTCGAGTTCGAGGCCGAATGCCCGACGGACGAGCGAGCGGTGGATCGCCTCTCCCTCCGCCACCAGACGAGCGAGGTCATCGCGCGCCCCGGCAGCGGCCGAGCCGCCCTTGGTCAAGGCGGCGCCGCGAAGCTGTTGCAGCATGCCGATCTCGCGATCGGCGGCGACCTTGTACATCCGAAGATGGCGGAGCTCCATGCCGCTCGCCCGGAACGCCAACGCAGCTTTCACCACAAGCAGCGCCTCGTGATCGAAAAGCGTCCCGTCATCGGTCCGATTCCCTTCGATGAGGCCCATCCGTTCGAGCTCGGCCACCATGCCGAGATCAGCTCCGGATGCGTCGGCCAAGGCAACAGCAGTGAGCTCAATCGATCCGAAACCGCCCGCCGGAGTGTCGTTCGACGGGGAGCCGGTGGTCGACGGGTCAGCGGTTTCGGGGACCTCGGCCGACGACTCGACGACGTCGGTGAGATCCGGCTCGACCTCGCGTTCGGCAAACAGGGACGGCTCCGGCAGCGGAAGGCTGCCCGGCCGCTCGTCGATCTCGGCGATCGGGTCGAATCCCTCTTCGGCGACGCGTCGCTTGATCACTTTCAGGGGAAGGAAGTTGTCGCGCTGTTGCGTCAGAATCCACCGAAGCCGGTCGATGTCGCCCTGGTAGAACTTGCGGTAGCCCGAGGGCGTTCGTTCCGGATCGATCAGACCCTGGCTCTCGAGGAACCGGATCTTCGAAATGGTGACATCGGGGTGCTCCTCCTTCAGCAGGGAGAGCACCTCTCCGATCGAGTGATGCGGACCGTCGCCCATCGTGCCCTCCTTCAGACCTCACCGGTGCCGTGAACGAACACGAGTTTGAACTTGCCGACCTGCATCTCGTCGCCGTCGACGAGTTCGGCCCCCTCGGTCCGATCCCGATTCACATATGTCCCGTTGAGGGAACCCACATCGCTTACCCAGTATCGAGCCCCGTCACGACGCACTTCGGCATGGCGCCGCGAGACCGTGATGTCGTCGAGGAAGATGTCGCTCGTGGGATGGCGACCCACCGTGGTGACGTCTTGGTCGAGGGCATAGCGGGCACCTGACTTGGCCCCCTGGACCACGACGAACAGCCCCTCGTGGGGGCCGAATGCAGATCGATCGATCCCTGCGAGATCCGCCGGGTCGACGATGACGGCCGGCGTCTCGGTCGTGATCTCGTCGTGACGGAGATCGCTGCCGCACGACGGACAGAAATTGGCATCCGCAGCATTGGGGAGGCCACAGGCCGGACAGCCGCCGGGTGTCATCAGCTCTCCGTCAGCGTCCGGTACGCGGCCGCATCGAGAAGGCCATCGAGCTCCGAGGAATCGCTGACCGTGATCGTGCAGATCCAACCTTCGCCGTACGGGTCGCTATTGAGTTTCTCGGGTTCGTCACCGAGATCGCCGTTGACCGAATGGATCATGCCGCTGACCGGGGCGTAGAGCTCCGACACCGACTTGGTCGACTCGACCTCACCGAACGACCCACCGGCCGTCACTGCCGTACTCACCTCGGGCAGATCGACATAGACGACATCGCCCAAGGCGTCCTGGGCGTAGTCGGTGATACCGACGGTCACCGTGTCACCGTCGACGCGGACCCACTCATGATCCGACGAGTAGCGCAATCCCTCAGGTGTATGCATGCCCGCGAACCTAACGCATCACAGACCGCTCGGCGGGTTACGCGTGCCGGTCGAGTCGGCCTTGGCGTAACGCCTCCCGGGCAAGCGGGACATACTCGAATGCAGACAGGTAGCTGTACACGAGCGATGGCACGGCGAGGATCCAACCAGCAGTGTTGAACCAGTCGGCGGTGCTGTGCGAACTGGCACCGGCAAGCAGGAATGGAAATGCAAAGTACAGGCCGAACGTTGCGCACTTGCCCCACCAGGTGACATCGATGCGCCGCCCGCCCATGGCGCCGAGCAGGACAGCGCCTGTTGCCACGAGCACTTCTCGAAACAAGGTGACGACGATCAGCCACCACGGCACCGCGCCGTCGAACCCGATGGCAAGGATCGGGATGATCAACGACACGCGATCGGTCAACGGATCGATCACTTTGCCGAGCTCGCTCACCACGTCGAACTTGCGAGCCCACCAGCCGTCGACCCAGTCGGTTGCACCGACAAAGCCCCAAAGCCACGCTGCAGCCCACCGGTCCCCCTGATCGAGCAACAGCCACAGGAACACCGGCACACAGGCGAGGCGGCCGAGCGAGATGAGATTGGGAACCGTGAAAATCCTGTCCTCGAAGATGCCCACCTGCCGCTCGCGCGGGCCGTCGCCGGATTCCATGCTCACGACCTGCAGCCTACGATCCCCTCGTGCCCACCATCTTCACCCGCATCATCGACGGCGAGATCCCCGGTCGTTTCGTCCACTCCGACGACGTCTGCGTTGCCTTCATGGACGTCCGTCCACTTACACCCGGACATGTGCTCGTCGTACCCCGAGCCGAGGTCGACCAGTGGACCGATCTCGAAACCGACACGGTCGCCCATCTCATGACGGTCGCCCATCGCGTCGGCCGGGCTCAGCGCAACGTGCTTTCACCCGCTCGGATCGGCGTGATGATCGCCGGGTTCGAAGTTCCGCACGTCCATGTGCATGTCGTGCCGATGAACGACATGGCCGACCTCGACTTCCGTCAGGCCGATCCGGCACCCGATCAGGTCGAGGTCGAGCGCATCCACGCAGCACTGCGCGAGGCGCTGACGCAGTGACTCACCCGTCGTTGATGGGGGCAGCTTCCTCGATCAGCGACGAACGGTTGTTGCGGACGTTGTTCACGTCGGTCGACACCGGATGCAGACGAATCAGTTCGGCCGGGGCCGGCACGAGAAACGACCGGAGGGCATCGACGTCGTGGTTGTCGCGATCGAGCCAGGTGTCCCAGACGTCGGGGGGCAGCATGACCGGCATTCGATCATGGACCTCGGCCACCCTGTCGTTCGCTTCCCCGGTGATGATGGTGCAGCTGTAGAGCTCGAGTGGCTCGCCCGCCTCGTCGAGAGTGTTGCGGTCTTTCCAGACGTCCCAAACGCCTGCGAACGCGAGTGGGGCGCCGTCGATCGAGGTCAGATACATCGGCTGCTTGCGTTTGTGACCCTCGACCTTCTTCCACTCGTAGAAACCGTCGGCGGGAATGATGCAGCGCTTCTTCGCAAACGGTCGTTTGAAGGACTGCTTCTCGTGGATGGTCTCGGAGCGGGCATTGATCATCTTCGATCCGATCTTCGGATTCTTGGCCCAGAACGGCACCAATCCCCAGTGGAACCGTTCCAGCCGACGACCACCGTCCTGCTCATAGACGGTGAACACGGCATGCGTGGGGGCGACGTTGTAGTTGGCGGTCCACGCGCGCCCGGTCGGCTCGTCGGCACGACCCCCGTCCGACTCGAGCATCGACTCTGCGCCGAAGTACTGCGCCAGCTGATCAGGGGGCGTCGCAGAGACATACCGGCCGCACATGAGAACCCCCCTACGGAAGCTCGCCGGTCAGCGTGCAGGTACCAACCTTCCCAGCGCCGAGATCGAACAGGAGATCGTCACCCTCCGCACCTCCGAACCGAGGAATCCGGATGTCGCTCCCGGGGTCGACTGCGATCGTTGCGCGCTGGGTCAGCACCTCGTAGTCATCGTCGCTGTCGACGATGAGCTGGACGCGAACAGCATCGGCGAACCCAGTGCCCCCCTCGGGCAGGTCGACCTGTCCGGCCGGGATGTCGAGCGCCAGCAGCAGTGCCGTCGGCCCGGCACACCCGACCGCCGGTTCACGTCCAACCGGATCGCTGCACGGCCCGTGGGTGACGGTGTCGAGCGGCCGCAGTCCCGACGTCACCACACTCGCTCGGACGCAGGCCACATCGGCGAACCCGGTCGGTCCGACGAGGACCACGTGGCCAGCACCTGCGAACTGGAACAGCGCCGCAACCAGCGAACCGGGCGGATAGGGAAAGGCGGCAAACGGAGGTGTCGTGACCCGATCGTCCACCGGGCCAGCACCGCTGCGAACTGCAACGGTTTCGCTGAGTACGGCGGTCAACGCCGGCTCTGCGACGGGTGGACCACCCTCGAGCGCGGCAACGGCCGCTGGTTCACCGCTCATCTCGAACTGGAGCGCCCCTCGCTCCCGTGGCGGTTCGATACCGAACTCCTGGTATGCCCACCAGCCCCCGGCGAGCACAACACCGGCTACGACCAGGCCTGTCACACTCGCCACGAGCCGTTGTCGTCGGCCGAGCACCAGGTTCTTCTCGACCTGCCGCTCGTCGAGCCGCTCTTGCAGCGTGAGCGGCCCGAACGCCTCGTCCCGGGCGCCCCCGGCGATCAGCTCACGCCAGCGCATCTCAACATCGTCGGGCATGGCCACCAGATGCGTCTCGAACAGCTCGCCGACACCCTCTGAGTACAGCAGGAGCAGCCCGTTGCTTCGCACGTGCTCGACGGGATCCTCCAGGTCGTGGTCGAGTTGGCGTTCTCCGGCGAGCAGATCGAAAAAGCGTCGAGCAGCTGCGTCGGCTTCTGCGGCCGTGTACGACGTTCCGGCTGGCGCAACCGGAAGTCGAATCGGCCCGTCACCGGCGCGAAGAAACCCGGTGGTCACGACGAAGCTGTCGGGCCGAATGTCCTCCGCCGTGGGAGGAGGCAACTCATCGGGCAGTTCTCCGCCGTGCTCATCGGGAGCGGTGATGTCTGGGAGGTCGTGGCTCACGTTGTGCGGAGACTACGCCCAACGTCGCCGGCGCTGGTGGCGCCTGCTGCGGGTTCTGCGACAATCTGCGAGTGCACAACCTCGAACTCGTCCTGGCATCCGGATCTCCCCGCCGCAAGGAGCTACTGGCCCGGCTCGACGTCCACCCCGTGGTGGAGCCCGCCGACATCGACGAGACCCCGGAGCCGGGAGAATCGGCCATTGCCTACGTCGAGCGTCTCGCCCGCAGCAAAGCGGCCGCGTCGGCAGCTCCAGGACGCGTGGTACTCGCGGCCGACACATCCGTCGTTCGCGATGGCGTCATCCTTGGCAAGCCGTCCGACGCTGTCGAGGCGTCGTCGATGCTCCAGTCCCTTGCCAACCGTCGACACGACGTCGTGACCGGTGTCGCCGTGGGCGTCACCAACGCCGAGGGAACCTCGGTCGTCCACTCCGCAGTCGAGGTGAGCACGGTCGACATCGGCGAACTGCACGACGACCGGCTCGCGTGGTACGTGGCGACCGAGGAACCTGCCGACAAGGCGGGCGCCTACGGGCTCCAGGGAGCTGCGGGGCTCTTTGCCGACCGCGTCGATGGCAGTGTCACCAACATCATCGGTCTTCCGCTCCCCCTCGTCGACGACCTGTTCTCTCGCCACGATCTCGACCTCTTGGATTTCCGGAGTCGCCCGACACCCGATCCGGTGCGAGCGATTGCCGAACTGGCACTCGACCATGTGACGAACCCACCAGGGGAAGACGACCCGGTCATCGACTGGGGACCACCGGCGGACCTGCTCGCCGACCTAGCCGCCACGATCGGCACCGAGTTCGCCACCCATGAGCCCGCAGCAGCAGCCGGTGACCTTGTCGCAGCGGCCGAGCGCGTCCTCGCTCGCTCGGTGCACACCAACCATCCTCGCTTCATCAATCAGAACTACGCGGGAGCCGATCCCCTCGCCGTCGTGGGCGATTGGTTGGGAGCAGCTCTCAACACTGCGCACACGACCTACGAGATCGCACCCGTCTTCATGCTCATGGAGCGGGCGCTGCTCGACAAAATGGCTCGTCTCGTCGGGTGGAACCCGGATCCGGAGCAGCCGGCTGGACTCATGTGCGCAGGCGGCTCCATCGCCGGCATGCACGGACTCCAGTTGGCGCGGGCCGCCCGGGACCCGTCCTCGCTCGACCGGGGCCATGACGGGACACCGTTGCGACTGCTGGTCAGCGCGTCTGCCCACTACTCCACTGCGAAGATGGCAGCGGTCATGGGATTCGGCCGTGACGCGGTCCAGGCGATCGCAACCACGCCCGACGGTGCGATGGACGTGGATGCCCTCGATGCTGCGCTGGCCGAGGGGCCGGAGGTGCTTGCGATCGTTGCGACTGCTGGCACGACGGTGACGGGCGCCTTCGATCCACTCGACGAGATTGCCACCCGCTGCGCCGAGCACGGTATCTGGATGCACGTCGACGGTGCGTTCGGATGCGCTGCGCTCTTCTCACCGCGACAGCGGTGGCGTTGTGAGGGCATCGACAAAGCCGACTCCATCACCTGGAACCTTCACAAGATCGGCGGTGTCACCCAGCAGTGCTCCGTGCTCCTGGTAGCTGATCCGAGTCGACTCCATCCGACGTTCGCATCGGGTGCCGAGTACTTGTTCCAGCCCGACAAGCTTTTCGGCGGGTACGACTCCGGCGACCAGAACATCCATTGCGGTCGACGCAACGACGTCTTGAAGGCGTGGTTGATGTGGAAGGGCCGCGGCGACGCCGGGATGGCGCACCGCATCGATCATGCGGTGGCACTCGCCGATCACGTTCGGGCTCGACTCGAGGAGCGGGCCGACCTCCACGCCGTCGTGGCAGGTGACTTCGTCACGTCGACGTGTTTGTGGGTGCCACCCGAGATGCGGCCCCTCGATCTGTCGTCGCTCACGACCGAGCAGCATGCGACGTTGCATGCGATCGCTCCCGCAGCCAAAGCGCTGATGCAGGCCCAGGGCGCAGCATTGATCGGCTACCAGCCGGTCCACGACATCAACTGCTTCCGATTGATTTTCATGAATCCCGACGTGTCCTTCGACGACGCCGACCGCCTCCTCGATCTGATCGCGGAGCACAGCGAGGCGGCTTGGCGCCTCGCCCGATGAACACCCGAGGCGGCTTGGCGCCTCGCCCGATGAACACCCGAGGCGGCTTGGCGCCTCGCCCGATGAACACCCGAGGCGGCTTGGCGCCTCGCTGGAGGCTGGTCTTTCTACCCTATGTGGTGTGAGCGTTGCAGCCGATCGCCCGATGACGGCATCCGAGCCGGAGCCACCCGCCCGTCCGGGCGAGTTCGAGCCAGTCCGGCTCGGATCGCTCGACGTGTGGCCACCGGTCGTCCTTGCGCCCATGGCCGGCGTCACGAACGCCCCATTTCGCACACTGTGCCGACGCTACGGCGCCGGGTTGTACGTCAATCAGATGATTACGGCCCGTGCGTTGGTCGAGCGACATCGCAAGAGTCTCGAACTGGCAGCGTTTGCCCCCGACGAGTCGCCCCGCTCGATCCAGCTCTACGGTACCGATCCGTACTCGATCGGTGAGGCGGCTCGGCTTCTCGTCGACGGGCTGCTCGACGGTGTCCCGGTCGACCACATCGACATGAACTTCGGTTGCCCGATGAAAAAAGTCACTCGACACGGCGGCGGTGCGGCACTCCCCTGGAAACGGGAGCACTACCGCAAGATCGTGCGGGCTGCCGTGACGAACGCCGGACAGGTACCGGTCACGGTGAAGTTTCGAACCGGCATCGACAGCGAGTCGATCACGTTCATCGATGCCGGCAAGATCGCCGAGGATGAGGGCGCACAGGCTGTGGCGCTCCACGCTCGCACCGCCAACCAGCTCTATTCGGGCCACGCCGACTGGAGCCGCATCTCCGAACTCAAAGAGGCAGTGACCTCGATCCCGGTCTTCGGCAACGGTGACATCTGGGAAGCCGACGACGCGCTCCGCATGATGCGCACCACCGGGTGCGACGGCGTGACCGTCGGCCGAGGGTGCCTCGGGCGGCCCTGGCTGTTCGGGGATCTCGCAGCGGTGTTCGAGGGTCGGCCCGTTCCGCCGCGACCCGATCTCGGCACCGTGCTCGACGGGATGCTCGAACACGCCGCACTGTTGTGCGAATGGATGGGCGAGGAACACGGCATTCGGGACTTCCGCAAGCACACTGGTTGGTACCTCAAAGGTTTTCCGGCCGGCGGTGAACTGCGCGCTCGTCTCAACCGGGTCGGCTCCCTCGACGAGATGCGCGAGCTCGTCGGCGCGCTCGACCGCACCATCCCATTTCCCGACGGCGGTATGCGCATGGTGCGGGGCCATTCGGGCTCACCGAAAGCGGTTCATCTGCCCGACGGTTGGCTCGACGCCCGCGACGACGAGGTCGCCATGCCTAGGGGGGCCGAGCAGTTGGTCAGCGGCGGCTGACCGGCCGACGTTGGCCCACTAGAAGTCGATGCCTTTCTTTGCTGCGATCCCCGCCTCGTAGGCGTGTTTGCGATTCTCGATCACGCTGACCGTGTCGGCGAGCTCGATCATCCAATCGGGCGCGTCGCGACCGGTCAGCACGAGGGAGACGTTCGCCGGGCGGTTGCGAAACGTCTGCTCGACCTCAGCGGCGTCGAGCCAGCCCCAATTCAGCGGATAGGTGATCTCGTCGAAGATCACCAGCCGGTGCTCGCCTGCGTCGACCAGAGACTTTCCGTGACGCCACGCTTCCTTCGCCTCGGCTTCGTCCTTCGTGAGGTCGTCGGAGTCCCAGGTGAATCCGTCACCGAGCGACCAGAAGTCGATACCGAGTTGCGGAGCCATGATCTGCTCACCGGTCACCCAGTCGTCGCTTTTGAGAAATTGCACGACCGCCACGGGCCAGTTGCGTGCTCGCGCCCGCAGTGCGACCCCGAACGCAGCCGACGACTTTCCTTTCCCGTCACCGGTGGTGACGAGCACGAGGCTGCTTACCGTTCGGAGGCCGTCCGGCCGGGGGTCGTCTTGCAGCGGCACATCGGTCATCGTGGACTCCGATCGGGGGTGGCGGGGACGATCACCGGACCGTCGGGCTCGTCGATGATGCGAACGGTTGCACCGAAGTGTTCGGCGATCACCTCGGCGGTCAGCACCTCCGAGGGTGTCCCTGACACGACGATACGCCCATCGGCGAGCAGTGCGATCCTGTCGCCGTAGCGGGCCGCCAGCGTGAGGTCGTGCAGCGTTGCGATCACGGTCAGTCCTCGCTCACGACGAAGACCGTCGACCAGATCGAGAACGTCTTGTTGATGTCCCAGGTCGAGGGCGGTCGTAGGCTCGTCGAGCAGCAGGATGTCGGCTTGCTGTGCGAGTGCTCGCGCCAGCACAACCCGCTGGCGTTCTCCACCCGACAACGATCGGACCTCCCGTTCGACAAAGCGGGCAAGATCCAGTCTGTTCAGGACATCGATCGCAACCGCAACATCGGTGTCGGTGTCACGGCCAAAGACCCCACGGTGAGGTGTCCGGCCCAGCATCACGTAGTCGACGACGTACATTCCCGGTGGGATGACTGGAGACTGCGGCACGTAGGCGAGGACGCGTGCTCGGTCCTGGGGTTTGTCGATGACAACGCCACCGATCTCGATCCGACCCTCGTAGCCGATCGTGCCGAGCAGGGAACGAAGCAGGGTGGTCTTTCCCGAGCCGTTGGGTCCGATGATGTTGACCCACTCGCCTTCGCCGATGTCGAGGTCGACCCCGTGCAGGATCGGGACGCCGCCGAGTGCGACGGACAGGCCGTCGGTGGTGATCGAGGGCACTACCAGACCTCCCGGCGGCTCGTGCGCAGGACCACCACGAAGAACGGCGCGCCGAGGAAGGCGGTCACGACCCCGATGGGCAGTTCTGCCGGCTCCACGAGCGTTCGGGCGGCGAGGTCTGCCAGCACCATGAAGGCACCACCGAACAGGATCGAGAGCGGAATGAGGACCCGGTAGCTCGTTCCGAACACAAGGCGTACGACGTGGGGAACGATGATCCCGACGAAGCCGATCAGGCCACTGACCGACACGGCCGCAGCCGCACCCAGTGACGCTGCGACAACGACATGGATCCGGACTCGACGAGGGTCGATCCCCAGGGCCTGCGCCTCTTCATCCCCGACCGCCAAAATGTCGAGCGCCCGGCGGTAGCGAAGCATGACAGCGACCGCCACCACGAAGTACGGGAGCAACAACAACGGCTCGGACCAGCCCGATGTCGCAACGCGACCAAGAATCCACGAATACACCTCACGGAAGGCATCGGAGTTGGCTTGCAGAACATACGTCTGACACGCAGTGAGAAAGCTCGCAACAGCAACCCCGGCAAGAACGAGTGATGCGGTGGAGCGTCCGCCGATGTAACCCGCCCCGTAGGACAACACGACGGCGAAGAGCGCGCCGGCGAAGGCCGAGAGGGGAACCAGGTCGACCAAGCCCGAACCGTCGCCGAGATTCTGTGTGATGGCAATCGTTGCGCCGAGGCCAGCACCGGCCGCGACGCCGAGGAGATACGGGTCGACCAGTGGATTACGAAAGGCCCCCTGATACGCAGCGCCGCTGACCGACAGCGTCGCACCGACGAGGAGCCCGAGTACGACTCGAGGGAGCCGGACTTCTTGCACGATGGCTTCGCGGATACTGCTCAGCCCGGAATCGGCGCTGAGTCCGGGAACGGCATCGACCAGGGCGTAGAGCACGGCCCGGGGTGCGATACCCACCGGCCCGACGCCGAGACCGGCGACGACTGCGACGACGAGCGCGGCGAACCCGGCTCCCAGCGCAGGGGCTCGAAGTCGGGTCGGCTCGATCGCCATCAGCTCAGTCGGCGTGAGCCGACTCGATCGCAGCGGCGATGGCCTCGACGAATTCGACGAGACGCGGACCCCATCGGGAAACGACGTCGTCGTCGAGTTCGACCACGTTGCCGTTCTGCACTGCGGTGAGTTGGTCCCAGCCGGGCCGCGCTGCGACCGTTTCTGCGCTCTGGGCGCAACATCGCGTGTCGGCAAGGAAGATCACGTCGGGGTCGGCGTCGAGGAGATATTCGTCACTGAGTTGGGGATAGCCGAAAGCCGCACCGTCGGCATCAGCTGTGTCAGCGACGTTGGTGAGCCCGAAGAGGGCATAGACCGCGCCAATGAAGGTGGAGCTGGTGACGCTGTAGAGGGTGTTGTCGAGTTCGTGGTAGTAGGTCAGTGCCGACGACTGGGGGGCGTCGTCGACTAGGCCGTCGATCGCCGTCCGCATGGCGTCGACCACCACCGTCGCCTCGGTGGCGAATCCTGTTGCGTCGCCGACCAGTTGGATCTGGGTGTAGACCTCTTCGATCGCCGATGGCGCGGCGATCACGAGAACCGACACGCCAGCGGCTTCCAGACCGCTTCGGAGGTCGTCGTTCCAGTCCATGACGACCAAGTCGGGCTCGTAGGACAGGATTGCCTCGATATTGGGGTCCCAACCCGAGAGGTCGGTGACCGGTGTTCCTTCCGGGTAGTACGAGAACTCGTCGACGGCGACGACGAGATCACCGGCTCCCACCGCGTACAGCATCTCGGTGCCGGTCGGCGTGATGGAGACGATTCGTTCGGCCGGCACCGAGTCGACCGACAGTTCGTCGGTCGGTTCATCGCCGCCGCAGGCCGCGCCGAGAAGCGCAACGACAAGCGGCAGAGCCAGGAATGTGACCAATCTTTTCACGAGGTTTCCTCCTGTGGCTCGAGTCCGGCTGGCACGAGCGCTCGGAAACCCCGATCGCACGAGCCGTCCCTTTTCCTCGAGGGTCGGTTCGTCGTCCACTCCAGGCGACCGGACTCGTCCTACCCACCGAAGCGGACAGGCATCACCGTTGCGGGACAGTCCCGGAATCTCACCGGATTCGCTGCATGTGAACGGGCGCAGCTTAGCGACCGAGCGCGTCGAGACGCTCGATCGCCTCGGCGACGATGCGCCCGATCAGTTCGTCGCAGGTCGGGAGGTCGTCGACGACGCCGACGCACTGACCGGTGGGGAGGATTCCGACATCGATCTGCCCGTCAACCATCGTTGCGCGAGTCAACATCGGCGCGTTGGCCGCCATCGCCAGCTGTGACCACGTCAGGCCCTGACGCTTTCGCATCGCGAACCCCTCCTTGACCAGGTCACCCAACGCCGTGTCGGTCAGCTTGCGGAACCGGAGCGCATTGAGCGCAGCTCTCGGAAACCGCAGCAGCCCGGCCCGCTCGAGCGACTCGACCATCTCGGTGCGGACGACTCGCTGGGGAGCACCATCGATCGCCGTCGAGACGACGGTCCCAGTGACGGGAGTGGCGAGGTAAGCCTGCTTGACCGTGTCGGGAACCTCCGAATCTGCGGTCAGCAGGAACCGCGTGCCCATCGCAATACCATCAGCACCCCACGCCAGCGCCGCCGCAAGCCCACGACCGTCGTGGAAACCGCCGGCGGCAATGACGGGAATCTCGACTGCATCGAGAATCTGCGGCAACAGCAGCGAGGTGGGAACCGTACCGGTGTGGCCGCCTCCTTCCCCGCCCTGACAGAGCACTGCATCGACACCCCACGCCGCCACTTTCTCGGCGTGCCGCCGCGCCCCGACGGTCGGCACCACCACCAGCCCGTGCTCCTTGAGTTTTGCCACCATGTCGGGGCGCGGGGCCTGCGCAAACGACGCGACTCGGACCTCGGCCCGGATGAGGTGGTCGACCCGCTGATCGATGTCGACGGCATCGGTGCGCAGGTTGACACCGAAGGGACAGTCGGTGCGACGCTGCACGTCCTCGATCGCCGCAACCATCTCGTCGAAGGTCATGGTGGCAGCAGCGAGAATGCCGAGACCGCCGGCGTTGGCCGTACCCACCACGAGGGATGGACCCGCGACCCAGCCCATCCCGGTCTGCACGATCGGGAATCGAACGCCGAACAATTCGGTTGCACGAGTTTGGAGTCGTGGATCGACCATCCTCGAAGCCTAAGACCTAGGGTGGCGCAGACCCGAGTCGGTCCTGCAAACACGACCACGACGGCGAGCACACGAAAGGGGGTTGGAGAACCGATGACGAAACGGCTCACCGAATTCAGCCACGGCGCTGGTTGAGGTTGCAAACTCGCCCCCGGCGAGTTGGCGCAGGTCGTGCGCCGCCTCACTCCTCCGGATGCTCCAGACCTGCTCGTCGGCGCCGCGAGTGGCGACGACGCAGCGGTGTACCGCCTGTCACCCGAGCGCGCCCTCGTGGTCACCGCCGACTTCATCACGCCGGTGGTCGACGACGCCAGGGCATGGGGTCGGGTGGCTGCCGCCAACGCAGTGTCCGACGTGTACGCCATGGGGGGCACGCCCCTGCTCGCCATCAACCTCGTGTGTTGGAACACCGAGGAACTTTCCAACGAACTCCTCGGAGATGTTCTTCTCGGCGGCCAAGACATCGCCGACGCATGCGGATTCCTCGTCGCCGGTGGCCACACCGTCGACGACCCCGAACCCAAATACGGCATGGCCGTGGTCGGCGAGGTCCATCCTGACCGTCTGCTCACCAACGCCGGGCTCGTCGCCGGTCAATCGTTGATCCTGACGAAGCCACTGGGCATCGGCATCATCACCACGGCACAGAAGCGGAACGTGGTCGACGACGCAACCATTGCTGCTGCGATCGACTCCATGAGCCGAACCAACGCCGAAGCCGCCGCACATGCGGTGGCCGCCGGTGCCACCGGTGCCACCGATGTGACCGGGTTCGGCCTCCTGGGGCACGCCGGACGGATGGCGCAGGAATCGGGGGTGTCGCTGCGGATCGATGTCGGGTCGGTACCGGTGATCGACGGTGCCCGCGAGCTCGCAGCGGACGGTGTCGTGCCCGGGGGCACGGGTCGCAACCTGGCATGGATCCTCGATTCCGTCGAGAGCGGCGAGGGTGTCACCGACCTCGACGTGACGATCCTCGGCGATGCGCAGACCAGCGGTGGTCTGCTGTTCGGGGTCGATCCTTCCCACGCCGACGGCGTTGTTGCCGAGCTGAAAGCGAGCGGTCACCTCGCAGCACGTATCGGAACCGTGACCGCCGGCAACGGGACCATATTCCTGACTCGAGGCTGACACCGATCCCTGATCGGTGTGGGCCCGCGTGTGCGGACATCAGCGTCGCAGCACGCTCAGCAGCAGTTCGCGCAGATTCCCCGATACACGAGCTCGGTCGATGTGATCGTCATGCCACGGTGCTCGCCTGCTGGCAGCGCCGGCGCTTCGATGCCGAAGGCGACATCGAAGACGGAACCACACCCGTCACACACGAGATGATGATGGACCGGCGCGACGTTCGGGTCGTAGCGCTTCGAGCGGCCATCGAGCGAGAGTTCGCGCACCTCGCCCAATGCGGTGAGCTGTTGGAGCGTCGAATACACCGTGGCTCGGCTGATCTCGGGTAGCAGCACCCGCGCCTTGTCGAGGACCTCGTCGGCGGAAAGATGCACATTTTCCCCTTCGAGCACCTGGGCAATGACGCGGCGTTGCGCCGTGAGGCGATAGCTGCGTGCTTGCAGGCGCTCGAGCAGCGAGGTGTCCATGACCTTTGAGCGTACCGATCACGATTTCGCAGGGCCAACACCCCCAGTGCCTGGCCTAGGGTGCCTCCATGCGCGTTGCGATCACCGGAGCCACCGGCTTCATCGGAGGTCACATCACAAGTCAGGCAATCCGATCTGGGCACGATGTCGTTGCGCTCATCCGCTCCCCTGACAAATTGGCGGCATCGATGGCCTCACTCGACGTCGAGGTGCCCGACTACGTGGTGGGTGACATGACCGACGAGGCTTCGGTCGCTTCCCTGGTCGGTGGGGTCGATGCCGTGGTTCACGCCGCTGCGATCGTGTCGCTCGCCCCCCGCGACGCACAACGCGTGGTCGACCAGAACACGCTCGGTACCCAGTTGGTGCTTTCCGCCGCCGCCGACGCCGGACTCGATCCGATCGTGCACCTGTCGAGCACGAGTGCGCTGTTCGAGCCCGGTGGTGAACCGATCCGAACCGACACCCCTCCGACGACAGCCACCTTCCCCTACGCACGGGGGAAAGCTCGGGCCGAGGCCATCGCCCGTGAGCTACAGGCCGCTGGTCGCAACGTTGCGATCGTCTACCCCGGTGGGGTGATCGGCCCACCGGCCGGCGATGCCTTCGGCGAAGCCGGAACCGGCATCACCGGGTTCCTCGCACCGGCTTTGATGCCGACCAAACATGCCGCGATGTCGTTCATCGATGTCAGAGATCTTGCCGCCCTCGTCGTCGCCCTGCTCGAGCCGAACCAAGGTGCGCGTCGCTTCGTGGCCACCGGTACCCACTGCGACATGACCGAGCTCGCCGCCGTCTGCTCGACGCTCACCGGCCGCACGTTTCGGGTGCCCCCGGTTCCCGCTGCGATGTTGCGTGGCTCGGGCATCGTGATGGATCGCATCCGCAAGGCCATCCCGTTTTCGTCTCCCCTCACCGAAGAGGGCATGACGACCATCACGCGTTGGACTGGTGCACATGACACAGATCTGACGCCCCTCGGCATCACCTTGCGACCGTTCGAGGTCACGATGGCCGACACGATGCGAGCCCTGCGCGACCGAGGGCATCTCAACGACAGACACATCGGGCATCTCGCCTGATCGACCAGGAGATCTCATGGACCGCGACAAACTCGACTCGTTGCATGACTTGACCGGCCGAGTCGCCATCGTCACCGGTGGCACCCGCGGGATCGGCAGGGCGATCGCCGAAGGGTTCGGTCTTGCAGGCGCAACGATTGCCGTTGCCAGCCGGAAAGCCGACGCATGCGACGCCATGGTTGCGCACTTGGAGTCCATGGCGATCGACGCCATCGGCGTCCCGACGCACATGGCCGACCTCGGCGACATCGACAACCTCGTCGCCCGAACCGTCGAGACGTTCGGTGGTATCGACATCATCGTCAACGGTGCGGCCAACGCGCTGACACTCCCTCTCGGGCATCTGACCGAGGAGGCATGGGCCAAGTCACTCGACACGAACGTTCGCGGCCCCGCGTTCCTGGTCGAGAAGGCCCTACCCCACCTCGAGGCTTCCGATCATGCTGCGGTGCTCAACATCATCTCGGTTGCTGCATTCGTGTTCAACCCGCACGGGGCGATGTATGCAGCGGGAAAGTCTGCACTGCTGTCGATGACCCGTTCGATGGGTGCCGCCTTCGCCGAGAAAGGCATCCGGGTCAACGCGCTGGCGCCGGGAACGGTCATGACCGACATGGTGATGAACAACACCCCCGAACGGGTCGAAGCGATGCAACGAGCCAACTACATGAACCGGGGTGCCGACCCCGACGAGATGGTCGGGCCTGCGCTCCTCCTGTGCTCCGATGCCGGCAGCTTCATCACCGGCCAGGTGATCACCGCCGATGGTGGACTTGCGCCCCCGCGGTAGACGTCGAGCTCAGTCGCCGAGCGCGCTCTTTGTCTGGGCAGTGATCCTGCGGATCAGCGGCTCGAAATGCTCGAGTGGAAACGTTTCGGCATCCGGATCGAAGGCCTGCTGATCCCAGTCGTCGGTGAACGTGGCGCACAACTGCCACCAGGGCTCCGACGAGTCGTATTTGGTGTGGCGCAGGTCGGTCGGTGCACCGAAGTGGCCGTAGTAGTGCATGCCCTGGAAGTCCTGATGATTCCTGATCGCCAGATACACGTCCTCGCGAACGTACGGCTGAATCATCTCGGCCGAGATGGCTCCATGATTCGGAACCGAGATCGCCTTGCCGACATCGTGCATCAGCGCGCCGAAGATCATCTCGTCGTCGGCGCCGGCCTTCTCGGCCATGGTCGCGGTCTGCAGACAGTGGGTCAGTTGATCGGTGATGAACCCGTCGCTGATCTCTGCCAGCGACTCGAGCAGCATGATCAGACGGTCGGCCACTCGCCCCTGGTTGGCGAAGGTGCGTTCCCCGATGTGGGCCCACTGCTCGGCGGTGGACTCGTCCATTCGGGTGAAGCTCTCTGGGTTCGCATCGGTGACGGCCATGCTTCGAGCGTAGTGGTCGTTCTAGGGTTCGGGCATGACGAGTTGTGATGTGGTGGTCGTTGGTGGCGGTATCGCCGGTGTATCGGCTGCGGCCCGTGTGGCTGCCGATGGCGCCTCGGTCGTGCTGCTCGAAGCCGAGCCGACGCTCGCCTACCACACGACCGGCCGATCGGCGGCCCAGTACCTGGAGAACTACGGCAACGACACGGTCCGGCGGCTCACGCTCGCCACCCGAGCCTTCCTCGAACCGTTTCTCGGGCCTCGACCCTTACTCCAGATCGGTCGCGAAGCTCGCGTCGATGACCTCCGGGCCCGCGTCGAGCACGCCGTCGAACTCGTGCCGTCGACCGAGTTCGTCGACGGCGACACCGCCCGCAACATCTTTCCCCTCCTCGCCCCCGACATCGCCGGAGGCCTGTATGAGCCCGACTCGCAAGACATCGACGTCGCCGGACTTCATCAGGAGTACGTGCGTTGGTTTCGCTCCGCCGGTGGAACGATCCTCGCGTCGGCCCGGGTGGGTGCGCTGACACGGTCCGGTGGTCGTTGGCGGATCGAGGCCGGTGAGCACTGCGTCGACACGGACATCGTCGTCAACGCAGCAGGAGCCTGGGGTGACCACCTCGCTGTGCTCGCTGGTGCGGAACCGCTCGGGCTTCATCCGCTCCGGCGCACCATCGCAATTGCCGCGATCCCCGAGCTTCACGATCCGAACGACGTGAGTCGATGGCCGCTCACGTCGTTCGAGCCCGACGAGGGCCCGATGGTCGGCTACTGCAAACCCGAGCCCGGTGGCCTCATGGTCTCACCGGCCGACGAGACCCCGTCAGAACCATGCGATGCCAAACCCGAGGAGATCGATGTTGCCCTCGGTCTGCACAATCTGGGCGAGTACACGACGCTCGACGTACATCACGTGCGTTCGACGTGGGCCGGGCTGCGGACCTTCACCGCCGACCGGACTCCGGTGAGTGGCTTCGATCCGGTCGTCGACGGGTTCTACTGGCTCGTCGGCCAGGGCGGCTACGGGATCCACACCTCCGACGCGCTCGCTCGGGCTGCAGCAGCCAACATCGGTGGGAGTGCATGGCCAACCCATCTGGCCGACGTCGGCCTTGGTGCGGCCGACCTTGCCGCCGATCGCCCCACACTTGCGGGCCCGCTCGTCGAGGGCCACTGAGGCCGCTCAGCGGATCGCCGTCACGAGGGCTGACGCACGCAGGGTGCCGGCAGGACCCGTCGCCGAGTGGGTCGACCCGACGACGGTTCCCGCCGCAGGCTCGCCCGCCACAGGGACACCGCCTCGGCGTGCTGCTCCCGGCGGGCGGGGCGCCAGCGCAAGGCGGCGAACGGACGAGCCTCATCTGGGAGGACCACGTGCCGGCGGCGGCGCCATGACTGGCGCAGCCACCGTGTGGCGGAGACAACGAAGCGCCCGTCGGGATCGGATGCACTGCCGCCAGTACTCAAGTTCGTGGTAGGCCATGCCCCCATGGAGATCCATCGCCTGACCGGCGCGCTCGGAGCCGAAGTCACCGGTGTCGACCTTGCCGACGACCTGACCGATGAGACGGTCGCCCAGATTCGTGCGGCCTTCAACGAACATCACGTGCTGTTCTTTCGCGGCCAGCACTGGACGCCAGAGCAGCAGATCGCCTTCGGACAACGCTTTGGCGAGCTCGACACCCACCCGTTCGTCGAGGGAAACGATGCGTACCCGGAGATCCTCGACGTCATCACCGACCCCGACGATGTCGTCAACTTCGGCGGAGGTTGGCACACCGACGTGACCTTCCTTCCTGAACCCGACCTCGGTTCCATCCTCTATGCCATCGAGGTGCCCGAACACGGTGGCGACACCCTCTTCGCCAACCAGCACGCGGCCTACGATGCGATGAGTGACGGGTTCAAAGGCCTCCTCGACGGTCTGCGCGCCACCCACTCTGCGGGGCCGCAGTATCAGGAGGGCGGCTACTCGACCCGCTCCAAGCAGATGCGCACCAAGAACCCCGAGCTGGCTGCCGAGCATGTCGTCCATCCGGTGATCCGGACCCACCCGGAGAACGGACGCAAAGCGTTGTACGTCAACCGGGCGTTCACGACCGGCATCGTCGGTCTGCACCCGCACGAGTCGACCGCACTGCTTCGGATCCTCCACGAACAGACCACTCGTGAGGCCTTCACCTGCCGATTTCGCTGGGAGCCGGGCTCGGTGGCCATGTGGGACAACCGCTCCGTCCAGCACTACGCGATGTTCGACTACGCCGGGAAGCGGCGACACATGCGCCGCGTGACCATCAAGGGCGACACGCCGGTCTGACCGAACGCATCACATGAGGACGCGTCACATGAGGTGGCGGGCGATGTCGGCCACCACAGCCTCTTTCTCGTCGATGGGTGGGAGGATGACGAGCTGATCGAGTCCGGCGGCGTCGAGTTCGGCGATGCGGCCGCGCACCTGGTCCGGAGTACCGACGATGCACGACGCGTCGATCAACGCCGGGGTCACGAACCGTTCCTCCCCGGGGGTGACCCAACAGTTGTGACCGAGGTGGGTGCGCAGGTGGCGGCGTTCTTCGGGTATCTCCTCGAGCGCAGCCGCATAGTCGTCCCAGATGTCGGCGACGTGCTGGGGCACCGGGCGACCGAGCTGGGTGACCTGCTCGTAGGTGTAGTGCAGCCCGGCAATCGCAAATGCGCCGGTCTGCTCTCGGACCCGTGGGCTTTCGAGCGTCTCTCCCGGCCGAAGCACGCATGTCGTCGTGAGGGTGGAGACAGGAAACGTCTCGCGGTCGATCGACCGGCCGGCGTCGGCTGCTGCTGCGGCAAGCCCTGCCCTGACCCGTTCGATCGCAGCCGGCTGGGGTGGCGCCGACGTGATCAACCCATCACCGTGCTTGGCCGCCAACCCCATCGCCCGGGGACCGAAGGCCGAAACATGAATCGGAATCGGCGGATCGAAACGGACGAAGCCGTCGTCGGGCATGACGTGACGCGCCGGAGCAACACGGCCCCGAAACACGATGTCGGCCTCCTCCCCCGCCATCAGCGCCCGCAGAGTGCCCAGATAGTCGTCGAACTCGGCGATCGGCATCGGCTTGTGACCCATGATCCGCATCGCCGTGTTGCCTGTCCCGATCCCACAGAAGACCCGGCCGGGTGCGAGTTCGTTGATCGTGG
>JAPOHW010000015.1:83733-83996 GCA_029979265.1 Actinomycetota bacterium | reverse complement strand
CCGCGACTTCGAGGTGATTGCGGTGGCCATCGACGAGAACACGGAAGCCATCCGTGGCTTCGCCGAGGGCATCGGATTCCCGGTCCTGATGGATCCTGACCACCTTCTCACCGAGCTCTACGCGATCTCCAATGTTCCCACCGTCGTGATGATCGATGAGAACGACCGCATCGTGCACCCGAACTGGAGTGCGTTCGGTACGGACATGTTCCGGGAGTTCACCGGCATCGACTCCGACCGACAGCACGATCGGGTACGGGTCT
>JAPOHW010000015.1:0-83723 GCA_029979265.1 Actinomycetota bacterium | reverse complement strand
GACGATGCGACCGAACTGACCGACGACGAGATCCGAGCCTCGGTCGGCGATCTCAGCGGTGACGAGGAGCACGCCCGGCTCCGGTTCCGGATCGCCAACGAACTTCGGCACCGTGGCGATGAGCAGGGAGCTGCTCGCAACTACACCATCGCCGGTGAGCTGGCACCCTTCGACTGGACGATCCGGCGGGCCGCGATGCCACTCCAAGGGGAGAATCCCTTCGGTGCCGGGTTCATGGCGCTCTACGAAGAGGCGCAGGCGGCAGGCCGTCCGTATCACGGCATCACCGGGTACTGAGGCTCCGGGGCTCTCCGTTGGCACGTGCGCCGCGACGCGACATCGTCGCCAGACGCGGGACGGCCGCCCCGGGGTTGCAGGGCGGCCGTCGAGGGGTGTTGGCCCGGTCGGTGAAACCGGGCCTGGTGGTGGCTCGGGGAAGCCAGACCTTGGTTAGAAGTCCTCGTCGAAGGCAACGTCGCCTTCGACCCCGACCTGGTAGGCCGACACGGTGCGCTCGAAGAAGTTCGAGAGCTCTTGCACATCCTGCAGTTCCATGAAGGCGAACGGGTTCGATGCGTCGTACCGTTTCGGGAGACCAAGCTGCTGAAGGCGTTGGTCTGCGACGAACTCGAGGTAGGTACGGGTGTCGGCGGTGGACATGCCGGGCACCCCCTCGCCGAGGAGGTCCTCGGCGAACTGGAATTCGGCATCGACTGCTTCTTCGATCATCGCCGTGATGCGCTGCCCGAGATCGTCGTCGAACAGTGCCGGCTCCTCGGCTCGAACCGTGTTGATGACCTCGAGGGCGAAGTTCATGTGCATCGACTCGTCGCGGAAGACCCAGTTCGTTCCTGCCGCGAGACCGTTGAGCAGTCCCTTGCTGCGCAGGAAGTACACATAGGCGAACGCGGCGAAGAAGAACAGACCCTCGATACACGTCGCGAAGCAGATCAGATTCATGAGGAACCGCTTGCGATCTTCTTCGGTCTGCAGTGGTCCGTCGGGAACGTTGCCCATCCACTTGAAACAGAACTCGGCCTTGGCTCGAATCGAGGGGATGTTCTCGACGGCGGCGAAGGCTTCGGCTCGTTCGTCGTGATCGGGGATGTAGTTGTCGAGCAGGTTCAAGTAGAACTGAACGTGCAGCGCCTCTTCGTAGAGCTGTCGGCTCAGGTACATCCGGGCTTCGGGCGAGTTGATGTGCTGGTACAGGTTGAGCACCAAGTTGTTGGCCACGATCGAGTCGCCGGTGGCGAAGAACGCCACAAGACGACTGATCAGGTGCTTTTCGGCCGGCATCAGCTTGCGGTCGAGATCGGTCAGATCATCGGAGAAGTCGATCTCTTCGACGGTCCACGTGTTCTTGATCGCATCCTTGTACATGTCGAAGAACTGCGGATATCGCATCGGCCGCAAGGTGAGGTCGAAACCGGGGTCGAGAATGTTGGTTCGAGCCCCCCGTTTGGCGGAATGCCCGAGCGTCGAGACGTCGAACGCAGGGGCAGCGGTCCCTGCAAAGGTGGGATCTTCTGCAAGAGCCATCAGTCGCACGCCTCACATGCCTCGGGGTTCTCCAGCGAACAGGCGATGGCCTCTTCGTCGGTGAACATCTTTTTCTCTGGGGCCGGCTGGCCGCCGCCGTTCGGACCACCACCGGGGGTGGTTGTCTTGTTGATTCGGGTCGCTGGGCGGGAACGCAGGTAGTAGGTGGTTTTGAGACCGGCCTTCCATGCGTACATGTACATCGACGAGAGCTTGCCGATGGTGGGCGACTCCATGAACAGGTTGAGTGACTGGCTCTGATCGATGAAGGCGCCGCGGTCGGCGGCCATCTCGATGAGGCTCTTCATCGGGATCTCCCACGCCGTGCGGTAGATCGCTTTCAGGTCGTCGGGGATGCGATCGACGTCTTGAATCGAGCCTTCGGCCTTCTTCACGTCGGCGATCATCTGGGCGTCCCACAGGCCGCGTGCCTGGAGTTCCTTCACCAGATAGCGGTTGATCTGCATGAACTCGCCTGAGAGGGTCTCACGCTTGAAGAGGTTGGAGACCTGCGGTTCGATGCACTCGTAGCAGCCTGCGATCGACGCAATCGTGGCGGTCGGAGCGATGGCGATCATGAGGGAGTTGCGCAGGCCATGCTGCTCGATCCGCTGACGCAGTTCGCCCCAGCGCTCGGTGTCGGTGGGTTCGACGCCCCAGAGGTCGAACTGGAGTTCACCAGCGGCAGCACGAGTCTCGTCGAAGGCAGCATGCGGTCCGTTGGCCTCGGCGAGCTCGGTCGATGCCCACAGTGCGTTGAAGTAGATCTCTTCAGAGATACGACGGCTCACGTCTCGCGCGATCGGCGAGTCGAACGGCACGCCCATCTTGAAGAAGACGTCCTGCAGGCCCATGAGACCAAGGCCGACGGGGCGCCAGCGTTCGTTGGAGGCCCCGGACTCGTCGGTCGGGTAGTAGTTGATGTCGATCACCCGGTCGAGGAACGGCACGACCTGGCGGACGACCTCACCGAGGCGCTGGAAGTCGATGCCGATGGTGTCGTCTGATGCGACGACGAACGCACCGAGGTTGATCGAGCCGAGATTGCAGACGGCGGTCTCGGACTGTGATGTGACCTCGAGGATCTCGGTGCAGAGATTCGAGAGGTGCACGACGCGATCACGGGCGTTGGCATCACCGTTGGCGCCGGGGCCGGTCTGGTTGCACTTTTCGTTGCTCGAGTCCTTGAAGGTCATCCAACCGTTGCCGGTCTCGGCCAGTGTCTTCATCATGCGCTGGTAGAGCTGACGGGCCGGAACCTGCTTCTCGAAGCGGCCATCGGCCTCGGCCTGCTCGTAGATGGCCCGGAACTCGTCACCGAAGGTGTCGATGAGTTCGGGAACCTTCTTCGGGTCGAAGAGGCTCCACTGCCAGTCCTTCTCGACCCGCTCCATGAAGAGATCGGGGATCCAGTTGGCGAGGTTGATGTTGTGGGTGCGGCGGGCGTGGTCACCGGTGTTGTCGCGCAGTTCGAGGAACTGGTCGATGTCGGCATGCCAGCTCTCGAGGTACACGCAGGCAGCACCCTTGCGCCGGCCACCCTGGTTGACCGCCGAGACCGAGGCATCGAGGGTCTTGAGCCACGGGACAATGCCGTTGCTGAGCCCGTTGGTGCCGACGATCAGGCTGTTCTTGGAGCGGATCCGGTGCCATGCCACACCGATGCCACCTGCGAACTTCGACAGTCGGGCGATGTCGGTGTAGCGCTTGTAGATGCCCTCGAGGGAGTCTTCGGGCGAGTCGAGCAGATAGCAACTCGACATCTGTGGGTGGGTGGTTCCGGAATTGAACAGGGTGGGGGAGGAAGCCAGGTAGGCAAGCGACGACATGAGGTCGTAGAACTTGATCGCCTCGTCCGGGTCGGTTGCGAGACCGCAGGCGACCCGAAGGAAGAAGTACTGCGGGGTCTCGATGACCTTGCGGGTTTCGGGATGCCGCAGGAGGTAGCGGTCGTACACCGTGCGCAGACCGAAGAACTCGAAGTTCTTGTCTCGCTGGGTGTTGATGGCGGCGTTGAGTTCGGGAGCGTGGGTGGTGACGAAGTCGAAGACGGCATCACCGATCAGCCCGAGATTGTGACCCAGTGCCACCGACTCCGAGAACCAGGGAACGTTCTGATTGCGGACCTCTTTGTCGACGTAGGTGGCCAGCAGTCGGGCGGCGAGCTTGGAGTAGTTGGGCTCTTCGACGATCAGACCCGCTGCGGTCCGGATCGACAGCTCGTCGAGTTCTTGGGTGGTCGAGCCGTCGGCGAGCGCCGAGATCGTGCGAGTGGACACCACCATGGGGTCCACACCGATGAGGCCCTCGGATGCACGAGCGACCGCATTGACGATTTTGTTCAGGTCGACTGGTTCGAGCGTCCCGTTCCGTTTCTTGACCCGCATACTCGTGCTGGTCTCGACCGTGGCCGCTACGTCACCGACTGCTGAGAGCCGATCCTCGATCATCGCCATGTGGCGCCCCTCTTCCCGTTCTGTTCCCGCACCGGGATCACCAGCGAGCTTCGTAGGTGGCTCCCGGTCAGACCACCAACCCGCACCCGCCTCACCGAGGCAGGGTATGTAAGTACAGCCGCGTAATTACACCTGCGTCAAGGGCTCGGCTGTGCTTTCTCGAAAAACCATGAAAAATCAATGAAGTTGATCGTAGGTTATCGGCAGATCCGCCGCTACTGGCCGGTTCCACAGATTGCTTCACAGTCTTTCCACAGGATGTGTGTAATTTGCCTCGACGGGTGAGAACCTCGCCGATCGGCCCCTTCTCGCCTGTGGAAAACGTGGGTTTCGCAACAGCACGTGCTCTCCTAACATCTGTCGCGATGTCGGAACCGAACTGGCTGAGCGAGCGCGAACAGCAGGCCTGGCGCGGCTGGATCGATGCCAGCCGCCGCATCCTTGCCGCATCTGATCGCCAGTTGAAGAACGACAGCGGTCTCACCACCGACGATTACGAGGTCCTGGTGCGGCTCAGCGAGGCCGACGGTCGGCGTATGCGGATGTCCGACCTTGCGGCGTCGGTCACGAATTCGCCGTCACGGCTCTCGCAGCGCATCGACCGCCTCAGCCGTGAGGGGGTCGTTGAACGCGAGCGGTGCGAGGCCGACGCCCGCGTCTGGTGGGTGGTCCTCACCGAGGCCGGGTTCGGGTGTCTTCGTGATGCAGCGGTGGGGCATGTGGCGGAGGTTCGCCGACTGTTCGTCGATCGGCTCAGCGCCGAGGAGATCGAGTTGCTCGCTGCGGTGTTGCCGAGGCTTGCCGACTCCCTCGAGGCCGACCACTGAACCCAACCCGGGGTGATGGCCTCGGCAGGTCTCGAGATGCCCCTCAGAGGGGAGTGAGACGAAAGACTCGGAACTCGCGGTCGGTGATCTCGGTGTAGGCCTGCCAGCCACCGAAGTGGGCAAGGGCCAGTTGCCATGCGTCGGCGCGCTCGTCGCCCGCTAGGAGCTCAGCTCTCACCCGCAACGTGCGACCGCGGATCAAGACATCGGCGTCGGGGTTGGCGATCAGATTGTTCGTCCAGGCCGGATGGTGGTCTTGGGCGAAGTTGCTCCCGACGACCACCCACGTCCCATCCGGACACGGCACTGCCTCGAGCGGCGTCTCCCGGCGCTTGCCGCTCTGGGCGCCGACCGTCGTCAACATCAGCCCGGCCCCGGGAACGAACCTGCCCCGGCTCAGCATCCGCAAGGCGCGATGCATCGGCGGGATCACCTTCGGTGCGATGGCACGGAACCAGTCCGTGGTGACCATTTTCGCAAGCCGATCGTCGGCGGAGGCGCGAGGCTTCGGACGGTCGGTCATCGTGCAAGCCTGACGGCTCGCCCACCACGAGCGCAAACAGGGTCGGGATAGGGTTCGGAGATGGAGATCCTCGATGTCGATCTGCTGGCCTTCGAGTCCGGATCGGGTTCTGCCCGCCGTGCCGTCGTCGACGGTGTTGCGCGCAGCCTCGTCACCGGATTCGTCTACGTCGAACACGATCTTCCGATCGAACTGATCGACGAGGCATACACCCAACTCGAGGCCTTCTTCACCATGCCGCAGGAGCGCAAGGACGCCTACGTCGTGCCGGGGAGCAACGGCCAGACCGGCTACACCGGCCTCCTGGTCGAAACGGCCGCCATCGCCGACGTCCCCGACTGGAAGGAAATGTTGAACTGGGGTGCTCCGCTCGGCGAGGGCCACCCGCTGCGCGACAAGTACCCCCATCGGTACGGGCCTCCGACCCTGCCCGAAGACGACCTTCCCGGCGTTCGCGACCTGCTCATGGCGTTCCACCACTGCGTTGCCGACCTGCAGCGTCGGGTGCTGCGGATCATCGCCGAGGGCCTCGGAGCCCACGAGAGCTTCTTCGACGAGATGTTGACCGACGGGGCAACGCTCACGCGCGCCATTCACTATCCGGCAATGGATCAAGCCCCCGGCGAGCAGCACGTGTGGGCGGGTGAGCACGCCGACATCAACCTCATCACTGCGCTGCCCCGGGCGACGGCGGCCGGATTGCAGGTCAAGAGCGACGATGGCTGGATCGATGCAGCACCGCCGGACGGTTCGGCGATCATCAACACCGGCCTGATGCTGGAGCGGCTCAGCAACGGCATGATTCCGTCGGGCATCCACCGAGTCGTTTCCGGTGACGGTCAGCAGGGCGATCGCTACAGCGTTGTGCAGTTCGCCCATCCGACACCGTGGACGATCCTCTCGCCGATGGCGTCGACGGTCACCGCCGACAATCCTCTGCGCTACTCGTCGATTGCCGCGAGTGACGCGCTCGACAAGGTGCTGTGGGAGATCAACCTGACCGAGACCGCTCGCCGCCTGGACGAGCCCTAGCCGGCGAGTGGTTGGAGGATCTCCCGGTTCGGTTCGAGCGTGACGTCGATGCTGCTTCGGACGGTTCCGTCGTCGGCCCGCCACACACTGATGAATCCGGGATAGCGCCGCAAGACGATCACGGGCTGGCGCCACCTTCCGTTGCTGTCGACGGTTGCCTCGACAACCTGAATGAAGCCTGGGTCCGAGAAGCTCTCCTCGCCCATCTGAAACACCGTGCCGTCGAGCCCGAGGGAGAAGGACTGCCTCGCCGCCTCCTCTGCGTCCGGCTCGAGCTCCCACACCACCCCCAGTTCCAGATAGCGCAAGCCCTCCTCGGCGAGCATGCTCTCGTCGGTGCGGTCGTACGAGACGAGATCGAGTTCGATGACGCGCGAGCCGGGGAGCTTCGGTGCCGCATCGAGGAGCGTTGCAAGAAGGGGGACGACAACCGAGCCCGATCCGGTCCGAACGGAGACCTCGACCGCGTAACCGGCGAGGTCGTCGCCGTCGCGAACATCGATGTCTTCGTCGACCCAGGCCCGGGCACCCACGGCTTCGGTCACGACGTCATCGATGACGAAGGCAGGATCGTCTTTCCGGTACGCCCAGTTCACCGACTGGGGTCCGCCGCTTCCTCGGCTGGGATCGCTGATCACCTGCGCGGCGTTGCTCCAGCCGAAGCGGGTGAAGAGCGGATCGAAATACAGTCGCCCCTCGATCGTCCCGCGACCACCCTCGGGAAGATCGGCATCGATCTGGCCGACCCCGGCAGGGGCCACTGCGCCGTAGCGCCAGTCCCACCGCCAGCCGGCTGCTGGGTCGCGACCGTCGAGTTCGACGCGGACGCGGTAGGGCGAGCTGGCGGCGGGAACGGCGATCTCGAGCGGAAAGCCGATGAGCCGGCGGGCGAGCTCGAGCGGATCACCGGTTCCCGAGCCCCATGCCGCAACGAGGTCGGGGATGTCGGCGACGGAGATCGGCGGAAGCGGTGTCGGCACGGCGAGTGGCGTGTCGGGCTCACCCTCGGCTGCGTCGACCGCACCGGTGTCGTCGGTGCTGCCGCCGTCGATCACGGTCGTGGTTGTGGATGTCGTCACCGAGGTGGATGGTGTCGTCGACGCATCGGCCGCAGCGGGAAGGGATGCCGCCGGGTCGGAGGCCTGGCGTGTTTCGGCCGCACCCCCGCCGCACGAGACCGAAAGAAGCGCACCGGTGACGAGGGGAATCAGCCCTCGCCGTCGCATCATCTCGACCCTGGATCGACCGTCGATCAACCGAACTCCGGTTTGCGCCGTTCCTTCATTGCGGCCACACCCTCGGCTGCTTCATCACCGAGAAAGCCGAGCATTTCGAAGGCAAGGCTCGAGTCGAAGATCGGTGATGCCTGCTGCATCCAGAGATTGAGCGACCGCTTCGTCAGTCGCAGCGCCCGCTGCGGCCCGGTGGCGAGTTTCGTCGCGATCCGTTCGGCTTCGGCGAGGAGCTCGTCTCCGGGGAGCGACTTGCTGACGAGACCGATCTGGTCGGCGGTCCTGCCGTCGACGAAGTCGGCGGTCAACAGGTAGTACTTCGCCTTGGCCAGACCGCAGAGCAGCGGCCAGCAGATCGCTGCGTGATCGCCGGCTCCGACCCCGATGCTGAGGTGGCCGTCGGTGAAGCGGGCGTCCTCGTCGATGAGGCTGATGTCGGCCATGAGCGCAACGGCCAACCCCGCACCGACCGCCACACCGTTGATCGCCGAGATGATGATCTTGCGGCAGCGGAGGATCCGATAGACGACGTCGCCGGCCTCGTCCAAGACGCCGTGGACCTGGGCTGCGTCACCGATGAAGCTGTCGATCCACGCCATGTCGCCGCCGGCCGAGAAGGCCTTGCCCGCACCGGTGACGACGACGACACGGGTCTCTGCGTCGTCGTCGATGTCGTCCCACACCCGGCTGAGGGCGTAGTGCATCGATGCCGTCGTTGCGTTGAGTGCTTCGGGGCGGTCGATCGTCATCCAGAGGATGCCGTGCTCGCGGCGCTCGAAGCGCAACCCGTCGTACTTGTCGAACCAGTCGTCAGCCATCGCCTGACCGTAGCGGCCCGGTGACGGTGACGGCCGTACTGAACGACCGAGTGAAGATGATCAGTCGAGCCCGCAGAACGATGCTGCGAAGGCGAGCGCGTCGTCGGTGTTGTCCATCTGCTCAGTGTCGTTCGCAATGGTGGCCCGAAGCATTTCGTTGATGACGGTCTCGCCGAGCGTGTCGGTGAGGCAGGCGGCCGCCTCGTCACCGAGGTCCTCCGCCAGCGCATCCTCGAATGCCCTCGTGATGTCGATGCAGGCGTTGAAGCTGGTCAGGACCCAGCCGACCTGCACGTCGGTCATGCCCATCTCGGGGAGGTCGGGTACCTGCGTCGCCGAGACGCCGAGTTCACGCAAGGCGTCCTCGCCGAACAGGGCGACCATCTCCTTGGCAATACAGTCCGCGTCGGTTTGACTACTGACGGGCGTGTCGTTCGTCTGGTCACCGAAGTAGTCGGCGAGAGCGGTCTCGATCTCCGAGGGCTCCTGCGCCGTCTTGGCGTCGGACCCGCCGCCACCCCCGCAGGCGGCGGCACCGATACCGACGACGACGATGAGTGTGGGCAGGATGCGAGTGCGCATGGAGCACCGCCGGTGGTGGGGTGAGTGGTCCGTGTCGGTCATGCCATGGTCAGGCCGCCACTGACCGACAGGGTCTGGCCGGTGATCAGCGTTGCGTCATCATGGGTGAAGACGGTGGCGCCGTACGCGATCTCGTGCGGCTGGGCCATTCGGCCGATCGGCATGGCGCGATCGAGCCCCGCCACGATCTTTGCCGGAAGCTCGCCCTGCTCACCCATCTCACGGATCAGGGTCGTGTCGGTCGGGCCGGGACAGACCACGTTGCACGTGACGCCCCGCTTGACCGACTCACGGGCGATTGTCTTGGTGAAACCGATCACGCCGGCCTTTGCCCCGGCGTAGACCGACTCGAGCGAACTCCCGACCCGGGCGGCATCGCTGGCGAAGTTGACGATGCGACCCCAGCCCCGCTCCATCATGCCGGGGAGCACCGCGTGACAGGTGCGAAGCGTGCCCTTGTAATTGATGTCGATGATCGTGTCCCAGAAGTCTTCGTCGGTGTCCACGAAGCGGACGAACCGGTCGAAACCGGCGCAGTTGACCAGGATGTCCACCGGGCCGAGATCGGACTCGATCGCAGCGACGACAGCACGAACTCGCTCGCTGTCGGTGACGTCGCAGGCGTAGCCTCGGCCGCCGAGTTCGTCGGCGAGCGCCTCGGCGTCGGCGGTCAAGAGATCGGCAATCGCCACGCGACGACCTTGGGCGTGCAGCCTGCGGCAGACGTCGGCACCGATCCCGCGCGCACCGCCGGTCACCAGAGCAACTCGTTGTTCGGTCATGGTCGGCGACCCTACGCGAACACAGGCACCGTGCTCACGTCTACCATCAAGGCATGGAAATCCAAGTCCGTCACAATCCGTCCTTCTCCGTCGCCCGAGCGATCCTCGGCCCGTCGGAAGCGATCCGCGCCGAGTCGGGCGCAATGATGGCGATGGCAGCCGACACCAACCTCGACGCAAAGATCGAGGGAGGCCTCATGAAGGGCCTCAAACGCAGCGTGCTCGGGGGCGAATCTCTGTTCATCACCACGGCGACCGCAGCTGCGCACGGCGGCTGGATCGATTTCGCCCCATCGCTTCCCGGTGACGTGACTGTCTTCGACGTGCGCCCCGATCAGCCCCTCATGGTGCAGAAAGGTTCGTTCCTGTGCGCCGAGCAGGGCGTCGAGATCGACACCCAGTGGGGCGGGATGAAGAACCTGATCGGCGGCGAGGGAGGCTTCCTGCTGCGGGCCAGTGGCCAGGGCAAGGTCGTCCTGTCGACCTATGGTGCGCTCGATCGATTCACCCTCGAACCTGGCCAGCAGGTCGTGGTCGACACCAACCACATGGTCGCCTTCGCCGAGAGCGTCTCGATGGAATTGCGCAAAGCGAGTGACTCGGCGTGGAAGTCGATGAAATCGGGCGAGGGACTCGTGTTCGTGTTCACCGGCCCGGGTGAATTGATGATGCAGTCGCGCAACCCTGACGACATCGTGGACTACGTGATCGCCAATCTTCCCGCGCAGCGGAACTAATCGTCGCTCAGCGGTCGATCTGGAAGTGGAACGGCTCGCCGCCGATCATGGATTCGTGAACGTCGCCGGTCGCAGCACTCGAACCCGTGGTGATCGACGTGGCGAGGACCTGCTCGGCGATATAGCGCTCGTGGGCGGCAACGGCAGCCGAGGCTGCGTCGGACGCACGCCCGATCGATACGGCGATCCGATCCGTCACCACGAGGTCTTCGGCCTTGCGGGCGTTCTTGATCTCACGCACGATGTCGCGGGCGAGCCCTTCGGCTTCGAGTTCGGGGGTGACGGCGGTGTCGAGGGTGACGACGGCGTCGTTGGACTTGAGAGCCGCTGCGACCACCCCCTCGGGTGACTCCAGCGCAAGGTCGTACTCGTCGGGTTGAAGGGTGTGGCCGGCAACCTCGACGGTGCCGTCGTCGTTGGCTCGCCAATCACCGTTTCGAGCTGCGCCGAACACGGCCTGGACGTCCTTGCCGAGCCGGGGGCCGAGGGCCTTGCCGTCGGGTCGAAGGACGAACGTCGCCAGATCGCCGATCTCTTCGGTGACGAGCACGTCCTTCACGTTGAGCTCGTCGCGCAGCAGTTCGGCGAACGGTGCGAGCGTTGCTGCGTCGCGACCTGCGACGGTGATCGACGCCAACGGCAGTCGCACCCGCAGTCCCTGGTCTTCGCGTAGACGCAGACCGGTCGACGCCACATCGCGGAGGCGGTCCATTGCCGCGACGAGCGCATCGTCGGATCGGTACGCGGCTGCGTCCGGCCAGTCGGAGAGGTGCACCGATGGCGCCAACGCGTCGTCACCGTTGGTGAGACCACCCCAGATCTCTTCGGTGATCATCGGCAGGAACGGTGCAGCCACCTGCACCAGCGTGACCAGCACGGTGTAGAGCGTGTCGAGCCCGGCGAGGTCGGCACCCGAGGCGTCGCCGGTGCCCCAGAAACGGTCGCGGCTCCGACGGATGTACCAGTTGTTGAGGGCGTCGATGAACGCCTGGATCTCCATGGCTGCGCCGGGAAGGTCGTAGTCATCCATGTTCGTTTCGACGGCTGCGACGAGATCGCGGGTCTTGGCGAGGATGTAGCGATCGAGCAGGTCGCCATCGGGTCCCGGGTCGGGGGTGAAGGTCGCGCGGTGACCTTCGACGTTCGCATAGAGCGTGAAGAACGAGTAGGCGTTCCAGATCGGCAGGATCACCTGGCGTACGACGTCGTCGATCGCCTGGTCGGAGATCCGAGTGTCACCACCGCGCACGATGTTGGTCGACATGAAGTACCAGCGGAGTGCGTCGGAGCCCTGGTGTTCGAAGATCAACTCCGGTTCGGTGTAGTTGCGGAGTTTCTTGGACAGCTTGGCCCCGTCGTCGGCGAGCAGAATGCCGTGGCAGATGACGTTCTGAAAGGCAGGACGGTCGAACAGCGCCGTGGCCAGAACGTGGAGCGTGTAGAACCAGCCCCGCGACTGGTTGATGTACTCCACGATGAAGTCGGCAGGAAAGTGCTCGTCGAACCAGTCTTTGTTCTCGAAGGGGTAATGGACCTGAGCGAACGGCATCGAACCCGACTCGAACCAGCAGTCGAGGACCTCGGGCACGCGTCGCATCGTCGACTGGCCGGTGGGATCGTCGGGGTTGGGCCGGGTGAGTTCATCGATGAACGGACGATGCAGATTGTCGGGACGTACACCGAAGTCGGCCTCGAGCTCGTCGAGGCTCCCGTAGCAGTCCATCCGGGGGTAGTCGGGGTTGTCGCTGACCCAGACAGGGATCGGCGAACCCCAGAAACGGTTTCGGCTGATCGACCAGTCTCGGGCGCCTTCGAGCCACTGTCCGAAGCGGCCGTTCTGGATGTGGCCGGGGACCCAGTTGATCTCCTGGTTGGTCTCGAGCATGCGGTCACGGATGTCGGTGACCTTCACGTACCAAGACGGCATCGCCTTGTAGATGATCGGCGTGTCGGTGCGCCAGCAGTGCGGGTAGTTGTGGGTGTAGCTGTCGTGGCGAACGAGCTGACCGGTCTCGCGCAGGTGCTTGATGATGCCGCTGTTGGCCTCGAGCACATTTTCGCCGGCCCACTCGACCACGTCGTCGGTGAAGCGACCCGAATCGTCGACCGGTACGACCATGCCGATGCCGGCCTCGCCGACGACGCGTTGGTCGTCCTCGCCGAAGCCCGGCGCCATGTGCACGACACCGGTGCCCTCGGAGGTATCGATGAAGTCGCCGGCCAGCACCTGGAAGGCTCGTTCGGTGCCGTGGTGCGGCTTCGACGGGTCGACCTCGGCCATGTCGGCGAAGTACGGAAACACCGGCGCGTAGGTGCGCCCGACGAGTTCGGCACCCTCGACCGTCCCGACGAGCTCAGCGTGTTCGAGTTGCCTGTCGTACTTGTCCAGCACTGCGTGGCCGAGGATGTATCTGCTTCCGTCGGCATCGGCCATGACGGCGTAGTCGAGGTCAGGACCGACGGCGAGGGCGAGGTTGGAGGGCAAGGTCCACGGGGTGGTGGTCCAGGCAAGGATCTTGGCCGGGGTCGATGGGTCACCGGGAAGGCCCGACGCGTCGTCGATCTCGAACGCCACCGTGATCGCTGGGTCCTGGCGCGGCCGGGTGGCGTCGTCGAGGCGGATCTCGTGGTTCGACAGTGGCGTCTCCGCCCCCCAGCTGTAGGGAAGCACGCGGTTGGACTGATAGATCAGCCCCTTGTCCCAGAGCTGCTTGAACGCCCACATGACCGACTCCATGTAGTCGAGGTCCATGGTCTTGTAGTCGTTGTCGAAGTCGACCCACCGGGCCTGGCGGGTGACCGTCTTCTCCCACTCCTGGGTGTACTTGAGCACCGAGGTACGGCAGTACTCGTTGAACCGTTCGATGCCGTAGTCGATGATCGAGGCACGACCGCTGACGGGAAGATCCTTCTCGGCTTCCATCTCCGCAGGCAGCCCGTGACAGTCCCAACCGAAGCGACGCTCGACCCGCTTGCCCTTCATCGTCTGGTACCGGGGGACGACGTCTTTCACGTAGCCGGTGAGCAGGTGGCCGTGATGGGGCAGGCCGTTGGCGAAGGGAGGCCCGTCGTAGAAGACGTACTCGTCGTCGAGCGGACGATTGGCAACACTGGCATCGAAGGTTTCCTCTGCGCTCCACCGATCCAGAATGCGCCGCTCGATACCCGGGAGGTCCGGACTCTCGACATGCGGGTAGGGGGCGTCGTGCCCCGGATGCTCGGCGTTGCTCATGGGAAAGCAGGCTACCGGCGCCCCCCGAACCCTCGGACGAAGGTGCCGGGGCGAGTACCGTCGTGTCGATGCGCCGCTTTCTCATCGACACCGACACGGCGAGTGACGACGCCGTTGCGATCGTGATGGCCCTGCGAGCGCCCGACGTGAAGGTCGAGGCGTTGACGGTCGTTGCCGGAAACGTGGCGCTCGACCAGGCGGTGCAGAACGCGCTCTACACCGTCGAAATCTGCGGAGCATCCGTGCCGGTGTACTGCGGTCTCGACAAACCGATGATGCGACCGCTTGAGAACGCCGCCGACATTCACGGAGCCGATGGCATGGGTGACTGCGGTTTGGTGCTCAGCGGCCGGACGCCCACCGAGGGTCGTGCCGTCGATGTGATCGTCGACACCATTCTCGGTTCGCCGGGGGAGATCACGCTTGTCTGTCTGGGCCCGCTGACGAACATCGCAGCAGCACTGCTGCGGGCACCCGAGATCGCCGATGCCGTCGGGCGGGTCGTGGTCATGGGCGGTACGGGTGTTCACGGACCCGGCAATGTGTCGGCCATGGCCGAATACAACTTCTGGGCCGACCCCGAAGCGGCCAGTCTTGTGACCGGTTCGGGCATGCCGCTCGAGTTCGTCGGGTGGGACATCTCGATCACGTCGGCGATCAAGACCCCCGACCGCTACACCACCCTCGAAGCGATCGACACCCCACTGTCACGCTTCGCGATCGATGTCTCCAGGGCGGTGAAGCGCTTTGCCGACGACAACGGTATGGAGGGCGATGATCTGCCCGACCCGATCGCCATGGCCCACGCCATCGACCCGTCCGTGAGCGAGGTGAGCCGACTCCATGTCAACGTGATGTTCGGTGACGGCGGCCAGCGGGGAGTTCTCGAGATCGACCGCATGGGGTTCATCGGCGGCGAACCCAACGTCGACGTCGTCACCCACTATCCGAGCGATCATTTTTTCGAGATGTTGTTTTCGTCGCTTCGCGGCGAGTGACCGCCGTTGGCGGCAGATTCCGCCGGTAGATTCGGCTCATGGCTGAACTCGACGCCGAACGAACGCCGGGTGGGGCCGTGCTCATGGATGGCAACCGACTCCGCGACGAACTCGTCGCCGAGTTGCGCCACCGCATCGCCGACCTCGGCAACCCTCACGTGTGTCTGGCCACCGTGCTCGTCGGCGACGACAAGCCGAGCCAGATCTACATTCGCAACAAGCGCAAGAAGGCCGAAGAGGCCGGCATGGTCTCACGGCACGTCGAACTCGGCGCCGAGGCGAGCCAGGCCGAGGTCGAGGAGGCCGTCCGAGATCTCGCCGGCGATCCCGACGTCCACGGCATTCTCGTGCAGCTACCGCTTCCCGACGGACTCGACGCCGAACCGGTCCTCGATCTGATTCCGCCCGAAAAAGACGTCGATGGCCTCACTGAGCGTTCGATGGGTCGCCTCGTTCGAGGACGCGACGGTCATGTGCCGTGCACGCCGCTCGGGGTGATGCGCCTGATGGAGCGGTACGGCGTCGAGACAAGCGGCAAGAAGGCGGTGGTGATCGGTCGGTCCACCCTCGTGGGCCTGCCCCAGGTGCTGCTGCTCGGCCGGAAGGGATGTGATGCCACACCGGTGCTCGCCCACAGCCGTTCGGGGGACCTTGCGGCACTGTGCCGCGACGCCGACATCATCGTGGCGGCCGTCGGTGTCGCCGGGCTGGTGACCGCCGACTTCGTCAAGCCCGGTGCCGCCGTTCTCGACGTCGGGATCAGCCGAACGGCCGACGGCATTCAGGGCGATGTCGACTTCGATGCGGTCGAGTCGATCGCTGGGGCCATCACGCCAATGCCCGGCGGTACCGGCCCGATGACCATCGGCTGCTTGATGGAGAACACGTTCAACGCAGCGCGCATGCTCGGCGCCCTGCCCGGGTGATCGACCCGGCGTCTGCGGGCCCCGTTCGCCCCGTCAGCTCGGGTCGAGGCGGCTGGTGGCGCCGGTGCCCAAGATCCGAAGGAAGATGCCGGATCGTGGTTTGGGCGCCACATAACTCGACTTGGGAGGCATGAGTTCCTTGGCTTCGGCGACCGCCATGATGTCCTCGACGGTGGAGGCGAAGAGCAGGAAACCGACGCGACCGTCCTCGTCGCAGCGGCGTACGACTTCATCGATGCCGTTCGGGGCAGGGACGTAGTCGGCACCGCTGTTGGGCTGCAGTTCGTCGATCCCCAGGATCGGCAAGACGACGTCGGTTCGCAAACATTCGACGTCGAGAAGTCCGACCGGGCTGTCGGTGTCGGGCTCGGGAATGTCGAAGCGGAACCACCGACCCCGGTGGTAGACCCCGACCTCGCGGGGGCGTTGGGGCCGGGCCTCCTCCAGCGTGCTCACCTCGGTTACCGGGCTGTAGGCCGCCAGCGCGGCGGCGAGTTCGTCGGGGTCGCGCCCGTGTACGTCGGGAATCCGACGATGGAAGGCCTCCACGCGAAGCGCATGGTCGGGAAAGACGACCGCGAGGGTGCGCGCGAACTGTGGCTCGTCTCGGTCGAGTTTGCCGGCAATGGCGGCGGCAGATCGATGATGACCGTCGGTCACGTAGACCGTCGTGTCGGCGAGCGCAGCCGCCACGATGGCAGCCTCGTCGTCCTCGAGTGGCCAGACCTCGTGCAACACCTCCTCGACCACGTGGTGGACGTCGGGTTCGCGTTCGGTCGCAGCGTCGAGGACCGTGGTGATCTCAGGATCGGCCCGGTGGGTGAGGGCGATCGGCGACGAGGTGGCCCCGACCCACTGGAGGTGGCGGGCCAGGTGACGGGCCCGGTTGGGACGGACGTTTTCATGGGTGAGTACTCGGCCGTCGTGGAAGCCGTCGACGAGCAATGCGCCGACGATGCCGGTTTGGCTGTGCCCTGCATACGTCAGTCGGTAGGCGTAGAGCGTGGGTCGCCCGGTCGGTTCGAAGGCTCCGCTGTCGAGGATGGTCGTGAGCGTGGCCGCTCCTCGCTCGAGCAGGTCCTCGTCACTTGCCGTGTCGCCGGTTGCGAGATCCTCTGCCGATCGGGTGACGCCGAGGTACGAGTACGGATTGGCGGCGACGATGGCTCGGCGCTCAGCCGGCGATTTGGCGTCATAGGCACCAGCGATGACGCGAGCGGCCCACTGGGGTTTGATCAGCCACCCGGCGAAGGGGGCGAACAGCGGTGCACGGGTCATGCGGGCGTGACCGAGACGTAGATGACGTCATCGAGCGACATCACCTCGTCGATGAGTGCCTGGGAGGGAAGGTGCCCCACGTCGATCGACGCAACCGCGGCTTTCGACCCGGCAAAGACCCGGTTCTGCATGTTCGAAATGTTGAGCTGTTCGTTGCGGAGCGCCTGCAGCACATTGGCGAGCACACCGACCCGATCATGGTGTCGGACGGTGAGCGTGGCGGCACGAGTCGGTACCGGATCGAGGTTCACACAGTTGATCGGTGAGCCGGTTCGGTAGGCGTTGATCGTCTCGAGCGTGCCGGCGGTGACGGCGTCTTGCGCCTGAGCTGTGGACGCCCCGACGTGATGGGTTGCAACGACCGACGGGTGTTTGGCCAGGGCGCTGTCGAAGTCGGCGGTTCCGCTGCCGGGTTCGTCGGCGAAGACGTCGAGCCCGGCACGAAGTCCTCGCTCGTTCATCGCATCGATCAGTGCTGCTTCGTCGACGATGTCGCCGCGACTGGTGTTGAGCAGGATCGCTCCCTGCTTCATGGTGGCAAGGAACTCGGCGTCGACCAGTCCTTTGGTGTCGGGGGCACCGGGGACGTGCAGCGAGACGATGTCGGAGGTGGTGAGCAACTCTTCGAGATCGTGGACCCAGCGGATTCCGGCGGCCTCGGCTCGGGCGATCGCCGCACTGCTCCGGCCGGATTTGGCGACCGCCACGACCTCGATCCCGAACGCCGACGCGCGGGTGGCTGTTGCGATACCGATGTCACCGACGCCGAGGATGCCCATCCGGCGGCCGAACAGGCCGTCGGCCTTCGAGTAGGCCGTCTTGTTCCAGGCGCCTGCCCGGAGATCGGCGGTGGCAGCTGCGATGTGGCGATCGACGGCGACCAGCAAGCCGATCGTGAGCTCGGCGACGGCGAGTGCGTTCTTGCCGGGCACATTGCAGACGAAGATGCCGAGTTCGGCAGCGCGGTCGCAGTCGATGGTGTTGGTGCCCGCCCCGGCCCGCACGATGAGACCGAGCCTGTTGGCGGCATCGAGGGCGGCGGCGGTGACGATGGTCGATCGGACGACGAGCACCTCGTGGTCGCCGATGGCGTCGGGGAGGGTGTCGGCGTCGAGGTCGGGGAGACGGGTGACCTCGTCACCGGCGGCTTCGAGTTGTTCGACCGCCGCGTCGGGCAGCGCGTCCGCGAGTAGCAGTTTCATCGCTGGCTCCTCCGAGTGCTCGGCCCGGACCACTCGAGGCCGAGTCCGGGTTCTGTATGGTGGAACAGTTCCGTGTGCTGCGACAAGTGGCACCACTCGGGGAGGGCACGGAAAGCCGGTGGACGACCTGGATGCGCAGGCGGTCGAGTCATGGCTGTTGTCGTTCGTGCGAGCCGACGTACCTCGCGGTGAGGCGGCGCGCCGCACCGCAGCGGCCCTGTTTCGCGCACTGGGTGATCCACAGGATCGGGTTCGAGCCGTCCACGTGGTCGGGACGGCGGGCAAGGGAACCGCTGCTCGTCTGGTTGCCGACACGCTTCGTCGGCGGGGTGACACGGTCGGACTGCACCTCTCGCCACACGTGCACGACATCAGAGAGCGGTTCACCGTCGGCGACGACCTCCCGGACTGGGCCCTGGTGGCCGACGCAGCCGCCGAGGTTCGTGGTGCGATCGAGCGGATCGAGCAGCAACCGACCTTCTTTGCGGTGACGGCTGCGATGGCATCGGTCCTCGCCCACCGGGCCGAAACCGACTGGCTCGTCGTGGAGGCCGGCATCGGCGGCCGGGTCGACGCGACCAACACCTTCCATCGTGTCGATGTCGTCACCATGGTCACTGCCATCGGGCTCGACCATTGCGAGGTGCTCGGCGACACCGTCGAGGAGATCGCGGCGGAGAAGCTGGCGGTGGTGACCGGTCGCCGGGTTGCCGTGCTCGGTCCGCAGCCATCCGACGCTGTGGTGGCCGTTGCCCGAAACCGTGCCGCGGCCGAAGGGGTTCGGCTCGTCGAGGTGATGCCCGAGCACGACTGGAAGCGAGACGCCGAGGCGACCGCGACCGCAGCGGTCGCCGAACTCGTACCCGATGCACCTCCGGTCCGCTTCGTCGAGCAGGCAGGCCGCTTCGAGCGCAAGGTCGAGGGCTCGATCACCTGGATCTTCGACGGCGCGCACAACCCGATGAAACTCCGGGCCCTGGCGTCGTCGCTTGTCGATCAGCCGCGTCCCCGGGTCGGCGTGGTGGCGATCGGTGCCGGCAAGGTGCTCGACGAGTGTGTCCCGGCGATCGCCCCCGCTCTGGACAGGGTTGTGGCGGTGACGTTCGGCCGGGGTGCAGGCCCTCAGGGTCATGCAGCCGACGCTGTCGCAGCGGCGTTCGAGCGGGTGGGCGTTGCGGCTCGACCTGCACGTGACCCGGCGTCGGCGGCGCTGGCTGCAACGGCGAACGATCCGGCAACCGTTGTCGTGACCGGGTCTTTTCTGCATCTGTCGGCGATTCGTGGTGCCGTAGGGGGCCGCTGAACCGCGACCGGGCCGTCGGCGCAGGGTTGGTGCGGTCAGCCGGCCAGTTCGGCGAGTGACTCGGCCCGCCACTGTTCGGTGGCCTCGACCTGGTTGAACGTGTACATGTGCACGTCTTCGATGCCCAACTCGACGGCGGCATTCGACAGCGGCATGAGCAGATCGTTCGGGTCGTAGGAGGACGAGGTCATCATCTTCGTGATCGCCGCCCGGTTCTTCTTGAGGTACCCGAGCGATGCCCCGAGGCCGATCCGCACCCCCATGGTCATGAGCTTCGTCTTGTCGACGACGCCGGAAACACCGAGATGCACCGGCAGGGTGAGTCCTTCGGCCCGCTCCTTGCGCAGCCACGCCTCGATCACGGCGGCGTCGAAGCACATCTGCGTCGAGCACCAGCCCCGCAGTCCAGCGGCCTCGAGCAGCGCCTGCTTTGCGTGCAGCGCCTCGTGCAGTTTCTCGTCGGAGATGAATGCATGGTGGTCCGGGTACGACGTCACACCGAGACCCTCGAGACCGTGGTCGTGCTCGAGGAAGGCTTCGAGAAAGCGAACGGCGTCGAAGTACTCGCCGGGAGGGTCTTGGTCGCCACCGACCAGGAACATCTTGGTGAGACCGTTGTCGCGCAACCAGTGCGCAATGTCGGCGCAGTGCGCTCTGTCGCGAACCATCCGGGCCGAGATGTGGGGAACGGGATCGAACCCCTCGCCCTGGAAGATCTCGGTGAGGCGCTGGGTCTCCTCGAGCCCCTTCACCGGTGATGCAGTGATCGAGAGTGTTGCGCCGGCGGGCAGGTGGGCACGCGCCGTTTCGAGGCTCTTCATCGGAATGAGTTCGATCGTGTAATTGCGAGTGAGGTGTTCGCGGTGCGCCTTCGCCTCGTCGGACTCGACGATCGCTGGCACCTCTGTCTTCTTGAACAGAGCCATGGGTGGCCTCCCTAGGAGAGATTGATGATGTCGCCGTTGTCGTCGATGTCGATCGCCCTGGCCGCAGGCATGGTCCCCAACCCGGGCATGGTGCGCATGTCGCCGCAGATCGGGTAGACGAAACCGGCACCGACCGAGGCCCGAACTTCACGGACCGGCAGCGTCCAACCCGTGGGTGCACCCTTGAGCGCTGCGTCATGGCTGAGCGAGAGATGCTGTTTGGCGATACAGACCGGCAGGTTGGCGAAGCCCTGCTCGGTGTAGTTGGCGATCTGTTTGTCGGCGGTGGTGGAGTACTCCACGCCGTCGGCGCCGTACACCCTGGTGGCAACGGCGTGGATCTTGTCCTTCAGCGAGGCGTCGTCGGGGTACAGGACCTGGAACTCCGAGGGTTCTTCGGCCGCCTCCTTGACCGCCTCGGCCAGCTCCGATGCGCCTCGGCCACCGTCGGAGAAGTGCGTCGAGACGGCGGCACGGGCGCCGTACTCCGATGCGATCTCGTGAATGGCGGCGATGTCGTCGGCATGGTCGCCGGGGAACACATTGATGGCAACGACCGGTGTGCAGCCGTGTACCTGCATGTTCTCGAGCTGTTTGCGAAGGTTGTCACCTCCCTGGTGGACCTCGTCGGGGTTGGCGTCGAGCAGGGCTGGGGGCAGTGGCTTTCCGGGGACGATGCGGTGGTTCCCGGAGTGAGCCTTGAGGCCACGCACCGTCGCCACGAGCACCGATGCATCAGGCGCAAGGCCCGAGTAGCGGCACTTGATGTTGAAGAATCGCTCTGCCCCCATGTCGGCGCCGAAGCCGGCCTCGGTGAGCAGGAACTCGCTCGTGCGGATTCCGATCCGATCGGCGACGATCGAGCTGTTGCCGGTGGCGATGTTGCCGAAGGGGCCGGTGTGCACCAGGGCCGGCGTGTTCTCGAGTGTCTGCATCAGGTTCGGCTTGATGGCCTCTCGCAGGATGACCGTCATCGATCCGGCTGCACCGATGTCTTCGGCGGTGATGGGCTCACCGGCCCGGGTGTAGCCGAGCACGATGCGGCCCATCCGAGCCCGCAGGTCGAACAGATCGGTCGCAAGGGCCAGTGCAGCCATGACTTCGGATGCCGCAGTGATGTCGAAGCCGGTCTCTCGGGGGATGCCGTCCAGCTTGCCGCCGAGGCCGATCGTGATGTTGCGCAGGGCACGATCGTTGATGTCGACCACCCGTCGCCAGGTGATGTTGTGGATGTCGAAGCCGCACTCGTTGCCGTGGAACAGATGTGCGTCGACCATTGCGGCGCACAAGTTGTGTGCTGCGGTGACGGCGTGCATGTCGCCGGTCAGGTGGAGGTTGAACAGTTCCATCGGCACGACCTGGCTGTAGCCACCACCGGCGGCCCCACCCTTGATGCCGAAGGTCGGGCCCATCGAGGGCTGGCGGATGGCGATGGTGGCCGACGAGCCGATGTGCTGGAACGCCTGTCCGAGGCCGACGGTGGTCGTGGTCTTGCCTTCACCGAGTGGGGTGGGGGTGATGGCCGAGACGACCACGTACTTGGCCGTGGGTCGGTCGGCCATCTTGTCGATGGCGTCGAGGGTGATCTTGGCCGCGCCGGTTCCGTAGGGCTCGAGGCATTCGTCGGGAATACCGGCAGCAGCGGCGATGTCGCCCAGCGGCTTGAGCGTGGCGCGACCGGCGATCTCGAGATCGGACGGGAAGGACATCGGGTTCCCCCAGAAACATGTTCGTGGGCCCTCCCCAGGGCCCATCAGCGCCGAGCGTACCAGCGCGTTCCACGATACGGAAGGGTTCCGCATCGTGGAACGCTCAACCGGCCAGGGGGGACTCCAGCCGCTCGGTGACCGCAGCCCGAATCTGGGCGTCGAACGAGCGGATGTGCTCCTCGGTGAGCTCGCCGGCTCGCTCGCCGTCGCCGGATCGCAGGGCATCCATGATCTCGCCGTGCTCCTCGACCGCGTGGCTCATGTCGGCCACGTCGGCGAGGTAGAGGTGCCACAGTCGATCGGACTGGGCGTAGAGCATGTCGAGCGTGTCGACGAGGAACCGGTTGCCGGCGGCCTCCCACATGATTTCGTGGCCCAGGCGGTCGATCGTCATCAGGTCTTCGTTCCCGGCGGCGTCGCTCACCCCGTCGAGCGCGCCCGCCATCCGCACCCAGTGGTCGTCGGTGCCTCGCGCTGCGGCCAAGCGGGCCGCATAGGGCTCGAGGACGGTGCGGGTCTCGAACAGCATCGACAGCTCCGACACATCGATGCCGCTCACGAACATGCCCCGACGAGGGATGACGGTGATGAAGTGCTCGCGGGCGAGTCGCTGCAGGGCCTCGCGGATCGGGGTCCGGCCCAGCCCCAACAGTTCCTGGAGCGCGTCTTCGCGCAGCACGTCGCCGGGCGCGAAGTCAAGCCGGACAATGCGATTGCGGAGATCGGCGTAGGCCTGTTCGGACAGAGAGGGCATGAAGGTGGGGGTTGCCGGTGCGGCTCGGGTGCTCTAGCATCCGCATGATACACGGCTGATATATCAAGTCAAAGGGGATCTTCCGTGAGCGACTTCCCAACCTCCGCTGTACCGGAGAAAGCAACGTGCGTCGTCATCGGCGCCGGCATCGTCGGCAACTGCGTCGTCGGCCATCTCGCCCGACTGGGCTGGAAGGACCTGGTCCTTGTCGACAAGGGCCCGCTGCCCAACCCCGGCGGCTCCACCGGCCACGCCTCGAACTTCATCTTCCCGGTCGATCACAACAAGGAGATGGCGCTGCTCGGGGAGCAGTCCGCCAACCAGTATCGCGATCTCGGCCTGTCGGTCGACTCCGGCGGTATCGAGGTGGCCCGGACCCAAGAACGCATGGACGAATTGCAGCGGCGCATGACCTCGGCCACCGCATGGGGCATCGAAGCGCACATGCTCACGCCCGCCGAGGTGAAGGAACTGGTTCCCTTCATCAACGAAGAGGTCATCATGGGGGGCTTCTACTGTCCCACTGTCTCCGTGGTCGATTCGCTCGAAACCGGCACCGTGATGCGCAAGGAGGCGATCGAAAAGGCCGGCCTCCAAGTCTTCGCGAACACCGAGGTCCTCGACCTCATCACCGATGACACCCCACGTCCCAACGGCCGCCGCAAGATCACGGCAGTCAAGACCGACAAAGGCACCATCGAGGCAGAGCACGTCGTCATCGCCTGTGGTGTGTGGTCGAACCGCATCGCCTACATGGCCGACACATACATTCCCCTGGTGCCGGCGGTGCACCAGATGGCCGACGTGGGCCCGATGGACATCCTCGCCGAGACCGGCAACGAGATCGGCTACCCGATCGTTCGCGACATGGACACGTTCTGCTACGAGCGGCAGTCGTCGGGCTCGATGGAGGTCGGCTCCTACGGCCACCGCGCCATCCTTCACCATCCCGACGACATTCCGTCGAACGAAGAAGCTGCGCTCTCACCAACGGAGATGCCTTTCACCCCCGACGACTTCGATCCGCAGATGGAGACCGCCATCGAATTGATGGACTTCCTCGGCGACGCCGAGATCAAGTACGCCATCAACGGTCTGCTCTCTCTGACCCCCGACGGCATGCCCTGCCTTGGTGAGCTTCCCGACGTCGAGAACCTGTGGTCGGCAGCCGCCGTCTGGGTCAAGGAGGGCCCGGGCATGGGACAGGTCGTCGCCGAGTGGATGCACTACGGCTACCCCCGCGTGATCGACGCTCACGGCGCCGATGTCGCCCGGTTCTACGACGAGGAAAAGAGCGACGAGCACATCTGGTCGCGCGCCGACGAATCGTTCATCAAGACGTACGGCATCGTGCATCCCGCCGAGCAGTGGGGGGGACGTCGCCACCTCGTGGAGTCGCCGTTCCGCAGCCGCCAAGAGGCGCTCGGCGCCGAGTTCTTCCAGGCCCGCGTCTGGGAGCGGCCGCAGTGGTACGAGTCGAATGCCGATCTCGTCGAGCGATACGGACTCGAGGAACGCCCCGTCGAGTGGGACAACCGTTGGTGGAGTCCGATCACCGTCGGTGAGCATCTCAACCTGCGCGAGAACTGCGGCATGATCGACCTGTCGGCGTTCCAGATCTACGAACTCGAGGGGCCCGGAGCGGTCGAGTTCGCCGACTACCTGGCCGTCAACAAGATCGATGTGCCGGTCGGTCGTTCGGTCTACACCCCGTGGCTCAACCACGAGGGCGGATTCCATTCGGACCTCACCATGATGCGTATGGCCGACGATCGCGTCCGCATCGTCACCGGCGTCTTCGACGGTGGACGAGACGAGTTCTGGGTCCGCAAGCACATGCCCAACGACGGCTCGGTCACCTTCACCAACCTGACGAAGCAGATCAGCACCCTCGGCCTGTGGGGTCCGAACGCCGCTGCAGTGCTGGAGCAACTCACCGACCACGACCTCAGCCATGAAGGCTCGCCGTACGGTTCGTATCTTCCGGTGACCGTCGCCGGGGTCGACTGTCACCTGTTCCGGATCTCCTACGTCGGCGACGCCGGCTGGGAGATCTACATCCCGTGGGACCAGGCCACCACCGTCTGGGACGCCATCGTGGAGGCGGGTGCCGATCACGGTCTGCGCATCACCGGGGGTGGCGTCTACTCGCTGTCGGGTCGCATCGAGAAGGGCTATCGCCTGATGGGAGCCGAGCTCGAGAGCGAGTACAACCCGGTCGAGGCCGGTCTGGCCCGGCCCAAGGTCAAGGCCGCCGACTTCATCGGCAAGGATGCCTACCTGGCTGCTCGCGAGGCCGGTGCCGAGGTGCAGTGCGTGACCCTCATCGTCGACGACAACACCGATCGCAATGGCAACCCACGCTTCATGCAGGGCGGCAACGAACCGATTCTCACGCTCGACGGTGAGCGCATCGTCGACTCGCACGGCCGGGCCTCGCGGGTCACCACCGCCGGCTACAGCCCTTCGCTCGGCAAGAACCTTCTCATGGGCTATCTGCCCAACGAGCTGGCGGTGCCAGGCACCAAGCTGCAGTCGATGTACATGAACGAGCTGTACCCCTGCACGGTGGTCGGCTCGGGGTCGGCGTTCGACCCGGACGACACTCGGATGAAGGCCTGAGCGACGCATGCGGATTCTCTGTTGCGTCAAGCGGGTGCCTGCGCCCGGGGCAAAGATCAACGTCACGGCCGACGAGCAAGACGTCGACGCGGCCCATCTCGGGTTCACGACGTCGCCGCACGAGGAATGTGCGGTGGAAGGCGCTGTGCAGCTGACCGAGGAGCACGGTGGGGAGGTCACCGTCATGACGCTGGGAACCAGCGATGCCGAGGAACAGCTTCGCTATGCGGTTTCCGTCGGTGCACATCACGCCGTGCTCGTCGATGCCGGCGACAACACCTGGGACCCGCAACGGACCGCCACTGCGTTGACGGCAGCCATTCGAGACGCCGAGGCCGCCCACGGCAGCGACGGCGATGCCGAGCCGTTCGACCTGATCCTGTTCGGCAACGAGTCGGCCGACAGCGGTGGCTTCCAGGTCGGTGTCAGGGTTGCCCACGCGCTGGGTCGCCCGATCGTGCAGGGCATCAAGGGCATCGAGATCGGTGACGACACCATCACCGCCCGTCGAGAGATCGACGGAGGCTTCGAGGTCTACGAGCTTCCTCGCCCCGCAGTGCTCGGGGTCAAGGAGGGGCTGAACCTTCCTCGCTATCCGACCATGAAGGGTCGTCTTGCGTCCAAGAAGGTGGAAATCGGATCGGTCGGGGCAACCGCCGATCCCGGGGGTCAGGCCCGTCTCAGGCTCCATCGGCCCGAGGAGGCCGTGTCGGAGACGGTCATCCTCGGCACCGGCCCGGAAGCGGCCGCCGCCGTGGTCGACGTCCTCGACGAGTTGGGAGTGCTCTGATGCTGCTCGTCATCGTGGAACACGACCGGGGGGTACTCGTCGAGGCGGCCAAGGAGGCGCTGACCTTTGGTCGGGCGCTCGCGGCAACGATGGACGAAGACCTCGAAGCTGCCCTGATCGGCAGCGACGACGTCGGTCTTGTTGCCGCTGCCGGTGAGTACGGCGCGGCGACCGTGCACACCTGCACTCATGATCTTCTCGTCGACTACGGCCCGGATGCCCATGGTGCGGTGATCGCCCAGATGGTCGAAGAACTCGAACCCGCAGCGGTGCTGGCCTGCGGTTCTGACCGCGGCAACGAGTTCATGGCCCAGGCTGCTGCCCGCCTCGACGTGCCGTTCGTCGCCAATTGCGTCGATGTCACCCCCGGTGATTCGTGGTCGATGACTCGGGTCCAGTGGGGCGGTTCGCTCCTCGAAGACATCACCCTCGACGCCCAGGTACCGCTGCTCACCTGTGGTCTGCACGCCGTGGCGGCCGAGATCGGTGAGGCAGGCGCAGGCGATGCCGAATCGTTCGATGCCGAACTCGACGACACCGTCACCGTCACGATGGTGAAGGATCGAGTGGTGCTCGAGGCAGGGGTCACCCTGCCGACTGCGCCGGTCGTGTGCGGCGGTGGTCGCGGCGTCGGCTCGGCCGACGGCTTCGCCCCGCTGGAAGAACTCGCCGCCCTGCTGAACGGGCGCGTCGGCTGCTCGCGTGCGGTCACTAACAATGGTTGGCGTCCTCACTCCGACCAGGTCGGCCAGACCGGTACCCGTATTGCACCGGAGATCTACATTGCGTCGGGTATCTCGGGCGCAATTCAGCATTGGGTCGGCGCAATGGCCTCGAAGCACATCCTGGCGATCAACACCGACCGGGAAGCAAACATGGTGACCAAGGCCGATTGGGCTGTCATCGGCGATCTTCACGAGGTGATCCCCGCGATCATCGATGAAGTGAAGGCTCGCAGGGGCTGAGCGCTCACGAGGCGTTGCCCTAGGCTCGCCGGGCATGGATCTGACCCAGACTCGTCGATCGGCTGAGTACCAAGCGCGACTCGAGGCGTTCATCAACGAGCGGGTCGAGCCGGTGGCCGACGTTGCCGATCCAGACCGAGCGATCGTCGAGGGACTCAAAGCAGCAGCTCGGGCCGACGGTCTCTGGAATCTCAACGTGCGTGATGCCGACTACGGACCCGGGCTCTCTGCGCTCGAGTACGCACCGCTCGCCGAAGTGCTCGGGACGTCCCGTCTGGCCCAGGAGGCGACCAATACCGATGCGCCGAGTTCGATCAACGGGGACGCGTTGATCCGGTACGGAAGCGCTGCGCAGAAGGCCCGTTGGCTCGAGCCGCAGCTCGCCGGGCAGATCCGCTCCGCGTTCGCAATGACCGAGCCGGACGTGGCCTCGTCGGATGCATCGAACATGGCGATGACCGCCCGCCACACGGGCGGTGAGTGGGTGCTCGACGGGTCGAAATGGTGGATCTCCGGGGTGTTGCACCCGCAGTGCGCCTACCTCATGACGGTTGCCAACACGGTGGGAGCAGAAGGTGCAGGATCGTCTCGCCACCGCAAACACACCGTCTTCCTCGTGCCACGCAATGCGCCAGGGCTCGAGGTCGTGCGCAACCTCCCCAAGTTCGGATACACCGACGACGCCGGGCACTGTGAGCTGCGCTTCACCGATGTGCGGGTCGGCGACGACGCCATCCTCGGCGACGTCGGGGACGGCTTTGCGATCGGGCAGGCTCGTCTCGGCCCAGCTCGAGTGCAGCACTGCATGCGGACGATCGGGGTCGCCGAGCGAGCGCTCACGCTCATGTGTCGACGAGCCGAGTCACGAGAGACGTTTGGTACTCCGGTTGCGTCACGAGCAAATGTCATGGACTGGATCGCCGAGTCGAGGATCGACATCGACGCATGTCGCCTTGCGACCCTGCGGGTCGCTGCGTTGATGGACACCGAAGGAGACAAGGCAGCCGCGCCGCACATGTCGATCATCAAGGTGCAGGTGATGCGGATGGCCACGACCGTCGTCGATCGCGCCATCCAGGTGCACGGGGCGGCCGGCGTGAGTGACGACACCCCACTCGCCCGGATGTACGCCGACCTGCGGGCGCTTCGCATCGCCGATGGACCTGACGAGGTCCACCTGATGGCGATCGCACGTCGCGAGCTGCGTCGTCAGTCGCTGGGCTGAACGGAGCACTACGGTCTCGGTACGCCGACGAAAGGGCATGCCGATGGGACGTCACGCACTGAAGACGCCGCCGCACCACGCAACCTGGCAGGAGTTTCTGCACTTCTGGCAGATGGCCGACGAGATGCCGGCATTCGAGTCGGCCTGGAACTGGGATCACTTCTACCCGCTGGCGCCGCCCTACGACGGGCCGAACCTCGAGGGCTGGACGATGTTGGCTGCGCTGGCGCAGGCGACGTCACGTCTGCGGATCGGGTCGATGGTCAACGGTATGCACCATCGCCATCCCGCAGTGACGGCCAACATGGCCGCCACGATCGACATCATCTCCGGTGGTCGATTCGAACTCGGCATGGGCGCGGGCTGGAACTTCATGGAGAGCGATGCCTACGGCATCGACCTCGGACCGTTGCGCGATCGTTCCGATCGTCTCGAGGAGGGGATGGAGATCATCGTGTCGCTCCTGGCCAACAAGGAGACGTCGTTCTCGGGTCGCTTCTTCGAACTCGAAAAGGCGTGGTGTGAACCGAAACCGGTGCAGGATCGGATACCGATCGTGATCGGTGGAAAGGGACGGGTCCGTACGCTGCGGACCGCAGCCAGGTTCGCAGACCAGTGGGACATGACCTTTCCCGAACAGCCGGCGGATTGGCAGGAGCTCGACGAGGTGCTCCGTGGCCACTGCGACAGGGTCGGACGCGATCAGGCCGAGATCACCCGATCGGTGCATCTCGGAACCGACGGTGAACCGGCCGAGCTCCTCGACACAGCGCAGGGTTTTTTCGATGTCGGTGTCGATGTCGTCGTCTGGTCGTGGCGCGGCGCACTCGACCCGACCGGGCTGGAGGCACTCAACGCCGCAATCGAGGGGGGATGATTCGAACGAGGCGACCAACTGGGCGCAGGTCGGTGGGCCGAGTCGCCCGTGCGGTTTCGAGGGGATCGGTGGGTTCAGAGTGCGTCGACGACAGGTCGGTGGTGACGGGTTGCCAGTGAGAGCTGGGTGTGGCTGTGGCGCACCGGAGGCAGGGAGGTCACCGTCATGAGCACCTCGTGCAGGTGATCGTTGGAGCGGGCGACGATCCGCACGAGCAGGTCACCGTCACCGGTGACGGTGTGGATCTCGGGGATTTCGGCGATGCTGGACAGTGCTGCGATCGTCTCGTCGTGGGCCCCCTGCGCAATCTGGAGCGTGCAGAAGGCCAGGACATCGAAGCCGAGTGCGCGGCTGTCGAGTTCGGGTCCCCAGCCGACGATGATCCCATCGGCATGAAGCTGGTCGAGGCGGGTGTAGACGGTGCCGCGAGCCAGGCCGGTGTCGCGAGCGAGCTGGGCGATGCTTGCCCGGGGATTGGCCCGTGCCGCCTGGAGAAGCGCAACATCGGTTGCGTCGAGGTGTTCATGTGGTGCCGACAGTCGAGCCATCGAATCAGACGTTCTGACTTTGGAATATTGCTTTTTCCAGCAGACTGTTCAACATGATTGCATTATACTGAACAATCTGGTGTGATCAGGCCATGGCCTCGCATCTGAAAAAAGTCGACCACGTCACCTACGCCTGCGCCAAGGGCCAGATCGAGAAGTGGGCATGGTTCCACATCGAGGTCGAGGGGGGCACGCTGATCAATCGCATCGACGACGTGCGGCCCGACGATCCCGGATCGTCGATGAAGATCTGGTGCATCGACTACGGCGACTTCGGTGTTGCGCTCATCGAGGGCATCGATCGGGCCGAGATCAGTCAGGTGACCAAGTTCACCGAGCGCCACGGAGACCACGCCGTGCAGCACGTCGCCTACGACACACATGATCTCGAGAAGTTCATCGAGCACATGCAGCGCCTCGGTGGTCACCCGCGAGGCGAGATGCTCGTTCGCAACGATGGGTTCGGCGTGCTCAAGCAACTGTTCGCCCGCGGGTACGAGGAGGGTGACGCCGGGGAGGCATCGTTCCCCGAGTACTGCCAGCGGCCGGCACGCTCCGATACTGCTGAAGAGGTTGCAATCACCTTCGCCGAGGAGACCGGCAAAGGGTTCTACGACCAGGTGCAGGACGCAATCGACGAAGGCGACGAATCACCGTTCTTCGACTTCTCCCAGATGCCCCTCCACTGGGAGGTGCCGGAGGCGACGCCCCTCGAGGGATTCGTCGCCTGAGTCGGTCGTCACGCATCCACGTCCTCGACGGTTACCGTCAGGGCGTGGATGCGTCGGTGCACAATGTCCTCTTCATCATGTGCGACCAGCTTCGCCACGACGCCCTGTCGTGCGCCGGCGGGCTGATCGACACCCCGAACATCGATGCGTTGGCCGATCGTGGCGTCCGGTTCGACCGGGCCTTCGCACAGGGATCGGTCTGCGGCTCCTCACGCATGAGTGCCTACACCGGCCGCTACGTCCAGTCGCACGGGTCCCGGTACAACAGCGTTCCCCTGTCGGTCGCCGAGCCCACGATCGGCGATCATCTGCGACCACTCGGTGTACGAAGTGTCCTGATCGGCAAGACCCACATGGCTCGCGATCGCAGCGGCCTCGATCGGCTGCGACTCGACCCCGACGACCCGTGGACGACGATCGTCAACCAGTGCGGATTCGAGCCGATCGAACGCGACGATGGACTCGTCCCCAACACGCGGCCGCAGCTGTTCGAGCGGGGCTACAACCGGTTCCTCGCCGAACAGGGCTACGACGGCCCCAACCCGTGGCACACCGCGGCCAACTCGGTCCTGACCCCCGACGGTGAACGCATGTCGGGGTGGCTGCTCGAGGCGTCGCAGTACCCGGCAATCATCCCCGACGAACTGTCCGAGACCGCCTACATGACCAACCGGGCGATCGACTTCATCCGAGATGCAGGCGACGACCGCTGGTGTATCCACCTGTCGTTCATCAAGCCGCATTGGCCCTACGTGGTGTCCGAGCCCTATCACCGCCTGGTCCATCGCAACGATCTGCCGTCGCCCAACCGTTGCGACGCCGAGCTCGAAACCGAGCATCCGGTGCTCCGAGCATTCCAGCGCAGCCGAATCGGGTCGACGTTCTCGCGTGACGAGGTGCGCACGACCGTCTACCCCGCCTACCTCGGCCTGGTGAGGCAGCTCGACGACCATCTCGGCCGACTGTTCCGAGCCCTCGACGATCTGGGCCGTTCCGACGACACGATGATCGTGTTGACCTCCGATCACGGGGACTATCTCGGCGACCATTGGATGGGGGAAAAGGACTGGCTCCACGAAGAGGTCGTGCGAATCCCGATGATCGTGGCCGACCCGCGAGCGAGCGCCGACGCCACCAGGGGGTCGGCCTCCACCGACCTTGTCGAGATGATCGACCTTGCACCGACGTTCGTCGATGCCCTCGGCGGCGATGCCGGCGCGAACGTCCACCTCGAGGGCCAGTCGCTCGAGCCCCTCCTTCACGATCGGGCCGGTGCGGCGGACGATCACGACCAGGTCGCAGTGACCGAGTCGGAGTTCAGCCTCATGGAGATGGTGAACGACCTCCCCCCGGGACCGCGGGCCAGTCGTCGGGCCACGATGCTGCGAACCCCCGACTACAAGTACATTCTGAGCGAGACCGGACCGAACCTGCTCTACGACCTTCGGGAGGAACCGGCGGAGCTCACCGATCGGATCGGTGACCCCGGGCTGGCATCGGTGCGGGCCGAACTCCACGAACGGCTCTTCGAGTGGTACCGGGCTCGAAGTCACGAGCTGACCTGGCGACCCGGCGACGGTGACGTGCCAAGGTACGAAGGCAAGGATGCAGTCGACGGCATCCTGATCGGCTACTGGAACGAGGCCGATGTCCCCGACGCGGCCCGTCCCAACATCGGCTGAGTCAGCTCGCCGGAATCATCTTTCCCGGGTTGAACAGATCGTGCGGGTCGAGTGCGGCCTTCACCGCCCGCATCATCTGCCATTCGAGGTTTGATTTCTGCGGGCCGACACGGTCTCGCAGCAGCAGACCGACACCGTGCTCGGCCGACAGCGTGCCGTCGAGCCCGAAGACGAGTTCGTCGATCCGGTCCGACATGGCGTCGCGAACTGCGAGCCATGGATCGACGGTGTCGTCGCTCGTCGGGAGGATCATCATGTGGAGGTTGCCGTCTCCGACATGGCCGAAGCCGTAGGCAAGCGCCATCGGGGCGATCTCCGATGCTGCGTCGAGAACCGAATGGACGAACTCCTGAATGCGGTCGACCGGCACCGCCGTGTCGAGCTTCAGCCCGTGTTCCTGGTGCTCGACGAAGCACGACGTCGGCGGGGCGTGGTCACGCAGGAACCACAGGTTGGCCTCCTGCTCGGGGGTTCCGGCAACCACGGCGTCGACGATGTGCCCCTCCGCAGCCCCGGCTTCGAGGAATGCGGCGATGTCGTCGTCGACCGGTTTCGACGAGGCCAGCTTGACGAGGACGTAGTACTCGGTGCCGGCATCGAGCGGTTTTGTCGCATCGGAGATCTCCACCACGCGGTCGACCGCGACGTCGGGCAGCAACTCGAAGGCCGAGATCATGCCGGGAGCGTGCACATGGGCCAGTTCGAGCAGCGGCCGAAGTGCGCCGAGTCCGGTGATCGCCGCAAGCAGTGAGGTTTCGTGTGGCGTGGCCGGAACGAGCTTCAAGACCGCCGAGGTCACGATGCCGAGCGTGCCTTCCCCACCGATGAACAGGTGCTTGAGGTCATATCCCGACGAATCCTTCACCAGCGCCCGTCGGCCGTCCCACACCGACCCGTCGGCGAGCACCGCCTCGATGCCCATCACGTTGTCGCGCATGTTGCCGTACCGGACGACGTTGTTGCCGCCTGCGTCGGTGGCGATCGCGCCGCCCACCGTCGCAGAGCCGCGAGCACCCCAGTCGGGGGCGAACTTGCGGCCAGCGGCGTGCGCAGCTCGCTGGACCGCCTCGATGGTGACACCGGCCTCGGCGGTGATCGTCCAGCGATCGGGATCGATCGAGATGATCTGATCGAGCCGGGCAACCGACAGGACGATCGACGGCCGGTCGGTGGGCGAGTGGGTGCCGTAGCTCAGGCCAGTGTTGCCGCCCTGGGGAACGACGGCCACCTGGTGTTCGGCACAGATGGCGACGGTCGCAGCGACACCGGCGGTGTCGGCAGGCCGGACGACCACGGCTTCGTCGGCGGTGGGCTTGTTGCGCGGGTCGATCAGAAACGAGGTGGCATCGTCGCCGACGAGCACGGCGTTCGCGTCGAGCGCTGCTCGCAAGGATTCGATGACTTCGGGACCAGGGAGCGACATCAGGACCAGGCTACGTGCAGCGTCTCTGGTCCCCGAAAGGTGATGTTGGGGAAGTAGTCGAACGTCTGCTCCACGAGCTGGAGCGTGGGGAGCCGCTCGGCGAGAACCTCGAGCATCAAGCCGGTCTCGAACTTGGCGAACTTGGCGCCCAGACAGAAATGCACACCCTTGCCGAAGGAGATGTGTCGGCCGGCGTTGGGGCGGCGGATGTCGAACGTGTCCGGGTCGTCCCAGATGTCGGCCTGGCGATTGGCCGATGCGAAGTTGAGGAAGATGCCGGTCCCTTTCGGAACCTCGAAGCCGCCGACCTTCGTCTCGGTGGTGGTCACTCGGCGCCACGAGATCTGGCTCGAGTTGTAGCGAAGGACCTCGTCGATCGCATTCGGAACGAGACCCGGATCGGAACAGATGGCGTCCCACTGGTCGCGGCGGGGGAGCAGACACTGCAACGTGTTGCAGATGAGTGCAGTGACGGCCTCGTGCCCGGCGAACGAGAGTCCGTAGACGATGGACTCGACCTCCCGATACGACAGATCGGTCGGGTGCTGTTCGTGCAGCGTGATCAGTTCAGAGGTCAGATCGTCGCCACGGGTGTTGCGTTTCGCGGCGGTGAACGCGCGGCAATATCGCCAGTACGACACCATGTCCTCGGCGATCTTGGCCTGCTGTTCGCCGGTCGGGTTCCCCCACGAGAACGCCTTGCGTTCGACGCACCACTCCTTGAGCATGTCGTCATCGGCCTCGGGGAAGCCGATGAACCGGAACACGGTCTCGCCCGGGAGCGGAAAGCCAAACGCCTCGACGAACTCGGTGGGCGAACCTGCTGCCTGCATCGCGTCGATCAGTTCGTGGCTGCGACGACGGATGTACGGCTCGAGCGTCTGGATCCGTCGATTCGAGAACCCCTGTCGAGTGAAGACCCGGAGCCGGCCGTGGTCCGGCTCGGCTCGGTTCGACATGACGGCGACCGGGTTGTAGTCGGGGGCATCGGCGAAGACGGCCTGGGCGGCGGCGCCGAGCGGGAACACCGGGTCCTGCACGTTGGCCGAGGCGAATGTTTCGTGGTCGACGAAGATCCGCTCGATTTCCTCCAGCTCGGTCACGACCAGGTACTGCAGTTGTTCGCTGTAGAAGACGGGATGGTCATCCCGGAGCTGGGTTGCAATCGTGTACGGGTCGTCGAGGTAGGCGCGATCAAGGGGACTCCACGTCGGGTGCACTGGGCAGCCGGAGGGAATCGGCGGCGCATCGCCGCGCTCGACGTGGTAGCTGCGCTTGTCGGCGTCGTCGTTCACGACGACACCCAGTCTCGATGGGGCCGACACCGATGCACGCGCCACTGCCGAACCGGTGCTCGCCGGGGGTTGTGATCCGGGTCGATCAGGTGACGCACATCGTCAGGATCGTCGGACCCACCTCGACCGTCAATCTCAGATCGTCGTTCGGCTGCGGCAACCGAGTGGGAGCGAACCTGAAAGACTGCGGATGATGGGCGATGGCCTGCCACACTCGATGATCGCCGTCGTCAGGCCGAGGAGGTGACATGTCGCTCTACTACGTGCAGAAGTTCCTCTACGAACTGAATCGGTCCGCCGACCTCCAGACCGCGTACCAGGCTGATCGGCGCCGAGTCCTCGACGGGTACACACTCACCGCCGAAGAGATCGAAGCGCTCGTCGAACCCGACATCGGGCTGCTCTACGTGCTTGGCGTGAACGGGCAGATCCTCATGCACTTCGCCGCCTTCCACCAGATCGAGTGGCAGGACTATCTGCAACGCATGCGCGACGGAGTGGACCAGCACGGTCCGGTGCGTGAAGGTGTGTATGCCATGACCGGGTACGACAGCGTCGGGGAGGGCAGCTGATGCCGCTCGTCTACGCCGGTGTCTGCAGTCATGCGCCGGGCATCACCGGCCGCAAACGCCTCGCCGATCCGGTGATCAGCAATGCGTTCTACGCCGCGTTCGACGACATGCGTGCGGACCTCGAAGCGAGCGGGGCCGAGGCGGTGATCGTGATCGCTGCGGAGCACTTCGCCAACTTCTTCATGAACAACATGCCGAGCTTCGCCGTCGGCATGGCCGACTTCTACGACGGCCCGATCGAGGATCCGGGTTGGCTCGGCATCGACAAGTTCCGGGCACCGGGAAACCGAGCACTGTCGCAGCGGGTCATCGCCGAGGTCATGCAGACGGTCGATGTCGCCTACGCCGAGGAGTGGCTGTTCGACCACGGAATTGCCGTGCCCCTGCACTTCCTCACCCCGCGCTTCGACCTGCCGGTGATACCGATCAACATCAACTGTCAGGGGCCGCCACTCACACCGCTGCACCGCGCGTGGGCGCTCGGCGAAGCCCTGCGGCGGGCGGCCGACGCTGTGCCAGAGCGGCTCGCCATCATCGGTACCGGTGGTATCTCGCACTGGCCGGCCACTCCCGACTCCGGAAAGATCAACCGGGACTGGGATCTCGACTTCATGGACCGCTGGTGCCGCAACGATCGCGAGGCCCTGCTCGACTACGACGATCTCACGGTCTACGCCGACGCAGGGCAGGGCGGTTTCGAGATTCGGACGTTTCTTGCGGTGAGCGCTGCTGCGGGAGGCGCGCAGGGAACGGTGCACTTCTGCGAGCCGATCCCGATCTTCGCGGTGAGCTGCACGATCGCCAGCTACGACGTGCTCGCCGTCGGGCCGTGAGCGTCAGTCGTGCAGCTGGGAGGCGACGCCGTCCGCTGCCTCGATGAGGCGGCTCCCGAGATCGTGGGTCCGATCGGGGTTGGGGAAGCGGTACGCCGGACCGTGGACATGGATCGCAGCGACGGCCAGACCGTCGGGACCGATGATCGGCGCAGCCAGCGAGTTGATGCCGTCGACACCCTCCTCGAAGCCCCACGCGTACCCGAGCTGGCGGATCGCGTCGAGGCGCTCGCGAATGGCGTCGGGGTCGATCAGGGTGTTGGGCGTGAGCTGTTCGGGGGGCTTGGAGAGGTAGGCCTCGAGGGCGGCTTCGGACATGTGGGCAAGGATCGCCATACCCGACGGCACCGAGTGCATCGGTAACGACTCGCCGGTCCAATCACGGACCATGACGTCGGTCTCGGGGACGGCGTGGTCGAGGTAGTAGACATCGCGATGCTGCGCGATGCCGAGTCCGGCTGCCTCGCCGATCTCTTCGCTCAATTCGAGCAGGTAGGGGCGGACGGTTGCGATGAGGTTGCGGCCCGGCTGCGCCGCACCGGCGATGTCGAGCAGCCCGTCACCGAGGCGATACTCGCCGCCCAGTTCGTCCTGGGTGACGACACCCTCGAACTCGAGGGCACTCAGCAGACGGGCAACCGTCGACTTCGGAAGGTCGACCTGATCGGCGAGTTCTGTCACGCCGTAAGGGGCAGTCGCCAGCGCCCGGAGGAGGGCGAATGCTCGCTCGATCGACTGCACGGCCATGGCTGTCACATTACCGAATCGTGGGAACGTTCCATGATGCGGAACGGACCCCAACGCCGGGATGTGGTCGGCACTGGCAGCGTTCGCCCCCCGAACGCAGCGCTCAGCGGGCAGCGTCGATGGTGTCGACCAACCGATCGGCAATCCCGTCGACCGGTACCCTCTCGGTCTCCCCGGTGGCCCGTGGTGTGTATTCGACCTCACCGTCGGCGAAGGCCTTCGGGCCGAACGTGACCCGATGGGGGATGCCGATGAGTTCGGCATCGGCGAACTTGACACCGGCGCGGGCGTCGCGGTCGTCGAGCAACACGTCGACACCGCGTGCCGCGAGGTCGTCGTAGAGCGCTTCTGCGCCGGCGACCGAGGCATCGTCCTTCATCGCCACGATGGTGATGACCACCTCGAACGGCGCGATCGAGGTGGGCCAGATGATGCCGTTGTCGTCGTGGAACGTTTCGACGACGGTGGCCATGGCCCGTTCGACTCCGATGCCGTAGCTCCCCATGACGATCGGCTGCTGGTTCCCGTCGGGATCGAGCACCTTCGCTCCCATCGCCTCGCTGTACTTCGTGCCCAGCTTGAAGATGTGGCCGGCCTCGATGCAGCGCACGATCTCGATGGGGTCACCGCAGGAGGGACACGCCTCGCCTGCGCTCACCTCGCGGAGGTCGGCCCACTCGTCGACTGCGATGTCGCGCTCGACGGAAACGCCGGTGTAGTGCCAGTCGTCCTCGTTGGCGCCGGTGGCAAGGCCGGTTCGCCCGTGCAGTGCGTGGTCGGCCACGATCCGCAAGCCTTCGACGCCGACTGCACCGAGCGAACCGGGCATGGCGCCGAGCGTGTCGTGGGCCTCCTCAGGGGTCGCCGGGCGGAGGTCGATCGCTCCGGTGGCGTCCTGCAATTTCTGAAGATTGAGTTGATGGTCGCCCCGAACGAGGGCGAGCGTGACGAGGCCGTCGAGCACCATCACCATCGTCTTGATCTGGTGCTGCGCCGGTGCGCCACCCTCAACCTCCTCGAGTGCCGTGATCGTGCGAACACCCGGGGTGGGGAAGCGGTCGAGCGCGTCGATGTCGCGATCGGTCAGGTCGGGCAGTGCAGACGTGGCCCGCTCGATGTTGGCCGCATAGTGACAGCGCGGACAGATCACGACGTCGTCCTCACCGGCGGGGGACGGGACCATGAACTCGGTCGAGCCGGTGCCACCCATCGCACCGGAACTCGCATCGACCGGGACCGCCGGCAGATGCATCCGACCGAAGATCTTCATGTAGGCGCCGTGGTGGAGGTCGAACGATGTGTCGAGACCGGCCTGGTCGAGATCCATCGAATACGCGTCTTTCATGGTGAACTCGCGCACGCGAAGCAGGCCGCTCTTCGGGCGCGGCTCGTCTCGGAATTTTGTGTGGATCTGATACCAGATCTGCGGAAGTGCTTTGTACGAGGTGATCTCGGTGGCGAGCAGCGCAAAGACCTCTTCCTCGGTCACCCCGAGGACGTTCGGTGCACCCTTGCGATCGGTGAGCCGAAACATCTCGTCACCCATGATCTCGAGACGCCCCGACTTCTCCCACAGCGATGCCGGGTGCAGGGTCGGCAACTGGAACTCCTGGCCACCGATGGCGTCCATTTCTTCACGGATGATGTTCTCGATCTTGCGGAAGACCCGCCAGCCGAGCGGCAGCATCGAGTAGTGCCCGGCGTGGAGTTGGCGCATGAAGCCGCCGCGAACCAGCAGCTTGTGGCTGGTGGCCTCGGCATCGGCCGGCGCATCGCGCAGCGTGGGGGTGTGGAAACGTGACCAGCGCATGGGCTGCAACCGTACCGGCTGCCCGGCTCACCCGGGGTCGACTTCGCGCGATCCGGCTTGGCGTTCGTTGCGCCTCACGTGGAGCGCACCGAGTGAGGCCGGATCGGTGAGTTCGTCGCCGACCAACCCCCGCCGAACCGTTCCCTCTTGTTCCACGATGCGGTACCGTTCCGGATTGTGGGATCTGCACACAGCGCTCGTCGAAAAGCCAAGAAGTTCAGCGATCCGCTTCCCCGATTGACCACCCCGATGGTGCGCGACAACGGCGTCTTGCGAAATGCGACGTGGGACGAGGCACTGAGCCGGGCGGCCGACGGGTTCGCCGCGGTCAAGGCCGACCTCGGCCCGGAAGGTTTCGCCGTCTTCAGCTGCTCGAAGAGCACCAACGAGATGAACTACGCGGCGCAGAAGTTCGCCCGCATGGCGCTCGGTACGAACAACATCGACTCCTGTAATCGAACTTGACACGCGCCAAGTGTCGTCGGTCTGGCGGCAGTGTTCGGAGCGGGTGGCGGCACCTCCTCGTACCGCGAGGTCGAGGAGACCGACGTCATCTTGCTGTGGGGCTCCAACGCCCGTGAGGCGCATCCCATCTACTTCCACCATGTGCTGAAGGGACTCGACAACGGAGCGACGATGTACGCCGTCGATCCCCGTCGGACATCGTCAGCAAAGTTCGCCGATGTGTGGCTTGGCCTCGACGTAGGCACCGACGTTGCGATGGCCAACGCCATGGGCCGCGAGATCATCGCAGCCGACCTCCACAACAAGGCTTTCATCGCCCATTCGTCGCGGGGATTCGACGAGTACCGGGCACATGTCGAGCCATACACCCTCGCCTATGCCGAGGAAATCACCGGCGTTCCTGCCGAGGCCATTCGCGAAGCTGCCCACGCGTACGCAACCGCCGACAGGGCGCAGATCCTGTGGACGCTCGGTATCACCGAACACCACAACGGTGTCGACAACGTCAAGTCGCTGTGCAACCTCGCCTTGCTCACCGGTCACATCGGGCGCTGGGGATCGGGTCTCGTACCGCTGCGCGGGCAGAACAACGTGCAGGGCGGCGGCGACATGGGCGCACTGCCCAACAAACTTCCCGGCTTCCAGGACATCACCAACGACGAGCATCGGGCGAAGTTCGAGGCCGTCTACGGGATGGAACTCAACCCGGTGAATGGCCGTCACCTCACGCTGATGTTCGAGGCGATGGGCGAGGGAACCATCAAGGCTGCGTACTGCATCGGCGAAAATCCGGCCGACAGCGAGGCCGACTCCGAGCACGCCCGGACGCTGCTCGAGGGCCTCGACATGCTCGTCGTCCAAGACATCTTCATGACCCGAACCGCCGAACTCGCCGACGTCGTGCTGCCGTCGTCGGTTGGCTGGGCCGAGTGCGACGGCACGGTCACGTCCTCAGAGCGCCGCGTGCAACGGGTGCGCGCTGCGGTCACTCCACCCGGCGAGTGCCGCCACGACCACGAGATCATCGGCGATCTCGCACGGCGTATGGGGGTCGAGTGGGGCAACCCGACCCCAGAGGACCTCTGGGACGAGCTGCGGTCGCTGTCGCCCATGCACGCCGGTATGAGTTACGGCCGTCTGGAGGCCGAAGGTGGGCTGCAATGGCCGTGCCCCACCGACGATCATCCCGGTTCGCCCTACCTGCATGGGTGGCTGTGGGACGACGACCTCGGAGGTCGCGATCCCTCTCCCTTCTCGCTCACCCATCACGAAGGCCCGAAGGAACACCTCAGCGACGAGTTCCCGCTGCGCCTCACCACGGGGCGCGCACTCGACTCGTACAACACCGGGGTGCAGTCCAGCGGCTTCGAGAGTCCGATCCGCACCGGTGACGAACTCGACATGAACCCGGTCGATGCCGCCGGCCTCGGCATCGAGGACGGTGAACGGGTGCTCGTGTCCTCGCCGCGCGGGTCGGTCGAGATGGGAGTGCGGGTGCAGCCCGACATCCCGATCGGTCTCACCTTCACCACGTTCCACTTCCCGGACCTCGTCGACATCAACACCATCACCAACGATGAGTGGGATCGCGACTCCGGGACCGCCGAGTTCAAAGCTGCGGCGATTCGTGTCGAAAAGCTCGCGGCGGCAGGTCGGGAGTGACGGCGACCAATGGCTGACCTGTACATCTCCGACGAGACGGCGGACGACGTCGAGATCGCCGCAGTCGACGCCGCCCTCGGAGGTCGTTTCGTCATCGTTCGCGAGGGCGAGCGACTCGTTCGAGCCGGCACGTCGAAACGGCACGGTCATCGGCATCTCCTGTTGCCTGCGCTCCACGCCCTCCAGAACGCCAAGGGTTGGATCAGCCCGGGTGGCCTCAATCACGTGTGCGAGACGCTGCAGGTCCCGCCGGCCGAGGCCTTCGGCGTCGCCACGTTCTACGACCTGTTTCGCACCGACGAACCGAAGCGGGTCGGTGATGTCACCCACGTGTGTGTCGATGCGGCGTGTCAGATCGCCGGCTCCGGGGACCGGATCGCCGAACTGCGTGCGCAAGGCGTCGACGTTCACGAGTCTCCCTGCCTCGGCCAGTGCGAGCGAGCCGACCACCGCACCGGGGAGGTCGCCGAATTCGTGCAGGGCGTCGGTGGCCCCGACCGGGTGGACGCCGATGAACGGCCTTACGAACTGTTCCACCAACGAGGGGACGATTCGCTTCGTCTGTTGCACCGAGTCGGTGTGGTCGATCCGACGTCGCTTGCCTCGTATCGCGAGCACGGTGGTTATGCGGCGCTCGCCGCAGCGATCGCGATGGGGCCCGACGCAGTGTGTGACGCGGTTGCCGACTCGGGCCTGTCCGGACGTGGTGGGGCGGCGTTCCCCACCGGGATCAAATGGCGAGCCGTTGCCGCCGAGCAGGGCCGCCCGAAGCACGTCGTCGCCAACTGCGACGAGTCCGAACCGGGCACGTTCAAGGACCGCGTTGTCATGGAGAACGATCCGTTCGCCGTCGTCGAGGCCCTCACCATCGCCGGCTTCGCAACCGGCGCCGAGAACGGCTGGATCTACATCCGTGGGGAGTATCCGCTGGCCACTGCGAGATTGCAGAACGCGATCAACCAGGCCCTCGATGCCGGGCTCCTCGGTGACGATGCTGCGGGGTCTGGGCGTCGCTTCACCATCGAGATCCGGCGGGGAGCCGGCGCCTACATCTGTGGCGAGGAAACCGCCCTGTTCGCATCGCTCGAGGGCTTCCGAGGTGAGCCACGCAGCAAGCCGCCGTTCCCGACCACGCACGGCCTGTTCCAGGAGCCGACGGCGATCAACAACCCCGAGACATTGCTCAACGTGCTCGACATCGTGCAGATCGGCGCCGACGGCTATCGAAGCCGGGGGACCGAACGCTCACCCGGCACCAAGCTGCTGTGCCTGAGCGGTCGGGTTGCTCGGCCCGGCGTCTACGAAGTCGAGTTCGGCACGACGCTGGGCGAGGTACTCGAATTGGCCGGCGGTCTCACCGGTTCGGGCAAGCTCCGGGCCGTGCTGATGGGCGGTGCTGCGGGGTCCTTCATCGACGGTTCGTACCTCGACATGCCGATCACCCTCGAGGACGCACGCGAGCGAGGCACCACCCTCGGCTCGGGTGTGGTCATGGCGTTCACCGACGAGATCGACATGGTCGAGGTCCTCGTGCGCATCGCGCAGTTCTTTCGAGACGAGTCGTGCGGCCAGTGCGTTCCCTGCCGTGTCGGGTGCGTGCGGCAGCACGAAACGATGGTCGTACTGCAACAGAAGGGATCGCTCACCCCCGAACGGCGCCAGCTCGTCGACGACATCTCCCAGGTGATGGTCGATGCCTCGATCTGTGGCTTCGGCCATACGGCCACCAATGCGATCAACTCTGCTATCGAGCTCGGTCTCGTCCCGGGGGTGCCGTCGTGACTGCGACCTTCGAGCCCACCGTCGAGACCACCGTGTCGCTCACCATCGACGGCTCGACCGTCGAGGTCCCGGCGGGCACCTCGATCCACAAGGCCTGCGAGTCGGTCGACATCGACACGCCGACCCTGTGCTGGGCGGAGAATCTGACGCCGGTGAACGTGTGCCGTGTCTGCGTCGTGGAAGTCGAGGGTCAGCGGGCCCTGGTGCCCTCATGCGCTCGCGCAGTCGAAGACGGCATGGTCGTCGAGACCGACTCCGAACGGGTGAGGCACAGCCGCAAGATGGTGCTCGAGTTTCTCGGGTCGGGTGTCGAACTCGACCAGGCACCCGAGCTCCAGAAGTGGATGGAGCACTACGGCTCCGACACCAGCCGTTACGACCAGTACGAGCTACCGGCGTTGAAGATGGGCGAGGCGCCGAAGATCCAGGACAACCTCTACATCCGCGACTACGACCGCTGCGTGCTCTGTTACAAGTGCGTCGAAGCCTGTGGAGACGATGCCCAGCACACCTACGCCATCGCGGTCAGCGGCCGGGGCTTCGACGCCCGCATCTCCACCGAGTTCGACGTGACGTTGCCCGATTCGGCCTGTGTCTACTGCGGCAATTGCATCGGTGTCTGCCCGACCGGCGCCATCCAATTCAAGACCGAGTACGACCTTCGCTCGGTCGATGACTGGCGTCCCGATGACCAGGAGATCACCCGTACGGTGTGCTCGTATTGCGGTGTGGGATGCAACCTCGAGCTCCACACCCAGGACGACACGATCGTGAAGGTCACCTCGCCGGCCGACCACTCCGTCACGAGCGGCATGCTCTGCGTCAAGGGTCGGTTCGGCTGGCAGTACGTACAGCCGCTCGACCCACCGACCCGCAAGCGCTCGCGCTGACCGCTGCCCGACCCCATCGTCGGGACGAGGTTGCGGCACCGGTGACGCTGTCGACGGCTAGGCCTCGCTGCGGATGACGTGGACCCCCTCGGGGTCGACGAGCGAACCGTGGACGAGACGGTTGTGGTTGTGCCCCACGTGGTGCAGCCCGAACGCAGACTGGATCGACGTGTACATGCCCATCGCATCCATCGAGTTGTTGACCGACTGCTTGGCAAGGGTCAGTCCGAACATGGGCCGCTTCGCGATATGGGATGCCAGCGCAAGCGTCTCCGATTCGAGCTGCTCGCGTGCCACGACTCGGTTCACCATGCCGTGCTGCAATGCCTCGCTCGCGCTGATCGACCGGCCGGTGAAAAGCATGTCCTTGGCCAAGCGTTGGCCGGCCTCGTAGGGATGGACGAAGTACTCGTGTCCGTTCACCCCGAAGGCGACCACCGGATCGGAGAACGTTGCGTCGTCGCTGCACACGATCATGTCCATCGGCCACACGAGCATCAGGCCGCCGGCGATGACCTTGCCCTGGACCGATGCGATCGTCGGTTTGGGGATGTTGCGCCAGCGCCAGCACAGCCCGACGTACATCTCGGCCTCACGAGCCATGTAGCCCTCGGCGCCCTCGGCCTCGAAGTGACACTGTGTTCCGACCGGTTCGACGTCGGCCATGTCCGGGTCGTCACGCAGATCGTGACCCGACGAGAAGTGGTTGCCGTCGGCGGCGAGCACGATGACGCGGATGTTGTCGTCTCGCGAGGCCTCGTCGAACGCCTCGTTGAGTTCGGACAACATGAGGTAGTCCTGCGCGTTGGCCGCCTCGGGCCGTGCAAGGGTGATGCGGGCGACTCGTTCGGCCGGTCGGTCGTAGCGGATCCGGGTCCACTCACTCATGCAGTGAAGCCACCGTCGACGACGAATTCGGTTCCGGTCGTGTACTTCGAGTCGTCGGAGGCAAGGAACAGCGCAGTGTCGGCGACCTCGTCGGCGTGGGCGGTTCGCCCCATCGGCACCATCGGGCCCAACATCTCCGGCGGCCCGACGAGCGGCAGCATGTCGGTCTCGATCAGGCCGGGGTGGATCGAGTTGACCCGCACGTTGAACGGCGCAAGTTCCTTGGCGGCGCTTTTCGTCATACCCCGGACGGCCCACTTGGATGCGCCGTAGCCGATGCAGTTCGGCGTACCCCGCAAGCCTGCGATCGACGAGATGTTCACGATGCTGCCACGCTGCATTTCTCGCATCGACGGCGCAACCGCCTGCATGCCGAGCAAGACGCCGGTCTGGTTGATGCCGATCTGGAACTCCCAGTCTTCCGCTGTCGTCGTCTCGAGGTTGCCCTCCCGATAGACGCCGGCGTTGTTGAGCAGACAGTCGATCTTGCCGTAGCGCGCAAGACACCCTTCGACCGTCGTGGCCCAGGCAGCGGCGTTGCGAACGTCGAGGTGATGGTAGTTGGCCGCATCACCGAGGGCCTCGGCGGTTGCTTCACCTTCCTCGTCGAGGACGTCGGCGATGCACACGGTCGCTCCCTCGCCAACGAAAAGGGCTGCCTCTGCTGCTCCCATGCCGCGGGCGCCGCCCGTGATCAGTACGTGCTTGCCGTCCAGTCGTCCCATGGTCGAGACCCTAGGTCCGCGGATTGCGTCAGGCCAGAAGACGACTGGCCAGTTCGCCTGCCACGGCGGCGGGTGAGCGGCCGTCGGGTTCGAGATCGTGGGTCGCTGCGTTGATCGAGGTCTCGAGCCGGGTGGCGAGTCGGCTGCGAACCTCGTAGCGGAAGCGGGCCACTCGACGGTGCTCGAGCCGGCCGCTGGCCTGCAGATGGGCTCGGTGGTCGGTGACGGCAGCCCACATTGCTTCGATACCGGCGCCGTCGGTGGCCGTCGTCATGATGATGGGTGGTCGATAACCCGACTCGTCTTCGTGGCCGCTCACATGGCTGAGGTCGAGCATGAGCTCGAGGTCGCGGCGAGTGTCGTTGGCGCCGTCGCGGTCGGCCTTGTTGATGACGAAGACATCGGCGACCTCGAGCAGGCCGGCCTTGTTGGCCTGGACGGCATCGCCCCAGCCCGGGTTGACCACGACGACGGTGGTATCGGCTGCGCCGGCGACGTCGACCTCGACCTGTCCGACCCCGACCGTCTCGATCAGCACCGGATCGAAGCCACACGCATCGAAGGCACGCACCGAGCCGGGTACGGACAGGGCGAGCCCACCGGCGTGGCCCCGGGTTGCAACGGACCGGATGAACCCGCCGTCACCGGCAACGTCGTCCATGCGCACCCGATCGCCGAGGATCGCACCGCCGGTGAGGGGGGATGACGGATCGACCGCAAGCACGGCTGGCCGCAGGCCGAGTGTCGGGAGATGGCGGATCAGCTGCCCGGTCAAGGTCGACTTCCCGGCCCCGGGAGCGCCGGTGATGCCCACGACGTGCGACCCCTTGGCCGCTGGGTGCGTCAACTCGGTGATCTGGTCGGCGATCTCGCCGCCTCGCTCGATCAGCGTGAGGGTGCGGCCGATCGCTCGACGGTCACCGCCGATGGCCCGCTCGACCACGTCGGCGGTGGGGAGGTCCCTGACGCTCACGCCGACTCACTGCTGTCGGTCACGGGAAACGGCGTTGCGGACGGCGGCCACGACCTCTTCGGCGGGGGCGCCCGGGCCGAGGATCGCAGCGACCCCAGCCGCCTCGAGGATCGGTATGTCTTGGTCGGGAACGATGCCGCCGATGATCAGCGGAATGTCGAGATCGGCTTCGTCGAGCGCAGCGAGCATCGCCGGAGCGAGCGCGAGGTGGCCGGCGTTGTGCATCGACAGCCCGATGGCGTCGGCATCTTCTTCCTCGGTGGCAGCGATGATCGACGCAGTGGTTTGGCGGAGACCGAGATAGATCACCTCCATACCGGCGTCGCGCAGAATGCGGGCGACGACCTTGATGCCGCGGTCGTGGCCGTCGAGGCCGAGTTTGGCGAGGACGATCCGGATGACGGGTTCGCTCGTCACACGATCGCCTGTTCCACGTAGCTGCCGAACACGTCGCGCATGGCGTTGCTGATCTCTTCCTCGGTGGCGTAGGTCTTGACCGCATCGATGATCGGAGGCATCAGGTTCATCGAGGGATCCTGCGCTGCGTTGCGGAGCGCGTCGAGTGATGCCTCGACCGCAACCGAGTCGCGTTCGTGCTTCACCGCCTCGAGTCGCTTGCGCTGGAGTTCCTCTGTGGTCGCGTCGATTCGGAGCAGATTGGTCTCGTCGTCTTCGTTTCCCTCGACGAAGTCGTTGACGCCAACGATGACCCGACGACCCGCATTGACCTCACGTTCGAAGCGATAGGCGGCATCGGCAATCTCGCCGACGAAGTACCCGTTCTCGATGCCTGCATAGACCCCCTCGAGCATCGAGCCGTCACCCAACTCCTCGAGATGAGCAAAGATCGCCTCGGCCTGGCGCTCCATCTCGTCGGTCATCCACTCGACGTAGGGCGCGCCGCCCAGCGGATCGACAACATTCGCCACCCCTGTTTCGTGGGCGACGATCTGCTGGGTGCGCAGTGCGATGCGGGCCGCTTTCTCGGTGGGAAGGGCGAGTGCTTCGTCGAAGGCATCGGTGTGCAGCGACTGGGTGCCGCCGAGCGCAGCCGAGAGCGCCTGGATCGCAACCCGGGCGATGTTGTTCTCGGGTTGCTGGGCGGTGAGGGAGACGCCGGCGGTCTGGGTGTGGAAGCGGCACATCATCGCCCGCTCGTCGGTGGCGCCGTAGCGCTCCTTCATCCAGCGGGCCCAGATCCGGCGGGCCGCCCGGAACTTGCCGATCTCCTCAAAGAAATCGGAGTGGGCGTTGAAGAAGAACGAGAGCCGCCGGCCGAACTGATCGACGTCTTGGCCCTCGGCCCGCGCCGCTTCGACATAGGCAAAACCGTTGGCGAGAGTGAAGGCGAGTTCCTGTGCTGCGGTCGAGCCTGCCTCGCGGATGTGGTAGCCGGAGATCGAGACGGGGTGCCATTTCGGCATCTCGGCGGAGGTGTAGCGGATCATGTCGGTGACGATCCGCATGCTGGGCCGCGGTGGGTAGATGTACTCCTTCTGGGCCTGATACTCCTTCAAGATGTCGTTCTGGATCGTGCCGGCCAGATCGGCTTTGGCCACGCCGTTCTTCTCGCCGACTGCGATGTACATGGCGAGTACGGCGGCGGCGGGACCATTGATGGTCATCGACGTCGACACCGAGCCGAGGTCGATGTCGGCGTAGAGATCCTCCATGTCGCGCAGGGTGTCGACCGCGACACCGGCGCGACCAACCTCTCCCAGCGCCCAGGGCGAATCGGAGTCGTAGCCCATCAGGGTGGGCATGTCGAACGCGGTGGAGAGCCCGGTCCCGCCGTTGCGGAGGATCTCCTTGAAGCGGGCGTTGGTGTCCTCGGCAGTCCCGAAGCCGGCGAACATGCGCATGGTCCACAGACGGGACCGATACCCGGCCGCATGAAGGCCGCGGGTGTAGGGGTACTGACCGGGCAATGGCCCATCGCCGTGGACGGGGTCGACCGGCACCCCTGACATCGTCTCGAACGGCACGTCGCGGCGACGGGTTGCGTCGTACTGCTCCTGCCAACGTGACTGCTCGCTCATGGTCGACGCTCCAAATACTTTGACGTCCAACTATTTCTCCGTAGGCTAGCGTGCGTGACGCTGGCGTTCGACCCCATCGAGGAGGCGGCTGCGAACTGGCGCTCCGCCGGATGGACGGCGATCGGCGCAATGACCGCCGCCACCGCCATCACCCGCGCCCATCAGATCCTCACCGGCCGCATCGATGCAGCTCTGGCGCCACTCGGTCTGAACTTCAGTCGGTTCGAGGTGCTGGCGCTGCTGTCGTTCACACGGGAGGGCATGCTGCCGCTCGGCAAGGTCGGCGACCGACTGCAGGTGCATCCGGCAAGCGTCACCAACACGGTCAACCGTCTCGAGGCCGACGGCTACGTGCGTCGCGAGCCGCATCCGACCGATCGCCGAGCGACGCTGGCCGTGCTCACTGCCGAGGGGCGCCAGCGAGCTGAGCGCGGCGCCGCTGTTCTGGCCGACATCGAGTTCGGTGTCGCCGGGATGAGCGCACCCGCCCGAGCTGCGACAGACCGAGCGATTCTGGAGTTGCGATCGGCGGCCGGCGACTTCGCCTGAGCCAGCTCCGGGCCAGACCGGTGCGACACTGCGAACGGTCGATCGGGAGGCGTTCACCAGTTCGGGTCCGCTGGGGTGAACGTGATCGGGCGAAGCTACCGTGCCGAGAGGAGGTCTTGACGATGCTCGACTTCGAACTGCCAGCCCAACTCCAGGCACTCCGGGACCGGGCCCGCGCGCTCGCAGCGGAGGGTGTCGCCGAGTTCGGCGCCCACACGGACTCCTGGATCAACGGCTACTCCAAAGAGTTCAGCAAACGGCTCAGCGCCGAGGGCTGGATCGGCATGACCTGGCCGACCGAGTTCGGAGGTGGTGGTCATTCGAACCTCGCCCGCATGATCATGGGCGAAGAAATGATCTCGGTCGGCGCCCCGATCGCCGCGAGTTGGTTCGCCGACCGCCAGATGGGTCCTGCCCTCATCAACTACGGGACACCCGATCAGCAGGCGGAGTTTCTTCCCGGGATGCTCAGTGGTGAAACCACCTGGTGCATCGGAATGAGCGAACCCGACTCCGGCTCCGACCTCGCAAGTCTCAAGACCTCGGCGGTCCGCGACGGCGACGTGTTCGTGGTCAATGGGCAGAAGATCTGGACGTCGTTCGCAGCCACCTCGGATTACATCTATCTGATCTGTCGAACCACCGCCGACGGCCCACCGCACAAGGGCGTCAGCGAGATGATCGTGCCGATGGATCTGCCCGGCATCGAGGTGCGGCCGATCAAGGACATGACGACCAATCAGCACTTCTGTGAAGTGTTCTTCACCGATGTTCGCGTGCCGGTCGAGAACCTGGTGGGGGTTGAAGGTGCCGCCTTCAAGCAGACGATGTCGCAGCTGGAAGACGAGCGAGGTGGCATCGACCGGCTCGTCTCCAACAAACCGCTGTACCTGCGCGCTCGTGCCGTGGCCGACACCGACAACCCACTCGTGCGCCAGGAGATCGCAGCGCTCGAGACCGGCTACCGGCTTGGTCGGATCCTCGTCTATCGGGAGGCGCTCAAACAGGCACCGGTCGGGTTCAGTGCGGCCACCAAGTGTTTCTGCACGGAGCATCAGCAACGGGTTGCCGACTTTGCGGCCAGGACCCTCGGCATGGAAGCGGTGACCGACAGCCTTGCCATCCATGCATTTGCGTACAACCCGGCGTACACGATCATGGGCGGTACATCGAATGTGATGCGCAACATCCTCGGCGAGCGTGTCCTCGGGCTGCCTCGTGAGCCGCGGGTCTGACAGCCTCGGTGGCGATGGCTGACGCTCGCCCTGACGAAACCGGCGACAATCCGCTGCACAACTACGCCTTCGATCGATCGACGATCGTTCATCGCAGCCCCTCACATCCGACGCGGGACGATGTGGTGGTGATGTCGACCGACTTCCACGCCGACCCGTTCGAACGAATGGCGTGGATGCGCGAGCACGCGCCGGTCTACTGGGACGACGAGACAGGTCTGTGGGCGATCACCCGCCATGCCGACATCCAACGCATCGAGGCAGATCACGTGACCTTCTGTTCGGTGAAGGGCTCACGTCCCGAGTCGTCGGTACCGTCGATGATCAACACCGACCCACCCGATCACACGCGCCGGCGCCGGTTGGTCTCGTCGGGGTTCACGCCCAAACGGGTCGCTGCCCACGAGGCGTTCCTGCGGGCGACGGTCACCGAATTGATCGACGCCGTGATCGATGACGGTGGATGCGACTTCGTGACCGACATCGCCACACCGATCCCGCTGCGGATGATCGCCACCCTGATGGGCCTCCCCCTCGCCGACGAAGCCAAGCTCTTGCACTGGTCCGATCTCTTCGCCACAGGGGGCGTCGACGAGGAATTTCGTGATCAGGTCGTGACTGCCGTGATGGAGTGGGTCGAGTACATCGTCGGCGAGATGGGGACGCGCACCGATGCCGACGCCGAGGACCTGATCACGCTGCTCATGTACCCCGATGCCGAGATCCGGGACGAGCCGATGTCGGCCGAGGATCTGATCTACGAGACCATGCTGATTCTGGTGGGCGGCGACGAGACCACCCGCCACGTCATGTCGGGCGGACTCGAGGCGCTGCTGCTGCATCCCGAGCAACTCGACGCCCTCCGAGCCGAGCGATCACTGCTGCCGGGTGCGATCGAGGAGATGCTGCGCTGGGTCACCCCTGTTCGCAACATGAATCGGACAGCGACAGTCGATGTGGAGGTCGGCGGTCAACCGATCCTGGCCGGAGACCGCACGCTGCTGCTGTATCTCTCCGGGAATCGAGACGAGGCTGAGTTCGGTCCCGACGCACACGAGTTCGACATCACGCGGTCACCGAACAAGCATCAGGCATTCGGGGCGAACGGCCGTCACTTCTGTCTGGGCGCAAGCCTGGCCCGGCTCGAGCTCACGGTCCTGTTCGAAGAGATCCTCGACCGACTCCCCGAGATTCGTCTTGCCGGACCCCAGGAGAAGCGACCGGAACGCACGGGCAATTTCGTCTTGGGACTGGAGCGTCTGCCAGTCGAGTGGTGATCAGTAGCTCCTCGGGAGCCCCAGCACGTTCTGGGCGATGTAGTTGAGCGTCATCTCCTGACTGACCGGCGCAATCCGCTGCAGTCGGGCCTCGCGCCAATACCGCTCGACGTGATACTCGCTTGCGTAACCCAAGCCGCCGTGGGTCTGCATTGCCTGGTCGGCGGCGAAGAACGAGGCCTCCGCTGCGAGGTACTTGGCGGTGTTGGCGAGCTCGCCGCACTCGTGGCCGTTGTCGTACATCCAGGCAGCACGCAGCATCAGGGTCATGGCCGCGTTGAGTTCCATGTGGGCCTTCGCCAGCGGGTGAGAGACGGCCTGGTTCGCGCCGATCTGGCGGCCGAACACCTCTCGTTCCACGGCGTAGTTCGTCGCTCGTCGCACTGCGGCTTCGCCGATGCCGCAGGCCATGCCGGCGAGCAGGATCCGCTCGGGGTTCAGGCCGTGCAGGATGTGGTGGAACCCTCGACCCCGCTCGCCGACCATGCGCCATGACTCGACTGGCAGACCGTCGTAGGCAACCTCGCACGATGCGACCGCGTTGCGGCCAACCTTCGGGATCGGTGCGATGTCGCAGTGCGCAGGATCGAGGTCGACCAGAAAGAGGGTCAGGCCGTTGAACGAACCGGGTTCGCCGTCGGTGCGAGCAAGGAGGAGGCAGACCTCGGATTCGAGTGCCTTGCTCGTCCAGATTTTGCGCCCATCGACGATCCAGCCACCCATGCCGTCCTCGACCGCGCGGGTGACGATCCGGCTCGTGTCGGTGCCGGCATCGGGTTCGGTCACGCCGAAGGCCACATGGAGATCGCCCGCTGCGGCGCGGGGAAGGAACGTCTCCTTCAGGCGATCGTTGCCGAATTTCACAACAGGGTTGAGCCCGAACATCGTGAGGTGCAGCGCAGTCGAGCCGTTCATCGCGGCGCCGCTCGCGGCAACCCGGTTCAGTACGAGCGCACCCTCGGTGATGCCCTGCCCCCCACCGCCGTACTCCTCCGGAATCGCGATACCGATCCAACCCCCGGCGGCCATGTCGTCGTAGAAGGCCCACGGGAACTCGTGCTTGTCGTCGCGTTCGGCCCAGTAGGTGTCGTCGTACTGCGCGCAGACTGCATCGACCGCCTCGATGATCAACTCGTGGTCAGGATTCGGCGAGAAGTCCATGGCCGGATGCTAGGCGGCCGGTGGCGCGAGTGGGTCAGTGTTGTGGAGCGCGCAGAAGGTCAGCTACGTCCATCGGATCGATGGCGGGCGACCACAGCCAGCCCTGGCCGCGCTGGCAGCCAAGTTCGCGCAGTACGGCGACTTGGTCGGCATGCTCGATGCCTTCGGCGACCGTCTCGATACCGAGGGCATGGGCCAGTTCGATGATCGATCGGACGATCGTCCGGTCGTCGAGATCGGTGGCGATGTCTTTCACGAACGAACCGTCGATCTTGATCGTGTCGACCGGGAGACGCTTCAGCCAGGCAAGCGAGCTGAATCCTGTACCGAAGTCGTCGATGGCAATTTCGATTCCGAGATCGCGAAGGCGAGCGAGGGTGCGGATGGTGTTGTCGATGTCAAGCAGCAGCGACCGTTCGGTGAGTTCGAGGCAGAGCCTCTCGGGCTGGAGATCGTGTTGAGCGAGCGCGTGCAGGACGTTGCGCTCAAGCTGGTCACCTTGGAGCTGTGCAGCGGTGATGTTCACCCCGACCCTGACTCTGTGGCTCTGGCCGTTCCAGCCGGAAGCGAGCGCGCAGGAGTGCAGAAGTGCAAGCTCGCTCATGCGACGGGCAGCACCCATGTCTTCAGCAATAGTGATGAACTCGTCGGCAGGGACGACACCGACGCCTGGTCGCTGCCAGCGCATGAGGGCCTCGAGGCCACGGACAGCGCCACTGGTAAGGTCATATTCGGGTTGGAACCAGGTGACGAATTCGCCATTCTCGAGGCCACGCTGAATCCCCATCTCCGTATCGAAGCGGGAGCGCAGGATGTCGGTGTCTGATGGATCGAAGAAGGCGAAGCCGTTGCGGCCAGCGTTCTTTGCAGTTACGAGGGCGGCGTCCGCAAAACGAAGGACCGCCTCGGGGTCCTCGCCCCGTGGGATCGACGCAAGGCCAAGCGAGCACGTCGGGGAGATTGTGTGACCGTCAAAGTCAACCGGTTCACGTATGACATCCAACATGCGGGTTGCGAAGGCCGCGAGTTCGTGGCGTTCACTGCAGCCCTTGAGGAGGATTGCAAACTCGTCACCTCCAAAACGACACACCAGGTCGCCATCGCGAACCGTGGTGCGGAGCCGGTCGGCCAGCGCCAACAGGACTGCGTCCCCTGCGTGATGCCCGAGCGAGTCATTGATCGACTTGAATCGGTCGACGTCGACCATCACGACCGTGGCGCCGGTGTCACATGCGGCAGTGGACAGTTTCTCGTCGAGAAGCCGCCGGTTGGCAAGCCCTGTCAACTGGTCATGGCTTGCATCGTGTTCCAGCGCAGCTTGTGAGGCGCGCTCTTTCGAGACGTCTTCGATGTTGACCACGGTGATCGGTCGGATGTTGTCGTCAGTAACAACCGAACTCCGTACCCGAAACCATCGCTGATGCCGATCAGTCGAGAGCTCGAACTCGTGCTCGCCGCGGCCGGAAAAGAACGTGGTATCGACCGTATCCCAACGCTCCCCGGGCCGGACGAGGCCAAGCGCCGCTGCGGCCGCGTTCAACGCTTGCACCACTCCTTGTTCGTCGAGCACCAGTTGACCGGTCGGGGCCGAATCGAACGTCGTGGCAAACAACTGCGCCCCACGGCTCCGCTCAAACGCCTCTTGGACCAGCTCTGCGATCCTCGAGAGCACCTGCAGCACCGCAGTTGGTCGCGGGCCGTCGACGATGATGCCGAACCCAGACACGACCAGTCCGTTGCGGATCACCGGTATCATCAGCCGGTCGGACCACTCCGGGTCGACAGTGCGGGCAATGGTGTTCATCGGCGGATCGTGTCGGGTATAAAACCCAGCGGGCCAGGCGGTTGTACCGATCTGCTCCCAGTCGTCTTCGCTGAAGCCAAGTTTTGCGTTCGGCGGGAACGAAGCACCGTCGGAACTGACAGATCGCACGATGTCGAAGCGTCGGAGCTTGTGCGAGACATCGAACCAAGAGGCGCCAAGTCCGCCGACCGTTGACGAGATGTCGGGAAGAATCCCGCCCAGGGCCTCGTGGACTGCATCGTGCTTGTTGAGTTCCGTCGAGACCCTCGCCGCCAACCGCTCCATCTCATCGAAGAGTGCCGCCCGCTGACGCGCCTCGATCGTGTCCACTGCCTGTTGCAGCAACGTTCCGATGTAGGTCAATGTCGTCAGGTGGACATCGGTCCAATCACGATGATCCCAGGACAACGCGCCGAGGAGGATGTTTCTGTCGTCGGGGACGGTCCGACAGGCGAGGATGGTGACGTTGTCGTACCCGAGTTGTTCGAGGATGGAACGAGCATCCTCGGGAAGATCCGGCACCCTGAGCAAGGCGCTCCCGCGCTCGTCGACGATCTGCTGCACCGCGTCGCTCATGAACCGCTTCGGACGTGCGTCGAGTATGTGCTGGTACCGCTCGAGACCATGCGTGGAGTCCCAGCGAATGGCAGAGCCGGTGTCTCGTCCGCTCTGCAGTGTCAGCTGGTCGGCGTTGAAGGCGCGGCCAAGCTTTTCAAGGGTCCAGGTGATCACCTCGTTGGCGCTTTCGCCTTCGGTGGAGGCTCGGAGCAGGCTGCGAGCGATCTCCAGAGAGAGCCTGTCGAAGTCGTGGCGGCGCTGAAGCGCACGCTCAGCGTCGACCCGCACGGTGTACTGCTGAAGCAACTTCGAGATATCTGCAAGCGCACGGATTTCCTCGACGGTGGGGTCAGCCGTCTTGTCGAGGAAGAGGAGGCCCAATCCTCCGACCACGGTGTCTTCGAGTTGAAGCGGTGTGGTCCACGTCATCGAGTGCGGGTAGGCGGAGGGGTCCAGGCCCAGGTTTCGAAACGCGCTGTCGTCCAATCGGTCGATCACGATCCGGCTGTTGCGGTCGAGGGGTCCGCTCTTCATCATGAGTCTGGATGGAGGAAGTTGTTGCGATACGCCAAGTCTGCGCACGTAGCGTTGGGAACCCCCATCCACCTTGGGATTGTGACGGTTGCCCCAGAGCACCTCGTCTGCGGAGAAGGTCTCGGCGATCGCAGAAAGGACATGGGTGACTGCTTCGTATGCATCGGTGTCAGCTTCGAAGCGCGGGAGCAGGCGTGCACTCACCACTTCCCGCAGTTTCGCGAGTTCTCCGAGCCTGGCAATTTCCGCATCGCTGTCAAGACGCTTGAACAGTCCGGCAAGACTCAGAGCGACCAGCCCTGCGAAGTCCGTGCTTTGCTTCGTCATCGGTGTGTCGCCGCAGAGAACGGTCAGCGTCCCCCGAATCTGATCGCTGTCACGGCGCCCTGCGGTGAGGGCGACGACGTGGCCGTGGGGGGTGGCAGGAAATTGCCGAGCCTGACCGATGCGATGACTGGACGACCAGGTGTAGGCGGGACCCTCGGCGAACACGGTCCAGTCTTCGAGATGCTGTGAGAGCCTGTCGTCGTCGCAGTGGGTGCGCTGGATCAAGGCGTCATTCGAGCGCTGAGTCACGATGATCTTCTCAGCTCCCAGCGCATTGGCGATCTTTTCGAGCACCGGCTCCAAAAAGGGCATTTCGTCGAACCCGTTGATCGTCGCATTCGCGGCTTGGAGGGCGTCGAAGAGGCTGCCCACGTCGACGGAGTCGATAGCGGAATCCGGGAAGTCAAGTGACTGTCGATCGTTGTTGGGTTCCACGCTGCGTCCTTCGAAACTCGACTTGCACAACTCATTCGACCGCCGGAGGCCAGTAATGAGTCTTTTGGACTATAGATGCGTCGTTTGGATCATGTCCCTCGTCACGTTTCGAGTCGGGAACGTCGGCGAACGAACCGATCGCTTCCGAGGATGTGTCGCGAGGTTGCGGAGCCGGAGGCGATGACTTCAGGCCGGCTGGGATCGTGATCGTTGTGGATCAGCAGCCCTTCACGTCGCGTTTCCAGCGCTCGTACTCGGCGCGGCGGCTTTCGTGCATGGGGAACGTCGTCTCGATCGACTCACCCTGCGACACCCGCCACAGGCCCCACTCCTCACGAAGTTCGTCCTCCACGCACTGATCGGCGATCTCTTCGGCCAGACGGGCGGGAAGCACGCAGACCCCTTCGGCATCGCCGACGAGAATGTCGCCGGGAAAGACGGTGACACCTGCACACACGATCGGTACCTGATGGTCCAGCGGCGTGTGAATCCGGCCGACCCGGGCACCGTGGGAGGCGAAGTGGTACACGGGAAGATCGATCTCGGCGATTCCCGGTGTATCGCGCAGGCAGCCGTCGGTGATCACGCCGGTACCGCCGCGCTGCTTCACCCGCATCGAGTAGATGTCGCCGATGGTGCCGGCGAGGACCTCGTAGCGGGCCTCCATGATCAGGACCTCGTCGGACTCGATCGTCTCGATTGCGATGCGCTGCATGTTGCGGCCCTTGGTTCGAGCGATGAACTCCGGGGCCCTGGGGACGTAGCGGAGGGTGTGGGCGTAACCGAGCAGACGTAGGTCGGGACGGGTCGGTTTGAGACCGACGAGAATGCCGTTCTCGATGCCTCGGTCCTGCAACGCACCGGCCAGCGTCGGTGTTGCCACACCGTTGAGTTTCGCCTTCAGTTCATCGGTGAGGATGACAGGGCGAATGTCGTTGTCGTAGCCGGGATCTTCCATGGTCAGGCAATGTAGGCGGTGAACACACACGTGACCTTCGAGGCTCCCGGGCCGACCTCCATGATGTGCCGGGCTGGACGCGACGCTTCGTCGGGAAATCGTTCCAGCCACGGAACGTTCAACTTGGCTCTGCTCTCGTGTTCGGCGAGAAAGAACGTCACCTTGGCCACGTGTTCCCATCCGCCCCCAGCAGCCTCGAGCATCTGTCCCATATGGATGAAGAGGTTCTCGGCCTGTTCCTCGAACGTGGCGGGAAGAGTGCGGGTACCGGGGTTGAACGGTGTGGTGATGCTCGACTCGAGCAAGGGTCCCACCCGGCTTGCGGCGGGAAGCGGGGCGAGATGCGACAGGCTCTCGATTTCGATGGACGTTCGCTGCATCATCGGATGATGGCACGCGTCGGTTGTCGGCGGGTTCAGCGTCCGGCGTTTCCGCGTGGCATGCTCACGGCTGTTCGCAGCTCACAAGCAAAGGATCGCTGGATGCACTACGTCGCTCCCACCACGGTGGGCGAGGCTTGCTCGCTCTTGGCCGACAACCCGGGGTCCCGGGTGTTCGCTGGGGCGACTGATCTCGTTCCCCAGATGCGCACCGGCCGACTCGAGCCGTCGGTGATGGTCGACCTCAAGCGGATCGATCGGTTGATGTCGGTCTCGCATGCCGACGGTCGGTGGACCATCGGTGCGGCAACCCCGGCATCGGACCTCACCCACAATGCAGCGTTCACCGCAATGCACCCCGGCATCTCCGAAGGCGCCGGTCTGATCGGTTCGGACCAGATCCAGAACCGCTCGAGCCTCGGTGGGAACCTGTGCAACGGCTCACCGGCAGCCGATTCGGTGCCAGGCATGATCGCCGCCGGCGCCCGAGCCGTGATTGCCGGGGCCGGTGGGGAGCGAACCATCCCGGTGGCCGATGTCGTGACCGGGCCGGGTCAAACGTCTCTGGCCGCCGACGAGTTCATCGTGGAGTTCGAGATCGACGACCCGGCGGCCAACACCGGTGATGCCTACCTGCGGATGATCCCGCGAACCGAAATGGACATTGCCGTCGTCGGCGCCGCGGTTCGACTGACGATGGACGGTGACACCGTCAGTGCCGCCGGCGTGGTGCTCGGTGCAGTGGCCCCGACCGCCGTTCGCGTACCTGCCGCCGAAGCTGCGCTCGTCGGCTCCAGCCTCGACGACGACACCCTCGCCGCCGTTGCCGCCGCAGCGTCGGCGGCCTGCAACCCCATCGACGACAAGCGCGGCACCATCGAGTACCGCACCCAGGTCGCCGGTGTCCTCGCCAAGCGTGCCGCAGTCATCGCCGCCGAACGCGCCCAGAACGGAGCCTGATCCCCATGTCACGTACCCACATCAACTGCATCGTCAACGGAGAGCCGACCGACTTCTTGGCCGCCGATGCCACATCGCTGCTCGACGCCCTGCGCGACGAACTCGGCCTTATCGGGACCAAAGAAGGCTGCGGTACCGGTGACTGTGGCTCCTGCTCGGTCCTCGTCGACGGCAAACTCAACTGCTCGTGCCTGATTCTGGCCCCCGAGGTCGAAGGACGCGAAATCATCACCGTGGAGGGGATCGCCGATGGTGACCAACTCCACCCTCTGCAGCAGACCTTCTTGGAGGGTGCTGCTCTGCAGTGCGGAATCTGCACGCCGGGGTTCCTCGTAGCGGCCAAGGCACTGCTCGACGCAAACCCCGACCCGACCGAGACCGAAATCCGATACGGCCTCGCCGGCAACCTCTGCCGGTGCACCGGCTACGACAAGATCGTCCGGGCGGTGCAGGAAGCCGCCGTGCAACTGAACTCGACCAGCAAGCAGGGAGTGTGAGATGACCGCAACCGAGAATCCCACCAACTACAAGTGGGTCGGCACCCGTCCGATCCGTCACGATGGCTTCGACAAGGTCGTGGGCAAGGCTCGCTTCGGCGCCGATCTCAACCTCCCCGGTCAACTCCATGGTGCATTCGTGCGCTCACCGCACGCTCACGCCAGGATCGTGTCGATCGACACGTCGGCAGCCGAGGCGATGCCCGGCGTGAAGGCCGTTGTCACCGGCGACGACTTCCCGGCGCTCGATCCGACGCATCCGAACTACGACACCGCGGTCAACTGTATGGCTCGGGGCGAGGCGTTCTACCACGGTCATGCGGTCGCAGCCGTTGCCGCGACCACCAAGGCGGAGGCGAAGGCCGCCGCTGCTGCGGTCGAGGTCGAGTACGAGGTGCTGCCCGCCGTCTTGTCGATCGCCGACTCCATGGCCGATGGTGCCCCGCTCGCCAACCCGAACAACCACACGAAATTTGCACCCCCGGGCGACCCCTCGAACCTCGCCACAATCACCAACCTCGCTCGGGGCGACGTCGATCAGGCCATGGCCGACGCCGACGTCGTCGTGGAGATGGGCTTCGACTGTGCCCACGTCCACCAGGGTTACATCGAGCCCCACGCCTGTGTGGTCGACTACGGCGATGGCAAGGCGAACGTGTGGTGCTCGTCGCAGGGCCACTTCCGCGTCCGTTCGATGACCGCCGATGTGCTCGGCGTCGACAATTCGAAGGTCAAGGTGGTCCCGGCCGAGATCGGGGGCGGTTTCGGCGGTAAGACCACGATCTACCTCGAGCCGATTGCGGCGAAGCTGTCGGAGAAGTCAGGCAAACCGGTCAAGATCACCATGACGCGCGAAGAGGTGCTGCGGGGCTCGGGTCCGGCACCGAGCGCCGAACTCCGGATCAAGATCGGCGCGACCAAGGACGGCGAACTCACTGCCATCGACGGCTGGATGGCCTACGGCGTGGGTGCATTCAGCGACATGGCCGGGCTCATCGGCGCAATGTCGGTGGCGTCGTACAAGTTCCCCAACTTGCGCATGGAGACGTACACGGCGCTGACCAACACTCCGAAGTCGGCGGCGTACCGGGCGCCTTCGGCGCCGCATGCAGCGTGGGCGATCGAGTCGGTCGTCGACGAAATCGCAACCGAGCTGGGGATGGATCCGATCGACCTGCGGTTGAAGAACGCCGCTGTCGAAGGTGATCTCACCGCGATGGGCATGCCCCACCCCAGGGTGGGTCTGGTCGAATGTCTCGAAGCGCTGAAGGCGTCCGACCACTACCAGTCCGTGCCCGCCGAGGGAACCTCGCGCGGCATGGCTGTCGGCTTTTGGTTCAACATCGGTGAAGAGTCCAGTGCCACGGTCAACCTCAACGAAGACGGCACAGCCAACGTGATCACCGGGTCGCCCGACATCGGCGGGTCGCGGGCCTCGATGGCACTGATGGCAGCCGAGACGCTCGGGATCGACGTGTACTCCATCACCCCGATCGTTGCCGACACCGAATCGGTCGGATTCACCGACGTCACCGAAGGTTCGCGTGCCACGTTCGCCACCGGCAAAGCCGTGGTGGAGGCCTGCGAGGACCTGATCGAACAGTTGAAGGCTCGGGCCGCCACCATCATGGGGGTCGACGTCGGCGAGGTCGCTTGGGTCGACGGTGCCGCCGTGTCACCCGGTCACGGTGGTGGCGAGGGTGGAGACCCCTTGACGCTTGCGCAGATCACCGCGCAGGCCAAGCGCACCGGTGGTCCGCTCACCGCCACGGCGTCGCTGAACGCAGCCGGTGCGGGTCCGAGTTTCGCCGTGCACTGCGCCGACCTGAAGGTCGACGAGGAGACCGGCGAGATCGAGATCGTCCGCTACACCGCCGTGCAAGACGCGGGAACCGCCATTCACCCGAGTTATGTCGAGGGACAGATGCAGGGCGGCTCGGTGCAGGGCATCGGTTGGGCGCTCAACGAGGAGTACATCTACAACGCGGATGGCGCAATGGAGAACGCATCCTTCCTCGACTACCGCATTCCGGTTGCGTCCGACCTGCCGCTGATCGAGACGATCATCGTCGAGGTCCCGAACCCGGCACATCCCTACGGCGTGCGCGGGGTGGGCGAGACGGGCATCGTTCCGCCCATGGCCACCATCGGCAACGCGGTCAAGGCTGCCACCGGCGTCCGGATGACCTCCCTTCCGATGTCGCCGCCGAAGGTGCTCAAGAGGCTCAACGAGCGCTGAGCACGTTCGTCGTCCGCTGACGATCCAGATCACCGTGGCCACCGTTCACCTCATGACCCAGCACCGTGCCTTCACCGGCGGTGAGGCGGTTGTGCAGGCGAACGGCGCCACGGTCGGTCAGATCATCGATGACCTCGAAGCCACCTATCCGGGCCTCGGTCGTGCGCTGCGTGCCGGCTCGTCGGCGGGCATCGACGGGGAGATCCATGCCGATCCCGAGTACGTGCGAGTCGGTGTCGACACCGAGATCTACTTTCTCGCCCCGGTCGTGGGGGGCTGAGCGGATCACCGCCTAGAAGGTCACGCCCCGCACTCGAACATCGTCGGGAAACTCGGTCCGCAACGTCTCGCAATGACCGTCGACGCTGATGATCTCGCCGTTGATGAACCGCGCCGCGTCGCTGCACAGAAACGCAACGGTTGCTGCGATGTCGGACGCATCGACGAAGGTGCGCATCGACACCTGATCCTCGTAGGCCGCCTTCACCGCATCGGTGGTGGTCTGCATCGCCGCTGCTTCGCGTTCGATGACGCCGCTCATGCGTGGACCGGCGATGGTGCCCGGCGCCACACAGTTGACACGAATGTCGAACCGGCCCAATTCCATCGCCCACGAGCGGGTCAGGCCTTCGATGGCCCACTTCGACGCCGAATACGGTGACCGCAAGGGATAGGGGACGTGCCCAGCCGTCGACGAGATGTTGACGATCGAGCCGCGACCCTGTTGGCGCATCCGGCGTACGGCCTGCTGCGTGACTCGGAACGTGCCCCCGATGTTGATCTGCACGCAGCGGTCGAAGTCGTCGGTGTTCATGTGCTCGACGCCACCGGTCGGACCTGCGACACCAACATTGTTGACGACGATGTCGAGATGATCGAATTCGTCGTCGATGGTGGCAAACATCGTCGCAACTGCCGTCTCGTCGGACACGTCGCAGGCGTAATCGGCGCCGGTCGCACTGTCGACGTCGCACGTCCGCACCGTCGCTCCTGCCCCGGCGAGAGTGGTGGCGATCGCCGCACCGATGCCCGAGCCCCCGCCGGTGACGAGCGCTGTTCGGCCGGCGAGGCCGGTGCGGTACTGGTTTGTCTGGTCGACCATCGGCGCAGCGTAGACCGACACTTCGAGTGCCATCGCCGCTGGGTTGCGCACCTCGGGGATGCGGGAGGATCGGGTGCGCCGCATCCGGACCTCGCCTCAGAGTCGTACACCGGGCATGGGGGATGGCATCGTGGATCTCGTGGCCGACAACCCGAGCGTTGAGATTCTCGACATCGAACTCGAGTGGAACGAGCCGCGCGATCGCGCCCGCGGTGTCGACGCCGGGACTCGGCGTGACCGCATCCGCGATTGGCGTGGTGAGCGCAGACCCCGAGCGGCCCGTCGCTTCGACGCTCGGTGGCTGATCGCCGCCGCAGCCTCCATCTTCGCGATCTGGGTCCTGTCTGGCGGTGACACCACCCGGGCGCCCGCAGCCCCTGTATCTGACGCAACTCGGCAAGACAGCGACCGCGCCGCCTTGTCCGCAACCCAACCCGACCCGGCCCTCGACCTGGAGGCATCGATCGCCGGCCTCACTGCGCAGGATCTCGTGACGGCGTGGCTCGAGGTGCAGGTCGATCCCAACGAGGCCGACAAGTATGCGTTGCTCCGCCCGGTGCAGATGGTGCCGAGCGAGTATCGCTTTGCATACGTCGGTGCCGACGGATTTCCTGTCGTGATCGATCTCGGGACCGGTGAACTCGTGTCGGTGCGAGACGAGACGCGAGCCAGCGGTGACAGCGGTGAGGCGGTGCTGGTCACCAGCGACGGTGCCCTCGGTTTTGATCCGGCCGACCCGACTCGGGCGATGCGCCTCGCGACCGGTGTGCAACTGGTGCGGCGCCACACCGGCCAACTGCTCGTGCTTGTTTCCACCGACGCCGGTGTCGAGTACGGCGAGTTCGTCCCCGGTTCCGCAACAGAGCGGTCGCTGCTGCCCGGGGGTACCGACATCGAGATCGTTCCGGGAGTCGGCGCCTTCGTGACCGCCCAGACCGGCGGGACACTCGAGGTGACCGGAACCGGCCTCGAACGCATCTCGCCGCACGAGATCGTGGCGACGAACGGCACCCGATGGCTCGAATACCGCCGGAGCACCACCGACGCCAACCAGATGGTCGTGACGACCGCCGCCGGCGCCGACGGCGTCGAGTACACCCTCGACAACGACCTACTCGATTTCGGACTCGGACCGGCCATCAGCCCCGACGGCGCGTGGATCTTCCTCCCGAAAGGCCGGGAGTACGACGACTTCCCGGCGCTGTACGAGATCGAGACGGGAACCCTTCTCGACTTCGAGCAACGGGTACAGGGTCTCGAGCCGCTGTGGGCGCCGGACAGCAGCTTTGTGGCGATGATCGATCCCGGCCGCGACTGCATCTACCTCTTCTTCGTCAGCGGCAACAACGGCTGCATCTCTCTGTCCCGGCTTCAGATTCCGGCGATCGGTGACTCCAACCTCGTCATCGTCCCCGCCGCACCCCGAGCGCCGGACATCGAGCAGGATCCTTCGGGCACGACAAGCTCACCGTGACCGTCACGCCGGCGAGTCCGGCCCCGACGTTGGCCCGTTCGTCGTCTCGCCGCACCTTCGGTGCCGAGTAGATTCCAACGATGCTCCCGACCGAGGACACGCCGATCGATCAGGTGGCGTTGCGGGCCTTCCGCCTCGGTCGGTTGCGGTCGGAGATGGCCGATCGCGACATCGGGGCCTGCGTGCTCACCGACCCGGTCAACATCCGGTATGCCTGCGGTGCTCGCAACATGCAGATCTTCACCGCTCGGAACCCGGCGCGGTACCTCTTCGTCACGGTCGAAGGTCCGGTCATCCTGTTCGAGTTCACCGGCGCCCTCCACCTCGCCGACGGACTCGAGACGGTGACCGAGGTTCGACAGGCGACCACCGCGTCGTTCGTGGCGGCCGGGGAAGCCATTGCCGACGTCGAGCGGGCATGGGCGGCACAGATCGCTTCGCTGGTGCGCGAGACCGTCGGAACCGACACGACGGTCGGTCTCGAGCGGGTCAATGCCGGAGCCGCCTTCGCGCTGGCCGCCGAGGGTGTTCGTCTCGTCGATGCACAGGCTCCGGTGGAGCGGGCACGGGCGGTCAAGGGGCCTGACGAGCTTGCGTGTCAGGTTGCATCGATGCGCGCAACCGAGCGCGCCATGGCGGTGATGGAGGCGGAACTCCGGCCGGGACTGACCGAGAACGAGCTCTGGTCGGTCTTCCATCAGCACGTGATCGCCCAAGGTGCCGACTACATCGAGACCCGCCTGCTGTCCTCGGGCAGCAACACCAACCCATGGTTCCAGGAGACGAGCGAGAAGGTCATCGGTGCCGACGAACTGGTTGCGTTCGACACCGACGTCGTCGGCTGCCACGGCTACTACGCCGACTATTCGCGGACCTTTCACGCCGGCCCCGGGATGCCGAGTTCCGAGCAGCGGGAGCTCTACCGGATCGCCTACGAACAGGTGCACCACAACATGGGGATCATCGAGCCGGGGCTGACGTTCGCGCAGTACAGCGAACGGGCCTGGGATCTGCCCGAGCGATTCGCCGCCCATCGCTACTACCTGTCGAGCCATGGCGTCGGGATGACCGGTGAGTACCCGTACCTCTATCACGCACAGGATTTCGCCCCGTTCGGTTACGGCGGTGTGATCGAGCCGGGCATGACCCTCTGCGTCGAGAGCTTCATCGGTGGCCCGGACACGACCGAAGGCGTGAAGTTGGAGCAGCAGATCCTGGTGACCGAAACCGGCACCGAGCTGATGTCGCAGTACCCGTTCGACGAGGCACTGCTGGCCTGAGAGCGGCTCGACGAGTTGTGCGACGCTGGTCCCGGCCTGCGCATGTTTGCGTCGTTGTCAGCTGGGAACGGGTTCGGGCTTCCTTGGTCCCTTCACGTTCGTGACGATCGGGTAGAGCGCGGCAGCGACCAGAGAAAGGGCGAGGACGGCGGCGTAGTGCGAGAGCGTGTGGTACCCGGTCGCCTCGACAACGATGCCGCCAAGGATGCCGCCGGTGGCACCGAACGTGATCATCGTGAAATCGGCAGCACCCTGCACCGATGCCCGCTCCTCGACCGGGAAGACCGACGACAGCAGGGCGCTGCCGGCGATCATGCTGAACGACCAGCCGAGTCCGACGAGGAACAGCCCGACGAACACGCCGAGACTGTCTTCGGGGTCGGTGTGTGACGCAATCTCGGCTCCGCTGAACAGAACCAGGCCTGCCGCTGCGACCATGAGCTCGGTGCGGACGCGATCGACCAGCCAGCCGACCACCGGGGCGAAGAAATACATGCCGACGACGTGCAGCGAGATGACGAGACCGATGACGGTCTTTTCGTGGGCGCCATCGTCCATGTGGAGTGGCGTGACGGTCATGACCGACACCATCACCCCCTGACCGACGGCGGTCGCAAACACCGCGATGGTGGCGAGACGGTTGGTGAACAACTTCTTGAACGACTCCGCCAGGGTGGGCCGCTTCGTTTCTGTTGCGTTCCCGAGTTGTTTGGCAACGAGCAGCGGATCGGGGCGAAGGAAGGTGGTGACGATCAGCGCAGCGGCGATGAAGACGAACGTTCCCATGAGGTACGGACCGGCAAGTTCGTCGAGTCCGAGAAGGTTCACAGCAACCCATCCCGTGCCACCGAGCGCAACCGTCGGACCGAGCACCGACCCGATCGATCCGGCCCACATCACGAGTCCGATCTCGCTCGCCTTGCGATCCTCCGGGGCCAGATCGGCAGCCGAATATCGGGCGGCGAGGCTCGCCGCCTGGCCCATGCCGACTCCGATACCGCCGATCACCAGCAGGCTGTAGAGCTCGGCAAGCACACCGACGAAGGCAACCGCGGCGCCGGCCGCACCGATCAGCCACGCCCGCATCAGTCCGGCGCGGCGCCCGTGCTCGTTCATGTAGCGGCCAAGGGGCACCGCAGCGATCGCGCCACCGATTGCCGTCATGGTGGCGGCAAGTGTCGCAAGTCCGTCGTTGGCGGTGATCTCCTTCGCAGCGAGGCTCGTCGCAGCGAACGTGGCCGTCATACCCATGCCGGCCGGGAAGACCGATCCGATCAGGGCCAATCGGGTTCGTTTGCGAACGGCGGGCAGGTCGAATTCGGAAACGGCGTCAGTGCCAACCTCGGTCATCGCGGCTCAGCCTGCCATACTCCGCAAATGGAGCCGGTATCCGTCTGGCGATCGCCAAAGGTCGATGTTCGTGCGAGCCATCTCGGTGGGCTCGCTGTCTTCGCCAACGACTCGATCGCCAAGGACGAACCGGTTGCGGTCAAGGTCGGCCATGTCGTCGGTTTCGACGAGGTCCAGCGCCTCACCGAGGAGATCGGCGACTTCAGTCTGCAGATCGCAGAGGGGCTCTTTCTTTCGCCCCGCTCGCCCGACGAGTACGAGGCGATGGTCGTGCACATCAACCACAGTTGCGACGCCAACGTCGGGTTCGAGGGAAACGTCACCTATGTGGCGATCCGAGACATCGAGGCGGGTGAAGAGCTCTGCCACGACTATGCAATGGCTCGGGTCGAGCCGTACGCATTGGCGTGCCTGTGCGGGACTGACGTGTGCCGCGGAACGGTGCGCGAGACCGATTGGCAACGCGCCGACGTGCAGGAACGGTACGCGGGGTACTTCATGCCGCATGTGCAGAAACGCATCGACGGCGCGTGAGCGTCGCACGCTCGACCCCAGCGGGCCTCGCCGGGGCAGTGCTCGGCGTGACGTGCTGGGCGGCCGGGAACGTGATGGTGGTGAAGGCACCGATGGACGGGCTGCAGATCGCGTTCTGGCGCATCCTCCTCGGCGCCGTCGTCTACGCCGGTGCGGTGTACGTCTCGGGTCGACGGATCACCGCTGCAATGGTCAAGGCGGTCGCCCCCGCCGGTGTCGTCATCGCCATCGAGATCGCCATCTTTTTCGTCGCCATCCGTGAGACCGAGGTCGCGAATGCGACGGTGATCTCGAATCTGACACCCATTGTGCTGCTCGCCGTTGCCGCCCGTGCGTTCCGCGAACGGGTGACGGGCTTGCTGATCGGCGTGACGGCGGTGTCGATGATCGGCGTGGTGCTGGTGGTGTTCGGGTCGACCCAGCACTCGACCTGGTCGCCCCTCGGCGACGTGCTGTCGTTCGTTGCGATGCTCTTCTTCGCCGCGTACTTCGCACTGGCGAAGCGAGGTCGCGAGACGGTTGCGATCATCGAGTTCCAGGCCTGCCTGTGGATCACTGGAGCGATCACCCTGTTTCCCATCTCCGTCATCGACGCCGGCGGTATCGACTGGCCGTCGCCCACACAGTGGATCTGGCTCTGCGCGCTGCTCGCGGTCCCCGGGACCGGGCACCTGCTCGTCAACTGGTCGCACAACCAGGTTCGTCTCGTGATCACCGCCATGTTGACGCTAGCCATTCCGGTGATGTCGACCCTCGGGGCCGTCGTGGTTCTGGACCAGACCGTGAACCTGCTCCAGATTTCGGGCATGGTTGTGACCCTGGCTGCACTGTCGCTCGTCGTTCGTCGCGAAGCCGAGATGCAGGCGATCTGAGGGGTTGAGCGATGCCGAGACGTTTCTACCTGCATGAGACCGTCGACATCGTCGGGCAGGGCCAGTACGACTACATGGACGCGGCCGCAGCGGAACCGGTCCACGCCATGCCCGGCCTCTTCAGGCTCCAGGGCACCTTTTTCGTGATCGGCGCATCGGGTGGGCGCTGGCCCAGAGTCGTCAACATCCACGACGGTGGACCCGACGGTTGGGACGCCTGGACCCGGAATCTCGACCGGCTCAATCTCAAGCGGCGGGCCACGTTCTACGGCGACTGGTGGGACGATGCTGCACAGTTCCGCACCGGTGGAGTCGATCGCATCGGGGGCTCTGTGCCGGGCTGCCCGACGCGCGAGGAGCTGGAGGCCCGCGATCTTCGGTGCACGGTCTTCGTCCACCAACTGCTCGAGGTCCGACCCGGAAGTCAGGTCGACTACCTCGCCGAGGTCGCCCAGCAGCGGGTGCCGCACCTCGAGACTCGAGGGATCCACCTCACCAACCTCCTCGAGGTGATCAACAACAACCGCGAGGTGATCGTGGTCTGGGCGACCCACCTCGAGAACTGGATCGAGCTGCGCAAAGACTTCGACACGAGCCGCGGCCTCGACGACTCGGGGACTGCCGACCGCGACCTGCTTGCGTGGGCGGCAACCGAGAAGGGGTACGTGGTCGGCGGTCACACCGAGCTGATGACCCCGCGACCGGGAAGTGTCGGCGCGGTTACGACCTGGAATGCCGAGGAGGTAGAGCCCTAGAGGGGGCCGAGGCGGTCCGTGAAGAAGTCGATGATCAGTTCGGCTCGCTGCATCCGATGGATCGGGGAACCGGAGCGGCTGAGCTCGTGGGTCTCACCGGGGAATCGGTAGTACTCGACGTCGTGATCCCGATCACGCAGGGCGTAGTAGAGCTGATCGGCTTGATCGAACGGGCAACGCAGATCGTCGTCGGAGTGGATGATCAGCAGGGGGGTGGACATGTTGTCGACGTAACTGATGGGAGAGAGACGCATGAGTTCGTCGAGCCCGCCCTCGTCGAGCGCATCGATCCCGAACCAGAACTTGGCGACACCGGCGATGTCGGAGCCGATGTCGAGCGTCGACACGTTGTTGACCGCCCGTTCCGAGCAGGCGGCCGCAAAGCGATCGGTGTGCCCGATGATCCAACTCGTCATGTAGCCGCCATAACTGCCGCCGATCACGCCGACCCGGCTCTCGTCGATGAACGGAAACCGTTCGAGGGCAGTGTCGGTAACCGACATCAAGTCGTCGAAGTCGACCGATCCCCATCCCGGGCCACCGAGCGTCTTGCCCCTGATGCAGCGGCCCCAGTCGTTGTCACGGCCCGAACCACCCCGAGGGTTGGCGTAGACGACCACGAACCCGGCTCGGGCATACAGCTGTGCCTCGTCGAGGAAATAGTCGCCGTACTGGGTGAACGGGCCGCCATGGATCGACAGGAGCATCGGATAGGTGAGATCAGGATCGAGGTCGCGCGGGGTGACGATCCACGCATCGACCTCGTCCTCGATCCCGGGGGCGGGGGCCGTGAACCGTGTCGCCTGCACCGGCTCGGCGATGCGCACGAAGGAGTCCGTCACGTTGGTGAGCCGGGTTTCGTCACCGTCGCGAAGGACATGGAGCTCTCCAGGTCGTTCGGAGTCCTCGGCGACGAAGGCGATCATTCCGTTCACAGCGGACCAGCCCGTGACCCAGCGGTTGCCGGTGACCAGGGGTGTGATCGTGCCGTCAAGGTCGACCTGGCGAAGGTGCACGGCCCCCCGATCTGCGACGATGCCGACCAACCCACTGCCGTTGGCGTTCCAGGTCGCAGCTGTGCTCACCGGGAAGGTGTTCCAGTCGCGATCGAGACGTTCGGTCAGCCATCGCACCGAACCACCGTCCTCCAAGACACCGAGCTTGCTGTTGTGCGGGAAGAGCATGGCGTCGTCATGACCGACCAGTGCCACGGTGCCGTCGGGGCCGACCGCCGGTGATCGGTAGACGCCGGTCCCGTCGGTGACGATCTCGACGGATCGGGTGTCGAGGTCGATGACCGCAATGTCTCCGGCGAGCATCCGCTCGGCGGTGTTGGTTCGCGCCACTGCGAGGTGCCGGCCGTCGGGGAACCATGACGGTGACTCGAACTCTGCATCGCCGGGAGAGACGTCGAGTGGTTCACCGTCACCGTCGAGGGACATCACGTGCACGTGGGTCGGTCGGTCGAGGGTGAACCCGACGCCGTTCAGTCGGTGCATGCGTCGATCGATTCGGCGAGGCGGGCGGCGATCGATGTCGTCGCTTGCGTAGTGCTCACCGCGTACTCGACAGGCGTAGGCGACCTTGCGTGAGTCGGGTGAGATGGCGACCCCGGAGATGACCTCGTCGTGCTCGACGAGCAGCGACGCCTCCCCGGGACCGTCGGTGACCATGGCGTAGAGCGCAGAGGTGGTCTTGCCCGCCTGGTCGGTGCGTCGCGTCGAGGTGAAGAGGAGGAGACGACCGTCCGGAGACCACCGAGGTGAGGCGTCGTTCTCCTCACCGGCGCTGATCGGCCGCGGCGGCGCAGAGCCGTCGGATGGCACGAGCCACACCCGACTCCGATAACGGTTTCGTTCGTCGTCGACGCGGGTCACGACGTAGGCGACCTGCGAGCCGTCGGGGGAGAGTTGCGGATCGGAGGCCCAGACGAGTCGTTTGATGTCCTCTGGAAGCATGGCCGGACCCTAGCCGTGGGTGTGGGTCAGCGGTCGCTCGGATCTGGGTCGGCGCCAGCCGGTGTCGTAGCATGAGCGTCGTGTACAGCATGGTGATCCGCAACGGCACGATCTACGACGGAACTGGCGCCCCGCCCGTCGACGGTGACGTCGCACTCACCGGTGCAACCATCGTGGCAGTCGGTCCGATCGACGAATCTCTCATCGGCGCCAGCACCGAGATCATCGATGCAACCGGCCGCATCGTCACCCCCGGCTTCGTCGATGCGCACACCCACTACGACGGGCAGATCACCTGGGATCCGTACGTCCAACCGTCGTCGTTCCACGGTGTCACCACGATCGTCACCGGCAACTGCGGCGTCGGATTCGCCCCGTGCCAGCCCGAAGAACGGGACTGGCTGATCGGTCTGATGGAAGGGGTCGAAGACATCCCGGGAACTGCGTTGCACGAGGGGATCCAGTGGGACTGGGAGACCTTCCCCGAGTACCTCGATGCCATCGAACGACGCAGCCTCGCCATCGATGTCGGCACCCAGGTCCCGCATGGGGCTGTGCGCACCTTCGTCATGGGTCGACGGGGTGCGAACCACGACGTTGCGACGCCCGAGGAGATCGCCGACATGAAGCGGGTGGTCAAGGAGGCGATCGAAGCCGGTGCGCTGGGGTTCACGACCAGCCGAACCGAAAAGCACAAGGATTCCTCCGGGGTGCTCACCCCGTCGATCACCGCCTTCGAGGATGAACTCGTCGGCATCGCCGAGGCACTCGGGGAACTCGACGCCGGCGTGCTGCAGGGCATCTCCGACTTCTACGACTTCCCGGCAGAGTTTCGGTTGTTCCGCGCCATGACCGAGGCGTCGGGACGACCGACATCGATCACCGTCGAGCAACAGGATGCCCGACCCGACTGGTGGACAGAACTCCTCGATGCGGTCACGGAGGCCCAAAACGACGGTCTGCCGATGCGGGGCCAGGTCCCACCCCGCGCCACCGGGGTGCTGCTCGGATTGACCGCAACCCTCAACCCGTTCTCGTTCCACCCGTCGTATCGCCGACTGCATCCGATGCCGCTCGAAGAACGCGTGGCCGAGATGCGCAAGCCCGAGGTTCGCAAGGCGCTGCTCGACGAGCAGTCTGCGCTCACCGAGGGGCTTGCTGCGGAGATCATCAGCAGCTGGCACAAGATGTTCCGACTCGGTGACCCGGCCGACTACGAGCCGGCACCGGAGGACTCGTTCGCAGCGCTGGCGGTGGCGAACGGTGCGACCCCCCAGGAGATCGCCTACGACGCGCTGCTCGAAAAGGACGGCAGGGCGCTCATCTACCATCCGCTGTTCAACTATCTCCCCGGCGATCTGTCGTTTGTGCAGACGATGTTGGAGCATCCCTACACGACCTTCGGACTGTCCGACGGTGGGGCGCACTGCGGCGTGATCTCCGACGCCAGCTTTCCGACCACACTGATCCAGCACTGGGGCCGCGATCGCACCCGGGGGCCGAAGCTTCCGCTCGAGCGGCTCGTTGCGATGCAGACGAGTGAGACGGCGGGTCTGGTCGGTCTCCTCGACCGCGGTGTCGTCGCTCCCGGTTACAAGGCCGATCTCAACATCATCGACTTCGAGAACCTCACCCTGCACGAGCCGACCGTCGCCTACGACCTCCCGGCCGGCGGCCGTCGCCTCGTGCAGCGAGCCTCGGGGTACGAGTACACGATCGTCGCCGGTGAGGTGGCGTTTCGCAACGGGGACCCCACTGGCGTTCTCAACGGCAGGCTCGTCCGGGGTGCGCAACCTGCCCCCGGGTGAGCGAACCTGGCAGCGGTCGCAGCAGACCGGGCTGCACGCTCGGCGCGCGTCGCGGGTGGTCTTGCCTCGCAGATGGCGCACTGTCACGATCTGCGCCGTGGCGACGACACATCACGGCGCACCGGTGTGCCCCGATACCGAGTCCGGTCGCTCGTCTTTCGCGCTCGCAGGAGCGGGATCGTGACGGATGCCACGTCGACCCGCCCGAGCCGTCGGGGTCGAGGCGCTCGCCGTGACGCACGAACCGCGTACACCCAGCGATTCCTGCCCGAGATGGAGCGAGGCATTCCGTATCTCGATGCGATCCTGCCCGAACAGGTCGACATCGTGCACGACCGCACGATGACGCTGCTGGAGACGACCGGGATCGAGTTTCGTGACGACGATTCGATCGAGATGTGGCGGCGGGCCGGTGCGGGCGGGGGTGTGGCGATCGACGGCCATCGCCTGCGGATCGATCGCGAGTTTCTGATGGAACGCATCGCCACTGCGCCGGCCGAGTACACCATGATCGCTCGCGATCCCGAGCGGACCGTGACCCTGGGCGGCCGCAAGAGCATCTTCACACCGGCCTATGGCGCACCGTTCGTCCGTGATCTCGACGGAACCCGCCGCAACGCCACGCTCGACGACTTCGACAACTTCGCCAAGATCGCCCAGATGACGCCAGCGATGCAGATGTCGGGGGGAGTGCTGTGCGAGCCGATGGACATTGCCGTGCCACACCGGCATCTGCACATGACCTACTCGCTGCTGAAGCATTCGACCAAGCCCTTCATGGGTGCGGTCACCAGTCGGGAGCGGGCCGAGGACTCGCTCGAGATGGCGCGGCTGCTGTTCGGTGAGGAGTTCGTCGATCAGCACACGGTCATGACGTGCCTTGCCAACGGCAACTCGCCGCTGGTGTGGGACGCCACGATGCTCGACGCGGTCAAGGTGTACAGCGGGGCAAACCAGGCGATGCTGTTCTCGCCGTTCGTGCTCGGCGGGGCGTCGACGCCGGCATCGACGATCGGTTCGGTCGTGCAGATCAACGCAGAGGCGCTTGCGGGCGTGGCGTTCAGTCAGATCGTTCGCCCCGGCTCGCCGGCGGTGTACGGCCAGTGGCTCGCCACCGTCTCGATGAAATCGGGTGCCCCGATGGCCGGCACGCCCGACATCGACCACATGAACCTGCTGGTTGGCCAGCTTGCTCGTCGCTACCGGCTTCCGTGGCGGTGCTCGGGAATGTGCACGGCATCGAAGGCATTCGACGCGCAAGCCGGGTACGAGGCGGCGCGCAACATGTTCGGTGCCGCCCTCGCCGGCGCCAATTTCGTGTTGTCGACCACCGGCTACATGGAGTCGGCGCTGTGCCAGAGTTACGCCAAGGCGGCGATCGACGGCGAACAGGCCGAAATGTTCCGGCGCTTCGTCGAGGGGATCAACTTCGGAGAGCTCGACGACGCGCTCGCCGCATTGGACGAGGTCGAGCCGGGAGGTCATTTCCTCGGCACGACGCACACACTCGCCAATTTCGAATCGGCGTTTGCGATGCCGGAACTGATGGACAGCGATGGCTACGAGCAGTGGCTTGCGGCTGGAGGTGAGGATGCCGAAGCTCGTGGCACCAGGAAGGCACAGCAGTTGCTGGCCGACTACGACGAACCGAAACTGCCCGATGACGTCGACGAAGCACTTCGTGACTTCGTCGACCGCCGTGTGCGGGAGATTCCAGAGACGCTCGAGTGAGACGAGCGTGAGGAACAGTGTGAGACGAGAGCGAGGAAGCGAGTGAGAGACACAACCACCCCTCTGCTGCACGGTGTGTGTGCAGCGATGTGTTCGCCGTTCGACGACACGGGAGAGCGCGTCGACGAGGGGCGTCTACGGGACCACATCGAGCGCCTGATCGATGCCGGTGTTCACGGTCTGGTGCTGTGCGCCGGCACCGGGGAGTTTGCGTTTCTGTCCGACGACGAGAAGGACCGCATCATCGGTCTCGGTGTCGAGATCGTCGACAACCGGATCCCAGTCATCGCGCAAACCTCGGCAATCACGACGACCGATGCGATCGAGCGCACCCGTCGGGCGGCCGATCAGGGGGCGTCGGCGGCCATGGTGCTTCCTCCGTACTTCGAGGGCCCCTTCGAGCGGGGTGTGCTGTTCCACTACGAAAAGCTCGCCCAGGCGATCGACATTCCGATCGTGCTCTACAACATCCCGGTCAACAGCGGCTTCGACATCCACCCCGATCTGTACCGCCAACTGATCGCGATCGAGAACATCGAGTACATCAAAGACTCCACCGGCGACCTGATCCGAGCCCAGAAGTTGATCGGGATCGGCGGGCATGTGCTCGCAGGTGCCGACCCGCTGGCCCCGTTTGCGGCGATGGCCGGAGCTGCCGGTTGGATCTGGGGGGCGGCCAACGTCATGCCTCACGAATGCGTGGAACTCTGGCAACTCATCCAGGCCGGTGAGCATGCTGCGGCACTCGAACTGTGGGCGAAGATGCTGCCTGCCAACATGTTCTTCTGGGAGAACAACGTCGACGCCGAGTACAACTCGGCCGTCAAGACCGCCACCAACATGGTCGGTCGGGCCGTCGGTCCGTGTCGCCGCCCAGTGATGCCGATGACCCGTCAGGGTCGCCTTGCGCTGCAGACCGCACTGTCGACGCTCCCGGTCAACGGGACGACTCGGGACGCGCTGGTGTTCCGCGAATGGGAAGACGAGCGTGACTGGCTCGTCCAGATGACACACACCTCAGGCGTGAGCCGAGCGAAGGGAAACAACCGATGAGCTTGCACTTCGATCCTGCGGCGTTGGCCGCCTCCGTCACCCCGCCGACCCGGATGATGATCGGTGGCCGTTCCGTGGAGTCCGCCAGCGGCGCGACGTTCGCCACCTACAACCCGGCAACCGGCGAGGAACTCGCCCAGGTCGCCGAGGGAGCGTCGGAAGACATCGACCGAGCCGTGGCCGCCGCCCGCACGGCGTTCGACGACGGGCCATGGGGAAAAATGGCTCCGGCCGATCGACGCAACCTCCTGAAGCGGTTCGCATTGCTGATCGAAGCGCATGCCGACGAACTCGCCGTGATGGAAACACTCGAAGCCGGCAAGCCGATCTTCGACACCTCGACGATCGATCTGCCGGAAACGGTCAACTGCCTGATGTGGCACGCAGAGCTCGCCGACAAGGTCTATGACATGGCCACACCATCGGGCCCCGGGGTCGTGTCGACCATCGTGCGCGAACCGATCGGTGTCGTGGGTGCGGTGCTGCCATGGAACTATCCGCTGATGATGGCGGGCTGGAAGATCGGCCCGGCGCTGGCTGCCGGCAACACGCTGGTGCTCAAGCCTGCCGAACAGAGCTCGATGTCGACCATCCGCATCGCCGAACTGGCCACCGAGGCGGGCGTACCCGACGGGGTGATCAACGTGGTTCCCGGTTTCGGCGAGACGGCCGGTGCTGCGCTCGGCCTCCACCCGCAGGTCGATTGTGTCGGGTTCACCGGCTCGACCGAGGTCGGACGGATGTTTCTTCGCTACGCCGCCGATTCGAACCTCAAGCGTGTCCTGCTCGAATGTGGGGGCAAGTCACCGATGGTCGTCATGGGTGATGCCGAAGATCTCGACAAGGTCGCGGCACATGCGTGCGAGGCAATCTTCTGGAACGCCGGACAGAATTGCTCGGCGAACAGCCGACTGATCCTCCACGAATCGATCGCCGCCGATGTCATGGCCCGCATCGACGAAGCCATGCACGAATGGGTCTTGGGTGATCCACTCGATCCAGCGACTCGTATGGGAGCCATCATCGAACCGGTTCACATGGAAAAGATCCTCGCCAACATCGAGAAGGCCAACGACGAAGGCGCAACGCTTCGGTGTGGCGGTAAGCAGACCCGCCAAGAGTCCGGCGGCTGGTTCGTCGAGCCCACAATCTTCACCGATGTCACCCCCGACATGACCGTCGCTCGCGACGAGGTCTTCGGGCCGGTGCTGTCGGTGTCGACATTCACCCACGCCGACGAGGGGATCGCCATGGCCAACGACACCGACTACGGCCTGCACGCCTCGGTCTTCACGTCGAACGTCCGGACTGCGCACCTCGCGAGCCGCATGCTCAGGGCCGGCACCGTGTCGGTGAACTGCTACTCCGAGGGCGACATGACCACACCGTTCGGCGGCTACGGCCTTTCGGGCTTCGGTGGGCGCGACAACGGGGTGCAGGCCCACGAGCAGTACACCGAGGCCAAGACGATCTGGATCGACCTGTCGTGACCCGGGTCTCGATCCTGCCGTCGTACGACAACCGGAACGGGTGGCTCGAGATCCTCGGGCCCCAGCCCGAGCCCCACGTCCTCGACGAGGCGATCGAGGCCGACCATGTCGTCGTCGGCGCAGGGTATGGCGGTCTCGCTGCGGCTCGACGGCTGGCCGAGCTCGATCCCGAGCAGTCGATCGTATTGCTCGAGGCCGATCGGCTCGGCAACAACGCCGCAGGCCGCTGCTCGGGCTTCATCATCGACCACGCGCACAACATCCGGGCCAAGGGCTTCGCCGACGACACGGCCCACGCCAGACGCGGCATCGCTCTCAACCGAGCCGGCGTGGACTGGCTCGACGAGATCGTGCATCGCGAGGGCATCGAGTGCGACTGGCGACGCGAAGGCAAGATCCACGCCGCTGCGTCGTCGAAGGGGGAGGCAACGCTTGCCGGCTTCGCCGCGTCGCTCGATGCGGTCGACGAGGACTATCGGATGTACGACGCAGCGGAATGCCGGCGCCGGTTCGGGACCGATTTCTATCGGTCGGGGCTTCACGCTCCGCACAGCGTGCTGGTCAACCCTGCACAGCTCGTGATCGGTTTGGCCGAGACGATGCCCGACAACGTCACGGTCTACGAGGCTTCGATGGTCGTCGATTTCGACCTCGGCCCGCCCCACACGCTGCGCACGCCCCGAGGCTCGGTACGCACCCCATCGCTGGTTCTCGCAGCCAACGGGTTCGGCGAGGGGTTCGGGTTCTTCACGAACAAACTGATTCCGCTCATCACGTGGGGTTCGATGACCCGTCCCCTAACCGACGACGAGGTCGACCGACTCGGAGGCGACGAGAACTACGCAATCATTCCGGCCCATCCCGCCGGCACCACGGTCCGGCGGCGCCCCGATCGGCGGATCCTGATCCGCAACCAGTACACCTTCAGCCGCAAGAGCGACATTGTCAGCGGACTCGAGAAGGTCAAGAAGGTCCACGAGAAGAGTTTTCGAAACCGGTACCCGATGCTGCCGGAGGTCGACTTCGAGTACTCGTGGGGCGGTGCGCTGAGCTTGAGCCGCAACGGTGCCGGCGTGTGCGGTCAGGTCGCCCCCGGCGTCTGGGCGACCATGGTGTACCAGGGCACCGGAATGGCGAAGGGAACGATCTCGGGCAAGTTCCTGGCCGAGCACATGATGGGCCTGACCGACCCGCTGATGGACCTTCTCACCAGCGGCGCGCAGCCGACTCGGAACTTCCCCGATCCGTTCAACCGCTGGGGTGTGATGATGAACTCGCGTTGGCGCCGAGCCCAGGCCGGTATCGAAGAATGAGTGGTGTGGCCATGCAGGTCGATCTGAGCGGCAGGGTCGCCGTTGTCTCCGGAGGTTCGTCGGGAATGGGCGCCGCGATCAGTGAACGACTGGCCGGGTCGGGCGCCGCCGTCGTGGTGGGCGGCCGCAACCTCGACCGCACGGTCGCCGTCGTCGATGCGATCACTGCGACCGGTGGGCGAGCGGTTGCGGGTCTGGGTGATGTGGCCAACTCGGCCGACGCGGCAGCGTTGATCGACGTGGGGGTCGAGTCGTTCGGTGGCGTCGACCTCGTGATCAACGCTGCCGGCGTGATCCATCGCGCCGATGCCATGGGCACGTCCGACGATGACTGGGCGCGCATCATGTCGATCAACGTCGACGGCACGTTCTTCCTCTCGCGCGCTGCGATCCCGGCGCTGCGGGCTCGAGGCGGTGGCGTGATCGTCAACATCTCGTCGACCTGTGGGCTCGTCGGCTCCGCCAACCTGGCTGCCTACTGCGCGTCGAAGGGCGCCGTCACGAACCTGACTCGGGCCATGGCACTCGACCATGCGGCGGAGGGCATCCGGATCAACGCGATCTGTCCCGGATCGGTCGACACGCCGATGCTCGTCTCCGAACACCCGGAGGGAACGACGGTCGACGACGTGTTCGCGCGCAACCTGGCCTCCATCCCCGAGGGGCGTATCCCAGAGCCGTCCGAGGTCGCAGACCTCACGCTCTTCCTCTGCTCCGATGCGGCCCGCCACATCCACGGTGCCAACCTGAGCCTCGACGGCGGATACACGGCTCGATGAGTCCCTCCGCACGTACGACGGCAGTCGTCACCGGCGGTGCCCAGGGCATCGGTCGAGCTGTTGCCGACCGGCTTGCGGCCGACGGTGCCGACGTGATCGTCGGCGACCTGCGCGATCCCGGTGACCTCGGCGTACGCCAACGGTGGGTCGAACTCGACGTGACGTCCGAGCTGTCGGCCGGAGCCCTCGCTGCGGTCGTCGGCGAGTCGGTGGACGTGCTCGTCAACAACGCCGGGATCATGTTCGAGGCATCGATTGCCGAGCAGACGGTCGAGCAGTGGGACATGGCGATGGCGGTGAACCTGCGGGGACCGTGGCTCATGACCAAGGCGCTGCTGCCTCAGCTCCAGGCCGACGGTGGGGGTGCCGTCGTCAACATCGGGTCGATCGAGGGCATCGGGTCGAACCCCCTCCACACCGCCTACTCCGCGTCGAAGGCCGGCGTGCACGGACTCACTGCGGCGATGGCTGTCGACCTCGGTCCGCTCGGGATTCGCTGCAACGCAGTGGCACCGGGCTGGATCGACACCGCGCTCAACCGCGACTACCTCGACCGGCTCCCCAACCGTGACCAGGCCATCGCCGAGCTGGCGGTACTCCACCCGGTCGGTCACATCGGCGACCCGGCCGATGTGGCCTCCACGGTTGCGTTTCTGGCGAGTCGAGATGCCCGGTTCGTGTCGGGTCAGGTGGTGGTCGTCGATGGAGCTCGCACCACCAAACTCAGCCTCCCGCCGAGTCTTTCGCCCGACGCCTGAACACCGAGCAGCATGCCGGCGGCTGTTTGCCGGGATCGTGGTCGGTTACGTCGACACCTCGGCGTTGACGCGCTCGACGAGGTCCAGCAGTCGGGCGAGATCGTCGAGTCGGTCGGTGCGTTCATCGCCGTGGATGCTGATTCGCAGGGTGTCGACCCCCGCATCTCGATAGGCCCGGAGCCGCTCGGTCACCTGGTCGTCGCCGCCGACGAGGTTGGTGTGCAGGCCGAACTCGATCGGTACGGAAGCACCGGCCGCCTCTCGGTCGCCCGCCTGCCACAGCCGCTGGACCTCCTCGACGGCGTCGCCGAACCCTTGGCGGATATAGGACTGGTTGTAGAAGTTGGTCGACGATGAACCCATGGCACCGATCGTGAAGGCATAGCCGGCGGCATGGCGCCGACCCGCTTCCTCGACGTCGTCGGTGAACTCGAGGCCGGCAGCAACCGTGATCTCGATCTCGTCGAACGATCTCCCTGCCGCTTCGGCGGCCTGCCGCATCGGCGCCAGGTAGATGTTGGCCGTCTCGGCCATGAACGCCGTACCGACCCAGCCGTCGCACAGTTCACCGGTCAACTGCAGGTTGGCCGGACCAAGCGCAGCGTTGTAGATCGGGATCTCGGTTCCACCGACCGGAGAGCGGATCGGTCGTCCCTGGCTGTCAGGCAGTGGGAGCCGGTGGACCCGTCCGTCGTACTCGAGTCGCTCGCCGGACACCGCCTTGCGGACGATCTCGATCGTCTCCCGGGTGCGGGTGACCGGTTTGTCGAATCGGACGCCGTGCCACCCCTCCATCACCTGTGGCCCACTGGTGCCGATGCCGAGGATGAAGCGCCCATCCGACATCTTCTGCAGCGACAGTGCCGACATCGCCAGCATCGCCGGAGACCGCGAGCCGAGTTGTACGACACCACTGCCCAGTCGCAGCGTCTCGGTGATCGAGGCGAGGTAGGCGAGTGGGGTGAGGCAGTCGTACATCCAGGCTTCAGCGACCCAGACCGAGTCGATCCCGAGGCGCTCCGCATCGCGAACGAACTCGAGCGACGCAGGATCGGCCCCTGGTGGATGGATGCCGATACGGAGTGCCATTGGGCAAACCCTAGGGTCGAGAACCGGCGCGGTGCCACGCCCCAGGTGTCGACTCAGCGAGCTGCGACGAGCTCGTCACCGGCGACGGTGATGCGATGGAGGTATCGCCGGTGACCGTGATAGTCGTTCAGTGCAAAGTGCCATGTCGAGCGGTTGTCCCACATGGCGAGTGATCCGGGCTCCCACTGGAAGCGAATCTGGAATTCTGGGCGGCGCCCGTGTTCGAACAGGAACGTGAGGATGGCTCGGGACTCTGCGACGCTGAGCCCGGCAATCGACGTCGTGAATCCGGGATTCACGTACAGCAGCGGTCGCCCGGTGTGCGGGTGCGCCACCACGATCGGGTGGCAGACATCGTCTCCCACGGCATCGGGATTGCCGATTCTGCCCTCGGTGGTCTCGGCCCACTTGGTGCGTGCCCCGAAGACATGCGCACTCGAATGCACCGCCTCCAGTCCGTCGAGAAGCTCCTTGATCGGTGGGCTCAACGCGTCGTAGGCAGCCCCCATGCCGGCGAACAGGGTGTCGCCTCCGATCGGTGGGATCTCGCGTGCGTAGAGGATCGAACCGCGGGCGGGGGCTTGGTCGTAGGAGTGATCGGTGTGCCAGCCGCCGCCGATGTTGTGCTGCTGGTCGGGTTCCTTCAGAACCTCTGCGATCTCCGGGTATCCGTCGACAGGGGTGAAGAAGCGGTTGACGTCGATGTCGCCGAAGCGCCGAGCGAAGGTCAGGTGGTCGTCAGGGGTGAGGTCCTGATCCCGGAAGAAGAGCACGCCGTACTGAGCCCAAGCATCCACGAGTGCTGCCGCGTCGCCGTCGGTGAGGCTGCGGACGTCGATTCCCGAAACGGTGGCACCGAGTGCGTTGGAGACAGGGGTGATGTCCATGCGAGAGTCGTAGCAGATCCTTGTGGTTGCGTCAGAACCACGGGGTCACCAACGATGATCTGTTCGCCGGTCGGCCGATTCACCGCACCGAACCCATGAGATGACCGACGATGATGTGAGAGGGTGGTGATCCACCCCGGAGGAGGATGTATGGGGCAGATCGCAGGACTCGATGTCGGGATTCCCGACGACATGCTCGATCCGGGCACGGAATGGATGACTGCCGTCTTGCGCACCAGTGGTGCGATCGATGGCGAGACGGCGGTTGTCGAGATCACGGTCGAGCCGTTTCAGGTCGGTGTCGGCCTCATCGGTCAGCTCGGCCGGGCAACGATGACCTACGCCGGGGGTGAGGGCCCGCCGACGGTGATCATCAAGTGGCCGATCGATGTTCCGGCCCAGCGGGGGATGGGTGATGCGCTCAACGCATACGAGCGCGAAGTCCGCTACTACGTCGACCACGCCGAGCAGTCGCCCCTGCGCGTCCCCACCATCCACGCTGCGATGATCACGGACGACAAGAGCCGCTGCGTCATCGTCATGGAGGACCTCAGCTCGATGCGGCAGGGTGACCGCATCAATGGCATGACATGGGACGAATCGGTGACCGCGGTCGAGACCTTGGCCCGTTGGCATGCCCACTGGCACAGCCATCCCGACCTCGAGCGCATGGCGGAAACGTTCTATGCGATCCAGCATCCGGTCTACAACGTCATCCTTCCGCAGTTCATGGCAGGGGGATGGGAGAACTGCCAGCGCTACGGCGCCGAGCATCTGACGCCGGAAGTGGTCGACTTCGGCAATCGCTGGACGGAGCTGCTCCCGGTGTTCCAGAAGCACTTCCACAGCGATCTCACGCTCATTCATGCCGACTGGCGGGCCGACAACATGTTCATCGACGATGCCGGTGAGATCGTCATGATCGATTTTCAGCTCACCGGTGTGGGGGTCGGCGCCTACGACCTCGGGTACTTCGTGAGCCAGTCACTGGAACGAGAGGTTCGCGGGGGTCGGGAACGAGAACTGGTCGACCTCTACACGGCTGCGCTCGCCCGTCACGGCGTGCATCGTGATCCGGAGGAGGTGTGGTTCGACTTCCGCGTTTCGATCGCTTGGTGTCTGATCTACGGCGTTGCGTCATACGCCGAGTTCGAGCATCTTCCCGGTGAGGGTCAGTTCGTGCTCGACACGCTCCTGCGGCGCTCTGTCGCCGGCATCCTCGATGTCGATGCGATCGCCGCGGTCGACCGACTCGTCGCCGATGCCTGAGGTTGCCCGGCCCGTGCTTTGTGCGCCTACCCCGATCGGCCCCACCCGGGAGCAGCGGTGAAGAACCCGCCGTTCATCTATCACCGTCCCGAGTCGCTGGCCGATGCCGTGGCGCTGTTGGCCGAGTTCGGCGACGACGCCAAGATCCTCGCCGGTGGTCAGAGCCTCTTGCCGGTGTTGGCACTTCGCCTGGGGCGCCCCGACCACATCGTCGACATCGGGCGTATTGGCGAGCTCTCGACACTCGAGGCCGGCCCGCACGGCACCACGATCGGTGCGTTGGTGCGTCATGTCGAAGCAGAACGCTCCGCCGCCATCGCTGAGCATGCACCACTCGTCGCCGCCGCGGCGCCCCACATCGGTCATCGGGCCATCCGAACGCGCGGCACCCTCGTCGGCAGCGTCGCCCACGCCGACCCTGCGGCCGAGCTGCCGGCGGTGTGTCTCGCGCTCGGAGCCACGATGGTTGCTGTGTCCGCCGGCGGCACCCGCCTGATCACTGCCGCCGACTTTCACCAGGGCTATCTGACCACGGCACTCGAGCCGAACGAGATCCTCACCGAGATACGCCTTCCCGCCTGGTCGCCCGACGCAGGAGGAGCGGTTGTCGAGATCAGTCGCCGGCACGCCGATTACGCACTCGTCGGCCTCGCGTGCACCATCGAGGTTGCCGGCGGCTCGATCACCAGCGCTGCCCTCTCGTTCTTCGGAGCCGACAGCACGCCGGTTCGGGTTGCCGACGCAGAAGCTGCCCTCATCGGCCAAGCACCCGGTGAGGCCGCATTCGCGGTAGCAGCAGAGATCGTGTGTACTCAACTCGACCCACCTTCCGATGTGCACGGCTCCACCAACTACCGCAAACACATCGCCGGTGTCCTGACCCGGCGGGGCCTCACCGAGGCGG
>JAPOHW010000014.1 GCA_029979265.1 Actinomycetota bacterium | reverse complement strand
GCCATCGCATGGATCTCGTCGATGATCACCGCCTCGACGTTGGCGAGGGTCTCCCGAGCACGCGAGGTCAACATCAGATAGAGCGACTCGGGTGTGGTGATCAGGATGTCGGGCGGCGTACGGACCAGCCGGCGCCGGTCGGCCGCGGAGGTGTCACCGGTTCGGATCCCGACCGTCGGGGTGTGGACGGGGGTGCCGAGGCGCTCGGCTGCGAACCCGATGCCCTGCAGCGGGGCCCGCAGGTTCTTCTCGACGTCGACGGCCAACGCCCGCAGGGGTGACAGATAGACGACCCGGGTCCGAGCGAGCGGATCGTCGGGCACCGGGTCGACCGCAAGCCGGTTGAGCGCCCACAGAAACGCCGACAGCGTCTTGCCCGTGCCGGTGGGTGCGAGGATCAGGGTGTGGTCGCCGCTTGCGATCGCCGGCCACCCCTGCTGCTGCGGCGGTGTGGGTTCGCGAAAAGTCGACGCGAACCAGTTGCGGACCGGTTCGGCGAACGGCGCCAACGGATCGACCATGGCAGCACGCTACCGATCCCCGGCGACACCGTCCCGTCGGGATTTCGCGTGTCACGATGGGTCCACGATGAGTGAGATCACCGTCTTCACCGCACGCCGGATCATCACCATGGACGAGTCGCTCCCCGACGCAACCGCGATCGCCGTGCGCGACGGCCGGATCGTCGAGGTCGGCACGCTCGAGTCGCTCCAGCCCTGGCTTCGTCATCACGAACACGCCGTCGACGACCGGTTCGCCAACCGGGTGATGATCGCCGGGCTGATCGACCCCCACATCCACCCGAGCCTGATGGCGATCCTGCTCAACTGCGACTGGCTCCCCCCAGAACCGTGGGACCTGCCGAGCGGACGCATCGACGCACCAGAAGGCAAGGACGAGTTCCTCGCCCGGGTCGGCGACCTCCACACATCGAAGCCGGCCGACGAGCCGCTCGTGATCTTCGGCTATCACGCCCAGTACCACGGCTGGATTGAACGCAGCGATCTCGACGCCATCAGCACCGATCGACCGATCGTGCTGTGGCAACGCTCGTTTCACGAAGTGCGGGCCAACAGCGCGGGCCTGAGGTGGCTCGACGCCGCCGAGGGTGCGGCATGGGATCCGCACATCGACCTCGAGGCGGGCCGCATGTACGAAAGCGGCATGGTGTGGGCGCTACGCACCCTCAACCCCCACCTCCTCGGCAACGGAGGGTACGAAACCGCACTGGCCGACGTGCGCACGCTGGTGCACCGAGGCGGGATCACCGCGATGTGCGACGCCGGGTTCGGCATCGGCGGGTACGACCAGGACTACGACACCTACGACGCCGTGCTCGGTGGAGCAGAGACCCCGTTTCGCACCTATCTGATGCCGCAGATCGCAGCGGCGAAGGGCCGCTGGGCGGCCGACACCATCGAACAGCTCGAGTCGTGGGTGCGCGAACGAGGCAATGATCGGATCTCGTTCGTGAAGGCGGCCAAGATCCTCGCCGACGGCGCGTTCATCGCCCAGCTGATGGTGCTCGGCGAACCGGGCTACATCGACGGTCATCAAGGCGCGTGGCTCACCGAACCCGACCGACTCGTGCACCAGATGCAACCGTTCTGGGAAGCCGGCTACGACCTGCACATCCATTGCAACGGTGATGTCGGCGTCGGCGCCAGCCTCGACGCAGTGGAGACGCTGCTGCACGCACACCCCCGGTTCGACCACCGCACCACGCTGCATCACTTTGGGATCTCGACCCAGGCCCAAATGCGTCGCATCAAGGCCCTCGGCGTCGAGATCAGCGCCAACGGCTACTACCTGTACCAATTCGGCGACCGCTTCGCCGACGAGTGGCTCGGCACCGAACGGGCAGCACAGATGACCCGGCTCGGCGCAGCCGAACGGGCCGGCGTATCCGTGTCGCTGCACTCCGACCTGCCGATGGGTCCTGCTGCACCGCTGCTCGCAGCCCAGGCCTGCGCCACCCGGCGAACCCGGGGCGGGACCGTGATGGGTGCGCCCGAACGACTCTCCCTCGACGCGGCCCTGCGGTCGATCACCATCGACGCTGCCTACCAGCTGCGGCTCGATCACGAGATCGGCTCGCTCGCCGCCGGCAAGCTCGCCGACGTGACCGTCCTCGGCGCCGACCCCTACGAGGTCGGTGCCGATGGACTGGCCGACATTGCGATCGTCGCCACGATCGTCGGCGGCGAGGTCCATCCGCTTGGCTGATCGCCCGCCGATCCCGATGACCGTGCTCGGTGGCTGGCTCGGTGCCGGCAAGACGACGCTGCTCAACCGCATGCTCGCCCACGCCGACCAACGCATCGCCGTCGTCGTCAACGACATCGGCGAGATCAACATCGACGCAGCGCTGATCGGTGCCGACGACGACGAGATCGTCGAACTCACCAACGGCTGCGTGTGCTGTTCGATCGGGCAGAGTCTTGCCCTCACCCTGCGCGAGTTGACCCTGCGTAACCCGGCACCGGAACGGATCGTGATCGAAGCGAGCGGGGTGGCCGACCCGGCACAGGTCGCGGCCTACGGCGACCGGCGACGGGTTCCACTCGACGCCGTCATCACCCTTGCCGACGCCGCAACCTTTGCGCACCGCGCCGGCAGCGATCCGTACGGCCCGCTCGTGCGGGCCCAGGTCACCGGCGCCGACCTCGTGGTCGCCACGAAGCTCGACCTGCTCGATCCGGCTGCGGCTGCCGCCGGGCTGTTATCGATCCGAGCCGTCACCACCGCCCCGGTCGTCGAGGCGAGCGCCGATCCTGACTGGATTCGCCACGTCGTACTCGGGGCCCACCAACCAGCCGACCGGGCTGGGTACACCCCGGCACCACCCATCGACGGCATCGTCACCCGCACCTGGCGGGCGGGTGGTCACTGCGACCGGGCCGAGCTCGCAGCGATACTCGAACACTGCGGCCTGCTGCGGGCCAAGGGCACACTCGCCACCGCCGACGGCACCCTGCTCGTGCACCTCGCCGGTGACCGGGTCGAGCTCACCCCGATCGCCGACCGTGCCCTCGGCACACTCGTCCTGATCGGCAGCAACGAGGCCGAGGTGTCGGCTGCGGTCCACGCCCTCGACGGGCTCGTCGGCCCCTGAACCCTTCCCAGTGGCTCAGGCTTCTTCGGCGACCAGATGGCCGGGAACGACCTCGCGCATGACGACCCGGTCCGGGGAGGTGCCGGCTGGCCACACCGGTGACGGAATCTCGTCGGTGAGCAGCGGGCGATCGCGGCGCGCCCGCGGATCGGCGATCGGCACGGCGTCGAGCAGACGCTGCGTGTAGGAGTGCTGCGGGTTCTCGAAGATGGCCCGCCGCGGACCGATCTCGACGATCTGGCCGAGGTACATCACTGCGACCCGGTGGCTCATCCGCTCGACGACGGCAAGGTCGTGGCTGATGAACAGATAGCTGAGCCCCAGCTCGTCCTGGAGTCCCATCATCAGATTGATGACCTGCGCCTGGATCGACACGTCGAGCGCCGACACCGCCTCGTCGGCGATCACGAGCTGCGGGTTGGTGGCGAGCGCCCGAGCGATGCAGACCCGCTGGCGCTGACCACCGGAGAACTGGTGCGGATACTGGCGCATCATGTCGGCTTCGAGCCCGACCTTGACGAACAGGTCGGCCACGAGATCTTCGGCCTCGGACCCCGTCGCCAACCCGTGGATCAGCAGCGGTTCGGCGACGGCCCGACCTACCGGACGACGCGGGTCGAGGCTGGCGAACGGGTCTTGGAAGATGATCTGCATCTTGCGACGGTGTTCGCGCAACGCCCGGTTGCCGAGGGTGGAGATGTCGACCCCATCGAGCACGACCTGACCGCTGGTCGGATCGTGAAGGCGAATCATCGTGTGGGCGAGCGTCGACTTGCCACAGCCGCTCTCACCGACAACGGCGAGCGTCTCCCCCCGCCCGACCTCGAGCGACACTCCCTCGACGGCGTACACCGTGGCACCGGCGCCGACCGGAAAGTGCTTGCAGAGGTCCCGTACCTCGACGAGCGGGCTCACGACTGATACTCGACAAGATCGAACGGCGCTGGTTCGTCGCGACCGGCCATCGACCCGAGCCGCGGCACCGACGCCAGTAGCGCTTTCGTGTAGGGCTCGGCGGCCGACTCGAAGATTTGCGTTGCCGAACCGCGCTCGACGACCCTCGCCCGGTTCATGACAACCACATCGTCGGCGACCTCGGCGACCACACCCATGTCGTGGGTGATGATCAGCACCGCAGCACCGGTCTGCTCCCGCAGGTCACGCATCAAGCCGAGGATCTGGGCCTGGATGGTCACATCGAGTGCAGTGGTCGGCTCGTCGGCGATCAAGACCTTCGGGTCACACGACAACGCCATGGCGATCATCACCCGCTGGCGCATACCGCCCGACATTTCGTGGGGGAACTGGGCCATCCGCTTCTCGGCCTCGGGAATACGGACAAGCCGAAACATCTCGAGCACTCGTTCGTTCGCCGCGTCCTTGTCGAGACCCTGATGCAGGATCACGGCCTCAGCGACCTGGTCGCCCACCGAGTAGACCGGGTTGAGGCTGGTGAGCGGCTCCTGGAAAATCATCGAGATCTGGTTGCCCCGAATGGCCCGCATCGCATCCTCGGACTGCTGGACCAGATCGATCATGTCGCCGTCCGGGGTGCGGAACAGAATCTCGCCGCGCTCGATCTTGCCCCGGGTCCCGAGTTCGACGAGTCGCATGATCGACAGCGCGGTGACCGATTTTCCCGATCCCGACTCGCCGACGACAGCAAGGGTCTGCCCGGCATGGATGTCGAAGGACACGTCCTCCACCGCAGTGAACGAACCGAACGTGACCGTGAGACCGCGAACGCTGAGCAGCGGCTCCATCAGCGCCCTCGCAGCTTCGGGTTGAACGCGTCCTGCAGACCGTCGCCGATCAGACTGAAGCTGAGCACGGTGGCGAAGATCGCCATACCGGGGAACGTCACCGTCCACCAGCCGTTGAGGAACGTCTGCCGGCTCAAGCCGATCATCAGACCCCAACTCTGGGAGTTCGGGTCTCCGAGACCGAGAAAGGCAAGCCCCGACTCGAACAGGATCGCGGCCCCCATGATCAGCGTGATCGACACGATCAACGGCGGGAGCGCGTTGGGGAAGATCACCCGCCAGATGATCCGGAAGTCGCTGGCCCCGCTGGCCCGGGCGGCTTTCACGAACTCGAGATTCTTGAGCCGCAGGAACTCGGCTCGGGTCAGGCGGGCCGTCTGGGGCCACGACGCAAGACCGATCGCGATCGCCACCGACCGAGTGCTCGGCTCGAAGAGGGCAACGATCACCATGGCGAACAGCAGGGCAGGGAGCACCTGGAACAACTCGGTCACGCGCATCAGCGCAACATCGATCCAGCCCCCGTAGTAACCGGAGATCGCCCCAAGGCTCACGCCGATCACCGCCACGAGCAACACCGCCACCAGCGCAACCGTGAGGCTGGTCGACCCGCCGTTCACCACGCCGGCCAGCACATCGCGACCCAGATAGTCGGTACCGAGCGCAGGTGCGTCGCCCTCACCGGGCCCCTGCAGCGGGCGAGCGATGATCCGGCTCGGGTCCTGGTCGTAGAAGAACGAGCCGAACAGGGTCATGAAGACGATGGCAGCCAGCAGGACCAGGCCGAACACCGCCGCCTTGTTGCGGATGAACAGACGCAGGGCCTGACGGCCCGGCGGCCCGAGATCGCCCTGCTCGGGCGAGACGCCGGTCACGGGAAGGGTCACTGGGACGCACCCCCCACTCGGATGCGCGGATCGATGAGTCGATACACGACGTCGGTGAGGATGTTGATGATCACCACGAGGGTCGACGACAGGATGAGAATGCCGAGCAACACCGGTGCGTCGCGCTGGAACACCGAATCAGCGGCCAGTCGCCCCAGGCCGGGCCAGTTGAAGACCGTCTCGACCAGCAACGCGCCCGACAGCATCTGACCGAACTGCAGACCGGCGACCGTCACCACCGGAATCACGGCGTTGCGCAGGGCGTGCTTGTACACGACCCGACGCTCGGCCAGCCCTTTGGCCCGAGCGGTGCGCACATAGTCCGACTGCAGCACTTCGAGCATCGACGCCCGAGACAGACGCGAGTACTGCGCCAGATAGATCACACCGAGTGTGATCGCCGGCAACACCAGATGGTGAGCGACGTCGATCCACTCCTCGAGCCAGTTGCCCTCGAGTCGGACGTCTCGCATCCCCGAAACGGGGAACCACTGCACGTTCGACGCAAACATGATGACGAGCAGCAGACCGGTCCAAAAGACCGGCATCGAATAGCCGGTGAGCGAGAAGACGGTGACGCCATGGCTGATCGGGCTCTCCGGTCGCCGGGCGGTGAACACCCCCACCAGCACCCCGAGCACGATGGCGAAGCTGACCGCAGTGCCGACCAGCAGGAAGGTCGGCCACAGTCGGGTCACGATCAGCTCGGTCACCGGCTCGTTGAACCGGTAGGAAGTCCCCAGATCGCCCTGGGCGACGTCGCCGACATACCCACCCAACTGAACCAAGAACGGATCGTCGAGCCCTAGATCTTCGCGGATCTCGGCAATGACCTCGGGATCACCGGCACCGCTGTCACCGGCGATGACGATCGCGACATCGCCGGGGGCGAGGTGGATCAGCGTAAAGCACATGACGATCACGGCCAGGATCAGCCCGAGACTCCAGGCGACCCTGGCCGTGATGTGGTTCACGTCATGTACTCCATGTACTCCGTCCGTGTGAGGGTGGGGCCTACTCGGCCAGCCACACCTCGTGCATCGGGCCGAGCTGACCCCAGATGCCGATCGGCGGGTTCTGGACCCGTGGCTGGAAGGCCTGCCAGAACGGCGGGGTGTTGAGATACACCATCGGCACGTCCTGGTTGATGATCTCCTGCGCCTGAGCGTAGAGATCGACACGGGTGTCGAAGTCGAACTCGGCACCGGCCTGCGCCAGCAACGCGTCGACGTCGGGGTTGTTGTAGCCCGTGTTGTTGGTCCAGATCACACCGACGTTGTTGGTGCTCAGGTAGGTGCGGTGCACGCCGATCACCGGGTCGCCCCAGTTCCAGACGTTGTTGACCGTCATCTGGTGCTCACCAGCGGCCACACGGCCGGCCCACGACGGGAAGTCGGGCAGCGTGTTGACCTCGGCGTCGAAGCCGACGTCCTGAAGCTGCTGCACGATGTACTCGGCGTATGCGAGCTGCGAGCCCGACACCGGGATGTAGTCGATGGCCAACGAGATCGTGCCCGGATCGATACCCGCATCGGCGAGGCGAGCCTGCGCCGCCTCGATGCCGGCACCGTACTGCTCGGTGTTCGGGTTGTGGAACGGGCTGCCCGGGTGAATACCCGTGGTGGCCGGGAACGTGGTCCCAAGATCGAGCACGTCACTCATGAACTCACGATCGATCGCATCGGCGATCGCCTGCCGTACGACGACGTTCGACAGTGCGGGATCTGCCAGGTTGAACTCGAGCCACTGGATCGGACCGACGGCGGCATGGCCGTCAGCGGTGACGATCACGTCGTCGTTCTCCTGCAGACGAATCACATTGGCGGCACCGCCGAGGGTGGCCGACAGGTCGGTGTCGCCGTTCTCGAGGCCGATGACGATCGACGCCGGGTCGGGCACAATCTCGATGATGATCTCGTCGAGATACGGACGATCGGGAATGAAGAAGTCCTCGAAGGCCTTGAGCCGAATGATCGAGCCGGCCTCGTACTCGGCGAGGGTGAACGGACCCGAGCCGACGAAGCAGTCGGTACCGGCGTTGCACGGGTGCTCCTTGATCTCCTGACCGTCGTTGTAGACGTGCTCGGGAATGATCGGGAGCAGACCAGGCGACATGGCGAGCAGGATCGCTGGGTGCGGTTCGCTCAGGTTGATGACCACGGTGTAGTCGTCGGGCGTGTCGACGCTCGACACGGCGGCGAACATCGTCTTGAACGGGTGGTTGGCCTGGGAGGTCTCGAGCGAGAACTTCACGTCCTCGGACGTGATCGGCTCGCCGTCGTGGAACACGGCGCCCTGCACCAGGTTGAGGGTCACCGACAGGCCGTCGTCCGCGATCTCCCAGCTCTCGGCCAGGTACGGCTGCGGCTGGAAGTTCTCGTCGAACAGCAACGGCGAGGCGTTGAGCTGCGTGCCGGGCACGGCAGTGGCGTAGCCCGACTGGACCGTGCCGTTGAGGTGACGCGGTACCTGCGTGCTCTGGATCAGCAGCGTGCCACCGGCAACCGGGCCGGTGTCGACCGCGCCGGAGTCACCGTCGTCACTGCCCTCGGCCTCCTCGGCCACATCGGACATGTCGGCGGTCGACTCGTCGTCGTCCTCCGCTGGTTCGTCATCCATGTCGTCGCCGGAGTCATCCTCCGTCGCCGTGTCGTCGCCAGCGTCGCCACCAGCATCGTCGTCATCACCGCACGCAGCGGCGAGCATTGCAAAGCTGAGCAGGATCGCCAGCAACGCGAGTAGTCGTTTCCTCACAGAGGTCCCCTCCTGTTGTCCGAGACGGCGGCGCCGTCTCCCCCAGTTATGGACCCTAACGATTACGTTAAGGTCTTTACCAGTTGGCCTGATAGTAATCCCACAACCGATCGAGCGCGCAAGGACTGTCGTGAACGAAACCGTCATCTATCCCGGCCGCCGGATCATCACGATGAATCCCGGCTTTCCATTCGCCGAAGCGGTCGCGGTGCGAGGCGATCGCATCCTCGGCGTCGGCGATCTCGCCGAACTGCAAGCCTGGGGACCGCACACCGTCGACGAAACCTTCGTCGACCATGTGATCACACCGGGCTTCGTCGAGGCCCACAGCCACAACATGACCGGCGGCATGTGGGCAAACACCTACCTGGGTTTCTTCGACCGACGGGCTCCCGACGGCAAGATCTGGGCCGGATGCAAAACGATCGAGGCCATTCAGGAACGTCTGCGCGAAGCCGAGATGGACATGGACGATCCGTCCGAGACCCTGGTCGGCTGGGGACTCGACCCGATCTACCTGCGCGGTGAGCGCTTGGTCGGCCGCCACCTCGACGCCGTCTCCGAGACGCGCCCGATCTTCATCCAGCACGCCAGCGGTCACCTCGCCACGGTCAACAGCGAAATGCTCCGTCGCGAGGAGATCACCGAGCACAACCCAACGCCCGGCATCCAACTCGGCGAGGACGGCAAACCCAACGGGGAACTCCAAGAACCCGCCGCGATGCGACTGGCGACGTCGGGCTTTCGCAAAATGCGACTCGACATCAGCAGCCCCGAAACGAAGTGGGGGTACGCCTTCGAGGCTCGCAATGCCGGCCACACGACCATCACGGATCTCGGGGGCAGCCTGTTCACCGACGAGGGTCTCGACGAGTGGCGTCAGGTCACCGACGATCCCGAGTACCCGGCCCGCGTCATGGTTGCCGGCTCGACGTTCAGTGGGCCGATGGATCTCCACGAGCTCGCCCAGCGGGCAGTCGAGCGTCGCGACAACCCCTCGAACGACAAGCTCAAGTTCGGCATCATCAAACTGATGCTCGACGGTTCGATCCAGGGATTCACCGCCCGGATCTCGTGGCCTCACTACCACAATCCGCCGGAAGGCAACGCCGAGAACGGCATCTGGGTCATGGCCCCCGAGACGATGCCCGACACGCTCGAGATCTTCCACCGGGCCGGGCTCACCGTGCACTGCCACTGCAACGGCGACGAGGCGTCGGAGGTGTTCATCTCGGCGGTCGAGGCCGTGCTCGAACGACATCCCCGCTGGGATCATCGCCACACCGTGCAGCACTGCCAGCTGACCACGCCGGCCCAGTACGCCCGGATGGCGGCGCTCGGCATGCACGCCAACATCTTCAGCAACCACATCTTCTACTGGGGTGACGAACACGCCGAGTTCACCGTCGGCCCCGAGCGGGCCGCCCGTATGGATGCGTGCGGCACAGCCGAACGTCTCGGTGTGCCGTTCTCGTTCCATTCCGACGCGCCGGTCACCCCCATGGGTCACCTCCACGTCATGTGGTGTGCGGTGAACCGCCAGACATCCACCGGCAAGACACTCGGACCCGACGAATGCATCTCGGTCGAGACCGCCATGCGAGGCGCCACCATCGACGCGGCCCGCCAACTCAAACTCGACCACGAGATCGGATCGATCCAGTCGGGCAAGTTCGCCGACTTTGCCATCCTCGACGACGACCCCTACGACGTCGATCCGATGGAACTCAAGAACATCGGCGTGTGGGGCACGGTGCTCGGCGGCAAGAAGTTCCCTGCCGCAACCGGCGCCTGAGGCCGTGACCGGCGATCGCGTCGCGGTCACCGTGCTCGGTGGCTACCTCGGCGCCGGCAAGACCAGCCTGCTCAATCACCTGCTCTCAGTCGCCGACGAACGCGTCGCCATCATGGTGAACGACTTCGGAGAACTCGACATCGACGCGCAACTCGTCGACCAGGGCGACGGGAAAACGGTGACGCTTCCCAACGGCTGCATCTGCTGTTCGCTGGTCGACGGGCTCGCCGGTGCACTCGACGATCTCTCGATGGTCGAGCCGCTCCCCCAGCGGCTCGTGATCGAGGCGAGTGGTGTCGCCGATCCCGCCGGTATCGCGGCCTACTGCCATGCCAAGCCGTATCGGCTCGACCTCGTCGTCGTGCTGGTCGACGCGGTCGACATCAGCCGTCAGGTCAGCGACCCCTATGTCGGCGAGACCATCCGGGCCCAGCTCCGCGCCGCCGACCTGATCGTGCTCAACAAAGCCGACCTCGGTGACTCGGCAGCGGCGGCAGCCGTGGTCGCCGAACATGCCCCGAGCGTCCCGACCGTGGCGGCAACCCACGCCGAGATCGACCCTCGGATCCTGCTCGATCTCGAACCGCGCGCCGATCACCACGAACCGGGCCACATCCACGACCATGGGGTGCCGTTCGAGACCTGGAGCTGGCGCGGCGGCACCCTCGACGAGGCGACGGTGCGGGCAATGGCCGACGCACTGCCGTCCGGGATCGTGCGGGCCAAAGGTCTGGTCACGACCCCCGCACGATCGCTCGTCTTCCAACGGGTCGGTGAACGATGGTCACTCCTGCCGACCGACCGTGTGGTGCGCCAGTCGCAGATCGTTGCGATCGGTCTGCCCGCCACCCTCGACCACGGATGGCTCGAGGCCCATCTCGGCGACGGAGACGGCACCCCGCCAGGCCACTAGGCTGCGGACATGTCCGAGTACGAATCCCCGGAATGGCACCCTGCGTTCGAGGAGTACTGCGAGACCATCTACGAACTCGACGAGGACGACCTCGACGTCATCCAGGCCCGCATCGCCGAACGCATGGACGTGTCCCGGCCGGCTGTCAGCGAAATGATGAAGCGACTCGAGGCCGAGGGTCTGGTGGAATCAGGCCGCGAGATCATCCTCACCGAGAAGGGCATGCACCTGGCCGAGATCGTCGTCCGCCGGCACCGACTGGCCGAATGTTTCCTCACCGACATCCTCGGTCTGTCGTGGGCCGAGGCTCATCAAGAAGCCGGCAAGTGGGAACACGTCATCTCTCCCACGGTCGAAAAGGCGATGATGGCCCGCCTCGACGACCCCACCACCTGCCCGCACGGAAACCCCATCCCGGGCAGCGCCTACGAAGCACCGGCGTTGATCGCACTCGACGAAGTCGGCGTGGGAAACCAGTTCGTGGTCCAGCGCATCCCCGAAGAACTCGAGTTCACCGAGGGCATGCTCGACTTTCTCGAGGCGTCATCGATCACGCCCGGCTCCGAGGGAACGGTCACGGCGATGTCACCCGATGGGACCGCCACGGTCCACATCGGCGGCGCCGCCGTCGGGGTCGGTGGCTTTGCGAGCGCCCGGATCCTCGTGACTGCGAACTGAGCCGGTCGAGCGTCGTCGGCAGCCGGGTCGGCACTCAGTAGTTGTCGATCCGGCGCAGCACCACCGCCCAGGTGAGCACCCCGCTCAACGCAACGAGCACCAGGCTGGCAAGGGAACTCTGGGCAAGGGCCCCGGCGTCACCGGCATTCCAGATCTCGGTCGCCAACGTGTCGAACCCAATCGGCGCAAGCAACAACGTGGCCGGCAACTCTTTCATGGTCGACAACATGACCAGACCGGCCCCGGCCAGCAGACCGGGCAGCATCAACGGCAACTCGACAGTGACGAACCGACGCGTTCTGGAGGCGCCGAGCGTGGCAGCCACGTCGCTCATGCGACGAGGTGTTGCATCGACGGCGACCCGCGCCGCGCGGGTCGCCTGCGCACCGAAGTGGAGCACGTAGGCGATGACGAGGAGCGGCAGCGTCTGGTACCACGCCGAGATCAACGGCGTGTCGATCGCCCAGAACACGATGGACAGGGCGATGACCACGCCTGGCAACGCGAACCCGGCCACCACCATGGCGTTGGCCGCCCCGGCCATCCGGCTGCGGTGCCGGGCGGCGGCCCAGGCAACCGGGAGCACCACGGCCACCGCCACCGCTGCGGTGAGCAACCCGGCTTGCGCGGAGTTGACGATGGGGCCGGCAAGCGCACCCAGATCGGTCGACAGGCCGACCGTCTCGACATCGGCGGTGAGACCCCGCCAGGTCCAGAAGCCGAGCACCGCCACGGGGCCGATCAGCGCAGCGACGAAAAAACCGGCCACGGCGATCCACGCAACCGGCTTCCACCGGCCCAGCCCGACCAACAACGACGCTCGCGCACGCGACACCTCGATCTGCTGCCGGCGTCGATCGAGCGACCGCTCCATCATCACGACCACGAGGGCAACGCAACCGAGCACGAGCGACAGACCCATCGCTCGCGGTTGGTTGAACAGTCGGTCGGCGTAGATCTGCTCGGTCAGCGTGTCGTACCCGAGGAGCGCAACGGCACCGAAGTCGCTGACCGCATACAGGAACACGAGCAGAGCACCGGCCCAGATCGCCGGGCTGGTCTGGGGCAGCACCACCGTCCGAAACACCGACCACGGCGACCGTCCGAGGATCCGGGCCGACTCCTCCAGAGACGGTGGAAGCGCCGAGAGCCGGGCTGCGACCGGAAGGTAGACGTAGGGATAGGTGAAGAGGGTGAGGACCAGCCATGCGCCCCGATAGCCCCGAACACTCGGCAGCGTCTCGATGCCGAGTGGGCCGAGGAGCTCTTCGACCAGTCCGCCGCTCGCGAAACCGGCCAGCAACGCAGTGGCGCCGACAAAGCTCGGAAATACCAGGGGAAGGGGGGCAAGGACACGCCAGATTCGACGACCGGGGAGATCGGTTCGGATGGTGAGCCAGGCCAACCCGGTTCCCACGACGACCGAACTCAACGCAACGGTGCTCGCCAACGACAGACTGCGGCGCAACGGATGCAGCGTGTTGGCGTCCCAGATGATCTCCCCGACGTCGGCGCCCAGATCGACATTGCGCCACAGCACGTAGACGAAGGGGCTGAGGAACACCAGCCCGATCACCACGACCACCGTCCCGGACCCGACCCCGAGCCGAGGCGCGTCGGCGTCAGGGACAGCGCCCACTGCCCGCACCCTCGGCGGAGCCGAACTACTGCTCGATACCACTGGCGCGGATGAGCTCGATCGTTCCTGTGAGACCGTCACCGAGCAGGCTGTAGTCGATGGTGTCGACGGCGAGGCCGTCGAGTGACGGCACCCCGGCGGGGCCCGCAACACCGGTGCGCAGCGGGTACTCCTGGGTCTGGGCGGCGAAGGTCGCCTGCGCCGCGTCGCCGAGCAGCCATTCGAGCAGTTGCCGGGCGGCAGCCGGCGATTCACTCGAGCCCAGGACTGCACCGCCGGTGACGATCACGAGCGCACCGAGGTCGTCGGCGGGAAGGAAGTGGTTGACCGACGCAACCGACGGGTCCGCTTCGAGGGCGCGCAGGTTGTAGTAGTGGTTGACCAGACCCATGTCGACCTCGCCCCGGCCGACGGCCTCGACGATGGCAGAATTCTTCGGGTAGTTCGGCGCACCATTGCGGGCCATGCCCTCGAGCCACGCACGCGTGGCGTCGTCGCCGAGTTCGTTGCGCATCGCAGTGACGAAGTCCTGGAACGATCCGTTGCTGGGCGCAACGGCGACGCGCCCGGCATAGGCCGGATCGGTCAGGTCGAGCACGGAATCGGGCAGATCGGCGGTGTCGACAAGATCGGCGTTGTAGACCACCACCCGAATCCGGCCGGTGATGCCGACCCAGGTGCCGTCGGAGGCGCTGAACCCGGCACCGACCAGCGACGTGAGGTCGTCGCCGAGGGGGGCGAGACGACCCTCTCCAGCGAGCAGACCCAGCGCACCGGGACTCTGGGAAATGAACACATCGGCGGGTGAGCTCTCACCCTCGGCCTGGATCAAGAGCGCGAGCTCAGCCGAATCACCGAAGCGCGCCTCGACCTCGATCCCTGTCTCGGCGGTGAAGGCATCGAGCAAGGGCCCGATGAGATCTTCGCTGCGACCGGAATAGACGGTGATCGCGCCACCGTCGTCGCGGGTTTCTTCGCCTGCACCGCACGCACTCACGAGCAGGGCGAGGGCAAGCAGGCCGGAACGCAGGCGCACTGTGCTGAACATGGTCACGCAACGTAGCTGTTGTTAGGCGTACCTAATAGATGACATCTGTCACACTGTACGAGGGAAGGCGATGCTCTTCACCCCCGAGTGACGCACCGACACCCGATCCCCCACCGCAAACGCCGGAGCGCCCGTCGTGCGGCTGCGCACCACATCACCCGACAACGCCCGCACCGAGGTCACCGCATCGTGCCCGTAGTACTCAACCGCACACACGATGGTGTCACCTCCCGCCTCGAGCACGACGTCTTCGGGACGGACCAGGACATCGACTCCGCCGACGGTCATCGCCTCCAACGGCACCTGCCCGATCGCCGTCGTTGCGCTGTCGCCTCGACCCTCACCGGCGAGCACATCGGCATCTCCGACGAACCGGGCCAACCACGGCGTGGATGGATGGGCGTACAGCTCGGCGGGTGGGGCCTGCTGGACGACCACGCCGTCGCACATCACCGCAACCTCGTCACCGAGCACGAACGCCTCATCCTGATCGTGGGTGACGAAGACCGCCGTGATCGCAAGTTCGCGCAACAGTGCAGCCACCTCTGTTCGCAGCGACGTCCGCAGGCTGGTGTCGAGGCTCGAAAACGGCTCGTCGAGAAGCAAGACCGAGGGGGCAGGGGCGAGGGCACGAGCGAGCGCAACCCGCTGCTGTTGGCCACCCGACAGCGAACCAGGCATCCGGTCGGCAAGTTCACCGATACCGACCATGTCGAGGAGGTGCTGCACCGACGAGCGCATGCGGGCCTGGCCCCGACGACCGAACGACCAGCGACCGCGCACACCAGCGGGAAGGCCGTAGGCCACATTGGCCGCAACCGTCAGATGAGGGAACAGCGCCCAGTCCTGGAACACCAGGCCGACACCACGATCCTCCGCGACGAGATGCGTCGAAGCAGACGCCACGACCCGCTCACCGATGGCAATCTCACCAGCGTCGATCGACTGCAACCCGGCCAGGGCCCGCAGCAGCGTCGTCTTGCCGCAGCCACTCGGGCCGAGCACGGCAAGTTGTTGCCCGGGATCGGCGCGCAGATCGACCCCACGAAGCACGTCACCGCCGGCAAGACGAACGCAAACCGAGTCGACCGAGAACCCTTTCGGAGTCAGCGCCGTGTCAGGCATGCTTTACACGCTACCGGCAGCACCCTTGATCACTTCACACCGGCGACGCGCCGAACGGCACTGCGCCGAGACAGCAACCCGCCTGGCAGTCGAGCGGCGGGACGGTCACCGTTGGGCCACGGACACCACCCGGAACTCTCGACCCGGCTTTGCCGGCAGGCCACCGTCGGCCCGGCAGGCAATCGAGGGCACTGCCCGTCCCGGCACAACCTCGACATCGAACACCCGCCCCTCGAGCCGGACCACACATGCCCAGCCTTCCGGGCTGTCGCGCACCTCGACCGTGCGGACCGCGTCGTCGACCGACCAGTCGTCGACCGCAGCGAACACGGCCCGCTCGGCAACCTGACCCACGGGTTCGGTTCCCATCCAGCCCCGACAACGATCGGCGACGGTGGCCGGTGAGCCGGCTCGGTCGACGATACGGACCATCTCCTCGACGGAAACGAACCCCCACATGCGACCATCGGGAAAGGTCAGGCCGGTCGGGGCGAAGCGATGCCCTCCGGTATGGCTCACCATTCGGATCGACAGGCCCGGCCGAGCCTCGCGCACGTCGTTGACAAGCCGCATCCCGTCGGCACCACAACAGACGTCGTGTGAGCCCTGCGCACAGATGGCGACCTCACGACGACCCGATCCGCCATCGACCCGAGCGTGGTCACCGGCACCCACGCCGGCCCGCACGAGCTGGTCGGCCAAGGCGGGGATCTCGTCCTCGGGGGCGTGCCACTCGTGACGGACCATCGGGCCGAGCCCATCGGCACGTTCGTAGGCAACGATGCGCCGAACACCATCGTCGAGCGGGACCGCCGCCAGTGCCCGCACCCGACGACCGTTGTCGCCGGCAGCGAGGACGGCTTCGGGGACGTGGGTGAACCCATCCGCCGCCCACACCGGTTTGGGCCACGGCAACGGCACATCGATCATCACCACTTCGTCGACATGCAGCGCTGAGCCGGCCAGATCGACGGCAATCGATGCCGTGTGCACGGCACAGCGAGGCGCATCACCGGCGGGCGGCAACAGCGACACGTCGTACGGAGGGTTTGCCGTGTCCGTCATTCGCGCAGCATCGCAGGAAGCGGATCGACATGCACGACCGCGATTCGTTTCGTGGCCCGCGTGAGCGCAACGTACAGCGATCGAACCCCCTGCACTTCCTCCTCGATGATCCGCGCCGGTTCGACCACGACTGCTGCGTCGACCTCGAGGCCCTTCACCAGTCGAACCGGCACCAGGGTGACCCGCTGGTCGAGACCGTGACGGTTGGCACCACCGATCGCGATGGCGGCCGACTCGAACACGGCATTGACCGCTGTGACAAGCGAGTCGGGCACGATCACGGCGACATTGCCCTCTCCAACCGCCTCGAGTTCCGACAGCACCACATCGACAAGACCGTCAGCGAGACGGTCGAGCCGGCGAATCGTGGGGGCATCGCCGTCCTCACGCACCGGTCGAGGGGGCCGAAGGCCCGGCGCAGCATGGGGCAGCACTCGGTTGGCGAGCGTCATGGCCGGGCCCGGAATCCGATAGCCGATCGACAGTTCCCGGCGTTGCACCTCGCGCTTGCGGGGCAGTCGGTCGAGGACGTTGTCCCACCCGTCGTTGGCCCACGCCCCTGTGGCCTGAGCGATGTCGCCGACCACGGTCATCGACCCGTTCAGCGAACGTCGTCCGACCATGCGGAGCTCCATCGGTGAGAGATCCTGAGCCTCGTCGATACAGATGTGGCCGTACGTACGGACTGCGTCTTCGTCCCGTTTGCCGGGTCGATAGCCGAGCAGCGCTCGTGCCTCGTCGAGCAACGGCACGTCGGAGAACCGCCAGATGACAGCCTCGGCATGTCTCGAGCGAGGCCGATACAGCCGCACGATCTCGTCGTCGGTGAACGTTGCCCCCGTGCCGGCCCGATTGGCCGAGCGAAGCAGCGCTGTGGATCCAAAGAGGTCGTGGAGCAGGTGGGCCGGGGTCAGGACCGGCCACATCCATTCGAGGGCTTCGCGCAGGGGCAACTCGCCACGCAGTCGCTCCCGCACCGCAGCGGCCTCGACCGACTTGCGAGCACTCGCCGCCAGCTTCGCAAAGACCAGTTCTTCCACGACTTTGCGGCCGGAATTGTGGCCCCGCGACCGACGTCGGGCCTCTCGGATGATCGCTCGGGAGTCGCCCACGGTGAGGCGCAGGCGTTGCACACCGAAGCCGACATGGAGGTCTTCGCGAAGTGGCCGCTCGCGATCATCGACTGCTTTTGCGAGCACCCTGGTCATGCGGAGATCGCCCTTCACGGCTGCGGTCGCTTCGTCGTCGAGGCGGTCGACCCGCACCCTCGGCCGCAACAGGTCACCGAGCACGGCGATCTCGACTCCGGCCTCGCCGAGCGACGGCAGCACCTGCTCGATGTAGGCGAGGAACAAACGGTTGGGGCCGACAACGAGCACGCCTTGGCCCTCGAGCGGGAACCGGTGGGTGTAGAGCAGGTAGGCGGCGCGGTGCAGTGCCACAACGGTTTTGCCCGTCCCCGGCCCACCCTGCACCAGCACAACACCGGCCATCGGGGCGCGGATGATCTCGTCTTGCTCGCCCTGGATCGTGGCGACGATGTCGCCCAGACGGCCGGTACGCGACGCTTCGATAGCGGCGACCAGCGCCCCCTGTCCCCGCACCTCTCCCTCGGCCGTTCCCGAGGCGAGGTCGCCGAACAGTTCGTCGTCGATCCCGAGCAGCGTGCGACCGCGCGTGGCGAAGTGCCGCCGTCGCTCGATGCCCATCGATTCGCGTCCAGTCGCCCGGTAGAACGGCTCGGCGATCGGTGCCCGCCAGTCGACGACCACCGGATCCTGCGTGCGATCCCAGACGCCGAGACGACCGATGTAGAAGGCTTCGCCCGTCCCCTCGAGGTCGATGCGACCGAAAACGAGCGCCCGATCGCCGAGGTTCAGCTGGGTGAGCCGCTGCACGGCGACCTCCACGATGGACTCGCGCTCATGACGATGCTGCTCGGTGCCACCCCGCTGGGGTTCGTAGCCGCTGGTGACCCCGGCGGCGCGCTCTCTGGCGTCTTCCAGGCACGCGTACGCCCAATCGAGGTACGCCTGCTCAGCATCGAGTTCGGGATGACGCTCCGACACGGACTTTCCTCAGAAGGGGAGCAGAAGAGCCTAGCGAGATCTGGACTCGATCCGGACTGGACGAAACGCCTCGCCGGATCGGCTCGGTACCCTGCCTGCATGGTCTCGGTCGGTGTCGTTTTCAGTGCTGGTGGCCCGAAGGGCGACCCCTGGCACAGCGGCGTGGTTGGCGCGCTCGCCGAGCACACCGGTTTCGACGCCCGCACGGCCGAATTGCTGGTGGGCACCTCCGCCGGATCGTTCACCTCGACGGCGCTGCGCGCCGGGCTTGGCCCGGGTGACGTCGAGAACCGGCATCTGGGTCGCGAACTCACACCCGACGGTCAGGCGATCACGAGCCGGATCGTGACGCCCTACGACGAGCCGGTTACCGACCGAGCGCCCGTGCCGTCGTCGCCGAAGATGGCGCTGCGCGCTGCGTGGCCCCCGTGGAGCATCGATCCCGTTCGGGTTGCGTTCGGACTGCTCCCCAACGGCACCCGCAGTGGCGAGGCGATCGCCACCCGCATCGACGAACTCCTTCCCGACGGCTGGCCGTCGCAACCCCTGTGGATCGTCGCCGTACGCACGAACGACGGGAAGCGGATCGTTTTCGGGCGAGACGACGTTCGTGGGACGCCGGGTCAGGCGTCGCAGGCGTCATCGGCCATCCCAGCGATCTACACACCAACCACGATCGGCAGCCGGGAGTACATCGACGGTGCCGTCCACTCGTCGACCAACGCCGATCTGGTCGCCACGCTCGGGTTCGACCTCGTGATCATCTCGTCGGTCAAGACGGCAACCCCGGACACTCGCAGCTGGACCGGCGATACCGAACGTTGGTGGTTCAGCAACAAACTCGACAGTGAAGTCGCCGAGATCCGAAGCAGAGGCACGGCGGTCGTGGTCATCGAGCCGGCCGAACCCGAGCTGGCCGAACTGTCGCGAACCGATGACACGCTGCGTCGTCGGGCCTGCCAAGCGGGGCGCGCCGCCACCGAGCGAGTGCTCGCCGGTCGAGACGGCGACGGCATCCGGGCGATCCTCGGCACCGCCGCCAACTGAGCCGCTAGCAACCGCCTCCGGTGCTGGGGCGGTCGGGAATCGATGTGTCGATCACCTCGAGGTGAACGTGTGCGTTCGACGGCTCGGCGGTGAACTCGTCGACCTGTGACTCGAAGGGCAGCACCCGACCCGACGAGCCGATCACCGTCTTTGCGGCAACGACGTCGTCGCCCACACCGACCGCCAGACCTTCGAAGTGGAAGATCTTCAGTTCCCAGCCGGGGCGGCCCGCAGGTTCGATCACCACGAAATTGTCGGAGTGGTCGCAGTAGAGCGTGTAGGTCCCGGCCCGGATCACCACACCGGTGACGGGAGCGATGATCACTTCGTCGGGAGGCACCACGATGTCGGCGGCTGTGCGCGACCCGGTCCCCCGCCCGCGCGATGCCAGCGTCACCCAGTCGGTGATTCCGACGACGTCGAGTTGAAAGGCGCCGTCGTGCCCCGACTCGTGGAACCCAACCGTCTCGTATCGAGCGACGGGCAAGAAGACGGCGAGATCCCCGGCCCATGCGAAGTGGATGTAACCGACCTCGTGGTACTCGAGCGGCACCGTCGTCGCCGGGGTGGTCGTCGTCGTGGGGCCCTGCGTCGTGGTTGGTTGACCCCCAGCTGCCCCGGTCGTCGTCGACACCGTCGGCGCACCCGTCGTGGTCGAGTCGTTCGGGACGGCGTCGGGTGAGCCGGACGGCTCGCTCTCACCGTCGTCACCACCGGGAGACACCCTCCCCTCGGGCAGATTCGGCGCCCAACTGGTAGTCGAAACCAGTGCAGTCGTCTCGACCGCAGCATCAGCACCACGGCTCGGTGCCGCCTCGACCCCGACCTTGCCGACGTCGGAGCCGGTCGTGGTCTCGACCGACACCGTGCCACACCCGACCAACACCATCACCCCAACTGCGATCGTGACGAGGGGGATGCGCCGCATGGCCCGCATCGTACGGGCCTCCCACCTCCTCGTTGATTCACCCCGCACCGGTAGCCTCGACGTCGTGGACGAGCGGTTCGACGACCATCCCTTCATCCGGGCCTGCCGGGGACTTCCCCACGACCGAGTCCCGGTGTGGTTCATGCGTCAGGCCGGCCGGTCGCTGCCGGAGTACCGCGCCATTCGCGGCAGCGGCACCATTCTCGATGCGATCGCCGACCCTGACCTGTCGACCGAGATCACACTGCAACCGATCCGCCGCTACGACGTCGACGCAGCAATTCTCTACTCCGACATCGTCGTTCCCGCCCATGCGATCGGATTCGGCCTCACCGTCACCCCCGGGGTCGGTCCCGAGGTAGAGGAACCATTCCGCCACGAGGACGACCTCACCCGTCTCCGTCCACTCGACCCCGAAGCCGACACGCCGTACGTGCTCGAGACTGTCCGGCAACTCGTCGCCGAACTCGACCGGCCGCTCATCGGGTTCGCCGGGGCACCCTTCACCGTTGCGTCCTACCTGATCGAAGGTCGCCCAAGCCGCGACTATGTGAACACCAAGGCGATGATGTTCGCGAACGAGAGCCTCTGGCACGCCCTGTGTGACCGCCTCGCCGACCTAGCGATCACCTCACTTCGCAGCCAGATCGACAACGGTGCCTCGGCGGTCCAACTCTTCGATTCGTGGGCCGGATCGCTCAGCCCGGCGCAGTACCAGCGCTACGTGTTCCCGCACAGCCAGAAGGTGCTCGACGCGATCGCCGACACCGGTGTGCCCCGCATCCATTTCGGCGTGACAACCGGCGAGCTGCTCCCGCAGATCGCCGCAACCGGGGCTGACGTCGTCGGTGTCGACTGGCGGGTTCCGCTCGGGGCCGCCCGTGAACGGGTCGGCGACGGCAAAGCACTGCAGGGCAATCTCGACCCCACCGTTGCCTTCGCCGGCGTCGAGATCGCCTGCGACGCCGCTCGCGACGTGCTCGCAGCAAACGCCGGGCACCCCGGTCATGTGTTCAACCTCGGCCACGGGGTGATGCCGACGACCGACCCCGACGTCCTTGCCGAGGTCGTGCGGGTGGTCCACGAGGAGGGCACCGTCGAACATCGAGGATCCGAGACCCCGTGAGCGACCGGGTCGTGGTGGTCGGTGGAGGCATCTCCGGCCTTGCCGCAGCCCACGAGGCCGCCCGTCTCGGGCGGGACGTGACGGTGCTGGAAGCGACCGCTCGCGTCGGGGGCAAGATCGACTCCGGCTTCGTCGACGGCGCCGCCCTTCCCTTCCCGGTCGACATGGCGGCCGATGGTTTCCTCGCTCGCCAGCCCGAGGTCGTCGATCTGTGTCACGAACTTGGGCTCGGCAACGACCTCGTGTCGCCCACCGGGGCGCAGGCGTTCATCTGGGCGAACGGTGGACTGCGAAGCATCCCCTCACCTTCGGTGCTCGGGGTCCCGTTCGACGTCGATGCCGTCGCGGCGAGCGGCATCGTGTCCGAGACGGGGGTCAAGGATTTCGCGAACCGGATCGACACGATCGCTGCGCCACTCGTCGAGGACGCATCGGTGGGCGAGGTCTTGCGACCCCGTGTCGGTGACGAGGTCTTCGAACGCCTGATCGACCCGTTGCTCGGGGGGATCAACGCAGGCAACGCCGACGGGTTGTCGATCGATGCCGGCGCAGCTCAACTCGCCGCTGCCGCGAGGGTCGGTGGCTCGCTGCGAGACGCGCTCCGCAGACAGGTGAGTGAGGCGCAGGCGGCTGCCGCCGGACCAGTGTTCAACGGCGTGACCGGCGGAAACCGCCGCATCATCGATGCGCTCCACACCGAACTCGGCGATCGGGTTCGAACCGGCGAGGCCGTGGTGCGACTCGAACGCAACGGCACCGGTTGGTCGGTGCGCACCGCAGCTGCGAGCTATCCAGCCGACCGCGTTGTGCTTGCGACCCCCGCCTGGATCAGCGCCGGTCTTGTCTCGTCCCATGCGCCCGACGCTGCTACCACCCTCACTGAACTCCCCTACGGCGACGCAGTCCTCGTCACCTTCGTGATCGACAGGTCCCACATCGAGCACCCACTCGACGGTTCGGGGTTTCTCGCACCGCGCACCGAGGGTCTGCTCATGACGGCGTGCTCGTGGGCATCGTCGAAGTGGGCCCACTACGACGACGGCACCCATGCGATCCTGCGGGTGTCGGCGGGTCGCACCGACGATCTGCGGTGGCTCGAACTGACTTCCGAGGAGCTTGTCGCCCAACTCTGTGCCGAACTTGCCGAGACGGTGGGCCTTCGCGGCGAACCGATCGTGCGTCTGACTCCGTGGAAGCAATCGCTCCCCCAGTACCGGCCCGGTCATCTCGATCGCTGTGACGCCCTCGACGAAGCGCTGGCGGTCTCCATGCCCGGTGTCACGTTGACCGGTGCGCAGATGCGCGGACTCGGGCTCCCGGCCTGCGTGCGGCAGGGCCGTCTGGCCGGCGCCGAGTAGGTCGATCGCCCAGCAGACCGGGACGTTCCTCGGCTCGAACCGCCACGACCTCGCCCCGCAGCGCCCGTCACGTCACTGTGACGTCTGCCACAATGTTGCGATTGTGTGACAAACACGATGTAGCTTGTCGAGCGCTTGTTGGCGTCGGTGATTCGCCCGCCCCCTGCCCACGACCAGCGGTCGTGAGAACGGATCGCCAGAACAGACGCTCGATCGGGCCCCTGCCCGAGGAGGACCCCCTCATGAGCATCCGAATCCGCCTTGCCGCGTTCGCCGTGGGCGTCATGCTGATCGGTTCGGCCTGCACCCCCCAGGAAATGGCGCTGTACCTCGAGTCGACCGCCCCGACCCGCGACGTGCTGTCGCCCGACGAACTGCTTCGGCTCCGGATGTGCGAGTCGACCGACAACTATCGGGCAATCTCACCGTCGGGCACCTATCGCGGCGCCTACCAGTTCGACCAGACCACCTGGGACGACGTCGCCGGTCGGCACTTTCCGTGGCTCACAGGCATCGACCCGATCGACGTCGAACCCTGGTGGCAGGACGCCATGACTCGGGCGCTGTGGAGCGAACGCGGTCGTCAGCCATGGCCCGTCTGCGGCAAGAAGGTCTAGGTCGCTAGCCTCGCGGCTGTGCATCGGCCGCGAAACGACAGGTGATGACGAGTCGCCGAGTCCAGGCCGTTGCGTCCGGTCTGCTGATCGCCGCAGGGCTTCCACCGTGGGGTTGGGGACCACTGGCGTTGCTCGGCATCGCCATCTGGTTCCGTCTCATCGGCGTTGCGTCGGCGCGTCACCGTTTCGGCCTTTCGGCCATGGTCGGTCTGGCATGGGCCACGCCCGCCACCCTCTGGATGGTCGACCTCACTGCGCCGGGATGGCCGATCGCCGTGCTCATCTTCGCGGCGTTGACCGGCGTCATCGGCGCCGCCACCCCCGCCGATGACGGGTGGCCCAAGCGGTGTGCCTTCGTCGGGGCGCTCGTTCTGATCGAGTTGCTTCGCTGGAACCAGCCGTTCGGCGGCACGCCCATTGCGACCTACGCGATGATCGGCGTCGGCACACCATGGGCACTGAGCGCCCGACTCTTCGGCTCGCCACTGCTGGCGGGGCTCGTCGCTCTTGCCGGCGTCGGTGTGGCCGACCTCTTCGAACGCCGGTGGCTGCCGGCACTGGGAGTAGCCACCGCCCTTACCGTTGGCACGATCGGCGGCAACCTCGCCGGCAACGCCGTGGAAACGATTGCCACGATCGATGTTGCCGTGGTGCAGGGCGGCGGGCCCCAGAACACCCGAGCCGACATCTGCGAGACCCGCGCCGTGTTTGAGCGACACATGGAAGCCAGTGCATCGATCGACCGTCGTGTCGACCTCGTGCTCTGGCCCGAGGACGTCGTCCACCCCGCTCCCGACGAGTGGCCGACCCCTGACCGGTGCACCGACCCGCTGCTCGGCATCACCGAGGCAACCGAACGACTCACCCAGCACGCCACCGACGTCGACGCCGTTGTCGTGAGCGGCTGGTTCCAACGCACCGACGACGGTCGTGCGAACGCGAACTATTCGATCGCGCAATCGCCCGACGGCACGGTGACCGATCGCTACGACAAGGTGCGTCTGGTCCCCTTCGGCGAGTTCGTGCCGCTGCGTTCGATGATCGAACGCTTCTCCGACGAACTGCCGTCTCGCGACGTCCGGCCCGGCACCGAACCCGCAGTGCTCGACACCGACATCGGCCGACTCGGGGTCGTCATCTCCTGGGAGGTGTTCTTCGACCATCGCGCCCGAGACGCGATCGGCAACGGCGGTCAGGCACTCCTCAATCCCACCAACGGATCGAGCTACTGGCTCACGATCGTGCAGACCCAACAGGTGGCATCGAGCCGTCTCCGGGCGATCGAGACCGACCGCTGGGTCCTCCAAGCCGCACCAACCGGGTTCTCGGCGGTCGTGCACCCCGACGGTCACGTCGAACAACGAACGGGCATCAGCGAGCAGAAGGTGCTGTACGACACGATCGAGCTGCGCAGCGGCACGACCCTCGCGGTTCGGTGGGGCGCCTGGCCCATGATCGTCTTCGGGTTCCTGGCGCTGGCCGTGGCCTGGCGGCCGGGCCGAACCGACTCACACCTCGATCAGGAGCGTGACCGGTCCGTCATTGACCAGAGCGACCGCCATCTCGGTCCGGAAGCGTCCGGTCTCGACGACGGCACCACGGGCCCGTAACGCATCGACGACCGCCTCGACGAGCGGCTCGGCGAACTCGGGACGGGCGGCATCGGAGTACCCCGGGCGGCGTCCCCTGCGAGTGTCGCCGTACAGCGTGAACTGACTGACCACGAGCACCTCGAGACCGTTGTCGGCCGCGCTGCGGTTCATCACCCCATCGGCATCGTCGAAGATCCGCAGGTTCCAGATCTTGTCGGCCAGCTTGAGCGAAAGGGTCTCGGTGTCGTCGTGGGTGACGCCGACCAACGCCACGACCCCCGGCCCGATTCGGCCGACGACGTCCCCGTCGACGGTGACCGATGCCTCACGTACTCGCTGGACCAACGCTCTCACGGGTCGCAACCTACCCCCCGGTAGTCCTAGCCTTGACGCCCTATGCCGTGGACGCCCCCCGATCCCGACGCGCCGCTTCGGATCGCGTACCTGACCTACCGGGGCAAACCGCACGTTGGCGGCCAGGGCGTCTACAGCCGTCACCTCACCAAGGCGCTCGTCGATCTCGGCCACCACGTCGAGGTGTACGGCGGGCCGCCCTACCCCATCATCGACGACCGCATCCCGTTTCACCCGCTTCCCAGCCTCGACATCTGGGCCGATCCACACCCGATGCGCAAGCCGCGGTTGTGGGAGTGGAAGGACTGGACCGACGCACTCGAGCACCTGTCGTTCGCAACCGGCAACTTCTCCGAGCCGATGGCGTTCAGCTGGCGGGCCTGGCGAGAACTGCGCACGCGCCGCAACGATTTCGACCTGATCCAAGACAACCAGACCCTCGGCTGGGGCATCCTGCGGCTCCACCGAGAGGGCTGGCCGATCCTCGAGACGATCCACCACCCGATCACCGTTGACCGCAAGCTCGAACTCGAACACGCCCGGACCCCGTGGGAGGCGTTCGGCAAACGCCGCTGGTACGCCTTCACCAAAATGCAAACCCAGGTCGCGCGGCGCATGCCCCGCATCCTCTCGGTGTCGGAGAATTCCAAACAGGACATCGCAGCGGACAAGGGAGTCGACCTCGACAAGATCCATGTTGTTCCCGTCGGTGTCGATCCCGACCTGTTCCTGCCGGTACCCGGCGTCGAACGGCGACCCGGCCACATCGTCACCACAGCCTCGGCCGATGTCGCCATGAAAGGCCTCAAGTTCTTGCTCGAGGCCGTCGCCAAACTCCGGACCGAACGCCACATGGAGCTCACCATCATCGGGAAGCGCCGGCCCGACTCCCATGCGTCACAGACCATGACCGCCCTCGGGCTCGACGACTGTGTCAACTTCGTCAGCGGGGTACCCGACGAACGCATCGTCGAGCTCTACAGCGAAGCCGAGTTGGCCTGCGTGCCGTCGCTCTACGAAGGCTTCTCGTTGCCGGCGATCGAGGCAATGTCGTGTGGCGTGCCCCTGGTGGCCACAACCGGTGGAGCCCTTCCCGAGGTCACCGGCAACCACGGCGAGACCTGCTTCCAGACCGAACCCGGCAACAGCGATGCACTGGCCGCAACGATTCGTGATGCCCTCGACGATCCAGAGCTTCGGGCCAAGGTCGGTTCGGCCGGTCGCGACCGGGTGAAACACCAATGGTCGTGGCGCCACACCGCCATCAAGACCGTCGATCAGTACCGAGCGGTACTGACCGAGCATGCAGAGCGGATCAACAGCTGATGTTGACCGTCGACTACACGAAGTTCGACGTGCGGGCCGGCGACCTCCTGCTCGACCTCGGGTGCGGGTTCGGTCGCCACACCTACGAGGCGCTGGTGCGGGGTGCCCATGTTGTGAGTTGCGACATGGCGCTGCCGGAACTCGAGGCGATCCGGAACACGGCGCCGATGCTGATCGACGACGGTCTGTTCGACGAACAACTGCTGCACGTGCAGGTGCAGGGCGACGGAACGTCCCTGCCGTTCCCCGACAACACGTTCGACAAGATCATCGCCAGTGAAGTCCTCGAGCACATTCCCGACGACATTGCGGCGTACGACGAGTTCTTCCGCATTCTGAAGCCCGGAGGCACGATCGCCGCAACCATCCCGGCGACCCTCCCCGAGCGGCTGTGCTGGAAGATCAGCGACGAGTACCACGCCCCCAAGGCAGTCGGTGGTCACGTTCGGATCTACACCGAGTCGGAGGTGCGCGAGAAGCTGTCGGGGGCCGGGCTCGATCCCACCGTCTCCTACAAGGCGCACGCACTGCATTCGCCGTACTGGTGGATCCGCTGTGCGGTCGGCGTCAACAACGAGATCGACGACAACTGGTCGGTTCGCTCTTACCACAAGCTCCTCGAATGGGACATCGTGAAACAGCCGTGGCTGACCCGCACGGCCGAGAAGCTGCTCAACCCGGTGCTGGGCAAGAGCTTGATCGTCCAAGCGACGAAGTCGCCGCTGCGTACCGAGCGGCTGACCGAGATCCGAGAGGCTGCCAATGCCGGCTCCTGACCTCCCCGGCCTGATCACCGCCGCCCAGATCCGCGACACTGCGGCCCACATCGCCGACTGGCAGCTGCCGTCGGGCATGATCCCGTGGTTCCCCGGCGGCCACGCCGACCCGTGGAATCACGTCGAGGCCGCAATGGCGCTTGCGATCGGCGAGCATCGCGACGAAGCCGAGTCGGCCTACCAGTGGCTCGTCGACATCCAACGTCCCGACGGATCCTGGCACCAGTACTACCTCGAACACGAGGTCGAGCAGGACAAGCTCGATGCCAACGTCATCGCCTACATCGCTGCGGGTGCCTGGCATCACTTCCTGCTCTACCGCGATCAGGGGTTCATCGAGTCGATGTGGCCGGTGGTGGACAGCGCCATCGAGTTCGTCCTCGACCTGCAACAACCACGCGGTGAGATCCTGTGGGCCCGTCACCCCGACGGCACACCGTGGTCGTTCGCCCTGCTCACCGGATCATCATCGATCGCCCATTCACTGCGCTGCGGCATCGCCATCGCCCAGGAACTCGGGCAGGAGCGACCCGACTGGGAACTCTCCCTCGGCCAACTCGCCCACGCCATCCGACACGAGCGAGCCGACGCATTCTCACCGAAGCATCGTTGGGCGATGGACTGGTACTACCCGGTCCTCTCCGGCGTGATCTCCGGCGAGGCGGGGCGAGCGCACCTTGCCGCACGCTTCGACACCTTCAACCTCGAGGACAAGGGCATCCGCTGTGTCAGCGATCGACCCTGGATCACCACCGCCGAGACCTGTGAGTGTGCGCTGGCCCACCTGGGCGTCGGTGAGCGCGAGATCGCCATCGAGTTGTTCCGAGCCGCCCAGGCAACCCGGGAACACGACGGCAAGTACATCACCGGCATCGTCCACCCCGAGCGCATTCTCTTCCCCACCGACGAGCGATCGACCTACAGCGCCGCCGCCGTCGTGCTCTGCGCCGAGGCGATCGAGGGCACGAGTCCGGCGGCCCGCCTGTTCGCGGACCACTCCTTCCTCCCCCCGATCATCGACATCGACCCGGTCGACACCGACGTGTCCGTCCTCGACTGACCAACGGCATTCGACGGATCCAACAAGGCGAAACGCGTCGCAGCGCGTTCCGGTCTCCGAGGACGTGATCAGATCCCGCCGGCGATCCGCTCGAGTCGGCGCAGCGAGCCGGTGACGGCGACCTCGCGAAACGCCCCGGACTCCATGGCGCGGCAGTAGATCTCGAACGGTGGCCGGCCGCCGTCAGCCGGGTCGGGGAACACGTCGTGGATCAGCAGCGTGCCGCCCAGTGCCACGTGAGGTACCCATGTCTCGTAGTCACGATGGGCGGGTTCGCTGCCATGGCCGCCATCGATGAAAAGTAGGGCCAACGGGATCTGCCAAATCGAGCCAACGGTCGGCGAATCACCAACGAGTGCGACGACGGTGCCTTCGAGTCCCGCATCGTGGATCGTGCGACGAAAGATCGGCAAGGTGTCCATCTTGTCGATCGAAGGATCGACAAGATCGGGTTCGTGGTGCTCCCACCCGGCCTGGTTCTCCTCGCTCCCTCGGTGATGGTCCAACGCGAACAACACACGACCAGCCGCCTGCGCAGCCGCACCGAGGTACACCGCGGACTTGCCGCAGTAGCTGCCGACCTCGAGAAACGGGCCCCCCACGTCCACCGCTTCTGCTGCTTCGAACAACGCCAACCCCTCGTCGGGCGGCATGAAGCCTCGGGCGGCCTCGGCATGGGCGAGCAGCGTTGCGTGCATCACCACGTCAGGCCGAGGAGGTATCGGCACTGGACGGCGTGTGCCACATGATCTTGTCGAGCACCACGTACTTGGCGACCCACACCACCCCATAGGCAGCCAGGCTGGTGGCCATCAGTACGAGCGTCGACTCGGTGAACCGCTCCATCACGGCGATGGCCGACACGGCGAACGCCAGGCCGACGAGCGCCATGACCCAGAACGGCAGCACCTCGGCGCGCAGGGAATCGGGGCCACGCTGCTTCCATACCCACCGGCGGCTGAGGAGGTAGGCAGGTATCGCCGACACACTTGCCGCGATCACCTGCGACACCACCCCGCCCAACCCGAGCACGGCGAGACACAGCGCAAGGAGTCCCTGTCCGAAGACCACGTTGACGAGCGACACACCGCAGTACCGCAACAGCTTCTCGCCGTGCTCGGCGATGAAGTTCCTGCTCGGTGCGATCGTCGGTGCCACGAGCGTGCAGGTTACTGTCACCACCATCGCGTCGGCCCGGTCGACTCCGACTCACCGCCCAGAGCGGGCAGACTGACGTTATGCAGCAAGCCCTCGTCGACGCTCTCGTCGATCTGTTGGACCTGGAGTCGATCGAGGTCAACATCTTCCGCGGCGTCAATCCCGACGAGGATCGCCAGCGAATCTTCGGCGGTCAGGTGGCCGGGCAGGCGCTGGTCGCGGCAGCGCGAACCGTCGACGACGACCGTCCCGTCCACTCCCTCCACGCCTACTTCTTGCGCCCTGGTGACCCCAGTGTTCCGGTGTTGTACGAGGTCGACCGCATACGGGACGGTCGGTCGTTCACGACCCGGCGCGTCGTAGCCATCCAACACGGCCGGGCCATCTTTCACATGTCGGCCTCGTTCCACGTGAACGAACCTGGCTATTCCCACAGCGACCCGATGCCCGTTGTGGTCGGCCCCGAGGAGCTCCCGACCCGTGAGCAACGGTTCGCAGCCGCAGGTCTTGACGACCGCTGGGGGCCGAGTGCGATCGACATGCGCTACGTCACCACCGACCCCCTCCAGCGGACCGGTCCGGAACCACCCACCCAGCAGGTGTGGCTCCGAACCAACGGTGAGCTTCCCGACGGGCCCGTGCTGCACACCTGCCTGCTCACGTACGCATCCGACATGACCCTGCTCGACAGCTCGCTTCTCCCCCATGGGCGCCCACCCGAAGGGGAGCTGATGATGGCGAGCCTCGACCACGCGATGTGGTTCCACGGGCCGTTTCGTGCCGACGAATGGTTGCTCTACGACCAGCACACGCCGTCGGCCAGCGGCGGGCGCGGCCTCGCCACCGGTCGAGTGTTCACGCGCGACGGACGATTGATCGCCAACGTCGTGCAGGAAGGGCTCATCCGGCGTATCGGTCCGTCGTGAGGCGCCTCGCTGCTGTCCTCGCTGCGACCATGGTGCTCGCCATCGCCTGCGGCGCCGACGACGAGCCAGGCTTCGCTTCCCTCACCGTCAACACCACCGTGCCTCAGGTCACCGTGGCGGCCGACGGGGCCGAGGGACTCAGCGGCGACCGCGCCGACACGGGCGACGCCGAGCCGTCGATCGACGAGCCCGCAGATGCAGCAGCAGCGACCGCCGCCCGCTCAGACGCAGCCGACACCGCCGCATTCCGCAGTGTCGATCTCACGATCGAACGGGTCGTCGAACTCGAGTCGCCGATCGACGCCGTGGTCGCACCCAACGGCGAGTGGTGGATCGCCGAACGGGCCGGCCGGGTCATCGTCGTCGATCCCGACAGCGGCACGGTCGGCGATACCGTGCTCGATCTCGACGACGAGACCAGCAGCGGCGGCGAGCGGGGACTCCTCGGCCTCGCAATCGACGACGACGCGCTCTACGTCAACTACACCGACCGGCGTGGTGACACCCGCATCGAGGCGTTCCTGCTCGACGAAACCGGCCGACCCGGCCAGCGCGTGGTGCTGCTGACCCTCGAGCAGCCCTTCGGCAACCACAACGGCGGGGCCCTTGCGATCGGACCCGACGGACACTTGTACGTCGGGGTGGGGGACGGAGGCGGCTCGGGCGATCCCCTTGGAGCCGGCCAAGATCCCGGAACCGCGCTCGGAACGATTCTCCGGATCGACCCGACACCTGCCGCGCCCAGCGGGCCCTATGCGATCCCGACGGACAACCCGTTTGCTGGCGAGGGTGGTATTCCCGAGACCTTTCTGATCGGCGTCCGGAACCCATGGCGGATGTCGTTCGACAGTGCAACCGGCGACTTCTGGATCGCCGACGTCGGGCAGGACCACTGGGAAGAGGTCACCCTCCTCCTCGGTGCAAACGGGTGGGGGCTCGGCACAAACCTCGGCTGGAATCTCCGGGAGGGCACCGAAGCATTTCGGGGTGAACGCCCCGAGGGCAACGTCGACCCGGTGTTCGTCTACAGCCACACCGGCGAGGTCGGTGGCTGCAGCATCACCGGCGGCGAGGTGTATCGCGGCGATGCAATTCCCGGCCTCGTCGGTGCGTACGTCTTCGGCGACTACTGCACCTCGGACCTGTGGGCCATCTCGGTCGCCTCCGGCGAGGTCGTCTTCGTCGACCTCGACATCTCCATGCCGGGTGGGAAGCTCGTCGACTTCAGTGTCGATCCGAACGGCGAGTTGGTCGCGCTGTCGCTGTCTGGGGCTGTCGTCCGGCTCGTGCCGGCATGATCCGTCGGTTTGTTCCTGCGAGGAACGACCGACGCCCCTCCCGGCGTAATACCGTGGCGGCATGGTCGACGTCACCATCGCAACCGGAGCATCCGACGATCTCCATGCCGCAATGCAGCGTCTGGTGCCGCAACTGTCGTCGTCGAATCCGCCACCGTCGTTCGACGAACTCGACCGTGTGTGCCGCCATGAGGCGAACTCGTTCTTCGTCGCCTCCGACGAGACCGGCATCGTTGGCGTCCTGACCCTCGTCGTGTTCCCCATCCCGACCGGTATTCGGGCATGGATCGAAGACGTCATCGTCGACGACGCAGCACGCGGAAAGGGCGTCGGTCGGCTCCTCAACGAAGCAGCCATCGAACATGCCTTCGGCCAGGGGGCGATCACCGTCGATCTGACCTCTCGTCCATCGCGTGAGGCGGCGAATCGCCTCTATCAGCGCATCGGGTTCGAGGCACGAGACACCAACGTCTACCGGTACCACAAGCCCGACCTGTCCACCGGATCCTGACCCCGCCGAACCGATCCGCCGATTGGTTCGATCGACACGCCGATAGCTTGATTCGGTGGCCGAGAACTCTGCCGACGATCTGAAGTGGCTCCGCCCCACACCCGATCTTCGTGACCCTGTTCTCGTCGTTGCGTTCGAGGGCTGGAATGACGCCGGCGACGCCGCAACGATCGCAGCACGCCACCTCGCCGAACGGTTCGACGCCACCCCGCTCGCACTGATCGACCCCGAACGCTATTACGACTTCAGTACCACCCGGCCGCTCGTTCACCTCGACGAAGACCGCAACCGCTCGATCACCTGGCCCGAGAACGAACTCCTCGTCGGGCGGGCACCGTCGAGCGGCCACGACATCGCGGTACTGCTCGGCCTCGAACCGCAACTGCGGTGGCGCACGTTCTGCGAACAGGTCGTCGCTGCCGCTCGCCAGATCGGAGCCAGCCGAATCGTCACCCTCGGGGCACTCCTGGCCGACGTGCCGCACACTCGGCCCGTGGAGATCTACGGGGCCACCGACGACCCGGTACTGATGAGCCAACTCGACCTCGCACCGTCGAGCTACGAAGGACCGACCGGCATCGTCGGTGTCCTCTCCACCGAAGCCGCCGCAGCCGGCTTCCCCACTGCGTCGTTCTGGGCCGCTGTCCCGTCATACGTTCCGGGCGCCCCATCCCCGAAAGCGGGCCTGGCCCTGGTGCACAAGGTCTGCGAACTCCTCGGTACCAGCGTCTTCGTCACCGACCTCGAGATCGCCGCTGCCGCCTATGAGCGCCAGGTGGACGAACTCGTCACCGAAGACGACGACACCCTCGAGTACGTTCGCGACCTCGAGGAGGCGTGGGACCTCGACGACGCCGACAACCTCGACGACGACCCAGAACTTCTGGTCGCCGAGGTCGAGGAGTTCCTTCGCGACGTCGACTGAGCGTCAGACGCCAAGCACGTCGACCGCCCACTCGGCGCAGATGTCGACGATGTCGAGCCCTTCCGGCTCGTTGAAGACCTCATGGCCGAGGTGGTCGTACACGATGCGCCTCGCGCCCGGCACCGTCGACAGAATCTCCGACGCCCGGACCGGAACCAGCTTGTCCTTGGCCCCGTGGACGCACAGGACCGGGATGTCGATGTCTCCGACCGAGGCCCGGGCCCGACGGATCGCATCGATCGACTCGAGGGCCAAGGAGATCGTCACAAAGTCGACGCGCAGCGGATCTTCCATGAACCGCTCCCCGACCGAGACATCCTCGGCGTAGACGGTCGCGTCCCACGCATCGCGATGTTCATATCCAGGCGCGAAGCGACGGATGGCCGGGCCGAGGGTGACAAGCGTCTTCGCCCGACCGTCAAGCTCTGCCGCGAGCGCAGGACCCGACACGATCAGTGCGTCGGGCTGTGGACGGCTGGAGCCGCAGTACCCGACGGCCATCAGACCACCGAGCGAGTGACCGATCAGCACCGTCGGCAGCCCGAGCGAGCGGATCTCGGCCAGTTGGTCCTCGATGTCGTTGTGAAAGTGCTCCCAATCGGCGACGAAGGCCCGCTTCCCCCCCGATTGGCCGTAACCCCGGTTGTCGATCGCAACCGTGTCGATCCCGCGCTCGGCGAGTCGAGTTCCGACATGCTCGTAACGGCCACTGTGCTCACCCATCCCGTGAACCAGCAGCGCCGTCGCCGTGGCTGGACCGGACGGGCTCCAGCGGCGTCGGAGCTGGATCAGTCCGTCGCGCGTCGTTCCGTGGTCGATGGTTGCCGTAACGGTCACTCGATCTCCAACATGGGGTCACCCCTCCAGACAGGATCGCGGGGCGAATCGAACAAGACGGGCACATCTTCGCCCCGGATCGCTCGGAATGCATGTTCGGCCCACAGGTCGACACCGACCGTCGGCTCCGGAAGCGAATGTTCGGCGAAGAAGCCGACATCGGCACACTCGAGCGGGTGAGGTTCGAGCACGCCACCCGTGGCTCGACAGTGAAAGACGAGGGAGACGAGCGGGATGCGGGTGAACCCGCGACGTTGACCGTCGAGGACGGCAATCGGCCGCACAACATCACACTCGATGCCGGTCTCCTCCTTCACCTCCTTCATCACGACTTCGGCTGGTGAGTATCCGATGTCGGCCCACCCGGTCGGGTACAGCCAGACACCGGAATCGGCTCGCTTCACCATGAGCAGTTCGCCGTCGTCGTTGCCCACAACGGCGCCAACGGTGATCTTCGGTGTCTGATAGCCCGCGACCCCACTCCCGATGCGGTCAAGCCACTCCTGCACCTGACGACTCGGATCGAGTCCACCCGACACGTGGGCACGAATGTCGGCCGCGATCTCGAGTACCTGCTCGAAACGCTCCCGTTCGTACAGATTGTCGGTGAAACCGAGCCCCGTGATCGCAGTGGCCGACAACGCCTCCGCCCACCGCAGCAGTTCTCGTTCGGTGGCAGGGCGGTCGTTCATGGAGATCGTGGCAGCACATCAGGCGTCGGCGCCGATGGCCGACAGCACAGCGAGTTCGATTTCTGCAAGGTAGTCGGGATCGGTGACCTTCGTGCCGCTCGGGCCTCGCACATAGAAGGTGTCGACCACGTCGGCACCGAGTGTCTGGACCTTCGCCCGAGTGATGTCGAGGTCGAGCTCCACGAATGCCCGGGTCACTCGGTACAAAAAGCCGATCGAGTCAGGTCCTCGCACCTCGAGGACCGTTGCGATGGCAGAGATGTCGTTGTCGACGATCACTCTGGGGTCCGCCGGACGCGCCGTCGTCACCCGCTGGAAGCGATACGACTTGGCCCGCCGCAGCAGCCGAGCGGTGATCGCGAGTTCGCGGCGAAGGGCACGGTCGATGTCGCGGGTGACAGCCTCGGGCCGTTCATGGAGGGCGACGCCCCCCTCGACGCGAATCTCGTCGATCGCCATGTGACCTGCGGTGGTGAGGTTGGCATCGAGAATGTCGATGCCGTGCAACGCCAACGCGCCCGCCACCCGGCTGAACACACCCGGGCGATCTGGCGTGACGATCGTGATGAGGTTGCCCTCGATCTCTACCAGCTGTTGGCCCGATGATGCTCGCTCGAGCAGAACGTCGGACGGGAAGACCGACTCCGCATGTTCCTCGTGCTCTCCGCGCAGATAGGCGACGACTCGGGTGGCAAGGTCGTTGACGAGTTCGGCTTTCCACCCACCCCACGCCGACTTGCTGGTGGCGATCGAGTCGGCCTCGGTCAACGCAGCAAGCAATTCGGTGGTACCGACCGAACCGACCGCATCGGCCACCGCGATGATCGTGCCGATGTCCTCAAGATCACGGCGGGCGGCAAGATCGGGCAACAGCAGATGGTGACGCACCAACGCCTCCAGGATCTCGACGTCCTCGGGCGGATACCCCATGCGTAGGGCGATCGTGTTGACCAGCCCGACGCCAACCTCGCTGTGATCGCCCGGATAGCCCTTCCCGATGTCGTGAAAGAGGCCACCGAGCACCAGCAGGTCGGGCCGCTCGACCCGGTCGACGAGTTCGGCTGCCTCTGCGGCGGCCTCGAGCAGATGACGATCGACCGTGAAGCGGTGATAGGCGTTGCGCTGCGGTCGGTGGCGATTGGGCGCCCACTCGGGGATGAGCCGTGTGAGGAGGTCGACCTGGTCGAGCGCCTCCATCACTCGAATCATGTCGTGGCCGGTGAGCAGCAGATCGACGAAAAGATCGCGAGCCTCGTCGGGCCACGGGTCGGGCAGCGCAGTGCCTTCCTCGGCGATGCGATCGAGCACATCACGCTCGATGAACGCGTCGTGGCGTGCTGCGTGGAGCGCGATGCGAAGCGGCATGATCGGGTCGCTGGCATCGGCATCGGAGGCGAGTCGCACTGCGTCGTCGGCAAGCTCGATGCCATGTCCCAGCTCTCGGGTCTTGCGCAGTCGGCGACGACGCTGGCCCCGAAGATGGATGCGATGCAACACCGCATCCTGGATGCCCTGCACGGTCCGGCCCGCGGTGGTCACATCGGCCATCAGGTCGTCGGCGTCGCCGTAGCCGAGGCGTTCGGCGATTTCGTCCTGCTCCTGCAGCAGGAGTTGGTTGTTGGCTCGACCCGTCGAACGATGGAGCTCGATGCGGGCCGACAGCAAGACATGGTGGGGCCAGTCGAGCGCCTGACGTTCGCTGTCCTCGAGAAGTTCAGGGTCGGCGAGGTCGATCCACCGAAGCGTGTGGAGGTCGCGCAGTCCCCCCTGGGAGAGCTTGAGGTCGGGTTCGAGGAGGAAGGCGAGCTCACCGGACGACGCATGCCGTTCACGGCAACGCACGGTCAGTTGATCGAGCATGCCGTCGCGGTTGTCTCGCCACTGCGTGAGGGCACGTCGCCGCAGGTCGTCGACGAGCGTCTCGCTGCCACCGAGGCAGCGAATCTCGAGAAGCGATGTCGCCGTGTCGAGATCCTTCGCCGCGAGATCGAGGGCCTCGTCGACCGTGCGAACGGCATGGCCGAGCTTCATGCCCGAATCCCAGATCGGGTACCAGATGCGCTCGGCAACCCCTGCGGCCGAACCCTCGAATTGACACACGAGCAGAAGGTCGAGATCGGAGCCAGGGCTGAGGTCACCGCGGCCATAGCCTCCGACTGCGGCGAGGGCGAAGCCGGGAAGATCACCGACTTCGTCGATCACCGAGCGCAACCAGCTGTCGACTTCAGCGGTGTACGCCGCCGCCAGCGCCGTTCCGACCAGAGAACGGTCGGCGACGACGGCGGCGGTTGCGGGGATGGTCTTCATCGTTCAACGGAACCGCCGACAGCACACACCGCCGAGGGTACCGGTTGCCGATCAGTCGACGTAGGCCGTCTCGGCGTGCTGGGTCTGGTCGAGACCGGCCACCTCGTCGTCGGCGCTGACCCGAATCCCCATCACGTTGTCGAGCACCTTGGCGATGACGAAGGTGACTACGAACGAGAAGGCGATGACCGAGACGATGGCGATGACCTGGCTGACCACGAGGGCGCCGTCACCGAAGAACAACCCATCGACACCGCCGATGCTCGCATCGGCGAAGAACCCGAGCAGGACACCACCGACGATGCCGCCGACCATGTGGATACCGACAACGTCGAGGCTGTCGTCATAGCCGAATCGCGTCTTCAGCTGGATGGCGTAGTAGCAGCAGACCGACGCAAGGCCACCGAAGACGATGGGCGAGAGCCCACCGACGAAGCCCGCAGCCGGGGTGATGGCAACGAGGCCGGCAACCACGCCTGAGGCGCCGCCCAGGGTCGTGGCGTGACCGTCGCGAATGCGCTCGATCAACAGCCAGACGATCATGCCCGCAGCGCCGGCCACGAAGGTGTTGAGGACAGCCTGGGCCGCCACCCCGTCAGCGGCAAAGGCCGATCCACCGTTGAAGCCGAACCACCCGAACCACAGGATGCCTGCACCCAGCATCACGAACGGCAGGTTGTGAGGCGGCATGGCCGTGCTCGGCCACCCAGCCCGCTTGCCGAGCACCATCACCAGCGCCAGTGACGCAACACCGGCATTGATGTGGATCGCGGTGCCGCCTGCAAAATCGATGGCGGCCGGGTCGAGCTTGCTGTGATGCCAGCCGACGTAGACCCAGTAGAACACCGGCGTGTAGACGAGGAGGCTCCAGAGGGGTACGAAGACCGCCCATGCCGCGAACTTCATTCGATCGGCGACGGCGCCCGCGATCAGCGCCGGCGTGATCGCTGCAAACGTCATCGAGAAGGCAACGGCAATCAGCGCATCGGTGCCCTTGACGTCGGCGAGACCGAGCGCGTCGAGGTTGCCGATGAAGGCCTCCAACCCTTCACCGTCGCCACTGTTGCCCAACGAAAACGTGAGCAGCACCCACAGCAGCGGCACGATGCCGAGACAGTAGGTGTTCATGTTCAGCATGTTCAGCACGTTCTTCGAACGGACCATGCCCCCGTAGAACAGGGCCAGACCCGGCACCATGAACAACACGAGCGCCGTGCTCATCAACATCCATGCGGTGTTGCCTTCCATCGACTTCCTCCAGTCCTTCGCCCCGCGGCTCCCCCAGGGCCTGACCGAACGGTAAAGAGCGAAGATTTCCAGAGTGTTTCCGGAGGCTGATGCGTCTGTTACCGGACCGACACCCGCTCAGCGGAGCAGCTCGGCGGCGCGGCGAAAGACGACCGACCGCGCCAGTGCGTCGTCACAACCCGCCTCCTTGGCCGCAACGAGGGCGTCGTCGTCGACGTGTGGGCCATAGGCGATGACCGTCCGTCCCTCGGCCACGATCGACGCCAGATCGATGCCGAGTGTGAGGTCGACCAGCACCACGGCGGCATCGCAGAGTGCATCGTCGGTCGCCGAACGCACGATGGCAACGCCGGGCGCAGCCGATCGAAAACGGCTGGCATCCATCAGGTCTCGGGTGATCACCACCCGCTCAGCCACCGCCGGCCTCCCGACGACGTCGAAGGTGAACATGGGCCCGGGCCGCCCCCCACACGAGTCCCGGTTCATGCAGCGACGGGTCGACCTCGCTGAAGGCCGCCGGGCCGAGTTCGAACGGATCATTCGGAAACCGACGCTGCTGGAACTCGTCCCTCATCGGACGTGGCACACCCCAGGCGTCCAGACATCTGGTCATCGGGCCGACACCCGTTCTCAGCGCCGCCAGCGGGGAGCCCGCAGCACGATCGACATCAGCTGCGAGGACCATGCGAAGCGGTGACATGACCTCCTCTGCGGTCGCAGCTGCCACACCGGCAGCCGCCACCGCATCGAATGCCGCACCCCCTCGTGCTCGAAGTGAACGCTCGACCCAGTCCGGGATCGCAGCCTCGATGCGATCACCGAGGTCGAGCGCAAACGCAGCCAGCTGGGCCTCGTCGTCTGCAAGCGTCGCTTCGGGCTGCGCGTCCATGCGGTCAGACTACGGTGACGCCAATGCCCCTCACCCTCGACGATCGCGACCAAGCGCTCCTCAACGGCGACGGCGGTCCGGCCGCCGCCCTCGCAATGCGCGTCGTCAGCCGGACCGCAGAGGTGATGCGGGCCGAGCGGTTGGTCGACATCACCGGTGCCCACATCGACTCGTGCCTCTACAACGGGCAGGCGAGTGTCGACTTCCCCCGGCGTCTCGCCGAGGGCGGTGCACAGGTGGTGGTGCCTTCCACTCTCAACGTCAGCTCGCTCGACCTGATCCACCCCGAACTCTTTCGGGGCGATGCCCACACCGCGTCACAGGGACGATTGTTGATGGAGTTGTACGAAGGCATGGGCTGCCGACCGACCTTCACGTGCGCTCCGTACCAACACGACAACCGCCCGAACCCGGGCGAGCACGTGGCCTGGGCCGAGTCCAACGCCATCGTCTTCGCCAACTCGGTCCTCGGTGCGCGCACGCACCGCTACGGCGATTTCCTCGACATCTCTGCTGCGATCACGGGACGCGCTCCGCTCGCCGGTCTGCATCTCGACGAACATCGCCGCGCAACGGTCGTATTCGATGTGGGTGCCGTGCCCGAACGCCTGATCACCCTCGACGCCTTCTACCCGCTGCTCGGCCATCACATCGGCAAGCGGGTCGGCCGGTCGGTGCCAGTGGTGGTCGGCGGCCCCGACCAGGTTCCCGAACATCTCCTCAAGGCCCTCGGCGCAGCCGGCGCAGCCGCCGGCGCGCTCGCCATGTTCCACTTCGTCGGCTCGACCCCGGAGGCTCCGACCCTCGAGGCAGCCCTCGGCGGCGCTCCTGCAGCCGAGACCCACGTCGTGACGGCCGCCGATCTTCGGCTGGCCCGCGATCAACTGACGACCTCGACCTCGTCCCGGCTCGGGGTCGTGAGTCTGGGGACACCGCATTATTCGGTGGCCGAGTTCGGGCGGGTGGTCGATGTCCTCGACGACCGGCAGGTCCACCCGCATGTTCGTCTTTACATCAACACCGGTCGCAGTGTTGCCAACGAGATCGCACTGCGGGGATGGGTCGCTCGCTTGGAGGCCAGCGGGGTGCAGATCGTCACCGACACCTGCACCTACATCACGCCGATCATGGAGGATGTCGAGGGCGTTGCCATGACCGACTCGGCGAAATGGGCCTACTACGCGCCTGGCAATCTGGGCCTCGACGTGGCGTTCGGGTCGGTCGAGGAGTGCATTGAGTCAGCGGTACGCGGCGAGATCGTCCGCGACGACGGTGTGTGGGTCGATGCCTGAAGCCGAGCGGGTGTTGATGGCCGGCGAGGCCCGCGGTCCGATGCTTCATCTCGAAGAACCGATCAGCTTCTGGGGCGGCCTCGACCCGTGGACCGGCATCATCATCGACCAGGCCCACCCCCAGGTCGGGGAGTCCATCGTCGGCCGCATCCTCCTCCTTCCCGCAGGACGAGGCTCGAGCAGCGGGTCGTCGGTGCTGACCGAGGTCCTCCGAGCCGGGATCGGTCCAGCGGGGATCGTGATGCAGCACGCCGACGAGATTCTCGTGATCGGTGCGCTCGTCGCCGAAGAGCTCTACGACATCACCGTGCCGATCTTCACCGTCGATGATGCGACCTACCGGGACCTTGCCAGGGCCGACGCTGTCGTGATGGCACCCGACGGCACGATCACCACCGGCTGACGCAGCGAAGCGTTCAGGATCGGCCGGGTCGGCTTCGTCGAGCCGCACGATCGGTTCGACCATCCAGGTCGATGTTCAGCCGAATGCGAGGCGAGCAGCCGCCAGATCCTCGAGTGCCGTTCCCGCCGACTTGAACATCGTGATCTCGTCGTCTCGGCTGCGACCCGGATGGGCACCGGCGACGAGCTCGGCCAAGTCGGCGGCCAGATCATCTCGGGTGAGGACGCCAGACTCGAGGGGCTGCGCGATATCGCCCGCGATCACCGCATCGTCATAGGTGTCGACGAACACCGACGCACGGCGAATGACGTCATCGTCGGCTTCTCGCATGGCGTGATTGAAGCCACCGATCAGATCGACGTGCGAGCCCGGTCGCAGCAACGCACCACGAATGATCGGCTGGGTTGCGCCGGTGACGCAGGAGATGACGTCCGCGTCGGCCACAGCGGCATCGAGATCGACGGCCACCTCGGCCGACAGGCCCTCTGAAGCAACTGCATCGACGACTGCGGCGGCCTTTGCTCGATCTCGCCCCCACACCCGAATGACGTCGAAGTCCCGAACCGCCGCATGGGCCTGCACGGCCATCGGTGCCAGCGCACCAGATCCGACCACCAGCAGCGTTCGGGCATCGGCTCGGGCGAGTCGCTTTGCCGCCACTGCAGACGCTGCCGCGGTGCGGCGCGTGGTCAGCACGTTTGCCTCGCAGGCTCCGACGAGCGATCCCGTTGTGCCGTCGAACAGCAGGACACCGGCTTGCACCATCGGAAGCTCCTGCGCGCCGTTGTCGGGAAAGACGGTCACCGCCTTCACTCCGATCAACTCCCCAGCGACCCACCCAGGCTTCAACAGGAACGAGGCATCGTTGCCGTTGCCGTCGGGCACCGTGTGGAGCGTCCGAGCCGGCGCAGTGGCGTCGGGCTCGATCATGATCTGTTCGATCGATTCGATCAACGCAGGCCACGGCAGCGCTGCGCCGATGTCGGCATCGGTGAAGAACCTCACCTGTCGTCCCCCCAATGACCCATCGGTGGCTCCGGTGGGTACCAGTCTTCCACCTCGATCCCGAGGCCGTCGGCGATCCGATTGGCGTACGCGTAGTAGGCCGTCACGTCGCAGATGTCGAGGACATCGCGGTCGGTGAAGTCGACCGCTCGCAGCGCATCGACGTCGGCCTCGACCATCTCGCCCGGTGTCCGTGTGAGTTTGACGGCGTAGGTGAGCATCGCCGTCCGCTTCGGGCCGAGTCCGGCCGTTTCCCAGCTTTCATCGATGCGAGCGAGCAGTGCATCGTCCTTGAGCAGTCGGCGCAGACCGCGCCGGTGATGCGTGAGTCAATAGTGACAGCCGTTGATGTCGGAGACGACGTAAGCGATCAACTCTCGTTCCACCTTGCGCAACGTCTTGGTACCCGCCATCGCCGATCGGTACACCGCATCGTGGGCGGCGACGCTCGCAGGGTTGAGTGAGTGGACACTCATGATGTTGTCGATCCGGTTCGCGTCACGATCCACGACCCGTTCGCGGAGCGGCTCGAGCTCGCCGATCCATTCGTCGTCCGGAATCCGTTCGATCCACGCCATGACCGCTCCTCCTGCAGAACGCGGACGCTAGCGTACGGCGCATGACTCACCCGGACCTCGCAGGGAAGGTCGTCGTCGTCACCGGCGCCGGCAAGGGAATCGGCCAGGCGATCGCCGAACGCTTCGGTTCGGTCGGCTCGTCGGTCGTCGTCAACGACATCGACGAAACGGCGGCGGAAGGGGTGGCCGCCGGGATCAACGATGCCGGCGGGACGGCGATCGCCGCCCCCGCCGACGTGTCCGACAGTACGCAGGTCAAGAGCATGTTCGACCAGACGATCGACACCTTTGGCACCGTCGACGTGCTGGTCAACAACGCCGGTCTCGTCAGCCCGATGTTGCACTTCTTCGACGCCGACGAAGCGTGGTGGCGACGAATCATCGACGTGAACCTCACCGGGCATTTCCTGTGCTGCCATGTCGCCGCCCGCATCATGGCCAAGAAGGGGGGCGGTTCGATCATCAACATGAGCTCTGGAGGCGCCACTCGTGCCCATCGGAGCTTCACCGCCTACGACGCGAGCAAGGGTGGGATCGAGGCCCTCACGCGGGCCATGGCCCTCGACCTCGGCCCCTACAACGTTCGGGTCAACGCGTTGATGCCCGGCTCGATCGACACCGCCGGGATGGACGAGGAGGCTCGGGCCTACCGCGGCGTCAACATCCCCGCAGGACGAATCGGCGACCCGTACGACATGACCGGACCAGCGCTGTTCCTCGCCAGCGACGACGCGGCCTACGTCACCGGTGACGTCATCAAGGTCGACGGCGGCATGCTTGCCCAGCAGCGGTCGGCAACCGTCGACATCGTCCACCCCGACACGTTTCCCCCGATCGAAGACCTCTAGCCCGTGGGCGAGATCCGCACCGGTGGCCAGGTCGTCGTCGACGCCCTCGTCGCCCACAGCGTCACCCACGCCTTCGGTGTTCCCGGCGAGAGCTACCTTGCCGTGCTCGACGCACTCCACGACACCGACATCGACTTCGTCATCTGCCGCCAGGAAGGCGGGGCTGCCTATATGGCCGAAGCCTGGGGTCGACTCACCGGCACGCCCGGTATCTGCATGGTCACCCGCGGGCCCGGAGCGACCAACGCCTCGGTCGGGATCCACGCAGCACGCGAAAACTCCCAACCGATGGTGGTGCTGATCGGACAGGTCAGCACCCATGAGATCGGGCGCGAAGCCTTCCAGGAACTCGACTACCAACGCGTGCTCGGCTCGCTCACCAAGTGGGTCCACCAGGTCGACCGTGTCGACGATCTCGCCGAAACCATGCAACACGCATTCAAGATCGCCGTGTCGGGCCGGCCCGGACCGGTGGCCATCGCCCTGCCCGAGGACATGCTGCGAGCCTCCACCGCAGCGACCGACGTGACACCGCTCGAGGTGGAGCGTGCCACCCCGACCGATGCCGAGATCGATGCCATCATCGCCGAACTGGAAGCGGCCGAACGTCCGGTCATCATTGCCGGTGGAGGTCGCTGGACGCTCGAGGCGCGCGACGATCTGGCTGCGTTCGCCGAGGCCAACGACATCCCGGTCGTCGCTGCGTGGCGGTTCCACGACCTGATGGACAACCACAGCGACCACTACGTCGGTGAAGCGGGCATTGCCATGGTGCCAGCGGTGCGCGACACGATCGTGGACGCCGATGTCATCGTTGGACTCGGTATCCGATTCGGCGAGATGACGACGGCAGCCTGGACCCTGATCGATCTCGACGAACCGACGCAGCGGATCGTCCACATTCACCCCGAGCGAACCCAGATCGGCCGGATCTACCCGACCACCGTGGGCGTCTGCGGCGATCCGTCGGTCACCATCGGTCTGCTTCGCAACCGCACCGTGGCGAAAGCTGCGCAGCGAGCCGAATGGCGGGCCACCCGTCGAGCAGCCTTCCTCGACGGATTCGGCGCACCACCCCAGCCCGGTGATCTCGACATGGCCGAGGGCATGCGCTGGCTCGAGGCCAACCTGCCTGACGATGTGATCATCACCAACGGGGCCGGGAACTTCTCGATCTGGAACGGGAAGCTCTTCCGGTACGGAAGCCGAGCCCGGCTCCTCGCTCCTCAGAACGGAACCATGGGCTACGGCCTGCCCGCTGCGATCGCAGCCAAGGCCGCTCACCCCGACCGCACGGTCGTCTGTTTCGCCGGTGATGGTGACTTCCAGATGACGATGCAGGAGCTGGGCACGGCTCGACAGGCCGGACTCGAGCCCATCGTGCTCGTGTTCGACAACGCCATGTACGGCACGATCCGAGCCCACCAGGAACGCTCATACCCCGAGCGCATCAGTGGGACGCCGATCGTCAACCCGGACTTCGTCGCAATTGCCGCCGCCTACGGCATGCACGCCGAACGAGTCGATCGCACCGAGCAGTTCGGTCCGGCAATGCAGCGAGCGATGGCGTCACCGACAGGTGCGCTGCTCCATCTGGTCATGCCACCGGACCGCCTGACGCCGTGGGCGTCCGTCGACGATCTGCGAGCCTGAGCGCCTCCCGACTGGCGGCAGCTCGTCACCAGAGCTAGCGGTCACCCTCGCCGAGGTAGCTGGCCCGAAGGTCCGGGTTGGCGAGCAGATTGGGCGCCGTGTCGTCGAGCACAACCCGACCCGTCTGCAGCACCCACCCGCGGTCCGCGATCGAGAGCGCCATGTTGGCGTTCTGCTCGACCATGAAAATCGCCACACCTGCTTCGTGGATCTGCTGGATCAACTCGAAGTTGGTCTGCACCAGCGCCGGAGCCAGTCCCATGGACGGCTCGTCCATCAGCAGGACACGAGGTCGGGCCATCAGGGCACGGCCCATGGCGACCATCTGCTGCTCACCCCCCGAAAGGGTTCCGGACTTCTGGTTCAGACGCTCCTTGACTCTGGGGAACATCTCGTAGATCCGCTCGAGGTCTTCCTCGATCCCGTCCTTGTCGGTCCGGAGGTAGGCGCCGAGTTCGAGATTCTCCTTCACCGACAGCCGTTTGAAGAGCCGACGGTTCTCGGGGACCATGGTGACCCCTCGTTCGACGAGATAGGACGTCGGCTTGTTGTTGACGACCTCGCCGTCGAGCACGACCTCGCCGGTGGTGGGAGTGACCATCCCGAGCAGTGTCTTGAGGGTGGTCGACTTTCCCGAGGCGTTGCCGCCGAGCAGACACACGAGCTCACCGGGGTAGATGGCGAGATCCACATCTTTCAGGATGTGGACTGCGCCGTAGTGGGTGTTGACCCCCCGGAACTCGAGCAGCGGGGTCGAGGTGTCGGTCACGTCGCTCATGATGCTTCCTCCGCAGGACGACCGAGGTAGGCCTCGATCACGTCAGGGTTGGTCGAGACGTCCTCGTAGCTCCCCTGGGCAATCGTCTCGCCGTGGTCGAGCACGACAACACGATCGGAGACGTCGCGCACGACGCCCATGTCGTGTTCGATCATCACGATCGTGAAACCCCACTCGTCACGGAGCTGGCCGATCAAGCCGGTGAGCTCCTCGGATTCCCTGGGGTTCATGCCCGCAACGGGCTCGTCGAGCAGGATGACCTCCGGTTTGGTGGCCATCGCTCGGGCAACCTCGAGGCGGCGGCGATTGGCGTAGGAGAGAACCGACGCAGGCTGGTCGAGCCGGTACCCCACGAGTCGAGATCCGAAGAAGCCGAGCACCTTTTCGCCCCACTCGCGGATCTCGGCCTCTTCCTGCTTGAATCCACTGGTGTTGAACAGGGCGCCGAACACGCCCTGCTTGGTCCGACAGTGCTGCGCCACCATGACGTTCTCGAGGATCGTCATGTTGGCGAACAGCCGGACGTTCTGGAAGGTCCGGGCGATCCCTCGAGCCGTGACCTGGTTGGGGTCGAGTCCGATCAGCGACTCGCCTTTGAAGACGATGTCACCTTCGGTCGGCTCGACCATGCCGGAGATCATGTTGAAGAACGTCGTCTTGCCTGCGCCGTTGGGCCCGATGACCGAGACGATCTCGCCCTTGTCGACATGAAAGTCGAGGTTCTTCAGGGCGTGAAGGCCACCGAAGGTGACGCTCAGATTGTCGATGGTGAGCAGCCGTTCGCTCATGCGGGCGCCACCTCCCCGCTCGGAGCTCCGTCTTGTTCATCGGCATCGACCTGACTTCGAAGCCACGCGTCCTGCAAGAACTCCTCCTGGTGGAGTTCTCGGGTTCGGCGAACGTTCGGAACGAGGCCTTCGGGCCGCTTGAGCATCATGAAGATCAGCAACGCGCCGTAGATCAGAAGCTTGAACTCGGAGAACTCCGCAAGCAGCCCGGGTTGTTTCGGACCCCCGAGCACGCCGATCAGCACGGCGGCGCCGGCGATCACACCAACGATGTTGCCCATACCGCCCACGATGACGACCACGAGGATCACGATCGATACCAAGATGATGAACGACGTCGGGAAGATCGAACCGACCTTGGCCGCAAAGATGGCACCAGAGAACGACGCCAGCACCGCACCGACCACGAACGCCATCAGCTTCACGTTCACCGTGTTGATGCCCATCGCTTCGGCAACCGACTCGTCTTCGCGAATCGCCATCCAGGCTCGGCCGAGCCGTGACTTTTCGAGCCGCCACGAGACATAGATCGCAATCGCGCAGAACACGGCCACGAGGTAGAAGATCGCCCGCGGGTCAGTGCCCTTGATCTCGACGAAGCCGAGATCGACCCCGGGGATGTTCGTGACACCCTGCGCACCGCCGGTGTACCCCCCGAGCCAATCCGACAGGAACAGCAGACGAATGATCTCACCGAAGCCGAGGGTCACGATCGCCAGATAGTCACCACGCATACGGATGACGGGGGCCCCGATGAACAAGCCGGTCAAAATGGCCAACAGGATCACCACGATCAGGGCGGCGAACCAATGACTCTGTGGTACCCAGTCGGGCCACGAGTCACCGCGATTGGGCGAGGTGAGGATCGCAGTGGCGTAGCCGCCGACAGCGAAGAAGGCCACGTACCCGAGATCGAGAATGCCGGCGAGGCCCACCACGATGTTCAGGCCGAGCGCCAACAGCACGAACAGCCCCACGTTGGCAAGAAGTTCGTTGGTGATCCGGCCGAGCAACAGGGGCAGGATCGCCGTGGCTACGCCACAGGTGATGATGATGATCGTGTTGGCCCGGGTGCGCTCCGGACCGACCAGCTGCTTGTAGTCCTGCACTGGGGTCGGCACCACCCCCCGCTGGGCGAGGACTCGGAGGTACCCGAGACCGCCACCGATGAGTGCTGCGGTGACCGCGCCCTGTTGCGAGAGGCCCCCTCGGATGAAATAGAACCAGTCGGTGATGAACTCGAAGGGAAGCCGTTCGGTGAGCAGGTCGATGATCACGGTCTCGAAAACCGCAATGCCGAGAACGGCTCCGAGGACCCAGCCGACGATCGTGCGGGTCATTGCCGTGAAGATGTGCAAGGCGCCGCCGAACACGCCGAGTCCGAAGCCGAGGACGGGCCAGATGATCACCCCGAACCCGATGCCGTTGCCGAACTGCAGCAGGTCGAGCAGTGCGGGACTCCAGTTGACGAGTGGGTCTCGGAGATCGAAGTTGTCGATCAGGACGACCAGCAACGACAACCCGAGCCCGCCGATCAGACCGACGAGCCCTCCGGCGAGGACCTCACGGGCCCCCTTGGCGTGGTACGCGATGCCCTCCAGCACCTTCTCCGACGAAACAATGAATCCCATCACGACGGGGATCCAGAGCAACGAGAGGTAGCCCATGCTCAGCATGGGCTCGATGATCATGCGGGAATCGAGACTGACCGGCATGTTCGCCAGCGACACGAAGACCAGCACCAGTGCCAGGAGCAAGCCGTGGTTGACGACCTTGCGCCACTCCTGGTCGAGCGCGGCGCGGGCCGGAAGGGTCTCGTTGGTTGCCATGGGTGCACTCATGCCCGGTCCTCCGCAGACAGACGCTCACCGAACAAGCCGGTGGGCCTCACCAACAGAACAAAGATCAACACCAGGAAGGCGACGGCGTCCCGCAGCTGCGACACCCCGTTGATGCCCCACGGTTCGAGCACCATCAGCGGTGCGAGCGATTCGGCCGAACCGAGCGTGAGGCCGCCGGCCATCGCGCCACCCAGGTTGCCGATACCACCAACCACCGCAGCGCTGAACGCCTTGATGCCCGGCAGGAACCCGGTGGTGTGGATCACCGACCGGAAGAGGATGCCCCACAGAATGCCGGCCACCCCAGCCATTGCACCGCCCACTGCGAAGGTCGTGACGATCGTGCGGTTGACGTCGATGCCCATCAGCGAAGCGATTTCCTTGTCCTCGGCCACGGCTCGCATCGCTCGTCCCGTCTTGGTGCGCTCGACGAGGTACCACAGGCCAGCCATAGAGATGGCTGCGACGAGAATCACCATCAGCTTGGTGCCCTCGACCTCGAGGAAGAGGACCGTTCGCTTCTGCGACAGCCAGTCCGGCAGGGAGGGATAGGCCTTGGCCCCCGGCCCGAGCAAGACGATCGAGATGTTCTGAATAAGGAACGACACACCGATCGAGGTGATGAGCGGGATCAACCGTGGGGACCCTCGCAGCGGTCGATACGCGACCCGCTCCATGATCACGGCAGTGGCCGTCGAGCAGACGATGGCAACGAGGATGATGAACACCAGCGACACGAAGAAGGCGTCTTCCCACAGACCGGCCTCCTCGAGCTTGTTCGACGTGATCATGCCGGTCATTGCGCCGACCATGAACACCTCACCATGGGCGAAGTTGATGAACCCGAGCACGCCGTAGACCATCGAGTATCCGAGGGCGATCAGGCCGTACATGGCACCCTGCGAAAGACCGGAGATGATCAAACCCTCGAACTGGTCAGCGGTCAGGCCGGTGGCGTCTGGGTTGAACACCTGGGCGATCGGGTTCTGCGGATCGATCTGTTGCAGAACGAACATGATGACGCCCGAGATGAAGAAAAAGCTCAGCCCCACCCGCATGAAGGTAAGGAACCAGTCGACGCCGGTGCGCGGCGCCGCCTTGGATCGAACAGCTGCTGTCACTTGCTTCCCCTCCAACCCAGCCGTGTGGCGGCGACATCGTAACGCGAAACGGCCCCCGCTCACATGGAGCGAGGGCCGTTTCCGGAATTCGAGTGCTGATCAGGTGATCAGCGGCGGATCAAGCCTTACGGGGCGTAGTCGAACACGACGTTCGACATGCCCATGTCCACATCACCGGAATCGGTGTGCAGGACAACCGTGATCTTCTGCGAACCGCAGTCACCAAAGTCGTCACAGCTGATGGTGCCGATGACACCGCTGTAGCCCGAGATGCTGTCGAGGTACATGCGGACGCCGGCGCGGTCGATGACGAGGTTGCCGTCACCATCCACGTAGCTGGCCGCATCGATGGCATCGAGCAGCATCGCAGCCGAGTCGTAGCTGTGACCCCAGAACGGAGCGGACGGAGCCTCACCGTGAGCGGCCTCGTAGTCGGCCAGAACCTGAGCAGCGGTCTTGCCGGTGCTCTCGTTCAGGTTGTCGCCGAAGCGGACGTCGGGACCCGAGAAGTACATGCCCTCGGACTGCTCGAGCTCGAAGAAGCCGGTGACCAACAGGCCGTCGGCGGCAAGGAGCTGGGTGTTCTCGAGACCAGCGACGCCAGGCGCCTGATCGGCGACGAAGTCACCGGCCGGCTGGAAGATCGGGAAGAACAGTGCCTCGGGTGAGCCAGCAGCGATCTCGGTGAGGACCGGCACCATGTCGGTGTCTTCCTTGTTCACACCGGTGAAGCCGGTCATCGTGCCGCCGAGCGCCTCGAAGGCGTCGGAGAAGGCCTGGGCAAGACCCTGGGTGTAGGGGTCGCCATCGTGGATGGCTGCTGCGGTGGTCATGCCGAGTTCCTCGTACACGAACTTCGCCATTGCGGCGCCCTGGTACAGGTCGTTGTGGGCGGTGCGGTAGTAGCCCACGCTGTAGTTCTCGCCAGCGGTGCCAGCAAGGTCCGAGGTAAGCGCCGGCGAGGTGTTCGAGCCGGAGATCATGACGAGGCCAGCCTCGCTGATCAGCGGAGCAGCAGCGGTAGCAGCACCCGAGCATGAGGTACCCAGAACACCGACAACCTGCTCGTCGGCAACGATCTGCTGAGCAGCGGCCTGGCCACCGTCGGCGGAGCACAGGTCGTCGAGACCGGCGCCGAGATCGACGTCGAAGCCCTTGATCTGACCGTAGTCGGCGATCGCAGCAGCGACGCCACGCTCGTTCGGAATTCCGAGGAAGGCCACGTCACCCGAGATCGCGTTCAACGAACGGACTTGGATGGCAGCACCTGGTTCGACGATGACAGTTCCGAGGGACCCATCGCCGAGGTAATCGGCGCTGTCATCGGCCATGTCATCGCCACCGTCCGCACTGCTGTCCTCGTCGTCGCCGCACGCAGCGGCAACCATCGAGAAGGAGAGCAGTACGGCAAGCAGCATCATCAGCTTGCGTGAAAGCTTCATAGGTTCAATCCCCTCCATTGGGAACATTGCGCGGTGTATGGAACGGCACCGCAGAGCCGTCAAGTCCCCTACTATAGCCCGCTGAGGCGGCGGTGAGCCACAGTCGACTGCTCAGCGGGTACGAGCGAGCACATCTGCGACGGGCCCGGTCATACCCGTGTAGAAGGGCCCGAAGTCTGCGTACAGCGCCGATGCGGTGTCGTAGCGCATCGTATAGACGGTGTCTTTGAGGTCATCGAGCTTGACGCCGAACAGCGTCACACCCCACTCCCAGTCGTCGAGACCGGTGGAGGCCGTGATCAGCTGCACGATCCGCCCGGCAAACTTTCGGCCCGACGCACCATGCTCGTACATCAGTGCCTTGCGTTCGTCATAGGGAAGCCGGTACCAGTTCTGTTCGGCCTGTCGACGTTTGGTCATCGGGTAGAAGCACCATGCGTTCTTCCCGTCCGGCGGCAGGTCCGGATAGAGCCGCATGTTCCGCATCTCCTCCGGAATCCCCTGCGCGTACTCGGAGAGTTCGGTGATCGACACGAAGCTGTCGACCACGATGAGGCCCGCATTGGTCAGCCCGGTCTGGAGGTCACGGAGTTTCCAGGAATCGGCGTGCAGAGCCATGAAACACAGCTCCGCCTTGTGACCGAGAATCGCAACGGTGACGACCTGTACCTCTGCAGCCTCCGCAGCCTCGACTGCAGCGATGACGCGCTCGTCGTCGGTGTCGGCCGTTCGGGTGCAGAAAAGATGAACGACAGCGACACCCTCGGAGGTCATCACGGGTTCGAGCATGGGCCGAGTCTATGAGGGGTCGGTCTCGACAACCGAAGCGTGAGCTCGAAACTGTGCCGGGGTCGTTCCGGTCAACCGAGCGAAGCGGCGGGTGAAGTCCGGCTGGTCGTAGAAGCCGCAGTTCGTGGCGATCTGCGCGATCGGCTGGTCGGTGTCGGTGAGGAGCCGGGTGGCGGCCTCGACACGCACACGGAGGATGTGTTGGGTCGCCGTGACACCGAACACACGCTTCATCCGTCGCTCGAGCTGTGCTTCGGAACAGTCGGCGAGTACCGCGAGATCGGCGAGCCGGATCGGTTCGGCGAAGCGCTCCTGGATGTGACGCACCACATCGCGCAGTTGATCGAGTCCGATCCGGTCGTCGGGTGGGGCAACGAGATCACGGCTGACCGACACGAGCCCGACGATCTCCTCCCCCTGGTCACCCGGGCCCCGAACGGGAAGCTTGGTGGTGAGATACCAACCCAGGCGACCGTCGGGTCGTCGGATCAGCTCCAGTTCGTCGTAGAGCGGCTCACCGCTGCCGAAGACCTGCGCATCCTGCTCCTCGTAGCGCTCCACCAACTCGGGGGCGAAGTGATCCGATGCATTCGTGCCGATCACCGCAGCCTTCGACGACTTGCCGGTTCGGCGGACGAACGCCGAATTCACCTCGACGTAGATCCCATTGCGGTCTTTGGCGCAGAAGATGACGTTGACCAGCGTCTCGAGCAACCCGAGCAGTTCGGGCTGGCATGCGAACATGCCGTCGTCGGCATTCGGCTTCATCAACACTGTGCGAAACGTCCACCTTCGATGGGCGGATCGTATAAGCACACGATTGTGCGAAACGTCCACCTTCGGTGGGCGGATCGTACAAGAACCTGCCGGGCAGCCCAGGCAAGGTGATGTTATGCCAATTGGTGATGCCGAGGACGACGCAGTCGCTGCGATCGAACCGGCGATTGCGCTCGTCGGACGCTGGCTCGACGATGCCACTACCCGAGAGACCCATCGGTCCCGCGCAACGATGTCGCGACTCGAGGGCGTGGTCACCGATCCCATCGGCCTCGGCTTCGTCATGGACTTCATCGATCGGGTCGCACGACCCGACGACAGCCGTGTGGCCGCTCGACAGCTCCGAGCCGTCGTCGACAACGGTCCCCTCCCCCGTTTCCTTACGTCGTTCGATCGGCTGCTGCTTCGAGCCGGCTCCCGCCTCGGGATCGTCGTCCCATGGCTCGTCATTCCCCTCGCCCGTCGCCGCATGCGCTCCCTTGTGGGACACCTCATCGCCCCCGCCGATGCAGACGAGCTCAGCAAACACCTGAACGAACAGCGCACCGAAGGGTGGGCATCGAACGTCAACCTGCTCGGCGAGGCGGTCCTCGGCGACGACGAGGCTTCCCGCCGCCACGCCGCTCTGATCGATCTCCTCACCTTGCCCGACGTGGACTACGTGTCGGTGAAGCTCTCGAGCGTCGTCGCCCAGCTCAACCCCTGGGCATGGGAGGAAAGCCTGCACCGAGTCTGCGAGCGATTGGCCGAGTTGGTCGACCACGCGCGAATGGCCGACCCGCCGACGTTCGTCAACGTCGACATGGAGGAATACCACGACCTCGAACTGACGCTCGAAGCCTTCGAGCAGGTGCTTGGCCACCCGGCTCGGCGCGACGTCGAGGCCGGAATCGTCCTCCAGGCCTATCTCCCCGACGCGCTCGGGGCCCTGCAACGCCTGAGCAGCTGGGCTGCCGACCGAGTCGGCGCTGGCGGCGCGCCCATCAAGGTGCGGTTGGTGAAGGGTGCGAATCTTGCAATGGAACAGGTCGATGCGGCCATCCACGGGTGGGAACAAGCGCCCTACACGACGAAGGCCGACACCGACGCCAACTACGTCCGCTGCCTCGACTGGGTGCTCGACCCCGCACGACTGCGCGGCCTTCGCATCGGGCTCGCAAGCCACAATCTCTTCCATGTCGCCTGGACGCTGCTTCTCGCCCAGGATCGGGGGGTCGGCGACCGGGTTCAGGTCGAGATGCTGCAGGGAATGGCAGAGGGCCAAGCCGCAGCGGTCAAGGCGACGCTCCCCGACGACCTTCGGCCGCTCCTCTACACGCCGGCGGTCGGCCCGGCCGACTTCGACGTCGCAGTCGGGTACCTCTTCCGACGCCTCGACGAGAATGCAGCACCGGACAACTTTCTTCGGGCGCTCTTCGATCTGCAGCGTGGGTCCGCCGTCTTCGAGAGCGAAGCGGCGCGATTCCGAGCATCGGTCACACATCGGACGGCACCCTCGGTGGGCCCACGACGCGAGCAGACTCGAGCCCGAGGCTCGACCAGGGCCTTCGAGCCCGGCCAGCCGTTCCGAAACGATGCAGAAACCGATCCGAGTCTGCCGTCGAACCGGGAGTGGTTGCGAACCGTCCGCGCCCTCGAGCCTGCCCGGATCAAAAGCCCCTCTATCACCGACCCGCGCGAGATCGACGCAGCGGCGAAGTGCGCTCGGCAGGCCCAGCTGCGGTGGCGTGACGTCCCGGCCCGTGATCGAACACGGGTGCTCCATCGCATCGGTGACGAACTGGACACCCGGCGCGATCTCCTCCTGCGAACGATGGCCGACGAAGCCGGAAAGACCTTCGCCGAAGCCGACGTCGAAATCTGTGAGGCCATCGACTTCGCTCGCTACTACGCAGAGCGAATCGACGAGCTCGACCACCCACGAGCACGGTTCACTCCCCACGGTCTCGTGGCGGTGGTGCCCCCGTGGAACTTTCCCGTGGCGATACCCGCCGGAGGCGTGCTCGCCGCATTGGCGGCGGGCAACGCAGTGCTGTTCAAACCGGCACCGGAAACCGTCCGCTGTGCATCGATCGTGCACGACGCCATCATCGCGGCCGGTGTCCCACCGGATCTGTGCGCCTTTGTGCGAACCGCCGACGACGAAGCCGGTCGTCGAGTGGTCGAGACAGCCGACGCAGTGATCCTCACCGGGTCGACGGAGACCGCCGACCTCTTCAGGAGCTGGGATCCGGCGATGCGCCTGTTCGCCGAGACCTCGGGCAAGAACGCACTCGTCATCACCCCGAATGCCGACATCGATCTCGCTGTGGCCGACCTGGTTCGCTCCGCCTTCGGGCATGCCGGGCAGAAGTGCTCGGCTGCGAGTCTGGCGATCCTCGTGGGTTCGGTCTTCACCTCTCCGCGATTTCGTCGGCAACTGTCCGACGCCGTCAGGTCATTGCGAGTCGGGAGTGCCGATGAACCCGGCACCGTTCTTGGCCCCCTGATCGGGGCGCCGAACGAGCGGCTGCAACGTGCGTTCGACCAACTCCAGCCAGGTGAGACCTGGCTGGTCGAACCGACTCTCGTCGATCACAAAACGAATCTCTGGTCTCCGGGTATTCGAGTCGGCGTCGAGCCAGGTTCATGGTTTCACCGAACGGAGTGCTTCGGGCCGGTGCTCGGCCTCATGCAGGCCACCGATCTCGAGCACGCCATCCGGCTCCAGAACGACACCGCCTTCGGCCTGACCGGCGGCCTGCACTCCCTCGACCCGACCGAGATCGAGCGGTGGACCGAGACGGTCGAGGTCGGCAACGCCTATGTGAACCGTCCCATCACCGGCGCAATCGTCCAGCGTCAGCCCTTCGGCGGATGGAAACGATCGACGGTCGGACCGGGAGCGAAGGCGGGTGGGCCGAACTACATCGCCCAGCTCGGAACCTGGTCGCCGACCGACCTCGAGGCTGATGACTTCGAACAGGTCTGGGGAGAGCATTTCGTGCCCGAACACGACCCGACCTCCCTCTTGTGCGAACGCAACGTGTTCCGTTACCGCAGACTCCGACGCGTCCTCCTGCGCCACGGCCCGGACGCCGATGCTCGCGACCTGCACCTGGTTCGCCACGCTGCCACGACAGCCGGTGTGGAACTCGTGGAGAGCGACGCCGCATCCGAGCCCGAGGAGACACTCGCCCAACGCCTCGACTCGCTCGATGTCGGAAGGATTCGAGTCGTTGGCACACCGATCGGACCAGCGCTTCGCGCCGCCGCACTCGAAGCAAACCTGCATCTCGCCGATGCCCGGGTCAACACCGTCGGTCGAATCGAACTCCTGCATTTCGTCCGGGAGCAAGCGGTCAGCACCACACTGCATCGGTTCGGCAACCTGCCACCGGCTCACCGCGCCGCCACCGCCTCGGCGTAACGTGGCGGCCATGGCCCGCAGCACACATCAGGCGCTCGCCGACGAGCGCAACGAGACGATCGAGATCTACATCAACGGGGAGTTCTTCCCCCGCCATGAGGCAAAGATCTCGGTCTTCGATTCCGGTTTCCTCGTCGGTGACGGGGTGTGGGAAGGCATCCGGCTGCACCACGGCCGCTTCGCCCATCTCGACCGTCATCTCGATCGGCTCTTCGCCGGCGCCGCCGCCATCGATCTCGACATCGGGATGGACCGGGCAGGGGTCGAGGCGGCGTTGCGGGCAACGGTCGACCGCAACGGCATGGACGACCTGGTGCACGTCCGCCTGATGGTGACCCGCGGTGACAAGAAAACACCGAGTCAACATCCGTCGAACAACATCGGCGGCCCGAACATGGTGATCATCGCCGAACACAAGGCCGCCGATCCCGATGTGCGCGACCGCGGCATCTCCCTCTTCACCGCCACCGTGCGTCGACCGCCACCCGACACGCTCGATCAGAAGCTCAACTGCCACAGCAAGCTCCACGAGGTCATCGCCTTGATCCAGGCGACCCACGCCGGCGCCGACGAGGCCCTGATGCTCGACCCGACCGGTGCGGTTGCGACGTGCAACGCCACCAACTTCTTCGTGATCCGATCGGGTGAGGTCTGGACGGCGACGGGCCAATACAACCTCAACGGCATCACCTCGGCGCTGGTGTGTGAGGTGGCCGAGGCTGCTGGCATCCCGGTGCATCGGGCACCGTTCTCGTTGACCGACGTGTACGCGGCCGACGAGGCATTCGTGACCGGCACGTTCGGAGGGCTCACCCCGGTGCACACCGTCGACGGCCGCACGATCGGCACCGGCGAACAGGGCCCACTGACGGTCCGGCTTCGCGAACTCTACGAAGCCGAGATCGAAGCCGACGTGAGCGATCGCTCATGACCCCGGGAGCTGCTGCTGTCGGCCCGTACGGTGCTCGGCAATGATCATCCAGTGCTGGTCAGGACCGCGCAACATCTCGACCGCCCTGATGTATTCGTGGCGGGAGCGATCCGATTTCACCGTGCTCGACGAGCCGTTCTACGCCTTCAACATGACACTCGACACCCGTGGGCACCCCGGCACCGACGAGGTCATCGCCAGCCAGTCGACCGATCCGAACGATGTGATCGAAAACGTGATCTTCGGCGATCACCCGACGCCCCACGTCTACGTCAAGCAGATGGCGCATCACCTCAAGGGGGTCGATCGCTCCCACCTCGCCCGGTGCGAAAACCTGCTGCTCACGCGAGACCCGGTGCAGATGTTGGCGTCGCTGTCGATCCAGCTTCCCGGTTGCACGCTTGCCGACACCGGCCTGACCGAAAGCGTCGAGTTGCTCGATGCCGTCCTGGCCGAGGGGGGCACACCGATCGTGATCGACTCCCAACGGCTCTTGGCCGACCCCGCCGGTGTGCTCGGCACCGTGTGTGCCGAACTCGGCCTCACCTTCGACCCGACCGTGCTGTCCTGGCCCGCCGGTCCCAAACCAGAGGATGGGGTGTGGGCCAAACACTGGTACCACAGCGTTCACCAGACCACCGGCTTCGCCTCGCGTCCGCCGTCCGACCATCCGGTGCCCGATCGTCTCGGTCCAATCCTCGAGACAGCGCTACCGCTGTACGAGCGACTTCTCCGCTACGCCGTCTGAGCTACCAGTTGCATCGGAGGGACATGCACGAGAGCCCCCCATCGACACGGGCGGCTTCGTCGGCCTCGACGGTCACGACGTCATACCCCGCCTTCGTGAGGATCCCCTCGGTGGCGGGGAATCCGGTTCGCATCATCACGACATCGTTCACTCGTACCAGGTTGGCGGCTGCTTCCTCGCCGGAGGGACAGACGATGACGTCGTAGCCGTCGAAACAGCCACTGGCGGCGAGTCGACCGGTCGAGAAGATCGTGTGCTCGTCGACGATCGCACAGTCGGTTTTGAAGTGCAGGACGTCACTCGGCGTCTCGACGATCCGGACCGCAAGTCCGGTCGGCGCCAGCGCCGCCAGCAGTGCCTCGGCACCGGTTCGGTCGGTACGGGCCGACAGACCGATCAACACCTCGGTGGCGGTGACGAGGACGTCGCCTCCATCGACGAAGCCCTCCGAGACTCGGCCGACCGTAGGGAAGCGGGCCTCGAGGTCGCCAACGATCGCGTCGGCCTCTCCCGCTCGGCTCGGAGCGCCAGGCCGCAGCACGACGGCGAGAGGACCGATACACAGCGCCGCATCCTCGACGAACACTGCGTCGGGGTGCCCGGGCAACTCGGCCATGGCCTCCACGACCACACCGGCGGCTTGGAGCACAGCGACGTACGACGCGTGCTCGTCGACGAAACGCGCATAGTCGGGGTCGGGCCCGTCAACCGCGCGCAACCCGTCGACGACGCTCGGCGTGGGAGGCCGCACGAGGGCCTGGCGGAATCGGATCGGGCTCGGCATCGATCAGGTCTCGAGCACCATGCGAAGGAACTGTTTCGTGCGTTCCTCGTTCGGGTTGCGCAGCACCGCTTCCGGGCTGCCCTCCTCGACCACAACCCCGTCATCCATGAAGACGACACGGTCGGCCACTTCCTGAGCGAAGCCGATCTCATGGGTGACGACCATCATCGTCATGCCCTCACCGGCGAGCGTGCGCATGACATCGAGCACCTCGCCCACGAGTTCGGGATCGAGCGCAGATGTGGGCTCGTCGAACAGCATCATCTTCGGCTTCATGCTGAGGGCGCGGGCGATGGCGACCCGCTGTGCCTGACCGCCCGACAGGTGAGCCGGATACTCGTGAATCTTGTCGGACAGGCCGACCCGGTCGAGCATCTCGCGGGCGATACCGATCGCTTCGTCCTTGGGTCGCTTGAGCACGCCGGTCTGCGCCACGGTGAGGTTCTTCAGCACCGTGAGGTGCGGGAAGAGGTTGAACTGCTGGAAGACCATGCCGATATTGCTGCGCAGCTGGTCGACATCGGCATCGATGTCGGTGATGTCCTCACCATCGATGAGGATCGTTCCCGAATTCGACTCTTCGAGTCGGTTCAGGCATCGAAGCAACGTCGACTTTCCCGAGCCGGAGGGGCCGAGTACGCAAACCACCTCACCGGCATTGACGGTGAAGTCGATTCCCTTCAGAACCTCGAGATCACCGAAGGACTTGTGGAGTTGTCGGACGTCGATGGCGTGTGTCATCGGGCTTTCGCTGCCGATCGTTCGAGCCGCCGTACGAGGAACGTGAGCGGCAGGGTGATGAGAAGGTAAAGCGCAGCGACAACGGTGAGCGGTGTGGCGTTGCGTTCGGCGTTCATGAAGTCACGAGCGAACTTCGTGAGTTCCTTGGTCCCGGGGGTCGACCCGAGAATGAAGAACAGCGACGTGTCCTTGATCAACAGCACGAGTTCGTTGGTGAGGGGCGGAATGATGATGCGGAACGCCTGCGGCAGGATGATCGTGAACATCGTGCGCGTCTGCGACATGCCGAGCGACCGCGCTGCCTCGGTCTGACCTTTGGGGACAGCCTCGATCCCGGCCCGGATCGTCTCGGCCATGTACGCACCGGCAACGAGCGCCAAGCCGACAGAACCGCGGCCGAGCACCCCGCCCGGAATCCGGAATCCACTGAACGCAATCGGCAGACCGAAGCCCACGAACAACAGGGTGATCAACGCGGGCAGACCCCGGAAGAGTTCGATGTATCCAATCGCGAATGCTCGGAACGCCTTGAGGCTCGACAGGCGCATCAGCGCCAACCCGAGGGCAAGGACCATGCCGAGCACGAACGACAGCAGCGTGTAGAGCGCTGTGTTCTTCACCGCCGAGGTGATGACCTCGGGGAACATCTCAGCTGCGATCTCGGGGTTGAAGAAGTTCTTCTGGATCTTCGACCAGTCCGCTGCGAACACGACCACCACCGTGATGACAGCCGCGGCCGAATACATCGCAATCTGGTAGTAGCGGGCCCGTTGGCGGGGAGTGAGTGAGGTCATGGTGCGAAAACGTGCGAGGGGCCGGACCATACGGCCCGACCCCTCGTCAGATCAACCGTCGTGGTTCAGGCTCAGGCGCCCGGGAACCATTCGGCGTAGATGTCGTCGTACGTGCCGTTGCCCTGCAGCTTGGCCAAGGACTCGTTGACGGCAGCGAGGAGTTCCTCGGCGCCCTCTTCCTGGACAGCGAAGCCGTAGAACTCACCGGTCTCGTACGACTCGATGACCATGGCGCCACCGGTGTCGTCCGCGTAGCCCTGGTTTCCGACGAGGTCGGTGATGACGCCGTCGACGTCGCCGGCTTCGAGGGCCAGGTACAGCGCACCGATGTCGTCGAATGCGACGACCTCCACCCCGGCCGGGGTGTTGTCCTGCAGCCAGATCTCGCCGGTGGTTCCCGACTGGACGGCCACTGCACCGAGATCGGCGAGGGTACCGGCGGAGCTGTCGTCGGAGACCAGCAGCGACTGCTTGCCTTCGAAGTACGGCTCGGAGAAGTCGATGTTCTCCTCGCGCTCCTCGGTGATCGTGATCGAGGCGGCCGAGATGTCGCAGTCGCCGGCCTCGGTGGCGAGGCCGCTGGTGATGGCGTCCCAGCCCGGAGTCGCAACCGCAAGGCCGAGACCGAGATCGTCGGCGATGGCGCGCATTAGTTCGATGTCGAACCCGGTGAAACCACCTTCGGCGCTCGGGTCCTCGAACTCCATCGGCGGGTAGGGAACATCGGTGCACACGGTGAGCGTGCCCGAGGTGACAAGGCCGAGCTCACCGCCGTCGTCGTCGCCACATGCAGCGGCGAACAGACCGAGGGTGAGCAGCAGGGCAAGAAGCTGCAGCAGTCGCTTGGACATGAATCCTCCAGAGGGTTTCGTTCTCGACATTCCGAGAACGTCAAAAGGCTACCCAGTTCGCGTCGAGAGCGGCGCCGAGCGGCCACTTAGAGCATCAAACCGAGCAGTTCACGAACGATCTTGGCTCCCACCATCGCCGTGAGTCCGTGCACGTCACGGTCGGGGTTGATCTCCACCAGGTCGGCACCGACGACGTCGAGCTCCTGGGTTGCAATCTGGCCCAGCGCGTCGAGCAGTTGACGAGTCGACCAGCCGCCGGGTTCGAAGTGCGACATGCCGGGAGCAAAGGCGGGGTCGAGCACATCGATGTCGATCGAGACATAGACCGGACCCTCGAGCGCCGGAACGACCGCCCCGGGGTTGCGGGCCTCGAGCACGTCGACACCGAACCGATCGGCCTGGTCGCGCTGGTGCGGCGTCATGGTGCGAATCCCCATCTGCACCAGGCGAGCCACCCTGCCCTCTTCCATGATCCGGGCAAACGGACACGCGTGCGAATAGCGATCACCATCGAGTTCGTCGTAGAGATCGGGGTGTGCGTCGAAGTGCACGATCGTGATGTCGTCGTGGCGGTCCGACATCGCCTGCACGAGGGGCCAGGTCACGAGATGGTCACCGCCGAGTGCCAGCAGCTTCGCGCCGTCTGCGATCGCGTCGCATGCGGCGCCACGGATCAGCGCCGTCGCCTCGTGCACATCGTCGGGGAGAATCAGGTCTCCCAGATCAGCCCAGTCAGCATTCACGTCGGGGGCGAGATCGCGCCCATCCTCCGTGCACCAGTTGGCCGATCCACTGCGCAACGCAGCGCGCACAGCCGGTGGCGCCGCAGCTGGGCCCCGCAGATAGGACGAGTGCACGTCGTAGGGCACACCGAGGACCTTGACGCTCATACGTAGATCTCGAGCGAGCCGTCACGAGCGAACCCTGCGAGTTGGAGGCCGGCCCGCTCAGCCGTGGCGACTGCGAGGGCAGTCGGCGCGCTGACCGCCACCAACGCGCGAAAGCCTGCGGCCCAGGCCTTGTGCACCAGTTCGAAGCTGGCGCGACCACTGACCACGACCGCCCTGCCCGTCGCCGGTAGATCGCCGTCGAGCAACATGCGACCGGCGAGCTTGTCGACCGCATTGTGCCGACCGACATCTTCGCGGGTGAGCTGCACCCCACCGTCGGGATCGACCACGCCGGCGGCGTGAACCGCACCGGTGATGCCGAAGAGGTCCTGCATCGAACGGAGCTTGTCGGGCGCGTCGGCAAGCACGCCCCAGTCGATCTGCTCGCCGACGACCGGGGGAAGCTTCGATGCCAGCTCATCGATCTCGTCGGTACCGCAGAACCCGCATGACGAGGTGGTGGTGGCGAGTCGGGGCGCAGGCTCAGGGGCCTTGCCGCCGGTCGAGACACTCACAATGTTGAATGCGGTCGCAGCCGCCGACCCGTTGGCGCAGTACTTCACCTCGAGCACCGCGTGTCCGGCGAGCAGGCCCTCGTTGTGACAGAACCCGACCGCGAGTTCGAAATCGTTGCCCGGTGTTCGCATCGTGGTCGCAACACGATGGCCGTCGAGTTCGATCGCCATCGGTTCTTCGGTGGCAAGGGTGACCGGACGTCGTCCGCGCGTGGGGTCGTCGGCGGACCAGGGCCGAACCAGACGCTGCTCGCTGCGCTTGCGAGGGCTCATGAGGTCAGGCTACGCCCGCCGTCGAGCCGGCGGGCACGCCGGGCGCCGCCGCCCGGCCTCGATCGAGTCCCCGGTGCAGTCCGACGACGAGCGATAGCGTCCGGGCATGACCGACATCGGGGCCATGCTCATGCGAGAAATCCCGCCCGAGGAGCTCGTGGAACGAGCGACAGCGATCGCACCACACGTCGACGAACTGTGGATCATCGAAGATCTCAACTGGGCGGGCGGTATCAGTCAACTCGGCACGATCCTCGAGGCGACCGACAACGACGACTGTGGACGACCGGTGCTCGGCCACGGGATCGCACCGGCACCGTTCCGCAACCCGGCAGCGCTGGCCATGGAGTGGGCCACCCTCGCCAGGATGTATCCGGGCCGGCTCCACTGTGGCATCGGCCACGGACTCCCCCACTGGATGGAGTGGATCGGCGAAAAGGTCGAGTCCCCTCTCACCCTGTTGCGCGAGACGATCGAATGCACCCAGCAGATCCTGCGGGGTGAGGCCGTCGAGTACACCGGTCGGTACATCACAATCCGGGGGGTGGAGTTGGAGTTCCCTCCGTCGGTCGTCCCTCCCATCCTGGCGGGTGTCACCGGTCCACGGTCACTCGAACTCAGTGGGATGGTCGCCGACGGCACCTTGCTCCCCGAAGGGTTCGACGGGCCACGCATCGAGTGGGCCCAGGATCAGATCAGCACCGGACGACAGTCGAGCACCGCTCGCCACCCCCACCGGCTCGCCGTCTTCGTCGGTTATTACCTCGGCGATCTCGACCGACTGCCGCCACCGTCCGAGGACGGAGCCCAACCCTGGGTCGCCGTCACCGACAACATCGACGAGATGGTCGCCGCGCTCCAGCCGGTGATGACGACCGGGCTCGACTCGCTCGTTCTCATCCCGTTCGGCCCCGATCCCGTCGGCCAGGTCGAGCGTTTCCAAGCCGACGTTCGGCCCCGCCTGTCGGCGTGACTATGCCCGGCGGATCAGACTGCTCCTGAGGTGATGGGTGAGCGGTTCGCCCATCGCCGCCATCCAGAAATCGCAGGTGAGCGTGTCACCCTCGGCCACGTAGCGTCTGCGGGTCTCTCGCACGAGCTTCGCCGAAGGTGTGGTGTGCACACCGACGGACGACATGTCGACCTCGACTCCGGCTTCGGTTTCGGTGATCGATCCGGTGAGGATTTCGACGATCCCCGACGGTTGGCTCACCACTAATTCGACCGTGCCATCGCCCTGGGGGCGGAAGTACCCGGCCTCTGCATGCAGGGGCAACCCCGATCCACGGGCACTCGTGCGCTGATTCATCGCCACGAACGGTTTGCCCACATGACCGAACACCAACGTCTCGCCGTACGAGAACGACTCGATCGTGGGATACGTCCCCTCTCCAGGACCCTGCCACTCACCGAGAAGCGGAATCAGCGCAGCGTTCAAGGGGTGCAACACAAGACCCGACATGTGTGAACCCTAACCGACCGACAAAACGGCCTCGGCCCCCGCACGAAGCGGGGGCCGGGCGTTCGTTCGTTGGAGAGCCGGGCCGCAACGGTCCCGCCGACTCCTCAGGCATGCATGGTGGCGTCAGAAATCCATGTCGGGCATGCCGGGTGCGCCACCTTCGTCGGGGGCGTCGGCGATGACGGCCTCCGTCGTGAGGAACAGCGCTGCGATCGACGCTGCGTTCTGCAACGCCGAGCGGGTCACCTTTGCTGCGTCGATGATGCCCGCCTCGACCAGATCGATGTAGTCCCCGGTGGCCGCATTCAGGCCGTGGTTGCCTTCGAGGCTGCGCACTGCGTTGACCACGACGCCACCCTCCATGCCGGCATTGACGGCGATCTGGGTGAGCGGACCCTCGAGGGCGCGGGCCACCATACGGGCACCGACCTGTGCATCGGCATCGTCGAGCGAGTCGACCATGGCGTTCACTGCGGCCTGCGCACGAATCAGGGTGGTACCGCCGCCGGCGACCACACCCTCCTCGATCGCAGCCTTGGTGGTGCTGACGGCGTCTTCGATCCGGTGCTTCTTCTCCTTGAGTTCCACCTCGGTGGCTGCACCGACCTTCAGAACGGCAACGCCTCCCGACAGCTTGGCGAGACGCTCTTGCAGTTTCTCGCGGTCGTAGTCGGAGTCGGTGTTCTCGATCTCAGCCTTGATCTGAGCGATTCGACCGTTGACGTCGGCGCTGTCGCCGGCACCTTCCACGATGGTGGTCTCGTCCTTGGTGACCACGATCTTGCGGGCCGAGCCGAGCATGTCGAGTCCGACGCCGTCGAGCTTGAGGCCAACCTCTTCACTGACGACCTGGCCACCGGTGAGGATTGCCATGTCCTGCAGCATCGCCTTGCGCCGCTCACCGAATCCGGGGGCCTTCACCGACACCGACGTGAAGGTGCCGCGGATCTTGTTGACCACGAGTGTCGCAAGGGCTTCACCCTCGACATCCTCGGCCACGATCAGGAGCGGGCGGCTCGACTGCATGACCTTTTCGAGGACCGGCACGAGCTCGCGGACATTGCTGATCTTGGACGCCACGAACAGGATGTAGGGGTCGTCGAGCACGGCTTCCATGCGCTCGGCATCGGTGACCGAGTAGGGGGAGATGTACCCCTTGTCGAACCGCATCCCCTCGACGAAGTCGAGTTCGAGACCGAACGTCTGACCTTCTTCGACGGTGATCACGCCGTCCTTGCCCACCTTGTCGATCGCATCGGCGATGGTCGCCCCGATCTCTGCGTCTGCGGCGGAGATCGCAGCGACGTTCGCGATCTGGTCCTTGTTCTCCGACACGTCTTGGGCATTGTCGCGAATGGACGCAACGGCTGCCTCGACTGCAGCCTCGATGCCCTTCTTCAGGCTCATCGGGTTGGCACCGGCTGCGACGTTGCGAAGGCCCTCACGCACCATCGACCAGGCGAGAACGGTGGCGGTGGTCGTGCCGTCGCCTGCGACATCGTCAGTCTTCTTGGCGACTTCCTTGACCAGTTCGGCACCGATGCGCTCGAACGGATCTTCGAGCTCGATCTCCTTGGCGATCGAGACACCGTCGTTCGTGATCGTGGGTGCTCCCCACTTCTTCTCGAGCACAACGTTGCGACCCTTGGGGCCGAGCGTCACGCGCACTGCATCAGCGAGCTGGTTCATACCCGCTTCAAGACCACGGCGGGCCTTTTCATCGAACAGAATGGACTTGGCCATCATTCCTCCGGTGGACGGTTGAGGGACGTTGGCACTCTCGTGCCTCGACTGCTAAGTGAACCGCGGTAGCCCCCAAATCGCAACCCAGGTTTCGGTGATCAACCGCCAGCGACTGCGGGCACGACGGCAACGACGGCATCAGGATCGATCGGCGTCGACAAACCGTCGAGCGTGCGGCACTCGACCTCGCCCACGAAGACGTTGACGAAGCCGTGGAGGCGGCCGCTCTCGTCGATGATCCGCTCCGCAAGCCCCGGATACGTTGCTGCGAGCGACCCGATCACCGCACCCAGGTCACCGGCCTCGACATCGACCTCGGCCACTCCACCCACGAGCGGCCGCAGACTGTTGGCGATCCTGACCATGGCCATGGGTGACGATGGTATCGACGCACACTGAGCGAGAGCGTGGCACCGGTCCGACTGCCGGACCGGGTGGGGCAAAAATGGTTCAGCCGACGCCATGTGGGGACGACAACTATCCCAACAGGTCTCCCTCACAACCGGAGTGTTCCATGCCTGCTGAACTTGCCCTGCTTCATGACCGGCTGAGCGAATTCGTCGCCTGCCTCAGCGGCACACCCGAACAAGACGTCCGGGGGTTGGTCGAGCAGTCGATGGCGGCCCACCACGACGCCGATGCACTCCGACACGTCGCCTCGGCGCTGGTCCGACTACGCGAGCGCGAACCGGATCGGCCCTTCGACTTCGCAGCCTGACAGCCCTGACGGTCCCTGCCTGGCCGACCGTCGTAGAATCAGGCCATGACGACGGAGCAGCCCCCATCGACCGGCCGGTCGGCTGCGGCCCGGATCTGCATCGGCGCGGTGGTGGCGCTGATCGCCGTCGTGTTGCTCCGATGGATCGTGCTCACAGTCCTCGGAACGCTCCGCGTCATCTTGATCGTGATTGCGATCGTGGCCGCCGTGTTCTGGGCGATCACTGCGAAAGCCAACCGCTGACCGAACCAGCGACACACGATGCCGTCTCGGCCAGTGCCCGCTCGGTGCCGAACCGGTCACAGAGATCGATCCAACCCACGCCTTCGTCGTCGAGCCGCACCCTCGCATCGTCGTCGACCACACCACCGACCACGAGCAGCTCCCGCCCAGCAGCTCGGGCGAGTTCGACGACCGTTCCCACGACCTTGCCCTCGAAACTGGTCGCATCGACGCGACCCTCGCCGGTGATGACGAGTTCGGCGGACTCGATCTGTTCGTAGAGCTCCACTGCCTCTGCGATCAGCATCGCACCCGACTCGATCCGCGCCCCGGCAACCACCAGCCCGCCAGCGAGACCTCCGGCCGCTCCGGCACCACGGAGCTCCGACACATCGATTCCGTGCTCGTCGCGATACACGCCGACCAACCGCTCGAGACGAGCGGTCAACAGTGCGATCTGCGCTCTCGACGCACCCTTCTGCGGCCCGAAGACACGGGCCGCGTCGGTGAAACGGGTCTCGACGTCGCACGCCAGGACGAGATCGACCCCTTTGAGTCGCGATGGAGCCGGCAGCGCGCGCAACGCACCGAGCCCACCGTCGGTGGTCGCAGACCCCCCGAGGCCGACGATGACCTCATCTGCTCCTGCTTCGACGGCCTTGGCGATCAACTCGCCTGTACCGGCGGTGGTTGCGGCCATCGGATCGTTGCCCTCGGCTCCACCAGCGAGCAGCAACCCCGATGCTTGGGCCATCTCGATCACCGCGCGCCCCTGTGAGAGGCGCCAGCCGGCGTCGACCGTCGACCCGAGCGGACCGATCACCGCGCTGGACCGGTTCGCTCCCCCGAAGGCGAGCAGCGTGCCCTCGCCGCCATCGGCCATCGGCTGGGCGGTCACCTCGTGGCCAAGCGCACCCGCCGCCACTGCAGCGGCGAACTCGCCAGCATCGAGTGTGCCCCGAAACTTGTCGGCGCAGGCGAGCAGGTGCATCTCCACATCCTGCCCGACCTGCGATCGCCGAGGTGATCGCACCGGCTGTTCTCCCCGTCACCCGGGCGAACTACCTTCCGATCACCTACCCACCTGCAGCCACCGTGCGCTCGTGCGCACGGTGATCAGCCGAGTACCCGATCGGAGCCGAGGACCACGAAGATGTGGAAACCCTCGATCTGCGTGGGATCAGCCACGAGATCGTCAGGACTCGTCGCCGGCCGCAACACCGCACCGGTGGCGCCAAGCTCGAGTGCGACAGCTTCGGCCTCGAGTGCGTAGCCGTCGACGTAGTAGACCGCCGACAGTTCGGTGTTTTGCTTCGCGTTCACGGCGAGGGTCACAAACCCTGCCGTCTTGAGCAGCTCGGACTGCTGTCCGGCGAGCCCCGACACGCCAACACCGTTGGCGACCGCAACCTTGACCTCACCCAACGGCCGAGTGGTCGGCGTGACCGGCGTCGTGTCGGTGGTTTCAGTCGTCTCGTCGTCGACCGCAGGTTCATCACCATCGGCGTCCCCGGAGGCGTCATCGATGGGAGCATCGTCGGATCCTCCCGATGCCGTCTCGTCAGCGTCTGCGTCGGCCGAGGCGTCATCGGTAGCAGTGATCTCCGGCGAGCTGTCTCCTCCAACGCCTCCCTGCCATAGCAGGAAAAAGCCGATCAGAACCGCAACAGCGATCAGGACGAGTCCTCTGGTGGCTGCGTTGCTCGTGGATTGCGCGAACGATCCATCCGAAGCGGCGTAGCGTCCGTGGGTGGTCATCGGTCCTGAAACTCCCTTGTCGAGACGCCGCTCTGCAGCGTCCTCCCCCGAAAGCATGCCAGATTCGGCGGCTCGGGCGGCGCCGCGGCCTCTAGCCTGAGCCGAGCAGCTCCGTTTTCGGGGCCTTGCCCGTGTAGCTCAGTTGGTAGAGCAGCTGTCTTGTAAACAGCAGGTCGCAGGTTCGATCCCTGTCGCGGGCTCCAGTCACTCGCCGGACGCATCACCTCGACGACGGGTGATCTCGTAGACCGCAACCGCTGCCGCATTACTGACATTGAGGCTGTCGAGCACCCCTGCCATCGGAATGCTCGCGACGGTGTCACAGCGTTCTCGTACGAGCCGGGAAAGCCCCGGACCTTCGGCGCCGAGGGCCAGCGCAACCGGTTCGTCGGCCACCGGCAGATCGAAGAGGCTGCGGTCGCCACCAGCATCGAGGCCGACCGTCCAGATCCCGTTCTGCGCCAGTGTCTTCATCGCTGCCGGCAAACCGCCGACGACAGCGATGCGGAGGTGTTCGATCGCACCGGCTGCGGTCTTGGTGACCGTCGGCGTGATGTGCGCGGCGCGATGCCGCGGCAGCACCACCCCGGTGACCCCCGCACACTCTGCGGTGCGGAGAATCGCTCCCAGGTTTCCTGGGTCCGTGATGCCGTCGAGCAACAGCAGGAACGGCGGTGTCCCGTCGCGTTCCGGTTCGAGAAGATCCTCCAACGGCGTGGGGCGCAACGGTTGCGCCATCGCCACGACCCCCTGAGCTCCGTCGGTGCGGGTCATCGACTCGAATTTGCTGCGCGAAAGCTCGCGAAGCGTCACCTTCTGCTCATCGGCCAGATCGATGATGTCGTCCAGGATCGGAGCGTGATCGAGATCTCCGGCGAGGATCACCTCGCGGGTCCGTCGGGTGCCTGCCATGAGGAGCTCGCGCACGGCATGACGCCCCTCGACCTGATCACCGCCGAGGTGCGGGCCGCCACGACCCTCGTCGGCAGAACGGATCGGCGTGGTGCCGCGCTGGCCATCACCGCGCCGCTGACCAGGAGCGCTGCGTCGGTTGTTGGCCGAGCCCTTTCCGCTGCGGTGGGAGGCCTTCTTCGCCGGCGGTCGACCCCGACCTCCCTTCGGACCCCGGGCTCCCGAGCCTCTGTTCGAGCTGCGACCACTCATCGTGCAACCAGGGCAACGGCCCACGCGGCGATTCCCTCGCCTCGTCCCAGCGCTCCCACACCTTCGGTACGCCGACCGGTGACGGTCACCGGCGCGCCCACGGCGTCGGACAGATTGCGCTGCATCTGTGCTTTCTCAGGGGCGAGCTTCGGTACGTCGAGAACAACCGAGCAGTCGATGTTGCCCGGGCGCCACCCAGCCGCTCGCACGCTCGATGCAGCACGTCGCAACAGCTCGACGCTGTCTGCACCGGCGAATGCCGGATCGGTGTCGGGGAACATCTGGCCGATGTCGCCGAGTCCGACCGCACCGAGAAGTGCATCGGCGCACACGTGGGCCACCACATCGGCATCGCTGTGGCCGGCCAATCCACGAACGCCCGCAAACACGACACCACCGAGGATCAGGGGACGAGCTGGATCGTCGGTATGGGCGTGAATGTCGAATGCCTGGCCGACCCGGAACGGGATTTCGGCATCGGTCATGACGGAGCCTCCTCGATGAGGGCAAGACGGGCGACCTCGAGGTCGAACGGAGTGGTGAGCTTCACGTTGCGGCTGTCTCCCTCGACGATCAGCACGGCGTGCCCCGCAGCCTCCACCAACGTTGCATCATCGGACGCCTCGGCGCCCGATGCGTGAGCGGCCCGCAGCGTCGCAGCGTCGAATCCCTGCGGCGTCTGCACTGCGACCAGTGAGCTCCGATCGACCGCACCAGTTCGGCGATGACGAACCGAATCGGCAATCGGCACAGCCGGCACGACACCGACCGCACCGGCCCGCACCGCAGCGATCACTCGCGCATACACCGTCCCCGATGCCAAGGGACGGGCACCGTCGTGGACGAGGACCACACCGCAGTCTGCAGGCACGGCAGCGAGGCCGTTTCGAACCGAGTCCGAACGCGACGCACCCCCGGCCACCACCACCACCTCGGCACTCGAGGCACCGATCGTCTCGTCGAGAGCATCGGTCGGCACCACGACGACGACCCCGTCGCTGTGGGCCGCGGCCGTGGCGACCGAGTGATCGATCACCCGCAGGCCACCAAGTTCGAGGAACTGTTTCCGTGCGCCGAAGCGGGTGCCCGACCCGGCCGCCACCACGACCGTCCACACCGAAGCATCCTCGACACCGCTCATGTCACTAGTCTGGGCTGCGCCGATGTCTGACACCACCATGCTCGCCTCGTTGCTGCGATCGACCTTGCTTTTTGCCGAGATCGACGATGATTCGCTCGAACGAATCATGCGTGCAGCGATCCAGCGGAACCTCCGTCGCGGCGATGTCCTGTTCACCGAGGGGGATGTACCAGCGTCGTTGTTCGTGGTGACGACGGGCCGTATTGCGATCGCCAACCGTTCCATCGACGGCCGTGAGAGTGTCGTCGCCCTCATGGAGCCGGGCGACCTCTTCGGCGAGATGGGCCTGTTCGATGGGTTGGGGCGCTCGGCCGAAGCCCGAGCGCTCGAGCGCTCCGATGCCATCGAGATCCCCTACGAACCGGTCCAGTTGCTCTACGAGGAGCGGCCCGGTGAACTCTGGAGCGTCGTGAAGCTGCTGGCGGCGCGCCTCCGCTCCATGGACGCAGCACTGGCCGACTCGGTGTTCCTCGACGTCACCGGTCGCACTGCGAAGCGGCTTCTCGAGCTTGCGGGCGAGAGCGACGAATTCACCCTTCCCGTGACGCAGGAAGAGTTGGCTGGAATGGTTGGCGCAAGCCGCGAGCGGGTCAACAAAGCGATTGCCTCGTTCGTCAAACTCGGTTGGCTCGCCCAGAACGATCGGCGCTACCTCATCACCAACCGCGAACAACTGTCGATTCGCAGCCGCTGACCGGCTCGATCACCCCTCACCACCGACATCGGCGAGGGCGACTGCGGCACGCAATGTGGGGGCCTGCAGCGTCTCCAGGCCATCGACCTGTGCCGCGGTGCCCTGAGGCACGATCGCTCGACGGAATCCCATTCGAGCGGCCTCCCGAAGCCGTCGATCGAGATGGCTGACCTGGCGTAGTTCGCCACCGAGACCGACTTCTCCAACCGCGACCACATCGTCACCCAGGGGTTGGCCGGACAGCGACGATGCCACAGCCAGCGCCAAGGCCGTGTCGGCGCCGGGATCGAAGACCCGAGCCCCGCCGACCGCAAGGGTGTAGACGTCATTGCTCCCGACCTGCAGCCCGCAGCGGCGCTCGAGCACCGCCAGCAGCATGGCAAGTCGCCCCGAGTCGACACCCTGGGCAGAACGGCGCGGATTGCTAAGACTCGACTGGGCGACCAACGCCTGCACTTCGACGAGCAACGGGCGGTTGCCGTCGACGGTCGGCACAACCGCCGAACCACTGATACCGGTGACCCGATCAGCCAGGAAAAGTCCGCTGGGATCGGCAACCGCCGCAAGGCCATCGGCGTCCATCTGCAGCAGACCAACCTCGGTGGTGGGACCAAAACGGTGCTTCGACGCACGAAGCAAACGCAACCCGTGATGCCGATCGCCATCGAATTCCAAGACGGTGTCGACAACGTGTTCGAGGACGCGCGGGCCCGCAAGTGTCCCTTCTTTGGTGACGTGCCCGACGAGCAACACCGCCGTGCCGTGCCGCTTGGCAAACGCCACCAGCCGGCTGGCACATTCCCGGACCTGCGCAACCGACCCGGGTGCCGACGCGAGGGCCGGGTCGTACAGCGTTTGGACGGAGTCGATCACCACCACGTCAGGTTTGACCGACTCGAGGGCGGCAAGGACGTGCGGCAACGCTGTCTCGGCGAGCAACCACAGGTCGTCGTGGATCACCCCCAGTCGATCTGCCCGCGTCTTGACCTGACCGGCTGATTCCTCGCCCGACACGTACAAGCTCACCGACCCGGACCGGGCCGTGGCCCCGACCACTTGGAGCAGCAACGTCGACTTGCCGATTCCGGGCTCGCCACCGACCAGCGTCACCGACCCGTCGACCAACCCACCGCCGAGCACCCGATCGAACTCCCCAACACCCGTCGAGCGGGTGGCAGTGTCGGCATCGATCACGTCGCCGATGGGGGTCGGGTCCGACGTGGGGGGACCGACCACATGCGACACAGGCTCGCGGACGTCGAACTCTTCCACAAGGGAGTTCCATTCACCACAGCCATCGCAACGACCCGCCCACTTGGCGGACTCCCAACCGCATGCGGCACAGCGGTGAACGGATCTCGGCTTGGCCATGGGAACGAACCCTACGCGCCGGTTGTGACGTGATCAGGAGCTGCGGCTACGGAGGAGATCATCGAACCCGCGCACGATCGTGTGATCGGTCTCCGGTGCCATCTCCGCGCTGGTCACGAACAGGCCGGTGGCGATTCCGAGGTCGCGCGCTGCATCGAGATGCCCGACGTTGTTCGAGAGATAGAAGCAGTCGTAGAGGTCGACCGACATGGTTCGCCGGGTTGCCTCGAACAGAGAGGGCTCGGGCAACGCCGAGCCGACATCGCCACTCACCATCCAATTCGTGACCGAAGCTTCGAGTGAGGCCATCCGGCGCAGACGGTCACCCCACACTCGCGGTTGGTTGCCGACTGCGGCGACGGGGAGTCGGGCCGTGGCCATCCGGTCGAGGAATGGGTGCAGGCCCGGCACGAGCCGGAACGACGACAGGTAGCGGGTCTCGATCTCGTCGGCCATCGGGCCGAGTCCGACCTCGCTCCAGAACTCTTCGGGTGATGATCGGCCCAGGACGAGTTGGCGGTGATGGCGGCGGATCCGCTCCGGGTCGGCGTCGGGCCGTTCAGCGGTGATGAGCGGGATCAACAATCCCTCGACCGGGTCGGACGGGCGCACGATCACACCGTGGACATCGACGATCAGCAGTCGGAGCAGCCGACGACGTGGCCGGTTGGCTTCGGCTTCGCGTGTGGCGGCCCGCTGAGCCCGCTGCCGTTGATCTCGCCGACGTCGGCCCTTCGGCGTGCGAAGCTTCGCAACGGTGAAGGTGGCGATCTGGCTGAGTGCGACCAAGACGAAGAGCAGCGCAGCGATGATCGCGATGAGGGCCCAGACTCTCGGAAGAATGTCGTCCACCGACGCACTGGCGTCGACCTGTGTGACCGGATCGCCATAGGCGAACACCCATGTCGCTGTGTCGTCGACAACCTCACCGGTGTCGGAAGCAGCCCCCGCCGGCATCGTGACGTTGAGGATGAGGCGCAGTGCCGTGCCGAGCGAGGAGACACCAGCATCGGTCTCGATTCGGGACAGGGACCGTCCGAGCGGCTGCTGACCGAGGACTGCAGCCAACCCATCATCGCCGAGCAGTTCGAGATCGGGTGCCGGGTCGACGGTGGCCACGAAGTCGTACGAGGTGGTGGCCGGTCGCAGCCCGATGGCCGAAAAGTCGTGATCCTGCTCCAACGAGACGTCGGTGAACAACAGACCGTCTCCCAGGATCTCCGCCAGGACACGGTCGAGCTCGGTCGGCGAGCGGAACGGCTTGGCGGCCGTGAGCGTGATGCCACCGTCATCGAACAGCGGGCCGGTGACGTCCCAGCCGGCATCGGCGAGGTCGTCGAAGATCAGGCTCGTCGGATCATCGGTCAGCAGCGAGACAGCAGCCGAGTCGGCAGCGATCGTGACGACCACACGACCGGCGCCGTCATCGTCGATCACGACGTCGACCGTGGTGTCGACCCGACAGGCAGAGGCGAAGAGCAGCATCAGGACTGCTGCAACGACGATCCTCACCCGTGTCATGGTCCTTGACGCTAGACGGTCGGTACCACCGTGCGGGTCCACGTCACCGATCCTGCGCAGCACTCGGCTGGATGCAGCCACCGCCTCCATCCCCGATCGCCGCACCAGGAGCATCGCCCCGAGCAGGCGCATCGACGCGGCTGACGCCACACTCGACCGCGCTCTCGCGTCTCGACTGCGCACAGGTGGCGACCGAGAACGGTCAGCCCCACGGCCCTAGAACGACTCGAGTGCGTCCTCGAGTTCGGGAGCAGGCGGCTCGAACCCTTCGATCGACCGGAAGACGATCTGCAGCTCACCCGGCGCATCGGCATCGGGTTCGACGTCGACGATGATGATTTCGCCGGCGCGAAACTCCTTGTACAGGAGCCGTTCTGACAGCGGGTCCTCGACCAAGTGCTGAATGGCACGCCGCAGCGGACGAGCACCGAGCGTGGGGTCGTAGCCCTTGTCGGCAAGGTGATCCTTGGCGGCGTCGCTCAACTCGAGACCCATACCCTGGCCGGCCAACTGCGTGGCGGTGCGAGCGATCATCAGATCGACGATCTGACGGACCTCGGGCTGGCTCAGCTCGTGGAAGACGATGGTGTCGTCGATGCGATTCAGGAACTCGGGCCGGAAGTGGGCCTTGAGCGCATCGTTGACCTTCTCCTTCATCTTTTCGTAGTTGACCGCTTCGTCAGCCTTGCTGAAACCGAGACTCGCCTTGCGGAGGTCTTGGGTGCCGAGGTTCGACGTCATGATCAATACCGTGTTGCGGAAGTCGACAGATCGACCCTGAGAGTCGGTGAGACGGCCCTCCTCGAGAATCTGGAGCAAGGTGTTGAAGACATCGGGATGTGCCTTCTCGACCTCGTCGAACAGCACGACCGAGAACGGCTTGCGACGCACTTTTTCGGTGAGCTGCCCACCCTCGTCGTAGCCGACATAGCCGGGGGGAGAGCCGACGAGTCGGCTGACCGTGTGCTTCTCCTGATATTCCGACATGTCGAGGCTGATGAGGGACGACTCGTCGCCGAAGAGGAACTCGGCGAGCGTCTTGGCGAGCTCGGTCTTTCCGACGCCGGACGGGCCGAGGAAGATGAACGAACCGGACGGGCGCTTCGGGTCTTTGAGGCCGGCACGGGTGCGCCGGATCGCCTGAGAGACCGCCTTGATGGAGTCTTCCTGACCGATGACCCGCTTATGCAGTTCCTCTTCCATGCGGAGGAGTTTGGCCGTCTCCTCCTCGGTCAGCTTGTAGACCGGGATGCCGGTCCACAGCGAGAGGACCTCGGCGATGGCTTCTTCGTCGACCTCGTCGAACAGGTCGAGACCGGAGGCCTTGGCCTCCGACTCCATCGCCTCACGACGAGCAAGGAGCTCCTTTTCCTTGTCGCGCAGGCGTCCTGCCTCTTCGAACTGCTGACCCTCGACCGCTTCCTTCTTCTGGGTGACGACGTCGGCGAGCTCGGCCTCGAGTTCTTTGTGCTCAGGCGGGGTCTCCATGCGCTTGATGCGCAGACGAGATCCGGACTCGTCGATGAGGTCGATTGCCTTGTCGGGGAGCTGGCGATCGGAGATGTAGCGGTCAGCGAGGTTGGCAGCAGCAACAAGCGCCTGGTCGGTGATCGTGACACGGTGGAACGTCTCGTAGCGATCACGGAGACCCTTGAGAATCTCGATCGTGTGGGCAACCGACGGTTCGTCCACCACGACCTTCTGAAAGCGACGCTCCAGGGCAGCATCCTTCTCGAGGTGCTTGCGGAACTCGTCGAGTGTGGTGGCACCGATGGTCTGGAGCTCACCGCGGGCGAGCATCGGCTTGAGGATCGACGCTGCATCGATGGCCCCTTCGGCCGCACCGGCACCGACAAGCGTATGGATCTCGTCGATGAACAAGATGATGTCGCCGCGGGTCTTGATCTCTTTCAAGACCTTCTTGAGGCGTTCCTCGAAATCGCCGCGATAGCGCGATCCGGCGACGAGCGCACCAAGATCGAGCGTGTAGAGCTGCTTGTTCCGCAGCGTCTCCGGCACCGTGTCATCGGCGATCGCCTGGGCGAGGCCCTCGATGATCGCTGTCTTGCCGACCCCAGGTTCACCGACGAGCACCGGATTGTTCTTGGTACGACGGCTGAGGATCTGCATCACCCGCTCGGTCTCACGGTGTCGACCGATGACCGGATCGAGAGCTTTCTCGCGCGCCGCCTGGGTGAGGTTTCGGCCGAACTGATCGAGCACTGCCGAGCCCGACACGTCGCCGCCACCGGACCCTCCGGCCGTGGCACCGGCTTTGTCGCCGGAACCCGACCCTGCTCCCGCATCACCGCCCGAACCCGAGCCGGAGTAGCCGGACAGCAGTTGGATGACCTGCTGCCGCACCCGGCTGAGGTCGGCACCCAGCTTCACCAAGACCTGGGCTGCGACGCCCTCGCCCTCGCGGATGAGACCGAGCAAGATGTGCTCGGTGCCGATGTAGTTGTGGCCCAACTGCAGCGCCTCGCGAAGGCTCAACTCGAGGACCTTCTTGGCCCGCGGCGTGAAGGGAATGTGGCCGCTCGGAGAGGAGCCACCTTGGCCGATGATCTCCTCCACCTGGCTTCGCACCGCCTCCAGGCTGATCCCCAACGACTCGAGCGCCTTCGCGGCAACGCCCTCACCCTCGTGGATGAGGCCCAGCAAGATGTGTTCCGTACCGATGTAGTTGTGGTTGAGCAGGCGCGCCTCTTCCTGCGCCAGCACCACAACTCGTCGAGCCCTGTCGGTGAACCGCTCGAACATCGGGTTGTCCTCCCTGGGGTTGGGGTCTCGATCACAGGCCGGAACGACCTGCTTGTTAAGTGTACTGGAGTGTCGCAGACTGCCGTTGTCGAGTGGCACCTGCACACGGATGCCACCTGCTCGACGACGAACGGCGGACCAGCAAGGTCCACTCCGACCCCCTTTATAACGTTGGCGACCGGCCGGGCGGATGCGTGGCATCAGGCACAGCGGCGAGGATGGGCGATCGGTCGACGATGGGCGTACCCTTTCAGTCAGATGGGACATCCGCTGGCGATCCTGCCTCCCATGATGGAGGACCTTGCTCGGACCGAGCAGGAGCTCTTGCGCGTTGTTGCCGCCGACGGTGACTTCCTCACCGATATTGCAAGCCACCTGATCCAGGCGGGCGGTAAGCGTGTGCGTCCCGGATTCGCCATGGCCGCCGCTGCCGCCCTCGATCCCACCGGCGCGCCGGCCACCCTCGAGGTCATCCACGGCGGTTGTGCGGTCGAGCTCGTGCACATCGGATCGCTTTACCACGACGACGTCATGGATGACGCCACCACCCGCCGCGGCGTGGCCAGCGTCAACGCCCAGTGGGGCAACCACCGGGCAATCCTCGCCGGTGACTATCTGCTCGGCCGAGCCTCGGAATTGGCCGCCGCGCTCGGCACGGAGGTTGCCGGCCTCCTCGCCACCACCATCACGCAGCTCTGCGACGGTCAGATCCAAGAACTTCAGGCGCAATTCGACACCGACCGGTCGATCGAGGCCTACGAGCGCTCGATCACCGGCAAGACCGCCTCACTCCTCGGCACCGCATGTCGCATCGGTTCGATCGTCGGTGGGTTGCCCCGACCGGTCGTCGAATCACTCACCGAGTTCGGGCTTGCGTACGGCATGGCCTTCCAAATCGTCGACGACATCCTCGATGTCGTCGCCTCCGACGAGGCAGCCGGCAAGCCGACCGGCAACGATCTCCTCGAGGGCATCTACACGCTCCCGGTGCTTCATGCACTCGACGATCCCGTCGTCGGTTCCGAGCTCCGCTCGCTGCTCACCGTCCAGATCACGCTCGACGAACGCAACCGAGCCCGCGACCTCATCCGCCAGACCAGCGGCGTCACGATCGCCCTCGACGTTGCGCAGAGCTTCGCCGACAAGGCGGCCGGGGCACTGTCGGATCTTCCCGACACACCCGGTGCGGCAGCCCTGCGGGCGGCAAGCGATGATCTCATTGCCCGGGCCCATGCCCCGCACAGCTGACGCGTCCCCCGACAAGGCGCAACGTCGAAACGAACACTGCGTCCACCGCGAGACGACCCGATGACTCGCCTCGTCGTCATCCTCGCCGTCGTCGCATCGATCGCAGTGGCATGTGCCGGCGACAGCAATGACGACACGACTGCGCCGGCGATGTCGTCGTCCACCACCGCACCAACCACCATCGCACCAACAACCTCGAGTACCGCGCCACCGGCTCAGCAGAACTGTGCGGACGAACCTGCGCTCGAAGCGTTCCCTGCCGTCACCGTCACGCCAACCGACCATCCACTCCTCGCCGAACTGCAGGGGGAGATCCCAGCCCGGTACGAGGCGATCGTCGTGTTGTCGGAGTCCGGTGGTCACCAGCCCGCACCTCCCCCGGTCGTTCGCGACGGTGATGTCATCGAGGCACTCCTCGCCGGTTTGCGGGCCGACACGACATACACCGTCGAGGTACAGCTGCTCGACGACCAATGCCTCGTCGGCCGCACCCAACCGGTCACGATGACGACGGGAAGCCTGCCCGACGGCTTGCCATCAATGGTCGCAGACCTGGCTGTGCCCACCGCGATCCAAGACGGTGTCACCCTGTTCAACCTTCTCGACATCCGCGAAGGGTTCGGGATCGAGGTCGACCGGAAAGGGCAGCCGCCACGCACCGGTTGGCTCGTGATGGTCGACCGCTGGGGCGAGGTCGTGTGGTTCCACCACACCGACCACAACATGGGCGACGCAGAAATGCTCGAGGACGGCACGATCCTCGTCGAATACAACGACACGCTCGCCCGTCGGATCAACCTGCGGGGCGAGATCCTCGACGAGTGGGCCGGCTCGATCATCACCAGCCGCTACCTCATCGACGAGTACGGACGGCAAGTGCCGGGCAACGATCCCATCATCGTCGACACCGATTCGATGCACCACGAGCACTCACTGCTCCCCGACGGCTCGCACGCCACCCTCTCGACCGAGGTACGGATTCTCGACGGATTCGACACGCCGGTGTGCGGCGAGGACCCGACCGGATTCGACGGGAGCTATCACCTGATCGCCGACATCGTGGTGCTGTTCGATCCGGTCTCGGGCGAGAAGCTGAACGAGTTCTCGCTGTTCGACTACTTCGACCCACGCACCGATCCTGTTGCGTTCAATCTGTGCGGTCTGCCCCTGCCATGGGTGTTCCCGAACTGGCTCTATGCACCGATCGACCCGTTGGTGCGCGACTGGACGCACGCCAACGCCATCGAGGCCAACACGGAGACCAACGCGCTCCTTGTCTCGGTCCGGCACCTCGACGCGGTGATTGCGCTGCGCTGGAAGGACGACGCCAACGGTCCCGCCGGTGAACTGCTCTGGCACTCCGGACCCCTCGGCGACCTCGAGCTCCTCGACGGTGACTGGCACCGCTACCAACATGCTCCCGAGTTCGGGCCCGGATCGTCGTTGCTCGTCTACGACAACGGCAACCGACGCCTCGGCGCCGACGGTTCACCGAACTTCTTCTCACGGGCCGTCGAGTACGTGCTCGACCCCGATGCGAAGACGATCTCCCAGGTGTGGGAATACCGGGCCGAGAAAGATGGCACCCCGTTGTTCGCCGGCTTCGTCGGTGATGTCGACCGTCTCGCCAACGGCAACGTGCTCATCGTGGATGGTGGACTCAACGGCGCCGAACCCTTCCCCGAGTTGTCGGCCCGCATCGTCGAAGTCGTCCCGGCGGGCGGCTCGGGAGGCGAACTGGTCTGGGGCCTCGAGGTACAGGGTGGTCCGGGCTGGGTCGTCTACCGCGCCGAACGGCTGTCGTCGGTGTACGGCCGCTGAGTCAGCCGGACCGTTCCAACCAATCGGCGATCAGCTGTCCTGCGATCGACATCGTCGGCGGCGTCATCGGCAGTTCGTGCGGCGCAAACCATTGGGCGTCGACCACCTCCTCCCCGTCGACGGTGATCTCGCCGTCCTCGTATGCGGCGACGAAACCGAGCATCAACGAATTGGGGAACGGCCACGGCTGTGAACCGAAGTACCGGATGTTCTTGACGCGAACGCCGACCTCTTCGAAGACCTCGCGATGAACCGTGTCCTCCAGTGTCTCACCCGGTTCCACGAACCCGGCCAGGGTGCTGTACATCGGGATGTCCCACAAGCCGTTGCGACCGAGCAGGCACCGGCCGTCGTCTCGTTCGATCAAGACGATCACTGCCGGTGACAGGCGCGGGAACGACGTGAGTCCACACGCCGGGCACCGCATCGCCCGCATGTTCGAGGCAGGCTCGGTTTCGAGCCCGCACCGGCCGCAGTAGCGATGATCACGCACCCAGTCGACGAGCTGGGTCGCCCGGCCGGCGATGTTCCACTCGTCGTCGGAAAGTCGACCATGCAGCGATCTCAGATCGGAGAGATGGTGGTCGTCGGGAAGCGCGAGCTCGGCATCGTCGTCGAGGTGCGAGGCCCAGTAGTGGGTGTCGTCGAGTCGGCCGAGCAGGAGGTCACCGGGGTCGCGGCCCAGTACCGCAGCGGCCTCGTGTCGGCGCAGCGACTGCGATTCGATATCGCCGTCGGCGCGCACGATGATCCGAGACCGAGTCACGACAATGTGGCGGTGCTCGCCAACCTCACGGTCGACGCCGGTATGGAGCGGCTCGAACATCGCCGCCAGCCTGTCAGCCCCTGACAGGTTGGTCCAATGACACCGAGTCACCCGACAGTGCCCGGCCACCGCCACCCCGGCGACTACTCCCGACCGTCGACCGTCTCCCCATCATCGGCGGCACTACGACCCTGTTCCGGCTTGAGCGTCGGAAACAAGACGACGTCGCGGATGGTGGTCGTTCCGGTGAGCAGCATGACCAGACGGTCGACACCGACACCGAGCCCGGCGGTACCGGGCAAGCCGTACTCCAGTGCTCGCAGATAGTCCTCGTCGACAACCATGGCCTCGTCGTCACCCGCATCGCGCTCGACTTCCTGCGCTTCGAAACGTTGCCGTTGGACGAGCGGATCAGTCAGTTCCGAGAAGCCGTTGCACAGCTCGCGACCTGCGACGATCGCCTCGAAACGCTCGGTGTATCCCGGGCGCTCACGGTGCTCGCGCGACAACGGCGAGACTTCGACGGGATAGTCGGTGACGAACACCGGACCCCAGAGTTCGGCTTCGCAGGTCTTTTCGTACAACTCGAGGATGAGTTTGCCGGGGCCGTAGTGGTCCTTGATCTCGACCCCGAACCGCTCACAGATGGTGCGCAATTCGTCGATCGGTGTGTCGAGATGGACGTCGACTCCGGCGTGCTCGGCAATCAGCTCTTCCATCGTGGCGCGACGCCATGGTGTCGAGAGGTCGACTTCGCGGCCGTCGTACTCGATCGTCGTCGTGCCGAGGACCTCGGTTGCAATGCCGGCGACAAGTTCCTCGGTCAAGCGCATCATGTCGGCATGGTCGGCGTAGGCCCAGTAGAGCTCCAGCATGGTGAATTCGGGATTGTGGCGCGTCGACATTCCCTCGTTGCGAAACACCCGCCCGACCTCGAAGACCTTCTCCATACCGCCAACGACGAGCCGCTTCAGGTAGAGCTCGGGGGCGATGCGCAGATAGAGATCTTCGTCGAGTGCGTTGTGATGCGTGACGAACGGTCGAGCGAGTGCACCACCGGGAATCGGGTGCAGCATCGGTGTCTCGACTTCGACAAAGTCCTGGGCATGCAGGATTCGACGCATCGAGGCCACGATCTGGCTCCGCCGAACAAAGGTCTGTCGGGCTTCCTCGGTGACCCAGAGATCGACATACCGCTGCCGGTAGCGGGTGTCGGGATCGGCGATGCCGTGCCATTTGTCGGGAAACGGACGTCCGGCCGGCGCCAGCACTACCCATTCGTCGACCCGAACACTGAGCTCACCACGGCGAGTCATCATCACGATGCCCGTGACTGCGATCCAATCGCCGATCGACAGGGAGGTGAACCCGTCGAAGTCGGGAGTCGACTTCGCCATGGCGAAGAGCTGGATGCGGCCACTCGAATCCTGAAGCGAGCCGAAGGCGAGCTTTCCCTGATCACGCCGCAACATCAGACGACCGGCAACCGTCACCACTGTGTCGGTCTCGGCACCGGATTGGAGATCGGTATGCGCGTCGACGATTTCGGACACACGATGTGTCACATCGAAGCGGTAGGGGGCGTCGCTCATCAGCGGTTCCGGTCGTGGACGATCCGCAGACCGTGGAGGGTGAGGAACGGCTCGACGTGCTCGATGGTGGAGGACACCGGAGAGATGAGATGGGCCAAACCACCGGTTGCCACCACGTTGATCTCGCCGAGGTCGGCCGCGAAACGATCCACCATGCCGTCGATCATGGCGGCAAAGCCGTAGACCGTGCCGCTCTGGATCGACTCGACCGTCGACTTGCCGATCACGCTGCGCGGTTCGACCAGTTCCACAGCTCGAAGTGCGGCGGCCCGTCCGAACAGGGCATCCAAGCTGATCTCGATACCCGGGGCAATCGCACCGCCGAGGAACTCGCCGTTCTCACTGATGACGTCGAAGTTGTTGCCAGTACCGAAGTCGACCACGACCGTTGGTCCGCCGTAGAGGTCATAGGCCCCCACCGCATTCGCAATGCGATCGGCACCGACCTCTTTCGGGTTGTCGTAGAGGATCGGCATGCCGGTCTTGATACCAGGCTCGATCACGATCGGCTCGAAGGTGAGGTAGCGAATCACCATCTGCCGAAGGCTCGCAAGGACACGCGGTACCCCAGAGCAGATGGCCGCACCCGTCAGATCGACATCGAAGTCGACGCCTGCAGTGTCGAGCAACGACCTGACCAGCACCGAGTACTCGTCGCCCGTCCGTTCATGGACGGTCGAGAGACGCCAGTGGTCGACGAGCCCGACGCCTGCCCCCTCACCGTTGTCGGCACTCGGGTCGTAGAGGCCCAACACCGTCTGCGTGTTGCCGACATCGATCGTGAGGAGCACGGGGAAAACCTACCGGGCAGAACGAGCGGCTCGGTCCGGGGGACGCCGGCAGCGTCGGATCAGTGTTTCGGGGATGCAATGAAGACCGGGATCGTTCGCCCCGCCTCGGTGGCACTGAGCGCGTAGTCGGTATAGGGCGGGTAGACAGCTTCACCTCGGGCGTACCACTCGGCCCGCTCGTCGCCGTCGACCTCGCGAATGGTGTACACACCCGGCACCGGACCATCCTGCAGCTCGATTTCATCGGCTGCGAGAAGGTTGAAGTACCAACCTGGGTGGGAGGGTGCACCGCCCTTGGACGCGATCAGCGCGTACTCGCCGTCGTGCTCGACTCGCATCAGTGGCACCTTGCGCACCTTCCCCGTCTTGTGTCCCATCATCGTGGTGACGATGATCGGGATCCCCGTGTCCATCAGCGTGTTCGCCTCGGCGCCCCCCGATGCCTCGTACTTCGCGACCTGGTCGCTGACCCAGCCCCAGGTGCTCGGTTCGTAGTCGCCTTCGATCCCCATGTCAGACCCGCTCGATGATGATGGCCGGAGCCATGCCGCCGGCAGCACACATGGTGATCAGACCGAGCTGTTTGTCTTGACGCTCGAGTTCGTCGAGGGCGGTGTTGATGAGCACCGCTCCGGTCGCACCGATCGGATGACCGAGCGCCATCGCGCCACCGTTGATGTTGACCTTCTCGCGATCGACGTCGAGATCGCGCTGGAACTTCTCCGACACGACGGCAAAGGCTTCGTTGATTTCGATCACATCGATGTCGTCCAGCGTCATGCCGGCCTTCTCGAGCACCTTTCGGGCAGCCGGAACCGGAGCGTTGAGCATGAGCGTCGGATCATCGCCCATGTTGGCCATGGCCACGATCCGGGCTCGTGGCGTGAGGCCGTGGGCCCGGACACAGTCCTCGCTTGCCCACAGGATCGCAGCCGAGCCGTCGACGACTCCGGAACTGTTTCCGGCATGATGGAAGTGCTTGATTTCGACGTCCGGGTACCGTCGGTTGATCTGCTCGCGGAAGGTCTTGGCATCCTCGCTGTGGCGGTAGTCGGCCACAGCTTCGAACGACGGCTGCAGCTTCGCCAGGCCTTCGAGCGTGGTCCCGGGCCGGGGGAACTCCTCTCGGTCGAGCGCAACCGACCCATCGGGGTTGAGCACCGGAATCAGGCTCCTGTCGAAGCGGCCCTCGTTGATCGCGGTCTCGGCGCGATGCTGCGTGAGCACGGCAAGCGAGTCGAGCGCTTCACGAGAGATACCTTCCATCGTTGCGATTGCGTCGGCACACACCCCCTGATGGGCTTGCGGATGAAGCTCGTCGAGTGCCGGGTTGCCACCACCCATGGGAAGAAGACCCTTCTTGGGAAGCGACATCATCTCGGTGCCGCCGGAGATCACCAGATCTTCCAGCCCCGACTTCACCGACGCAGCTGCGATGTTGGCCGACGTGATGCCCGAACCACAGAACCGATCGAGCGTCACGCCGCTGGCCTTGATGTCGTACCCAGCCGCAAGAGCCGACATGCGGCCAATGTCACCCGACTGCTCGACGACCTGGGAGCTGGTACCCCAGACGACATCATCGACGTCTGCCGTGTCGAATCCAGTGCGCTCCTGAAGTGCCCTCAGCACCGTGGCACCGAGGTGCTGCGGGTGGAGATGGGCCAGGGAGCCCTTTCCTTGCTTGCCGATCCCGCGAGGGGTCCGGCACGCGTCGATGATGTACGCCTCGCTCATCTCCCAAGCGTGGCACAGCGTCGGCGCGTCGGCACCATCACACAGTCGGCCCCGACGACACCGGTGGTTGTCATCCCACCTCACCGAGCGATCCGAGTCGTCGGACCCCCTCGGTCTCGGCGGCCGCACTCACGTCATACCCGTCCGGCAGTACGTCAGGGGCCACATCGGCGACCGGCACCAGCACGAACGCCCGCTCGAACATGCGCTCGTGCGGGACGACCAACTCCGGTGGGTCGTCGACCGTCTCATCGTCGACCCACAACACGTCGACGTCGAGCGTTCGCGGCCCCCACCTGACATCACGTACCCGCGCAGCCGCTGTCTCGCATGCGCGACACACCTCGAGAAGCTCATAGGGCGTCAGATCGGTGTCGAGCATCACAACGAGATTCAGAAACGGCTGCTGCTCCGGTCCACCGATGGGATCGGTCTCATACGCAAACGACACGTCGACAACATCAGGGATCGCAGCAACGGCTTCACGCAGGAACGTCGCCCGATCCCCAAGATTAGACCCGAGGGCCAGGAGTGCTCGCCGCCGAGGGCGCTCGATCATGCTTCGACGGTGAGCCGGATCCCACTCGAGGCAATGTCCTGCGGGACCGGCGGTCGGAGCTTGCGAACCTCGATCGTGACGGCGTCGATTCGCCGGTCTTCGAGGATCGCTTCTGCGACCCTCGTCGCCATCCGCTCGAACAGTTGGAACGATTCGCCGGCGGTGACGGCTTCGATCCGAGCGAGCACGGCGCCGTAATCGATCGTGTCGTCGAGGTTGTCACTGGTGACAGCACCGACATCGGCAACGATGTCGACATCGAACTCGTAGGGCTGACGCCGATCCTGCTCTTCGGGGAGGGCGCCGCAGATGCAGGCGAGCCGAAGACCGCGAAGCTGGATCACGGGCAGGCCCATCATCTCAGTCATCGACATCCTCCCCACCACCGTCGTCGATCTCCTCGGGCGGTGTGTGAGCGAACGCGTCGACAGGAACATCGACCGAGGCGTCACACCGTGCGACGAGTGCAACGGTTTCGCGCGCGATCTGACCGAGCTCTCGCTCGAACAGTCGCTCGGTGATGCTGATGGCCTGCGGACCGGTCGGGACAAGTTCCATCCAGAGCAGGTAGGCGGCGACAAGGCCCAAGACCCGTTCGCCGAGCTGATCGCGATGGACCACGATCTTGTCGCCGGCGTTCACATGGTCACGAATCGACGACATCGCCCGGGTGAGGCTCAACCGACCCGCTGCGGGTCCACTGAACGGCACATGATGGAACGGAACGCCCATCTCCTCGTAATTGTGCAGGTTGGCGTTGGAGCCGCACAGCGACAGCACGAAATCGAAGCCGTTCTGACGGATCCAGATGATCTCTTCCTGTCGCCGAACCTTGCGATGGTTCGAACCGAAGCCACCGGGCCGTTCACAGATCGCCACCTGGTCCTTCAGCACCCAGGTGAAGTTCCGAGGCTGAATACCCTGCGCCCACTTGCCTCTCATCGAGCGATCACTCCCACGGCGTGGACGGTAGCCCGCACATCGTGCACTCGGACGAGGTCTGCGCCCAAAAGCCCTCCCCACGTTGCGATCGCAAGCGCCGCTTCGAGGCGGTCATCGACTGGCGTCGGCTCATCGAACCCGTCGCTGCGGGCGTGCAGCACACCAAGGGTTCGTTTCCGACTCACCGCCACAACCGTTGGCGCGACTGCGACGAAGGCATCGAGATTGGCCAGAAGATCGAGATTGTGCTCGAACGTTCTCCCGAAACCGAATCCCGGATCGATCCAGAGTTCGCGCACACCGGCCGCACGACCGCGCGCAGCCGCGCCAGCCAGGAAGTCGACGATCGTTCCCACAACATCACCGGACGTCGGATCAGGTCGACTGTCCTGAACCAATGTGCCGTTGTGCATTGCGATCCAGCCCATCTCGTTGCGAGCAGCGACATGTTCGAGTGACGCCGTGACGTCGTTGAGGATGCTGGCACCGGCCGCTGCGGCGGCATCGGCCACGGCTCCCTTGCTGGTGTCGATCGAAATCACCGTGCCTGGGCGTTCGGCCAGGAGGCCCTCGATCACCGGCACGGCACGCCTGATTTCGGTCGCCTCGTCGACAGGGGTCGCGCCCGGCCGGGTCGACTCCCCTCCGATGTCGATGATGTCGGCACCCTCATCGAGCAAGGTGAGCCCGTGTGCAATCGCATTGTCGACGGTGTCGTGGAGACCACCGTCGCTGAAGGAGTCGGGTGTGACATTGAGGACACCCATCACCCGCATGCGGCTCAGCGTCCCTCGAGGAAGCGCATCGCCTCGGCCCGTGTCGCAACGTTCTCGCGGAAAATGCCGGTGACCGACGACGTCACCGTCGAACTTCCTGCCTTTCGCACACCGCGCATGGACATGCACAGGTGCTCGGCCTCGATCACCACGAGTACACCACGAGGCTTGAGCGTGGACTCGACCGCCTCGGCAATCTGGCTCGTCAGTCGTTCTTGCACCTGCGGACGCTTGGCAAATCCATCGACGACACGGGCGATCTTCGACAAGCCGGTGACGTAGCCGTCAGCACCGGGGATGTACGCAACATGGGCTGCGCCCAAGAACGGAATCAGGTGATGCTCGCACAGCGAGTAGAGCGGAATATCACGCACCATGACCATCTCGTCGTGGTCGGCCTCGAACTGGGTTAGGAGGTGTTCGGACGGCAGCTCGTGAAGACCGGCGCAGATCTCGGCGTACATGCGAGCAACCCGTGATGGTGTTTCGAGCAGGCCGTCTCGGTCCGGATCTTCACCGATGGCGAAGAGGATTTCGCGCACTGCGACAGCAATGCGCTCCTGATCGATCTCAGGGGCGTGGACACCCGGGACGAGGGGCCTGGGGGGAACCGGCTCGGACATGGCGTGGAGGTTAGTGGGTCGGATCCGTCAGGCGGGCTCGAACACGTGGATCGCGTCGAGCTCGCGGTAGTGCTCTGCAACGTCGAGTCCGTACCCGACCACGAAGTCGGGTGGGATCGGAAAGCCGAAGTACTTGGCATCACCGTCCTCTGCTCCCTCGCGCACCAGCAGGGCGCAGATCTCGAGACTCGCCGGCCTCCGATCGCCGAGGACCCGGGTGAGGTAGCTGAGGGTCAGGCCCGAGTCGACGATGTCCTCGACCAGGATGACGTCCCGACCTTCGATGTCGGTTTCGAGATCCTTGACGATGCGGACCACACCGCTCGACGAGGTCCCCGATCCGTACGACGACACCGCCATGAAGTCGATCTCGACAGGCAGGTCGATGGCGCGAGCGAGATCACTCATGAACACGAACGCCCCTTTCAGCACACCGACGAGCAGGGGTTGACGGCCCTGGTAGTCCTCGGTGATCCGTGCGCCGATCTCTGCCACTCGTGCAGCGAGATCGTCAGCAGCGATCACGACACGGCCGATCGAGCCGTCAGGAATCGACATGTCGCCGACCGTAGTCGGCCACCGCCACGTACGCGAACCGTTGGACGGTCGCTGTCGGGTCGAATCTGCAGGCCGCCGGGCGACGTGATCGGCTGGTCCCGTGCCACACGGTTCGAAAACGTCAATGGCCCCGGGCCGGAGCCCGGGGCCATTGCTCGAGTCAGTTGGCAGGGCGACCCGACGCCGGAGGCGTCACATCATGCCCATGCCGCCCATGCCGCCCATCGGATCGCCACCCATCGGCATGGCGGGGGCTTCCTCGGGCTTGTCGGCGATGAGTGCCTCGGTGGTGAGCAGCAGGCCGGCGATGGAGGCGGCGTTCTGCAACGCAGCACGGGTGACCTTGACCGGGTCGATGACACCTGCGTCGATCAGATCGACCATCTCCCCCGTGGCAGCATTGAAGCCGTTGGGGCCGGACGCAGCCTCGACTGTCTGCACGATGACCGCACCTTCATGGCCGGCGTTGGCAGCGATGAGCTTCACCGGCGCTTCGAGGGCGGCAGCGATGATGCGAGCACCGGTTGCCTCATCGCCCTCGAGCGAGCCGACCATCTCGTTGACGGCCGTACGGCTGCGCAGCAGCGCGGTACCGCCGCCTGCAACGATGCCTTCCTCGATGGCCGCACGCGTCGCCGACAGCGCGTCTTCGATGCGGTGCTTCTTTTCCTTGAGCTCCACTTCGGTCGCAGCGCCGACCTGAACGACGGCAACGCCACCGGCCAGTTTGGCGAGACGCTCCTGGAGCTTCTCGCGATCCCAGTCGGAGTCGGTGTTCTCGATCTCGGCCTTGATCTGGCCGACACGGC
>JAPOHW010000013.1 GCA_029979265.1 Actinomycetota bacterium | reverse complement strand
CCGTCACCCTCGATGGTGCGCCTCGCACACCGCCGCCGTCAACGTGATTCCGCTCGCGCGGCGACGTCCAGCCGCCGAACCCGGGGTTCCTCCTCAGGATGCGCTCCGCGGGGGAGCGACCCCGGGTTCGGCACGGTGGCCGTCAGCCCGGGTCGGCGCCCGAGAGGTGGGCTCGCTCACCCTCCTGGTCGAAGATCGTGAGGATCTCGACCGGGCCGTCGTGCGCACCGAACGAGTGCGGCACCATCGTCGAGAACTCAGCCGCCTGCCCCTCCTGAAAACCGAGTCTACTCATACCCGTGTCGAGCTTGAGCCAAACTTCCTCGGCGATGACCTGGCCACCGGTGAGGATGGCCATGTCTTGCAGCATGGCCTTGCGACGTTCACCGAAACCCGGCGCCTTGACGGCGACGGAGTTGAAGGTTCCGCGGATCTTGTTCACCACGAGGGTGGCAAGCGCTTCGCCCTCGATGTCCTCGGCGACAATCAGCAAGGGCTTCCCCGACTGCATGACCTTCTCGAGCACCGGCAGGAGATCCTGCACATTGCTGATCTTGCCCTGGTTGAACAGGATGTAGGGCTCGTCGAGCACCGCTTCCTGCCGCTCTGGGTCGGTCACGAAGTACGGCGACAGGTAGCCCTTGTCGAACTGCATGCCCTCGACGAAGTCGAGATCCATGCCGAACGTGTTCGACTCTTCGACGGTGACCACGCCGTCCTTGCCGACCTTGTCGATGGCGTTGGCAATGACCTCGCCGATCGAAGCATCGGCAGCCGAAATGGACGCAACCTGCGCGATCTTGTCCTTGCTGTCGTCGACCTGGACAGCCTGGCTGGCAAGGTTCTCGACCGCAACGACGACCGCCTTCTCCATGCCCTTCTTCAGACCCATGGGGTTGGCCCCAGCAGCGACGTTGCGCAGACCTTCGCGCACGAGCGCCTGCGCAAGCACGGTGGCGGTGGTGGTGCCGTCACCTGCGATGTCGTTGGTCTTGGTTGCGACTTCCTTGACCAGTTGGGCACCCATGTTCTCGAACTGGTCTTCCAGCTCGACCTCGCGGGCGATGGAGACACCGTCGTTGGTGATGGTGGGCGCACCGAACTTCTTGTCGAGCACCACGTTGCGACCCTTCGGGCCGAGGGTCACCTTGACGGCGTCGGCGAGTTTGTTGACACCCGCCTCGAGGCCACGGCGGGCCTCTTCGTTGAACTTCAGGATTTTGGCCATTGGTTCCTTCCTCAGCCGATCTTGGCGAGCACGTCGCGAGCGTTGAGAATCAGCAGGTCTTCACCGTCGTTGCTGATCTCGGTGCCGCCGTACTTGCTGTAGACGACGACATCACCGACGGCGATGTCCATCGGGACGAGGTCACCGTTGTCGCTGCGACGGCCGGGGCCGACCGCAATGACTTCACCCTGCTGGGGCTTCTCTTGGGCGGTGTCGGGAATGACGAGACCGCTGGCGGTGGTGGATTCGGCTTCGCTTGAACGCACAACAATGCGGTCTTCGAGGGGCTGCAGGCTCATTCGATCCTCCGAGATCGGGTTGACTTTCACCTAGAATTGACCGATTCCGAAGTGGTTAGCACTCGTAACCGGCGAGTGCTAAGGCTAGAACCCACTGCCGGAGATGACAACGCGAAATCTCACCGGGAACGTCGAGCGCGTCGAGTCAGCCGATGACGGGGAGGCGGAGCGAGGGGTTCGCCCCGATGTCGAGAGGCGACGGACCGTCGGCCTGAAGCCGCCACCAAGCGGCCGCCGCCACCATTGCGGCGTTGTCGGTACACATCGACCGGCTCGGCAGGAATGCCCGATAGCCGTCGGCGACACACACGTCGAGCGTCTTCTCGCGGAGGCGGGAGTTGGCTGCAACACCGCCGGCAAGACAGAGCCCCTTGGCTCCTACGTCGCGAGCAGCGCGGCGGGCCTTGTCGACCAAGACGTCGACCACGGCTTCCTGGAACGAGGCCGCGACATCGCGAACATCGGCATCGGGGTGTCTGCGGACATGGTTGATCACTGCGGTCTTCACGCCGGAGAACGAAAAGTCCCAACCGTCGTTGGCCATGGCCCGCGGGAAGGCAATCGCCGAAGCGTCTCCTTGCATTGCAAGTTCATCGATGACCGGGCCCCCCGGGTACCCCAGGTCCATATGACGCGCCACCTTGTCGAACGCCTCACCCGCTGCGTCGTCGACGGTGCCGCCGAGCACTCGGTACCGAAGGTGATCCTCCATCACCACGAGCATCGTGTGGCCACCCGAGACGAGCAGGATCACGAGGGGCATCTCCAGCTCTGGCTCTTCGAGGAAGGCCGCATAGAGATGTGCCTCGAGATGGTTCATGGCCACGAATGGCACATCCCACACCAGCGACATCGCTTTGGCGGCCGACACGCCGACGAGCAACGCGCCCACAAGGCCCGGCCCATGGGTTGCCGCAACCGCCTCGATCGCACGATCCTCGACCCCCGCCTCGACGATCGCCTGCGCAACAACCGGCATCAGGAGTTCGACATGGGCCCGGCTGGCGACCTCGGGGACGACACCGCCGTAGCGACGATGGAGTTCGATTTGGCTCGAGACGACCGACGACATGACATCGGTGCCTCGTGCGACGAGCGCCGCAGCGGTCTCGTCACAGCTTGTCTCGATGCCGAGGATGAGATCGGCGGTCACGCGGTGGCCTCCCGGTTCTCGACGGTGGCGGCCACTGCGTCGATGCGAGCCTGCGCCGCTGACGACGAGAGCTCGTGCAACCACATGATCACCGCGTCGTCGGTCGGCGCCGAGTAGTACGCAGGCCGGATTCCAGCCGGGCTGAAGCCGAGACGGCCGTAGACGCGGTGCGTTGCCCGGTCGGCGGCACGGACCTCCAGCGTTGCTGCCTCGGCCCCACCAGCAGCACCGGCCCGGAGGAGTTCGACGAGGAGTCGGGTGGCATGACCGCGACCTCGGTGTTCGGGGTGAGTCGCAACATTGGTGATGTGCAACTCGTCGAGCTGTTGCAGGGTGCCGGCGTGTGCGACCACGTCACCATCATGAAAGACGACCAGGTGACGCCGGTCGGCGGCTGCCAGTTCCCGACGCCACATCGCTGCACTCCACTGGCGACTGTGACTGATGGCGTCGATCGCCATCACGGCATCGATGTGGCGCCGGGCCATCGATTCGATCCGGGGTCCGTTCACGAGCCCGCCTTTGCGTCCCACTTGGCCTCGGCGTCGGGGCGACGCAGATACAGCGGCTCGATCTCGTCAGGGCGAACAAACTCTTCGCGAAGGGCGCGAGCGTGCGCAAGCGCCACCAACGAGCCTGCCGACGGGTGGGCAAAACTGTCATCAGCCAGCTCGACACCATGCGCGCCACCGAACACGTCGCCGTGTGCGGCGGCCCCGTCCCCCACGACCAGCACCGGCTCACCATCGGCCTCGATCGCAGCGACAAGATCGCCGGGACGCGCAACGGCCGGTTCGGAGATCCGCTGCACTCCACCGGGTACCGGCCGGTACGAGGCGTGGAACACCTCCGCTCGGCGGGCATCGACAACCGCCACGATCTTGCGGTCGGTCAGCGCGACCGGGAACGCCAAGAGATCGAGTGACGAGACACCGATCATCGGAACGCGCAGCGTCGTTGCGATCGAGAGCGCCGTCGTCACCCCGACCCGAAGGCCCGTGTAAAGCCCCGGCCCCACGTCGACAGCAACGGCACCGAGCTCACGCAACGACACCCCGGCCTGCTCGGCGACGAACTCGATCTGGGGGGCCAGCGCCTCGGCGTGGCGCCGCCCACGCGACGAGTGCGCCGAGGCGAGAACTCCCTCGTGACCGCCGATCGCACACCCGACTCGTGCGGTCGCAGACTCGATTCCGAGAATCAACATCAGGCCACCCGCCAGTCGGCGACGGCTGCCTCGAGATCGGCCCAACGCAACGCCCATCCCGGTCCCACACCGGTGAACTCCAGCCGACGATCGTCGTCGCCGTGGCCCAGCATGATCCGGACCTCGAGGCGATCCATCGGGAGGATCGGCGTGAGATTGTCACCCCACTCGATCAGCGTCACGCCGTCCTCCAAGAGCTCGGGGAGCGCAAGATCCTCGGCCTCACCGAGCTGCTCGACCCGATACGCATCGAGGTGGTTGATGACGATGTCGCCAACATAGCGATTGGCGAGGGTGAAGGTCGGACTGGTCACCCGGTCGGTGACGGCGCGGGCTCGGGCGAAGCCCTGGGTGAAATGGGTCTTCCCGGCACCGAGGTCACCGACCAGCACGATCAGATCGCCGTCCTCCACAAGCCCGGCGATCGCAGCCGCCACCGCGCGAGTGTGATCGACGTGGTGGGTTGCACAGACGAGCATGATGCCTCGTGTCGGCGGACAGCTACCCGGGAAGGATACCCACTGCCTCGCGGATGGCTGTTTCCGTCGCAACGACCGCTGCGAGCCGCACCTCGTCGACCGTCGCCTCGACAGCGCCCGTTGCCGCCGCAACGAATCCGTCGCCATCGGTGCGCATGTGTGGGGGGAACACGGCACGGGCCAAGCCGTCATGGGCGCCCTGGGCGACGACGAAACAGCCGATCTTGTCGAGTGCGGCATTGGTCACGACGACCCCGATGACCGTGTTTGGGTCGCCCTGTACCACCAGGTGCTCGGGGTCGGGCCAGACCCGTTCGTCATCGCGCACTCGAGCAGGGGTCGAACCGTCGTCGATGTCGCCCACCGCATTGACGGCGACGATTGCGGTCACGACCACTGGGCCCTGTTCGACGCGATGGATACCGAGTCCGCCTTGGCGGGCTGCGTTGCGGCCACGCCACTTGCCGACCGTTGCACCGGTGCCGGCGCCAACGGCCCCGGTAACCGGGTCCGCTGACGCAGCAGCGAGCGCGTCGCGGCCCCAGGCGGCATCAGGCCGGACGTCGGGGTCACCGACCGCAAGGTCGTAGAGCGACAGGCCCACGACGATCGGAACGACCGCATCACTGAGCTCGAAACCAACCCCTTCGGCCTCCAAGGCCCGCATCACCCCGTCTCCAGCTGCGAGCCCGTAGGCAGAGCCGCCCGAGAGCACCACCGCATCGAGACGTTGCACGGTTCGTGTCGGATCGAGAAGCGCGAACTCACGAGAGGCCGGTGCCCCACCCCTGATCTCACCTGCCCCCACCGTCCCCTCGGGAAGGCGTATCACCGTGCAGCCCGTCTTTGCCTCCTCGTCGGTGCGGTGTCCGACGAGTACGCCGTCGATGCCAATCTCCATGCGACCGACGCTAGACGGCCGCACGCCGCCGCAGCAGACGATCGACCCGCTCGTCGAGTGCCCTCGCCACCACCGCCCAGTCGAACCGGACCATCGACTCGGCCAGCCCGACGGGCGAAGCCTCCCCCGCTGCAATTCGACCGAGTACCTCACGAAGCCGAGCTCCGAGACCACCCGGCTCGTAGAGACAGGCGCCGTGGAACTCGCTCGGGATCAGCTCGGGATAGGCGAGCGCAGCGGGAACGACCGGCCACGCACCGGCCGCCATCGCTTCCACGACCGCAAGTCCGAAGTTTTCGTTGCGCGCCGCCGAGACGACCACGTCTGCTCGTCGCAGAACGTCGAGGTACTCCTGACGCGGAAGGTGACCCCGAGCCACGACCGCGTCCCCCAACTCGTCGATGAGAGGCGCCAGCGCATCGGCCTCTCCACCCGCCGGATCGCCGAGCAGCGCGACCTCGCAGTCGAAGCCCTGTTCGAGCGCGGTCCGAATCGCCCGGAGCACACTGCCGAGATCCTTGTCGTGGTGCCAACGTTGATTCGACACCACCAGGGGACGGCGTGGTCCCGAGGCGGGAACGGCACGCCGGCAGGCGTCGACATCGATGCCGAGATGACCGACCCACGCCTTCGACTCGATCGCGTCGGCATCGACCACCGTCTCCGCTCCGTCGTCCAGCATGGTCAGGCCGTCGAGAAGCGACCTCCGGTGGTACTCGCTGTTGCACCAGATCTCGTCGGCGACCACGAGACTCCGCCACTGCATCCACGCAAGACCCGAATCGAGTGGCTCGCCGACCTGACGGGGGTAACTGAGTTGGTTCTCGTGCATGAACTGCACCGCCGCTACGGGACCGAGCAGGCGACGGCTCACGCCCAGGAACGACGCAAGATCGAGCATGTTGGTACCGACGACGAGATCGGGCGAGCCGTGGGTGGCCACCCACTCGGCCGCACGGTCCGCCAACACCATCGATCCTGCCCGCATGCTGCGACGCCATCCCATGCCCGAGCCAGCGAGGACATGGACGTCGTGGCGCGATGCCTGGCGCCAGCCCTCTGCCCAGGCCTGATGCGATCCGGTGAAAAATGGCTCGACGAGCAGGACCGTGCGTTCACCCACGGAGCTGCTCGAGAACACCGGGGATTGCTGCCACAAGATCGGATGCAACGATACCGACCCGCCCCGCAACGGCAGCAGCGTGTATCCATGCTCCGGCTGCGGCGGCATCGAAGGCACCGACACCGGACGCCGTCAAACCGGCGACAAGACCGGCTAACACGTCGCCGGTCCCGGCTGATGCCAGTTCGGGGCCGCCGTTCGTGACCATCCGAACTGCTCCATCGGGTGCTGCGATGACGGTTGTCGGCCCCTTGCGGAGCACGACCACGCCGAGGTCGGCAGCGAGATCACGGGTTGCACCGATGCGGTCGACGGTGCTGCTCCCACCCAGTCGGGAGAACTCACCGTCGTGCGGCGTGATGATCGTCGGGCTGGACCGAGCCCTGATCGCCCCGACCAGTTCGGGAACGAGTGCCGACGCATCGAGGAGCAACGGCCGAGTACAGGTGAGCAGGGACGCCAGCTCACCCGGATCGCGTAGCCCCGGGCCGGCGAGGACTGCGCCGAACCGATCGACATCGGCGACAGCAAGGCTCCCCCACTCCAGCGCCGGGAGCCACCGGCCGACTGCCTCGACCGGGTGTTCGAGTCCCTCACGGCCCGGCACGGCCGTCTCGACATAGCCGGCGACACGGGTGGCCGCCCGTGCCGCGAGTTCGACCGCTCCGGTCATGCCGGCGGAGCCTCCGATGATCCGAAGGGCCGATCTCCACTTGTGGTGGTCGGCTCCTCGAGTCGGTACCCATGAAGCGGCGTCGGACTGTTCGACGACATGTGTCGACACCTTCTCGACATCGAGTCCGGCGATCGGCACTACTTGCACACGGCCACACCACGATCGGCCCGGCTCGTGCAACAACCCCGGTTTGAGGGCCACGAACGTCACGGTCTCGTCCGCCCGGCGAGGACGACCGAGCAGCTCCCCGGTCAACCCGTCCACCCCCGACGGGATGTCGACCGCCAGCACCGGTACGTCCGCTGCAACCTCCGGAAACTCGTAGGGACGCGACAAGCCGGTGCCGTACGCAGCATCGATCACGAGGTCGATCCCGGCCAGCGCCGCACGTTCGTCGGGCGAAACGACCCGAACCCGAACACCGCGGCGCGCCAACACCTTCGCCGCTACCCGCCCATCTGCACCGTTGTTCCCCGGTCCGGCGACAACGGTCACCCTCCGGCCGTAGACACCACCGAGCATCCGAACCGCAGCGAGGGCGACCGCACGACCGGCCCGCTCGACCAAGATGTCGAGTGGCTCGGGTGCGCCAGCGTCGACCGCCCGCATCTCTTTCGGCGTGAGGACGGGAATCATGCGGCAGCCCTAGGCGAGGGCGACCACGACAGCCTGCGCAAGCGTGTCGGTGTGGGTGAGCGAAACGAGAAAACGGTGTGCTCCCTTCCCGGCTGCGTACTCGACAGCGTCACCGTGCAGAACGAGCTCGGGATGCCCGTCGCCATGACGGATGATCTCGATATCGGTGAACCGCATTGCGCCAAGACCACTCCCCAGCGACTTGAGCACGGCCTCCTTGGCGGCGAATCGAGCCGCCAATGGACGGGCCGGATCGCCCGAGGCATCGGCGTAGGCCAGCTCGGCGTCACAGAACAACCGTGTGCGCATCCCCGGCGTGCGCGCCAACGTGGCGCGGAAACGGTCAATGTCGACCAGGTCGGTTCCGATGCCGATCACGGGCCGGACCCTACCGGCGACACGGTGCGCGGCCAGTTGCTCAACTGGTGCGCCAGCGGTCGGCAAGATCTTGAATCGGCATCGTCAGAAGATCGATCACCGGCTGGCGGGCCAACAGATCTTCCCGGAACGACGGCTCGGTCTCGGTCACTGCATCGCGCAAGGCCGTGTAGCGATACCGGTAGCCCTGCAGCACGCCACGAGCCGCCGCCGCACTCAACGTATCGACGAGCCTGACGTGCAGAAGCGTCATGCCGGTGGTGACGTTGTCCTTGAGTTCCGGAACGATCACCACCGTGCGGTCGTCACTTCGACCTCGGGCGACGAACACGCGCCGCTCGACGGCGACCTGGTGCTTCGTTCCTTTGAGCATCGGGTTGCGATCGGTTCGCGACGGGATGTTGCGGCTGATACCACCCCGGTCGACCACCACGGCCGTTGCCTCGCCATCGTTGTCGGCGTCCATCCGCTCGATGCGGTACCGGGTGTGCCCAAGCACCTCGGCGATGGCAGGATCGAGATCGGCCAGCGTCCGCAGCGAGGCATAGCTGAGCCGGTCTCGAGGCGCCCCGGCATCGAGCACAGCTGCGCTGAGCGCAACTTCGAGGAGGGTCTCGTCGGAACGCGAGATACCGACGGTCACGGTCTTGGCCTGATGTTTGATCGCGTCGATGGGCCTGGTCAGCTCCTCGATCCCGAGCGTGAGCGCAGCGGCAAGGTCGTCGAGCACGACGGCGGGTGTTCCGACCTTGCCGTACTCGACCTGATAGGCGTCGAGTGGCGAGCTTCCGAGCGCAAAGCGCAAGAGCGACGCAATCTTGCTCGCCGTCGACGCTTCCAGGTGGCCGTTGAGTTCGCCCGTGCGCAGGAGATCGAAGTAGGCAGACGCAGCTCGAGTGAGCGTCGGTTCGACCGACAGCAGCGCCTGCTCGCCGCTCATGTCGGGGTGCGTCGCAGCCCGCTCGATTGCGCTTCGGGCTTCGCGCAGCGGAAGGGCTTGAGCATCGATGGCCAACGCCGCCTCGTAGCCGAAGAGGTGGCCGACCATCGTCGACAGGATGAAGCCGAGTCGGGGATCGACGACCGGCACCGGCAGCACGGCGAGCGCGCTGGTGAAGCGACGCTGATCCTCGTCGGCCACCACGATCGGCGCTGCTTTGTGGGCCCGGAAGATCGCAACCTCCTTGGCGACATCGTCTGCATTGGAACCTGTCAGTCCGGCCGCACACACGAAGATCAGCGGTTCCGACGAGAGGTCGATGTGCTTTTTGTCCTCGGTGCTGTCGGCCGCGATCGACTTGTAACAGAGTTCGCTGAGCTTGACCCGAACCTCCTGCGCCGCGATGCGGTTGGGGCCGTTGCCGACCATCGCCCAATAGCGCCGACCTGGACAAAACTGCCGAGCCGCCTCGCCGATGACGTCACGACGGTCCAGGACCGTCTCCATGGCCGCGGGAAGTTCGCTGATGCTCTCGAGCAGCGACGCACGATCGGCAGCCATCTCCTCGCCGAGCAACTCGTCGGTGATGGCAATCGAGAGCAGTAATCCTGCTGCGATCTGGGAATAGAACGCCTTTGTCGAGGCGACCGACATCTCGACATCGCGACCGTCCGAGGTGTAGAGCACACCATCGGCTCGATCGGTGAGATCGCTGCCCCGGCGGTTGACGATGGCGATGACCTTTGCGCCACGGTTGCGGACGATGTCGACGGTGCGGTTGGTGTCGGTGGTTGTACCCGACTGACTGATCGCAATGACGAGCGTGTCGCTCATGTCGGGACGGAGTCGAAAGCCCGAGAGCTCGGTGGCGAGTACCGCTTCGACCTCGATCTCGCCGTTCGGTGTGATGGCGTCGAGGCCGGCGGCAAGCGCCTGACCGGCGACCGCCGCAGTTCCCTGTCCGATCGCAAGAACCCGCCTGATCTTGCGGTCGCGGATGTCGGACCGCAGATCGTCAGGGATCACCGAGGGGCCGAGCGCAACACGCATGCCGTGATCGGACTCGACGATCTTCCCGCGCAGGGTCTTGCGGAAGGAATTCGGCGACTCGCCGATCTCCTTCATCAGGTAGTGGGGATGGTCGCCTCGATCGATGTCACGGGTCGTGATCTGGGCCACCACCACATCGCTGTCGGCGACAGGGAGATCGGTGCCGTCGTAGGCCTTGCGCAACATCCCTTGCGTGGTCCCGGCGTGGGCACCGTCGAGTTCGATGATCTGACCTCGACTCGCACTCGGGTTGGCGAGGTTGCCCGGCGTCTCCCCATCCATTCGGATGTACTCAGCGGTCTCCTCCACCACGCCGTAGGGCTCACTGGCGACGATGTACGCATCCTCGGCCAAGCCGATGTAGAGGGCCTGGCCCGAGCCGCGGAGGGCGAGTTGCAGCTTGTCGGGCGCATCCGCAGTACACGCTCCGACCGCAACCGAGCCCTCGAACGTCGCCACGGTGCGACGGAACGCTTCTGCCGAATCGAGACCGTCGTCGAGGCGCTGGCTCGTGAGTGACGGGATGACTTTTGCGTCGGTGGTGATTGCCGGGGTGATGGCGACACCCTCCTGCGCAATGAGGTCGGCGAAGTTGTCGACATCGCCGTTCAACACGCCGACGACGTAGGGACCGGCCACATCGAGCAGTTCGCTGTTGAGCGGGTGTGCGTTCGGTTCGGAGATGATGCCGATCGATGCCCAACGCGTGTGGCCGAGCACCAGCGTGCGGGCGGTGTCGTTGGCGAGTGCAGCGCGCAGGAGTTCGTCATTCGCAAAGCCCTCACGAATGACGGCCGTGTTGTCGCCCAGCTCGCCGATCTCGGCCGCTGTCTTGTGCACGATGCTCAACACGCCGCCGACGAGGCGAACCGAACCAGTGCCGAAGTTCGGGTCGGTGGAGCGGCGTTCGATCTCAGCACCGATGACCGGATCGTTCAGGTCGAGCGCATGGTCGTGAATGAGCACATGGAGCCCGGCGCTGTCGCGCCCGCGGACCTCGAGGCGATCGATGGCAGACAGTGCCTGGTGGATCGAGAGGAACGCTTCGAGGGCTCCTGTGGTGCGAAGGCCACCCGACAGCGCAGCGACGACCTCCGCAGCGCGAAGGCGGTCGCGAGTCAGGGCCCACACACCGTCACGGATCGTGATCAGCGCGTGGTTGCGTCGCTCCACCTCGGCCGTCACCAGCTCACCGTGGCGCTCGAGCCGTTCCTCTTCGGCGATGACCGCCGTGAGGATCTCGCCACAGTGATGCACAAGCCGAGGCCCAAGGCCAGCATCGGCAAGCATGAGCCGAAGCCCGGGCACTCCCCGCAACAACTCGTCGGCCTCGGTGAGGCGACGGCCGACGTCGATCAGCGCCTCGTCGAGGTCGGCGGCCCCAGGCACCAGCCGTGCGGCCTGATCGGCCACGAGCGCGATCACGGCCTCTGCCGTCGGTGTCTCACGAGTCGATGGGCGCCGGACAACGGCGATGATCCCGCACACAGGTCGGTGCCTCCCAGAGCGAAGCGGTTGTGTTAGGTCCGACAACCGTGTCGGTCAGTCTAGGACCGACATCGGAGGGCACCCAGTCAGCAAAAAAGCGACTCGACTGCGGCGGCGAGACCGTCTGCCTCCATCTGCGCCTCGGCGTCGGTTTCCGCTTCGACCATCACGCGGATGAGGGGTTCCGTGCCAGACATCCGGATCAGCACCCGACCTCGACCAGCCATCCGGGCGAGGGAGGCATCCACGAACGGAGCCATCGGACCATCGACATCGACGGGCTGGGTTGCGACTCTCACGTTCCTCAGGACCTGGGGCAGGCGGGTCATCGAACCGGTTGCGAGCTCGGCGAGCGAGCGACCGGAGCGAGCGACCACGTCGAGCAACTGCACAGCGGTGAGCAGACCATCACCGGTTGCGGCAAGCTCGCGGAAGATCACGTGCCCGGACTGCTCACCACCGAGCGACAGCCGCCGGGCGTCCAGCGCTTCGAGCACATAGCGGTCGCCGACCTTGGTGTCGACCACCTCGATCCCGGCTGCTTCCATCGAACGACGAAAACCGAGGTTGGCCATGACCGTGACGACAACGGCATCGTGGGCGAGTGTTCCCCTCGCCTTTGCGTCGCGGGCACAGATTGCGATGATCTGATCGCCGTCGACCAGCCCGCCATTTTCGTCGATTGCGAGCATTCGGTCGGCGTCGCCGTCGAAGGCAACGCCGAGATCTGCGCCGTGCTCGACAACCGCTTCTCGGAGCGACTCGACATGCGTGGAGCCGCAGCCGGCATTGATGTTCGTACCGGTTGGAGCGGCATGGATGAGCGAGACATCGGCTCCCAGTCGACGCAGCGCATCCGGTGCGACCTCGGACGCAGCACCGTTGGCGGCGTCGACCACGACCCGAACACCATCGAGGCGCCGTCCCTCCACGCTGCTGACAACTGCGTCGACGTGCGCCTCTGCCGCAGCCCGATGGGCATCGGTGATCGCAGGGGTCACGGCGGCGTGTCGTTCGCCCAGGAGTCCGTCGAATCGGGCCTGAATCCGGTCTTGGACGGCGTCACCAAGCTTGCTCCCGCCCGACGCAAAGAACTTGATCCCGTTGTCGTACCACGGGTTGTGCGAGGCCGAAATCATTGCACCGGCCACGTGACGATCTGCACACCAACGAGCCACTGCAGGCGTCGGGACCACGCCGAGATCAGTCGAGGTTCCACCGGCGTCCGCCACACCGGCATGCACGGCAGCTGCGAGATCGGCGCCGGACCGACGCGGATCACGGCCAACCGCAAAGGCGTCAGCCCCGAGTTCCTCGGCCCCGGCCCGGGACAGCGCCCGCACAACGTCGACAGTGAGCTCGGTGCGGGCATCGCCGCGCATGCCGTCGGTACCGAAGCGGAGCGTCACAGCACCATCATCGGTCGCAAACCACCGACCCGTACAGACGTTGAGCGCAACGGCGGACACACTGTGCCATCGCAGCCCGGGCGGGCGGAACTAGCGCTTGCTGTACTGCGGAGCCTTACGGGCCTTCTTGAGGCCGTACTTCTTGCTTTCCTTCTTGCGGGGATCGCGAGTGAGGAATCCGGCCTTCTTGAGCGAGTCTCGGTGCTCACTGTCGAGTTCGACGAGCCCGCGAGCGATACCGAGCCGAAGGGCACCTGCTTGGCCAGTCGTGCCACCACCGTGAATCGTTGCATCGATGTCGTAGCTCTCGACCGTCTCGGTGATGGTGAGCGGCTCGAGCAACGCTTCGCGCTGGACTTTCGAGGGGAAGTACTCATCGACGGGGCGACCGTTGACCGTGACGGCACCAGAGCCGGGAACGAAACGGACCCGAGCAACGGAGCGCTTCCGGCGACCGGTGGTCTGGCAGAGAGGTGCGGGCATCGGACTCTTCCTCGTCAGGCGCGGGGCCGGTGGGCGGCGTGCGCGAACTCGAGCGGCTGGGGGTTCTGAGCCGCATGCGGATGGGTTGGGCCGGCATAGACCTTCAACTTCGAGATCTGGGCGCGGCCAAGGCGGGTCTTCGGGATCATGCCGCGGATGGTGTCCATCACGGCCTGCTCGGGCTTGCGGGCCATCTTCTCGGCATACGTCTCGGTCTTGAGACCACCCGGGTAGCCGCTGTGCCGGTGCACGAACTTGCGTTCGGCCTTCCCGGAGGTGAGCACCACTTTGTCGGCATTGACGATGACGACGTGGTCACCCATGTCGATGTTGGGCGTGTAGGTGGCCTTGTGCTTCCCGCGCAAAACGTTGGCGACCTCGGTGGCGAGTCGGCCGAGCACCATGCCTTGGGCATCGACGACGTGCCAGGAACGCTGGATCTCACTGGCCTTCGGGGTGTAGGTGGACACGCTTCCTCCGCGGAAACTTCGAACGATGTGGCGGTCTCGGCGCCGTGCGATCGCAGCCAGGACCGAAGGACAAGCCTACGGGTACCGCCAGGGAACAACAATCGCCCGGGGTGGGAAATGCGCGCTCCCATCGGTCATGAGAGATAGCGCGCCTGCATGAGGACAAGTCCCTGTGGTGGCGCAGGGGTCGGGACAACCGCTCGATCACGAGCACCGAGAGCGACATCGATGTCGGTGGCCGGGCGGCGGCCGCGGCCCACCGCAACGAACATCCCGACAAGGCTCCGAACCATCTGTTGGGTGAAGGCATTCGCGGTGATGTCGAGATGCACGGCATCGCCTTTGCGGAACCACTGGACCTGCTCCACCCGACGAACGAAGGTTTCGTTCACCTTCGACTTGTTGCGTTTGGAAAAGCTGGTGAAGTCGTGTTCGCCAAGGATCCGATCGGCTGCCACTTGCATCGGTTCGATTTCGAGCCGTTCTCGGATGTGCCACGCCCGGTTGTGCAGCAACGGGTCGGGGGTCGGTGCATTCGTGATGTGGTAGCGGTAGCTGCGAGCGACGCACGAGAGACGAGCATCGAAGTCGGAGGCCACCTCCCCCACATCGCGTACCGCGATGTGGGGGCTGAGCATCCGGTTGAGTGCCCTCGTGAGGGCGTCGGCGTCGAAGTGCGCGGCGTCGACGTCGAAGCTCACAACCTGACCGCGGGCGTGGACACCGCGGTCGGTGCGTCCTGCACACGTCGTCGGAGTCGGTTGGCGGAGGACGGTCGCAAGTGCGCGCTCGATGTCATCCTGGACCGTGCGAACATCGGGATTCGTCGCAAACCCGTGGAAGGGAGTCCCGTCGTAGGCGACCGTCATCCGGACGCGGATGTACCCGGCAGGCGGCGGAGCGACGACTCGAGGAGCCATTCCATCAGGCTAGATCCCCCCCTCCGACGAGGGGCATCCCGATCAGCGTCCTGCGTCTGGCAGCGTTCAGACCAGTTCGATACGCGCCATCGGCGCGTTGTCGCCGGAGCGGGGATCGAGCTTGATGATGCGGGTGTACCCGCCGGCGCGGTCCTCGTAGCGGGGGCCGATCTCGTCGAACAACTTGGTGGCCATCTCGCGATCGCGAAGGAACTTCACGACCTCACGGTGGTTGTGAACGCCACCCTTCTTCGCCTTGGTGATCATCTTTTCGGCGATCGGGCGCATGGCCTTGGCCTTGGCTTCGGTGGTGTTGATGCCTTCTGCGGCGATGAGCGACGCCACCAAGTTGGCCATCATGGCCTTCTGGTGGGCAGCGCTGCCGCCGAAGCGCTTACCTTTGCGGGGACGTGCAGGCATGATCAGTCTCGATTCCGGAGCGAAAGGCCTCGCTCGTCCAGCTTCTCGATGACCTCGTCGAGGCTCTTTTGGCCGAAGTTGGTGATCGCCAGCAGGTCGTCCTCGCTCTTTTGCAGCAACTCACCGACGGTGTTCACCTGTGCCCGCTTGAGGCAGTTGCGGGGACGCTCCGACAGTTCGAGATCCTCGATGGGCAGTTCCATGTCCGGACCACCCGAGGTGGTTTGGACAGCTTCACCGAGTTCGAGGCCCTGTGGTTCGTCACTCATCTCCTCGACGAGTTGCACCAGTGCACGCAGCGTCCCGCCAGCAGAAGCCAACGCTTCGCGAGGACTGATCGAGCCGTCGGTTTCGATCTCGAGCACGAGGCGGTCGAAATCGTTGGACTGCTCAACACGAGTCGTCTCGACTTGGAAGCTCACGCGGCGCACAGGCGAGTAGATCGAGTCGATGGGGATGACACCGATGGTGGAACTGGTGTTGTTCCTTTCGGCCGAGACGTAGCCGCGACCAACCTGCACGGTGAGGTCGAGGGCAAGTCGTCCCTTGCCGTTGAGCGTGGCGATCGCAAGGTCGGTGTTGAGGATTTCCACGTCGGGGTGTTGCTGGATGTCGGCAGCCGTGACATCGGCTGGGCCCCGCGCATCGAGCCGAAGCGTGACGGGTTCGTCGCTGTGCACCATCAGGACGAGGTCTTTGAGGTTGAGGATGACGTCGGTGACGTCTTGCGCAACCCCCGTGATCGTGTCGAACTCGTGCAGGGCATCGTCGAAGCGAACCTGCGTGACAGCTGCACCCGGGATCGAGGAAAGCAGTGTGCGGCGAAGCGAGTTGCCGATCGTGTGCCCGAAGCCGGGTTCGAGCGGGCCGATCGCAAAGCGCTGGAGGTTTCCCTCGGCTTCGTCGATCGCTTCGACGGTTGGACGCTGGATGACAAGCATCGGTACCTCTGCTACTTCGAGTAGAGCTCGACGATGAGCTGCTCGCGGACGGGAATGTCGATCTGTTCTCGGATGGGAAGCTCGAGGACGGTGGTCTCGAACTGCTCGTTGCGGGACAACCACGCCGGGGGCTGGCGGTCGAGCACATCGAGGTTCCATTGGACGACGTTGAAGTCGCGTGCGGCGGGGCGGAGTTCGATGACGTCGCCCTTGCGAACACGGTAGCTCGGAATGTCGACCCGACGACCGTTGACGTTGATGTGGCCGTGGCCTACGAACTGGCGAGCCTGCGGACGGGTGGCGGCCCAACCGGTGCGGTACACGACATTGTCGAGGCGAAGCTCGAGGAAGCGCAGCATGTTCTCGCCGGTAACACCCTGACGACGAGAGGCCTCGGCGAAAATATTGCGGAACTGGCGTTCGGTGAGGCCGTAGCTGAAACGAGCCTTCTGCTTCTCCTGCAGCTGCAGAAGGTATTCGCTGACCGAGCCACGGCGACGGGAACGACCGTGCTCGCCCGGCGGGTAGGGACGCTTGTCGAGCGCAATCGTCTCGCCCTTCGTTCCCCAGATATTGGTACCGAGCCGGCGTGAGACGCGAGCGCGGGGTCCGGTGTAGCGCGACATGTCAGGCCCTCCGCCGCTTGTTGAGACGGCAGCCGTTGTGCGGGATCGGCGTGCAGTCCTTGATGCCGGTCACCTCGATGCCGGCCTGCTGAATCGAACGGATCGCGGTCTCCCGACCCGATCCGGGCCCCTTGACCTGCACATCGACCTTCCGCACACCGTGCTCCATCGCCCGGCGGGCAGCCTGCTCAGCCGCCATCTGCGCCGCATACGGGGTCGACTTGCGCGACCCCTTGAACCCGACGTTGCCCGCCGATGCCCATGCGATCACGTCGCCGCGCTGGTCGGTGATCGAGATGATCGTGTTGTTGAACGAACTCTTGATGTGCGCAACGCCGTGCGTGACGTTCTTGCTGCCGCGACGACGGCGCGGACCCGAAGGAGTTGCCATGTTCCTTACTTCTTCTTGCCGGCAACGGTCTTCTTGGGACCCTTGCGTGTACGTGCGTTGGTGTGGGTGCGCTGGCCCCGGACCGGAAGTCCACGGCGATGACGGAGGCCCTGGTAGCAGCCGATCTCCATCTTCCGCTTGATGTCCTGCGACACCTCGCGCCGCAGGTCACCTTCGACGCGAACCTCTGCATCGATGAACGAGCGCAGCTTGGCCACCTCGTCTTCGGTGAGATCACGGACCCGTGTGGTGGACGGGATGCCAGTGGCTTCACAGATGTCGCTCGCTGTCTTGCGACCGACGCCATAGATGTAGGTGAGGCTGGTGCCCACCTGCTTTTCGCGTGGAATGTCCACGCCGCTGATACGTGCCATGTCAGCCTTGCCTCTGCTTGTGACGCGGGTTTTCGCAGATGACCATGACGCGGCCATGGCGACGAATCACCTTGCACTTGTCACAGATCTTCTTGACGCTGGGTCGAACCTTCATGATGGGAGTACTACTTGTAGCGGTAGGTGATACGACCTCGCTGGAGGTCGTAGGGGGTGAGCTCCACCTGGACGCGATCGCCGGGGAGGATACGGATGTAATGCATGCGCATTTTCCCGCTGATGTGCGCGAGCACCTCGTGACCGTTCTCGAGTTCCACCCGAAACATTGCGTTCGGGAGTGACTCGGAAACGGTCCCCTCGAGGACAATTGCGTCTTCCTTGGGCTTTGGCAGAGCGTTTCCTCCTGGAAACACGCGATTCCGGGGTGGAACCGCGGGGTGAATTTCGTCTTAGGCCAAACGACAACGTTACCGGGGTTCGCGATGTCGACCAACCCTGCTGGGTTATGCCAGACGAGACGAGATGACCTCCTCGAGGCGAGCAAAGACGTCGTCTTCCTCGCCGAGTCCGTCGACCGTGACCAGCAGGCCCCGTTCGTCGAACCAGTCGAGGAGCGGTGCTGTCTCCTGGTCGTAGAGACCGAGACGGCGAGTGATGGCTTCTTCGGTGTCGTCTTCCCGACCCCGAGCCATCATTCGCTGGGTGACCTCCTCGACGGGGACATCGAGGTTGATCGCCACGGTGAGGGCCTGACCGAGCTCTGCCAACATGGCTGCGAGTCCGTTGGCCTGCTCCGCGGTGCGGGGGAAGCCGTCGAGGAGCACCCCGCCGGTGACGACATCGTCCTTGCCGATGCGCTCCTGAACGAGCGGGATCATGATGTCGTCCCCGACGAGCCCACCCGAGTTCATGATGCCGGCAGCCTGTTGCCCCAGCTCGGTTCCCTCTGCCACCGCAGCACGCAACACGTCACCGGTCGAGAGGTGCACACAGCCATAGCGTTCGGCGATTCGCCCCGACTGCGTTCCCTTCCCTGATCCTTGACGGCCAAGGATGACCATGCGAAGCGCCGTCACTTGAGGAAGCCCTCGTAGTTGCGCATCATCAACTGGCTGTCGATCTGCTTCATGGTTTCGAGTGCCACACCCGAGGCGATCAGGAGCGAGATACCGCCGAACGCAAAGCCGCCAGCACCGGCACCGGCGCCGGACTGCGAGTCGGTGCCGATCGTGACCGCGATGAGAATCGACGGCACGAGGGCCACTGCGGCGATGAACATCGCCCCCGGGAACGTGATCCGGGACAGGATGCGGGCGAGATACGCCTCGGTTTGCTGCCCGGGACGGATACCGGGGATGAAGCCACCCTGCTTGCGGATCGTGTCGGCCTGCTTCGCCGGGTCGAATTGGATCGCAGTGTAGAAGTAGGCGAACCCGACAATCATCAGACCGAAGATCGTCAGGTACACCGGTGACGTCGGGTTGGCCAGGTGGTTGTCGACCCATCGCTGGATCGATCCACCGATGCCGCCGTCCGGCAGGGCCACTGCAATCAGGTTCGGGAGGTACAGCACCGAACTGGCGAAGATGATCGGAATCACGCCCGACTGGTTGACCTTCAGCGGGATATAGGTCGACTGGCCGCCGTACATCCGACGCCCGACCACCCGCTTGGCGAACTGGACCGGAATGCGACGCTGACCTTGCTCGATGAACACGATGCCAACGAGCAGGAGGACCGCCACGGCGATCAGGATGACGAGCGCAAGCGTGCCGTTCTCGGCCTGCACCAGCGATCCCTGGGCTGGCAGTGTCGAGACGACCGAGGTGAAGATCAGCAGCGACATGCCGTTGCCGATGCCGCGCTGCGTGATCAGTTCGCCCATCCACATGAGCAACGCCGTACCGGTCGTGAGGGTCAGCACCACCACGAACACGCTCCACGCACCGAAGTTCTGGATGAGTCGAAGTTCGCCGCCGACGAGACCGCCGCCGTTGAACAGGAACGCGAACGACGTCGACTGCACGACGGCGATGGTGATCGTGAGATACCGGGTCCATTGCGTGATCTTGCGCTGACCCACCGCCCCCTGCTGCTGCCATTCCTCGATCTTGGGAATGACGACGCCCAAGATCTGCATGATGATCGACGCAGTGATGTACGGCATGATGCCGAGGGCAAAGATCGACAACTGGGTGAGAGCACCACCCGAGAACAACTGAACGAAACCGAGGATGCCGCCTTCGTTCGCTTGATCGCGCAGAAGCTGCACCGCTTCGATGTCGACACCCGGTGCCGGCACGAACGCACCCAACCGGTAGACGCCAATGATCATGAGGGTGAACAGGATCTTCCCCCGCAGGTCGGCGATCTTGAAGATGTTCAGAACTCGGTGCAGCACGTGACGCTCCCGGAGCGGTCAGATGATCCGAGCAGGCGCCTGCAGACGCCGGCGATCGATCATCGGTTGGTGTGTTGGCTGTAGCTGCCGTGCGCCGGACGAACCCCGAACGGCTTGGGCAGAACCTCGACGGTACCCCCAGCTGCGGTGATGGCAGCCTCGGCGGTCTTCGAGAAGGCGTGGGCCTTCACGTTGACTGCGGTGGTGAGCTCACCGCGGCCCAGGATCTTGACCAACGAGCCCTTGCCCACGAGGCCACGGGCCAGCAGTGACTCGGGTGAGACCTCGGAAAGACCGGACTCGGCGATCGTGTCCAGATTGATGCCCTGGTACTCGACCCGGAACGGGTTGGTGAAGCCTCGCAGCTTGGGAACCCGCTGGAGCAGCGGCATCTGACCGCCCTCGAAGCCCACCGGCACGGTGTTGCGCGCCCGCTGGCCCTTTGTGCCGCGGCCTGCGGTCTTGCCGCCCTTGCCTCCGATACCGCGCGCCTTGCGCTTTCCCCGCTTGTTGGAGCCATCAGCGGGCTCGAGATCGTGCAGTTTGATCGCCATCAGTCGTCGACCTCCTCGACACTGACCAGGTGTGGGACCCGGGCGAGCATGCCGCGAATCTCAGGCCGGTCAGGCAACGTGTTGGTTCGGCCGATACCGCGCAACCCGAGGGCCCGAAGGGTGCCTCGCTGCTTGGGCTTGCAGCCGATACTGCTCTTGAGCTGAGTGACCTTGAGCACCATCAGTCCTCCTTGTCGAGCTTCGGCTTGTGCTCGCCGCGCTCGCTCTCCTGGTAGGCCTGCCAGAGCCCACTCGGCAGAAACTCGTCAGGCTCGAGTCCGCGCAGCTTCGCGATCTCGTCGGGCCGACGCTGCGACTGCAAGCCGTTGATGGTTGCTCGGGCAACATTGATGTGGTTCGGCGACCCGAGTGACTTGCAGAGCACATCGGCCACACCGGCCTCCTCGAGAATGGCCCGAGCGGCACCACCGGCGATCACGCCGGTACCGGGCGCAGCCGGTTTGAGCATGACGCGTCCGGCGCCGAGCTGTCCGATCGTCTCGTGCACGATCGTGGTTCCGGCCATCGGCACGGTGAACAGGTTGCGTCGTGCTTCTTCGGTGCCCTTCTGGATGGCCAGGGGAACTTCCTTTGCCTTGCCGTAGCCGAGTCCGACCTGACCGGCGCCGTCACCGATCACCACGAGCGCAGTGAAGGAGAAGCGACGGCCACCCTTGACGACCTTTGCCACACGATTGATGTTGATGACGCGTGACTCTCGGAGCCCCTCGCCGCCGTCGCGCGGATTGTCGCGCTCGTCTTTGCGTTCGAAAGCCATCAGAACCTCAGTCCTCCCTCGCGGGCTGCGTCGGCGAGCGCCGCAACCCGACCGTGATAGCGAAAGCCACCTCGGTCGAACACGACCTCTTCGATACCGGCAGCTCTGGCCCGTTCGGCCAGAAGCGCGCCGGCCTTGGAGGCCGCCTCGATGTTGCTGTTGATCGCGCCGCGAAGAGCCGACTCGGTGGTCGACACCGCAGCGATCGTCACACCGGCGATGTCGTCGATGACCTGCGCTGAAATGTGTTTGTTGGAACGGAACACTGCGACGCGGGGACGAGTCGCCGTACCGCGCATGGTCTTGCGCACCCGGTTGTGGCGACGGATGCGGGCATCACGACGCTTCTTTGCCATATCGGGCATTACTTCGCCGCCTTTCCGGCCTTGCGAATGACGCGCTCGCCGGCGTACCGGATTCCCTTGCCCTTGTACGGCTCGGGCTTGCGCCACTTGCGAATGTCGGCTGCGACCTGGCCGACCAACTGCTTGTCGATTCCCTTCACGAAAATCTGGGTCTGCTGCGGCACCTCGAATTCGATGCCCTCGGGTGCAGTGATGTTGACCGGGTGACTGAAACCGAGCGCCAACTCGAGCGCGTTGGCGCCCTTGGCGGTGGCTCGATAGCCGACACCCTGGATTTGGAGTTCCTTGGTGAACCCTTCGCTGACGCCGACGATCATGTTGTGGATCAGTGAACGCGACAGGCCGTGGAATGCCTTCGATTCGCCGGATTCGTCGGGACGCTCCACGAAGAGTGTGCTGTCCTCTTCGCGGACGGTGATCCCACCCGGAAGCTCGCGCTCGAGCGTGCCCTTGGAACCCTTGACCGAGATCGAGGAGCCGGAAATCGAGACCTCGACGCCGCTCGGGATGGTGATGGGTGCGTTGCCTACTCGCGACATGGTTCGCTCCTCACCAGACGAAGCACAGGATTTCCCCGCCCATGCGGTTCTTCCGTGCTTCGCGATCGGACATGAGGCCCTTGTTGGTCGACACGACCGCCACACCGAGACCGCCCTGCACGCGCGGGATCTCGTTGCGCTGACGGTAGATGCGCAGACCGGGCTTGGACACACGCTTGAGACCGGAGATGACCCGAGCCCGTTCCGGGCTGTACTTCATCTCGATGGTCAGCGTCTTTCCGGGCTGGTCGCCGTTCTCAGCCTCGGCGAACGAGGCGATGTAGCCCTCCGACTGGAGGACCTTGGCGAGTGCGACCTTCTGCTTCGACGAGGGCATCGACACCTCGTCGTGCATCGCAACGTTGGCGTTGCGGATGCGGGTGAGCATGTCGGAAATCGGATCAGTCATCGTCATCGTTCAGCTCCTCCCCTCACCAACTGGCCTTCTTGACGCCCGGCAACTCGCCGGCATGCGCCATCTTGCGCAGGCAGATCCGGCACAGGCCGAACTTGCGATACACCGACTTCGGCCGGCCACAGCGGCGGCAACGGGTGTACTGGCGCACTTTGAACTTCGGCGTGCGCTGCTGCTTTTCCTTGAGTGCTTTTTTCGCCATGGGTCACTGCCCTTCGCGTCGGAACGGGAAATTGAACGCCTCAAGCAAGGCTTTGCCGTGCTCGTTCGTCTTCGCCGTGGTGACGATCGTGATGTCCATTCCCCGGGTGGTGTCGACTTGGTCGTAGTCGATCTCGGGGAACATGAGCTGCTCGGTAACACCGAACGTGTAGTTGCCGTTGCCGTCGAAGGCCCTCGGCGGGAGGCCGCGGAAGTCGCGGATTCGCGGAATCGCCAGGGAGATGAGGCGATCCAGGAACTCATACATCCGGTCGCCCCGGAGGGTGACCTTGCAGCCGATGGCCTGACCCTCACGCAGCTTGAAGCTGGCGAGGCTCTTCTTGGCCCTGGTGACGACCGGCTTTTGGCCGGCGATCGTCTCCATATCGGAAAGCGCACCTTCGAGGAGCTTGGCTTGGCCGACAGCATCGCCGACGCCCATGTTCAAGACGATCTTCTCGATCTTGGGGACGAGCATGATGTTGTCGAGTTCAAGCGTCTCTTTGAGCTGCAGCCGAATCTCTTCGTTGTACTTCGTGCGAAGGCGCGGGGTGAGGGTTGCAGTGCTCACTTGATCTCCTCCCCGGTGCGACGGCAGATGCGAACCTTCGTACCGTCGGCGTTGATCTTGTAGCCGACCTTGGTCGCCTTGCCATCCTTCGGGCTGACCACAGCGACGTTCGACACATCGATCGGCATCGCCTTCTCGATGATGCCACCCTGCTGATCGGCCCGAGTCGGGGCCTGGTGCTTCATGGCGATATTGACACCCTCGACAATGACCTTTCCCTGCTCGGGAATGGCTTGTGCGACGACACCTTCAGCACCCTTGTCCTTGCCGGCGAGCACGACCACTCGGTCACCCTTGATGATCTTCATGGCTTTCTTGGTCATCACAGGACCTCCGGAGCCAGCGACACGATCCGCATGAACTGCTTCTCTCGCAACTCACGGCCGACGGGGCCGAAGATGCGGGTACCGCGCGGCTGCTTCTGTTCGTTGATGAGTACAGCGGCGTTCTCGTCGAAGCGGATGTAGCTCCCGTCGGGACGACGCTTCTCCTTCTTCACGCGAACGACGACACACTTGACGACGTCGCCCTTCTTCACCTGTGCACCCGGGATCGCGTCCTTGACGGTGGCGACGAAGACATCACCGATCGAGGCGTAGCGACGCTTCGAGCCGCCGAGGACCTTGATACACAGGACCTCTTTGGCGCCCGAGTTGTCGGCGACCCGCAGACGGGACTCCTGCTGGATCACTTCGCACGCTCCAGGATCTCGACGAGACGCCAGCGCTTGTTCTTCGACAGCGGTCGGGTCTCTTGGACACGCACCCGGTCGCCGACGTTCAACGTGTTCTCCTCGTCGTGGACGTGGAGCTTCTTGTTTCGCTGCACGGTTTTGGCGTAGCGGCGGTGCCGCACTCGGTCGATGGTCTCGACCACAGCGGTCTTGTCCATCTTGTCGGACACGACGATGCCCTCACGGACCTTGCGGGCGTTCTCGCGGGTTTCGGTGTCAGTCATCGGAATCCTCCACCACTGCCGCTTCCAATGATTCGGCATCGGCGATTTCACGGGCCCGGAGTTCGGTCAGCAGCCGGGCGATTTCTTTCTTGGCCTGCTTCATGCGAGCCGAGTTCTCGAGCTGGCCGGTGGCGAACTGGAACCGCAGGTTGAACAGCTCTTCCTTCGCATCCGACAGCTTCTCGAGGAGATCGGTCTCGCCGAGTTGGGCGAGGGCCTTGGCCTTGGCCATCAGAACCCCTCCTCACGTTTCACGAAGCGCGCCTTGATCGGCAGCTTCTGAATGGCACGATTGATCGCCGCTCGGGCGATGTCCTCGTCATGGAACGAGAGCTCGAACAGCACGCGGCCGGGCTTCACGACAGCGACCCACTTCTCGGGATTACCCTTGCCCGAACCCATACGGGTCTCCGCAGGCTTTTGTGTGACCGGCTTGTCGGGAAAGACGTTGATCCACACCTTGCCGCCACGCTTGATGTGACGAGTCATGGCAATACGAGCGGCCTCGATCTGACGGGCGGTGATCCAGCCGGGTTCGAGGGCCTGAATACCGAAGTCGCCGTAGGTGACCTCGGTGGCGCCCTTGGCCGTGCCGGACATCCGGCCTCGGTGGTGCTTGCGGTGCTTGACCTTCTTGGGCATCAACATGATCGATTACCTCAGTCGTTCGCCCGGAAGTTCGGTGTCTCGCTCTGCTCACGAGTCGATGCCTCGATGGCATCTTCCTCGTCGAGCAGGCGCTCGAACTCGGGGTCGGCTTCCTTGATCAGCGGTGCCGGCTCTTCGTCGACCTCGTTGTCGGAAGCATCCGTTTCAGGGGTGGACACACGCTTGCGGGCAGCGCTGGACACGACCTTGCGGGGCTTGCTCTGCCCAGAGGTCTCACCCGCTGCCATGGCGGCCTCGAGCGTGGCCTTGTCTTCGGCCTGGGTCTTGTAGGGAAGGATGTCGCCCTTGTAGAGCCAGACCTTGACGCCGATGCGACCGTAGGTGGTCTTGGCCTCGCGGAAGCCGTAATCGACGTCGGCCCGGAGGGTGTGCAGCGGAACTCGGCCTTCGCGATACCACTCGGTGCGGGCCATTTCGGAGCCACCGAGGCGACCCGAGCACTGAACACGGATACCGAGCGCGCCAGCCTTCTGGGCGTTTTGCACAGCACGCTTCATGGCACGACGGAACGCCACTCGGCCGGCGAGCTGGTCGGCGATGCCCTGCGCAATCAGCGCAGCGTCGAGCTCGGGCTGCTTGATCTCTTGAATGTTGAGCTGGACCTTGGCGTTGCCGGAGATCGTGGTGAGACCGGCACGAAGGCGGTCGGCTTCGGAGCCACGGCGTCCGATCACGATGCCGGGGCGAGCGGTGTGCACATCGACACGCAACCGCTCGCGGGTGCGCTCGACCTCGACTCGACTGATCGCAGCGTGCGGCAGTTCGTTGAGCAGGTAGTCGCGGATCTTCCAGTCCTCGACGACGTTGTTGGCGTACTCGTCGCGATCGGCGAACCAACGGCTCTTCCAATCGGTGGTGATCCCGAGACGGAAGCCGTACGGGTTGACTTTCTGGCCCATCAGTCGGTCTCCTCTTCCTCGGGTGCGTCGCCCTGGTCCTCGTCATCGGCTGCGGTATCGACCGCCTTGGCGTCGTCGGCATCATCGACCGCCTCGGCGTTGTCGGCGTCACCAACGGTTTCGTCACCGCTGGTCTCGGCATCGCCGCCGGATTCGGCCATCGCAGCCTTGGTGGCTTCGACGATCTCGGCCGCCTGCTCTTCGACACTCGGCTCTTCGTGGTCATGATCGTGGTCATGATCGTGTTCGTCGCGGGTCCGGCTCTGGGCGACCCGGGCACGACGAGCCTCTGCAGCCTGGCTCGAACCCGAGCGACCGGAAGCTGCCTCCCGCTCACGCATGGCCTCGAGCGCCTCGTCGGAGTAGCGGCTCACGATCACGGTGATGTGGCAGGTGCGCTTGCGAATGCGTGTGGCACGGCCACGGGCACGGGGACGCCAGCGCTTGAGCGTGGGACCTTCGTCGGCGTAGCACGCCGAGACGAACAGCTCTTCGGCGAGTTGACTGTCGTTGTGTTCGGCGTTGGCAACAGCCGAGTCGAGCACCTTGAGGATGTCATCGGCGATGCCACGCTCGGAGAACTGCAAGATCTCGGCCGCCTCGGCGTAAGACTTGCCGCGGATCAGGTCGAGGACCTCGCGGGCCTTGTAGGCCGAGCTGCGTACGTAGGACGCCTTGGCGCGGGTGCCGGGACGCTCGTTGGTCTTGATGCCAGCCATCAGCGCCGCGCCCCCTTCTCCTGGCCCGCGTGGAACTTGAAGGTGCGGGTCGGCGCAAATTCACCGAGCTTGTGACCGATCATCGCCTCGGTGACATACACGGGGACATGCTTGCGGCCGTCGTGAACAGCGAGCGTGTGACCGATCATGTCGGGGATGATGGTGGAGCGGCGGCTCCAGGTCTTGACGACCTTTTTCTCTCCGGTCTCGTTCAGCGCATCGATCTTCTTCAACAGATGATCGTCGACGAACGGACCCTTTTTCAGGCTGCGCGGCATTGCAGTTACCTCCGCGAACCGCGCGTCCGGCGACGGCGCACGATCAACTTGTCGGACTCTTGGTTGGCACGACGGGTACGACCCTCGGGCTTGCCCCACGGCGAGACTGGGTGACGACCACCCGACGTCTTGCCCTCGCCACCGCCGTGCGGGTGGTCGACCGGGTTCATGACCACACCGCGGGACTGGGGCTTGACACCCTTCCAACGGTTGCGGCCGGCCTTACCGATCTTGATGAGCTCGTGCTGGGCGTTTCCGACCTCGCCGACGGTCGCCCGGCAGTCGATCGGCACGCGGCGCATCTCGGTGCTCGGAAGGCGCAGGGTGGCGAAATCGCCCTCCTTGGCCACCAACTGCACCGCCGTACCGGCCGAGCGACCCAGCTTCGCGCCCGCGCCGGCCTTGAGCTCGACGTTGTGGATGGTGGTACCGACCGGGATGTAGCGGAGAGGCAGTGCATTGCCGGGGCGGATTTCGGTGGCCTGGCCGGACTCGAGCTTGTCACCGACGTGGAGGTCACGCGGCGCAAGGATGTACCGCTTCTCGCCGTCGTGGTAGTGCAGCAGGGCGATGTTGCAGGTCCGGTTCGGGTCGTACTCGATGGACGCAACCGTGGCCGGCACGCCGTCCTTGGTCCGCTTGAAATCGATGATGCGGTACTGCTGCTTGTGACCACCGCCGCGATGGCGGCTGGTCTTGCGGCCGTAGTTGTTTCGACCGCCGGTCTTGCCCTTCGGGGCAAGCAGGCTCTTCTCGGGTGTCGATGTCGTGATCTCCGAGAAGTCCGAACTCGTCTGGAAGCGACGGCCGGGGCTGGTGGGCTTGCGCTTGCGTATCGCCATGATCAGACCTCGAACAGATCGATCGAGTCACCCTCGGCGAGAGTGACGAGGGCACGCTTCTGGGAGGGGCGCTGGCCCCAGCCACCGGTGCGACGGTTGCGCTTGCGCTTCCCGGCCCGGTTGAGCGTGTTGACCTTGACCACGGCGACGTCGAACAGGGCTTCGACGGCGTCGCGGATCTCGGGCTTCGAGGCGCCCTTGGCAACCTCGAAGGTGTAGACGTTCTCCTCGAGGAGCCCGTACGACTTCTCGGAGACGACGGGGCGGATGAGGACGTCGCGATGGTCCTTCACTCTTCTTCCTCCGTGGAGTCGACGGCCGGGATGCTGGCGTCACCGGTGGGAAGCGTTGCCTCCGTGAACACGACGACATCGGCATTGAGGACGTCGTAGGTGTTGAGTTCACCGACCTGCACACAGTGCACGGTGGTGAGGTTCCGGAAGCTCTTCCACGCATTGGTGTCCTCGCGTCCCAGCACGACGAGGATCTTGCCCTCGGCGCCGATGGCAGCAAGGGCAGCACGAGCGGCCTTGGTACTCGGAGACTCGAACTCCCACTTGTCGACGACAACGACGTTGCCGTCGGCGGCGCGGTCGGACAGCGCCGAGGCAAGCGCCAGCTTGATCATCTTCTTGGGCGTTTTCTGGCTGTAGTCGCGGGGCTTGGGACCATGAGCGACACCACCGCCAACCCACCCCGGAGCCCGGGTGGTGCCGGCCCGGGAACGGCCGGTGCCCTTTTGACGCCACGGCTTGGCGCCGCCACCCCGCACCTCACGCCGGGTGAGGGTGCTGTGCGTGCCGGCCCGCTTGGCGGCCAACTGGGCAGTGACGACTTGATGCATCACCGGCATGTTCGGTTCCACGCCGAAGACAGCATCGGCCAGATCGGTGCTACCAGCGGATGTTCCGGTCTGGGTGAGGATCGTGACGCTTGCCATGATCAGGCTCCCTTCACCGCGTTGCGGACGATGACGGTTGCGCCACGAGCGCCAGGCACAGACCCCTTGATGAGCAACACCTGCGCCTCGGGGTCGCTCTTCACGACCTCGAGATTGAGGGTGGTGACCTTGTCGTTCCCCATTCGGCCTGGGAGCTTCTTTCCCTTGAACACGCGACTCGGGGTGGCGCACTGCCCCACCGAACCAGGCTTGCGGTGCACACGGTGGGCACCGTGCGACGCAGGTGCTCCACCGAAACCGTGACGCTTCATCGCCCCGGCGAAACCCTTGCCGCGGCTCACGGCCGTGACATCGACGAGTTCACCCTGCTCGAGGATCTCGGCGGAGATCTCCTGACCGACGGTGAATTCGCTGACGTCGTCGAGACGCAACTCGACCAGCCTGGTTCCGGGTTCGACGCCGGCCTTGTCGAAGTGCCCGGCCTCGGGCATGGTGAGCTTGCCGGCATCCTTCACGCCCTGCGTGACCTGGATGGCGCTGTAGCCGTCGGTGTCAGGTGTTTTGACCTGAACGACACGGCACGGTGACACGCGCAGAACAGTCACCGGGACGATGCGGTTCTCGTCGTCCCAGACCTGCGTCATGCCGACCTTCTCGCCGACGATCGCCTTGGTGGCCATGGTTGTTTCCTGTGGGTCGTGCGGGATCGAGTCCCGCTGCATCTCATCCGTGCATGCACTCGGTGAAGTTCACGCGAACGCTCCGCACGGGCAGGCCCGGCGGAGCGTTGGATCGGTTTTGCCGTGTGGTTCCCGCAGGCCTGCACAGACGTCGATTGATGGCTCCCGAGAACTCCCGGTCGCCCAAGGTGGAAAGACTACCGGGGGCGAGCTGGGGAACCAACGGCTCGCACGGGAGAAAACGCAGACTAGGTTCGGCAGTCATGGACCCGGAATATCCGCCCGACGCTCACGACAGCCCACCCGGGTCCAACACGGACGTCGATCACCGCCAGAGCAGCAAGGTACCGAGATGGGTGATCAAGGCAATCGCTCTGTTCTGGATCGGCTGGGCGGTCACCTACATCGGCACCGGCATGGTCCGGAATCTTCGAGCGCTTCTCGTCGTCATGTTGATCTCGCTGTTCCTGTCGTTCGCCATCGAACCTGCGGTGAATCGCCTCGAAGGGTGGGGACTACGGCGAGGGTTGGGGGTCTGGATCGTCTATCTCTGCCTGTTCTTCGCAACGGTCGGATTCTCGGCAGCGATCGGCACTGCGCTGGCAACCCAGATCAACAGCCTGGTCGAGGAAGCGCCCCGCTACCTCGACGACATGGAGGGTTGGCTGCAGAACAACATCGACGAGGACATCGATCTACAGCAAGTGAGCGACGAGTTCGTCGACGGTGGAGGTGTGTCGGATCTGGCCACCCGCTTTGCCGACGACGTCGTCTCGCTCGGCACGTCAGTCCTCAATGTCGTGTTCCAGACCTTCACGGTGCTGCTGTTCACCTTCTATCTGGTGGCAGAGGGTCCGCAGCTCCGCCGGAACGTCTGCTCCTTCCTCCAACCGCATCGTCAGCGCACGGTGCTCGCCGTGTGGGATCTCGCCATCGAGAAGACAGGCGGCTACATCTCCTCCCGCGGTATTCTCGCCGTGCTGTCGGCAGCGGTGCACTACATCGCCTTCACGATCCTCGGTGTTCCCTTCCCCGTGCCCCTGGCAATCTGGGTGGGGGTGATGAGCCAATTCATCCCCGTCATCGGCACGTACTTCGCCGGTGCGCTCCCGCTGCTGATCACCCTGGTCGACAATCCTCGAACGGCGCTCGGCGTTCTTGTCGTCGTGATCGCCTACCAACAACTCGAGAACTATCTCTTTGCGCCGCGGGTCACGGCCGAGACGATGGAGATCCACGTTGCTGTCGCCTACGGATCGGTGATCGCAGGTGGCGCGCTGCTTGGCGTTGTGGGTGCGCTCCTCGCCCTGCCCTTCGCTGCCACGACTCAGGCGTTCGTGTCGGGGTATCGCCAGCACTTCGATGTCGCCGAGGACACGCTGGCCGAGAGCGCCGAACGCCGCGGCCGCCGCCGACGGCCCGGCTGAGTTCACCTCCATCACCACCCGAGCCATGCCAGCCAACCGGGCTTGCCGACAACCGCGATCAGGTCAGGTGAGTCGTACCGTGGAACGGCGCGAAGAACTCGCGGTTCGGGGCAAGCAGATCGAAGACGGTCTTGTCGGTGGGCGGCAGATCTGCGTCGGAGGTTGCGATCGGTTCGACCCGATCACCCCATCTCATGACGTTGGTGCCCCACGTGAGCCCACCCCCGAACGCCGTCTGCACGATGGTCATACCGGGCTCGATGCGGCCCTGGGCCAAGGCATCGTGCAGTGCCATCGGAATCGAGGCGGCCGAGGTGTTGCCGTGGGTCTCGATGTTGAGCATGACCTTGTCGTCGGGGATCCCGAGTCGGCTGGTGGTGGCTTCGATGATGCGTCGGTTCGCCTGGTGAGGGATCACCAGATCGACATCGCCGGGGGTCAGTGCAGCCTTCTCCAGCGCACGCTCCACCGAAGCGGCCATGCCCCGCACTGCGTGCTTGAACACGTTCTGCCCTTCGAAGTGCAAGCGGTCGACAGCCGGGTCGCGCTGGCGATCGAGTTCTCCCCGACTCCCGAACGTCGGAAACACCATCGTGCGCCCGGCGACACCGTCGGCCCCGATGTCATGGGCCACGAGACCCGAGCCGTCGGTGGCGGCCTCGAACACTGCAGCTCCCGCTCCGTCGCCGAACAGGATGCAGTGGTTGCGGTCCCAGTAATCCATGACGAAGTGGAGTTTCTCGGCACCGATCACAAGCACCCGCTCGGCCACACCCGACTCGATCATCGAGGCGACAGTCGCCGTGCTGTAGACGAATCCACTACACGCAGCGTTCAGATCGAAGGCAGCGGCGTTCACGAGTCCGAGACGCTCCTGCAGGAAGCAGGCGTTGCTCGGGCACGTGATTTCGGGGGTGACCGTCGCCATGACCAACAGGTCGATGTCGGTCACGTCGAGTCCGGCCGCTGCAAGCGCATGTTTGGCGGCAACCTCGGCAAGATCGGTGACCTCGACATGGCTGATGCCGCGCTCCTTCATGCCGGTGCGCTCGACGATCCACTCATCGCTCGTATCGACCAATTGCTCGAGGGCGGCGTTGGTCAGCTTCACAGGCGGGACGCACTTGCCCCAGCCCGTGATCTGTGCTCGTCGCTTGGTCATCATGCACCCCCCGGGCTGATGTCGAGTGCCCCTCAGCATAGGAAGAAATCACCGATGGGTTGACGCCCAACCCCTCCCAGGGCGTCGTGCACGTTGGTGCCTGACACCGCAGTTGCTCCGCAGCAGGCTCAGCCCACAGCAACCAAAAACGCAGAGGAGCCCCGGACAGGGCTCCGGGACTCCTCTGACATTCGACAGATCTGCGTCAGACCGAAGCCCGACGGTTCTTCGGCACTAGGCCTGTTGAATCTTGATCTCGATATCGACACCCGCAGGCAGATCGAGCCGCTGCAACGAGTCGACCGTCTTCGGCGACGGATCCAGAATGTCGAGTAGGCGCTTGTGGATGCGCATCTCGAAATGCTCCCGGGAGTCCTTGTCCTTGAACGGCGACTTGATCACCGTGAAGCGATGCTTCTCGGTCGGCAGCGGGATCGGACCCGACAGTTCGGCCTGCGTCCGCTTCACCGTCTCGACGATCTTCTTCGTCGACTGATCGATGATTTCGTGGTCGTAGGCCTTGAGCCGGATCCGGATCTTCTGTCCTGCAGCCATCAAACGCTCACTTGAGGATCTTGGTGACCGAGCCAGCACCGACGGTGCGGCCGCCTTCGCGAATGGCGAAGCGAAGGCCCTCGTCCATGGCGATCGGGTTGATCAACTCGACGTGCATGGTGGTGTTGTCGCCTGGCATGCACATCTCGGTGCCCTCGGGGAGGGTAATGGTGCCGGTGATGTCGGTGGTCCGGAAGTAGAACTGCGGGCGGTAGTTGGAGAAGAACGGCTTGTGACGGCCACCCTCTTCCTTCGACAGCACGTAGACCTGGGCCTCGAACTCGGTGTGCGGGGTGATGCTGCCGGGGGCGGCGAGCACCTGGCCGCGCTGGACCTCGTCCTTGTCGATACCACGGAGGAGGGCGCCGATGTTGTCACCGGCCTGGCCCTCGTCGAGCAGCTTGCGGAACATCTCGACACCAGTGCAGGTGGTCTTCGAGGTGTCCTTGATGCCGATGATCTCGAGCTCGTCGCCGGTGTGAACGGCGCCCTGTTCGATCTTGCCGGTGACAACGGTACCGCGACCGGTGATCGAGAAGACGTCCTCGATCGGCATCAGGAACGGCTTGTCGAGGTCACGTTCAGGGGTCGGCACGTACTCGTCGACCTCGTTCATGAGCTCCATGATCTTGCCGGCGAAGTCAGCATCGCCCTCGAGCGCCTTGAGCGCCGAGACATGGACCACCGGGGTGTCGTCACCCGGGAAGTCGTATTCGTTGAGGAGCTCGCGCACCTCCATCTCGACGAGCTCGAGCAGCTCCTCGTCGTCGACCATGTCGACCTTGTTGAGAGCAACGACGATCTTCGGCACGCCAACCTGACGGGCGAGCAGCACGTGCTCACGGGTCTGAGGCATCGGGCCGTCAGCGGCGGACACCACGAGGATGGCACCGTCGACCTGCGCCGCACCGGTGATCATGTTCTTGATGTAGTCGGCGTGACCCGGCATGTCGACGTGGGCATAGTGACGGCTCTCCGTCTCGTACTCCACGTGCGACACGTTGATGGTGATGCCGCGCTCGCGCTCTTCGGGCGCATTGTCGATGTTTTCGAACTCGGTGAACGACGAACCCTCGACGTTGTCCGCGAGCACCTTCGTGATCGCAGCGGTGAGTGTGGTCTTGCCGTGGTCGATGTGGCCCATGGTCCCCACGTTCACGTGGGGCTTGGTCCGCTCGAACGTCTCCTTAGCCATGACGTTTTCCTTGCTTTCTTCTGTGAGGTTGGTGTGAGGAGACGATCACTCGCCGCGGACGCGGGCGACGATCTCTTCCTGGACGTTTGCAGGCGTGGGTTGGTACGAATCGAATTGCATCGTGTACGTCGCCCGCCCCTGCGTGCGTGAACGCAGATCCGTACTGTATCCGAACATCTCGGAGAGCGGCACGAGTGCATTCACGACTTGGTTCTGGCCGCGCTGCTCGGTGCCCTGCACCTGCCCGCGGCGAGAGTTCATGTCGCCGACGACGTCGCCGAGATAATCGTCGGGAGTGACGACTTCGACGCCCATCATCGGCTCCAACAGCGTGGGCTTGCAGCGAGGAGCGACCTCGCGGAACCACGCGTTACCGGCGATCTTGAACGCCATCTCCGACGAGTCGACGTCGTGCGTCTTGCCGTCGGTGAGGGTGACTTTGATGTTGACGGTCGGGAAGCCGGCGAGAACGCCGTTGCTCATGGCCTCCCTGATCCCGTCATCGACCGGCTTGATGTACTCCTTCGGAATGGCACCACCGGTGATCTGTGACTCGAAGGCGTATTCCTCTTCGCCTTCGGCATAGGGCTCCATCGTCGCCTGGATGACGGCGAACTGACCGGTACCACCCGTCTGCTTTTTGTGGGTGTAGGTGTGGTCGACAACCGACTGCGTGATCGTCTCACGGTAGGCAACCTGCGGCTTGCCCACCGTGGCCTCGACCTTGAACTCCCGCATCATCCGATCGACGAGCACCTCGAGGTGCAACTCGCCCATGCCGGCGATGATCGTCTGCGCAGTCTCTTCATCGGTTCGGACCTGGAAGGTCGGGTCCTCTTCGGCAAGCGCCTGGAGGGCCTTGCCCATCTTCTCCTGATCAGCCTTCGACTTCGGCTCAACGGCCACATGGATCACGGGGTCGGGGAAGTCGAGGTTCTCCAGCGTGATCGGATTCGACGGGTCGCACAGGGTGTCGCCGGTGCGGGTGTTCTTGATACCGATACCGGCGGCGATGTCGCCGGTGAACACTGCGTCCTTGTCGACCCGATCGTTGGCGTGCATCTCGAGGATCCGCCCGACGCGCTCCTTGTTGGAGGTGCGGGTGTTGAGGACCTGTTCGCCTTTGTCGAGCTTGCCGGAGTACACGCGGAAGTAGGTGAGGCGCCCCACGTGTGGATCGGTCATGATCTTGAAGGCAAGTGCAGCGAACGGCTCGGAGTCGTCGGCCTTGCGCTGCAGTTCTTCGCCGCTGCGAGGGTTCTCGCCGCTGACGGGCGGAACATCGAGCGGTGACGGGAGATAGTCGATCACGGCGTCGAGCAGCGGCTGGACACCCTTGTTCTTGAAGGCGGTGCCGTTGAGAATCGGCACCATGCCGTGATTGAGCGTGGCGTTGCGGATGGCGGCCTTGATCTCTTCCTCGGTGATCTCCTCTTCCTCGAGCACCTTCATCATGAGGTCCTCGTCGAGGTCGGCGAGCGAGTCGAGCAGTTCGGCCCGGTACTGCTCTGCATCATCGGCAAGCTCGGCCGGGATGTCGACCTCGTCGTAGGTGGCACCGAGGTCTTTTTCGTCGGTGGCAGCCGGCCAGACCAGGGCCTTCATCTTCACGAGGTCGACGGTGCCGGCGTAGTCGCCTTCGGCGCCGATCGGCAGCTGCAGGACGAGCACGTTCTCGGTCAGACGTTCCTTGATCGTGCTGAGACAGAAGTAGAAGTCGGCACCGGTGCGGTCCATCTTGTTCACGAAACACATCCGCGGCACCCGATAACGGTCTGCCTGTCGCCACACCGTCTCGGTCTGGGGCTCGACACCGGCGACACCGTCGAAGACCGCAACGGCACCGTCGAGCACGCGCAGTGAGCGCTCGACCTCTACGGTGAAGTCGACGTGGCCCGGGGTGTCGATGATGTTGATCCGGTGGTCGTTCCAGATGCAGTGCGTCGCAGCCGACGTGATCGTGATGCCTCGCTCCTGCTCCTGCTCCATCCAGTCCATCGTCGCTGCGCCGTCGTGGACCTCACCGATCTTGTAGGAGCGACCGGTGTAGTACAGGATCCGCTCGGTCGTGGTCGTCTTGCCGGCGTCGATGTGGGCCATGATCCCGATGTTGCGGGTCTTGGCGAGGGGGGTTCGCTTCTCAGCCATGGGTATTCCTCAAGTGGGTGGGGGGCGGTGCAAAGACGCACCACGACCGGGCTGCTTCGGCTGAAGCGTCACGCCCGGTCGTCGGAAAAGGGTAGTGCTCGGAGGTGCGAATACCGAGGTATCCGCTACCAGCGGTAGTGGGCAAAGGCCTTGTTCGCCTCGGCCATCTTCTGCAGATCTTCTCGGCGCTTGCAGCTCGCGCCGATGCCGTTGCTCGCGTCGAGGATCTCGTTGGCCATGCGCTCGGCCATCGTGCGCTCACGACGGTCACGGGCGAAGCCGACCATCCAGCGGATGGAGAGCGTGGTGGCACGACGGGGTCGCACTTCGACGGGCACCTGGTACGTTGCGCCACCGACACGGCGGCTACGGACCTCGAGTTGGGGACGGACGTTGTCGACCGCACGCTTGAGCACTGCGACCGGATCGTCACCGGTTTTCTCCTGCACGAGTTCGAGTGCGTCGTACATGATTCGCTCGGCAGTGCTGCGCTTGCCGCGCTGCAGAATCTTGTTCACGAATTGGGTGACCAGAACCGACTTGTAGATCGGGTCCGGAACGATTTCGCGGCGCTGTGCTGGGCCCTTGCGCGGCATCGTCAGCCTTCTTTCTTGACGCCGTAGCGGCTTCGAGCCTGCTTACGGTCACGAACACCCGACGTGTCGAGCGTGCCGCGGACGATCTTGTAGCGCACACCCGGAAGGTCTTTCACACGACCGCCACGCACGAGCACGATCGAGTGCTCCTGGAGGTTGTGGCCCTCACCCGGGATGTAAGCGGTGACTTCGGTACCGGAGGTCAGACGGACACGGGCAACCTTGCGAAGCGCAGAATTCGGCTTCTTCGGGGTGGCGGTGTACACACGGGTGCAGACACCGCGGCGCTGGGGCGCCCCCTTGAGCGCCGGAGTGGCTTCTTTGCGACGCTTGGTGTCTCGGCCCTTGCGGACCAGCTGCTGAATGGTGGGCACGAAAATGCTTCCTGGTTGAACGAAACGTGGGAGAACTTCTCTTGGCCGACACAGCGGTGCCCGCGGCACGCGCGTCGAGGCCAGCGCAAAAGCATACGAGGCAGGGAGGGGAACCTCAACCCTCCGACGCAGACTTCCGGCGACGCTCACCCAGGTTGCCTCCGACCCACCAGGTCACCACCGACGCCACAAGTGCCAGCAGCGTGAGCGAGGACGTGAGTCCAAGGAATGACGGACGGAAACCGAACTCGACGCGTGATCGCCCTTCAGGCACGAGAACCCCCTGGAAGGCGTTGTCGACGCGAACAACCTCGGCCCGTTCGCCGTCCACCGTCACCGACCATCCTGGGTAGTCAGGATTCGGCAGAACGACCAGAGCCGGATGCGTCGTGTCGACGTCGATGACGGTCGTATCGCGATCGGCGCGCAGCACGTGCGCCGATGCGTCGACGCCATCGGGGACAGCCGAAGGCAACGCAAGCCTCGCAGCAATCCCCGGCTCGACGAGCGCAATATCGCGGCGAGCAAGGTGGTCTGCCACCGTTGTCCGCTCGACCTCTTGCGCTGCATGGGACAGACGAACCCCGACATCCTCGATCCGGTCGTACAAGACGACGTCGCCACCATGGACGACAACCCAGCCATCTCCGCCGGTGACGGTGCCGAAGGAGACGTCTTCCCCGTCAGCACGAACCACCGGTACCGATCTCGACTCCGGATCGGCTCGGAACGCAAAGCGTGCCGTGAACGTGCGGCCCGAATCGAACAACTCACCGACGACCACGAGATCGACCGGCCCGATGTGGTCATCGATACGGGCCGAACCGAACACAACCCGCTCCCCCGCTCGGATTTCCACGTCGATCGAACCCCGTGCAGGTTCGACGACGTCCACGGTCACGGCCCGCAGGCCCGAGTCGGGCACGACGCCGACTGCAGATCCATCACGGGCCCGGTCGAGGGCGAGATGGTCACCGTCGTCGGGAACGGCGACTCGAAGACCCTTCGCAGGTGTGTGCGGGTCGGCAGCCCACACCCCGACTCCCAAGCGGGCCAGTGCTTCGCTCCGGATGTCGACATCGGAGAAGTACGGGTTGGCCACCGTTCCTGGTGGCAGGAAGTGGTCGTCGTCGAGCGCCTTGAACACCTCCCGCCAGCCGGGTGGAAGAAACCCGTTGGTACGGACGTCGTCGAGACCGACGGTCTGACCTGCATTGGCAAGAAAGACGCGCCCCTCGGCATTCATCCGCTCGCCGGGACGGAGCGCTTCGATGGCGACCTCGTGCGCTGAGGTACGCAGGTCGACCGACTCTTTTCTCACGATCGTCGCCACCGAACCGAGACCTACGAGCAGTTCGACTGCGACGAGGAGCGTGACGAACGAGACCGCCAAGCTGTCAGGCAGCCGGCGTCGAAGGACGAACCACAGTGTCGCCGCGGCGGCACAACCAAACGCCAGTGGAACGAGCATGCCCACCACCGTCTCTTTGACAGCTCCGGCTTCCCGGGTGATCCGCAACCACGACAAGACGAAGGGGGCGCAGACGAGCCCACCGGCAAGCGACGCCAGCACTGCCCGACGAATGCCCTGCACCAGATCCACGTCGGGATGGTTCACCCGTCCCCGACGCCAGGCTTCGATTCCGAGACCGGCCAGCACAGCCAGCCCCAGATTGGCAACAACCCGTGCCCGACCGACAGTGCTGTATCGAACAAGTGGAAGGGAGTTCACGACCTCGGTGAGCGGTCCTCCGACATACGAGATCCAGAGGGCCACGATGACGATGACCCACCACGTGCGAGCAATCCCCCCCATGGCGGTGGTCGGGCCGGTGCGACCGGGCCTACGGTGGGCGAGTGCCACAAGCGCGAGCACGATGACGGTGACGCCCGCATAGGACTGCGTCTCCACCCAGTTCTGACCCGAGGCCCAAAAGACGCCACCGTCGTGGGTCGACCCGTAGGGAGTGGGAACCACCACACCGGGCAGAAACTCGGCCCCGATCGAGGTGTCTGCGGGAAGTCGTTGACGAGCCCCCGTATCAGCCCACCGCAGATTCTGTGCGAAGTGGGCAACGTGGTAGCTGGCAAGACCAACTCCGAGCACTGCGCCCCAGCCGGCGACAGCGACCGCTCGCCACCACGTCCCTGCCGATCGATCGGCCGGACGATTCGCCCAGAGTCGAGCGAGGGCGTAGACGGCACCGAACAGGAGGCCATACACCGTGACCACCGGAAAGTTCGCCCACACCATTGCCGCAAGCACGAGGCCGAAGCCGACCGCCTGTCGTGGCCGGGGCCGGCGCGCCACCGACTCGGCGAACCAGAAGATCCCCGGCAACAGGGCTGCAACGTTTGCCTGGGGCCAGCCCGACCAGCCGACGAGGTAGCCCGACAGGGCATAGGCGACCCCGCTCACGGTTGCCGCTGCGCGACTCAGACCCAGTCGTCGCGTCAGGCCGAACGTCAAGCCGGCCGCCATCATCGTTCGAACCGCAGCGGCAAGGCCGGGGGCATACCAGGCAGGCACGACGAGATAGACCCACTGGAAGATGGGGAGTCCCGCCTTCATCGTCGGTATCCCACCCCCAACGGAACGATCCCAGAACGCCCACTTCCCGGTACGAAGGTCGCTCGCCATCGACGAAAAGTGACTGTGAACATCGAGCGTGTCCGACAGCAACGGGTTCGCCACCTCGCTGTTGCCCGACTGCGGGTCGAAGCGCCACGGCGCATACACCTCGGCGATGTCGATCGGCACAAGGGCACCGAGGCCGAGCAGGGGACGAAACAGCAGGGCCAGTGTGCAGACTCCGAAGACAGCCCATGCCCACCAGGCCCGGTCGGCCGATGTTCTTCGGTGTTCCGCCATCTTCCGGCATGCTAGCAACGGTCCGTTCTCGCCGGACTGTGGTGTCATCGCACCTACACTCCGCTCGTGGCAGTCGCGCGATCGCTTTCCTCGCTGACGCTGCGGATCGTCGGATTCTCCGTCGGTTTCTTCTTGCTCATCGGCGTCGCCAGCTTCGGTTTCCGCTCCGCCGAGCTCGACAGCGGCAGCTTTGCGCCGACCTGGCTCATCGTGCTCACGGTGCTTGCCCTGTGCACCTTGTCGACCGTCGCCGCAGAGTTTCGCGTCCTCGCCCGCATCACCGGTGTCGAGATCTCGCCTCGAACGGCCTTCGGCGTTTCGGTCATCGGTGCTGCGGCCAATCTCCTTCCCATCCCTGGCTCGGCCATCACGAGATTTGTCGTTCTGCAGCGCGCCGGTGCAACGAAAGCAACCATCACCGCAGTGCTTTTCGGTGGGGCGCTCGCCTGGCTCGGTGTTGCCGGCCTCATCGCCGGAGCGGGATTGGCAGGGTCATCCCCGCTCATCGCTGCGGCGTTTGCAGCAGGCGCAAGCGGTTCGCTGGCTGCCGGCCTGACCCTCCTTCGCCGACGCGGCAGCTCCACGCGCGACCTCGTGCTGCTCATCGCCACAGAGTTGACGCTGACGCTGGTCGGTATCGCTCGGTTCCTTACCGTTGCAGCGATGCTGGCACTTCCGGGCACCGTTCGAGAGACAGCTGCACTTGCAGCAGCCGGCCCAGCGTCAGCAGCCGTCGGGTTCGTCCCGGCCGGGCTTGGTGTTCGAGAGTCGCTTGCTGCTGCCCTCGGCGCCATCTCGGGACTCGGTGGAGCCGAGGCGGCAGTGATCGCAGTTGTCGATCGCGCCGTTGGGCTCGGAATCTTGCTTCCTGCCGCCGCAATCGTCGCCGCAGTGGGCGTTCGCATCGGACCGGAGGACAGGTGAGTCGGCCACGCATCGCCGTGCTCGGCTGGATCGGTTCGTCGAATCTCGGCGACGAACTGATCGCCGAACGAGTCGTGCAGATGATCGACGAAGCCGGAGGGGAGCCGAGTCTGGTCACGATCGGTGACGCCGATCACGCCGATCCGGTACATCGGATCCGGCACGAGAGCGCAGTCGACACGTTCGGGCTGCTGCGTGAACTTCGCCGACACGACGGGGTGCTCTTCGGTGGTGGAGGCCTGATTCAAGACGAAACCGGGCCGCTCAACCTTCCCTTTCACCTCACCCGCCTCGGGGCCGCGCGCCTCCTGCGCCGACCGTGGGCTGCGATCGGACTCGGGGTGGGTGACGTTCGGCGCCCGTTCGGCCGCCTCCTCGTTCGCACCGTCGCTCGACATCCAGTGGCAGGGTCGGTCCGAGACGAGAATGCAGGCGATCGTTTCGTTGCGTTGACTGGCCTCCGCCTCGACCTCGGTATCGATCCGGTGCTTGCGCAGCCCGCTCGCGACGTCGTCGCATCCAACCATCTCGTCGTTTCACTTCGACCGCTGAACTCACCTTCGCAACGACGACTGGCCGAGCAATCAGGACCGGCACCGTCGCAGATTCGAAGCTGGGCCACCGCCATCGACGACATCGCAACGTCGGCCGGGCTCGACGTCCGTTTCGTGACCTGGGACAGCGACCACGACCACGCCATCCACGAGGCGGTTGCCGCAGCGCTGCGCGTGCCGACCGAGATCGTGCGACCCCGAACCGATGACGTGATCGATCTGATGGGGTCGGGCCAGCTGGTCATCTCGATGCGTTATCACGGTGCAGTGGCGGCCGTTCTCACTCGGCGACGGGCGCTCCTGCTCGACTATTCCCCGAAAATGGCGTCGTTGGCAGCCGATGTGGGTGACGGCGTGGCCTCCATCGATCCGACGGCACCACCAGAGCAACTGCGTGCAGCTGCTCTGGCGCTCTTGGACGGACCACCCCCGGGTGACGTCTCGAATCGTGAACAACGCAGCGAGGTGAACCGCCAGGTGATCAGGAACCTGATCGCTGCTGCATCCGGGCGATGAGGTCGTCGGCGACAACCGCTGCCGGGGACGTTTGCCCAGACGGGCGAGGGTCTCGCCGGTAGCGTGCGGGATCGGCAAAGAACTCCGTCACCACGGTCTGGTCGTAGTTCGACATCACGACGCAACCGTCGAGTCCGTCGGGTCGTTCTGTTCTGGCACGCCAGAGCAGCGTGGGAACCCCGAGTACGGCACACTCCTCCTGAATCGATCCGCCGTCGGTCACGACCCATGGGGCCGCAGCACATGCCTCGAGAAATTCGTCATGGGGAAGGAGCGGTGCGACATCGGGCCCAGCTGTGAGGACCTCGCCCCAGCGATCGTGTGACTTCAATGCGCGCTCGGTCGGCGGATGTACGAGGAAGCGGGTCGGGCCAGAGGCGCTAGCCGTCCGAAGCAGCTCGATGAATCCGTCGACCCGCGAACCTCTGTGCAGATTCTCGACCCGATGGATCGCGATGATGCCCGGGCCCGTCACCTTCCGGTCGCCGGTCCCCACTGCATGCACCACGGCGTCCATCGCCGTGTTTCCAGGCGTCTGCACGACGTCGCCCTTCAGCCGCATCGTTGCGATGTTTGCCGCTGCGTCGTCGTTCGGGGGGTAGAGCACCGAGGAGAGGCGCATGACCACGATTCGGCTCAGTTCCTCCGGAAACGGTTGCAGCAGGTGAAAGCTGCGAAGGCCCGACTCCAGATGGGCCACCGGAACCCCGGCTCGCCTTGCGAGGAGGCTCGCAAGCAGTGTCGCCGGTGTGTCGCCGTGCACGAGGCAGATCGCCCCGTCGTCGTCTCCGAAGAGTTGGCGGCGAAGCGTCTTGCGTCGTTGGGCGAGCAGCTTCGCAACGCCTGCAGCCCACCGAACCACGTCGGGGATCGTCTCTGCATCACTGCCCTTCCCCAATTGGACTGCGGGCTCCTCGATCGCCAGTGGGGCTCGGAACGATCGGGACAGCCCGCCGTGCTGGCCGATGTCGATGATGCGGTAGCCGGTGCCGCGAGCGCTGAGTTCGCGCAGAACAGGCGCCGTCTTGATGTATTCGGCTTTCGTGGCGATCGCAGCATGGATCATGTCCGCTGTGCAGGAAGCGAGAGGTAGAGCAGCCTGGTCACTTCTCGTCTCATCTGCGCAATCCGCTCGAGCACCATGCCGATCGAGATCATGCCGAAACCGAGAAGGTAGGCCACCGCCACTGCGATCAGGGTCGGTTGCCGTTCCACCAACCCGGTGTCGAGGAAGTCGAGCACGATCGGCAACGCAACCACGGTTGCGGCAAAGACACAGGCCAGACCCGCAAGAGAGAAGGTGAGCAGCGGGCGCCAGTCGCGAAACAGGCGAAACATCCGCCGAAGGATTCGAAATCCGTCTCGCCAGGTTCCGAGCTTGGAGTGCGAGCCGGTCGGGCGACTCGTGTACGCCGACTCGATCTCCACATGACGCAGATCGAGACTTGCCGCATGTGCGTTGAGATCGGTCTCGACCTCGAAACCCCGGGTGAGGACCGGGAAGGTCTTGACGAATCGTCGACTCAAGGCCCGGTAGCCACTCAAGGTGTCGGTGAGACGAAGCCGGAAGAGCCGCTGGAACACAAAGGTCAACAGTCGGTTACCGATCGTGTGGCCACCGGGGAATGCGGTGCCATCGGACACCCGTCTCGCAACCACCATGTCGACACCGTTGTCGAGCACCTCTGCGACCATCGCAGGTGCAGTCGCCGGATCGTAGGTGGCGTCACCGTCGACCATGACGTAGCAGTCGGCGTCGACATCGGCGAGCAGTCGACGCAGCGCGCGACCCTTTCCGGGTTGTGGCTCTGCGATCACCCGAGCGCCGGCCGCACGGGCGAGCGACGCCGTCTGATCGTTCGAGCCGTTGTCGCAGACGATGATCGCAGCGTCCGGCATCGACCGTTGAAAACCCTCGACCACCTGGCGGATCGTGATCGCCTCATCGCGACAGGGGATGACGATGGCGACGCTGGGGGCGGGGTCCTCCGGAGACATACCGTCGTTCACACTACTCGTCTCCTGCAACGGTCCGTCCTGGCGCGAACGCAGTGGATCGCGAAGCGGCGGGACCCTCAGGCCCCGCCGTCCACCAGATCGCTCGACCGCTCAGGTCGATCGGCTCAGGACTCGCTCCCAGGGAGCGTGATCACATCGGCACCGGCTGCGCTTTGGCCCGCAAGCCACTCGGCCAGGTCCTCCTCCTCGTCGGAGGAGTAGTACGCCGGAGGCTCGTAGTCCGGCGCTTCGGTACGAATGTTGCGGTACTCCGCCATACCGGTACCGGCCGGGATCAGCTTGCCAATGATGATGTTCTCCTTGAGGCCGTGCAGCGAATCCGACTTGGACTCGATGGCGGCTTCGGTGAGCACCCGTGTGGTCTCTTGGAACGACGCAGCCGACAACCAAGAATCGGTTGCAAGCGACGCCTTGGTGATGCCCATCAGCATGGGACGGCCCTCGGCCGGTTTACCGCCTTCCTCGACCACCTGACGGTTGGTGTCGGTGAAGAGCTTGCGATCGACCTGATAGCCGGGAAGGAAGTCGGTGTCGCCCGGTTCAGAGATCAGAATGCGCTTGGTCATCTGCCGCACGATCAACTCGATGTGCTTGTCGTGGATGGACACGCCCTGATCGCGGTACACCTTCTGCACCTCGTTCACGAGGTACTCCTGTGTGGCGCGTACACCCTTGATCTCGAGCAATTCCTTCGGGTCGCGGGCACCCTCGACGATTGCATCGCCGGCCCGAACCTCTTGACCATCGGTGACCTCGAGGCGAGTTCCCGAGGCGATCGTGTACTGATCTTCATCGCCGTCGTCGGCGACGATCGTGATCTCGCGACCGCGACCGTCGTCCTCGCCCACCCGAACCACACCGGAGGTGCGGGCCAGGGTGGCCTTGCCCTTCGGAGTGCGGGCCTCGAACAGTTCGACCACGCGCGGGAGACCACCTGCGATGTCCTGGGCACCGGCGACGCCGCCGGTGTGGAACGTCCGCATCGTCAGCTGGGTACCGGGCTCGCCGATCGACTGTGCGGCGATCACGCCGACCGCTTCACCGAGTTCGATCGTGCCGCCGGTGGCCAACGACATGCCGTAGCTCGCCGACGAGATACCGAAGGGGGAGTCGTCGGTGAGCGGAGAGAGCACTCGGACCCGAGTGACGCCTTCGTCATCGCGGAGGGCTTCGAGGTCATCATCCCCGACCATGGTGCCGCGCTCGATCGTACGACCATCACTGAGCTCGACGTCGTCGGCCAAGACCCGACCGAACAGGCGCGACTCGAGGTGGGTGCGCTTGTTGGCGGTGTCGGGCATGACGTCTTCGATCCAGATGCCCGGCACGGGTCCGGTGCGGTCGAATGGGTCTTCCTCGTTGATGATGAGTTCCTGGGCCACGTCGACGAGACGACGGGTCAGATAGCCGGAGTCAGCGGTACGCAGCGCCGTGTCGACAAGACCCTTGCGGGCGCCGGGCGTGGCGATGAAGTACTCGAGCATCTTCAGCCCTTCGCGGAAGTTGCTCTTGATCGGGCGGGGAATCATGTCGCCACGGGGGTTGGCGACGAGACCACGCATACCGGCGATCTGACGGACCTGCATCATGTTTCCGCGAGCACCCGAATCGACCATCATGTTGACCGGGTTGAACTGCTGGCTCTCGAGCCCGTCCTTCATCCGGTTGGTGACCTCTTCGGTCGCCTCGGACCAGACCTCGACCTCCATCTGCCGACGTTCACCGTCGGTAATGATGCCGCGGCGGAACTGCTGCTCGATCTTGTCGGCCTTCTTCTCGTGACGGTCGAGAATCTCGCCCTTCTCCGTCGGGGTCGCAACGTCGTCGATCGAGACCGTGAGACCCGACTTCATTGCGAAATGGAAGCAGAGATCCTTGATCGCATCGAGGCTGACGGCGACGGCTTGCTTGTCGAAACCGCGAGCGAGCGTGTCGACGATGGTGCCCATCTCCTTCTTGCCGATCTTCGCGTTGACGTACGGGTAGTCGACCGGAAGGGTCTCGTTGAAGAAGACACGACCCACCGTGGTTTGCTCGTACTGCGCAGCTGCCCCATTGGCGGGACTGATCATGAGATCGGGAACACGGAACTGGATCGGCGCGTGAACCGCAACGTCTCCACGCTCATAGGCGGCGGTCAATTCGTCGACGTCGCGGAATACGCGACCGGCACCGGTGGCGTCCTCGACCAGATCGGTGAGGTAGTACGCGCCGATGATCATGTCCTGGGTCGGCGTGACCAACGGCCGACCGTTTGCAGGGCTGAGCACATTGTTGGCGCTGAGCATGAGCACGCGCGCCTCGGCTTGAGCCTCGGCCGACAGGGGCAGGTGCACTGCCATCTGATCGCCGTCGAAGTCGGCGTTGAATGCCGTGCAGACCAGCGGATGCAGGTTGATCGCCTTGCCCTCGACGAGCACCGGCTCGAAGGCCTGGATGCCGAGCCGATGCAGCGTTGGCGCCCGGTTGAGGAGCACCGGATGCTCCTTGATGACATCCTCGAGCACGTCCCACACCTGCGGTCGGCGACGCTCCACCATCCGCTTGGCCGACTTGATGTTCTGGGCGAGTTCTTCGTCGACCAGACGCTTCATCACGAATGGCTTGAAGAGCTCGAGCGCCATGATCTTGGGCAGACCGCACTGGTGGAACTTGAGCGTCGGACCGACGACGATGACCGAACGGCCCGAATAATCGACACGCTTTCCGAGCAGGTTCTGACGGAAGCGACCCTGCTTGCCCTTGAGCATGTCGGACAGCGACTTGAGCGGCCGGTTCCCGGGACCGGTGACCGGACGACCGCGGCGACCGTTGTCGAACAGTGCGTCGACCGCCTCCTGGAGCATCCGCTTTTCGTTGTTGACGATGATCTCGGGTGCACCCAGGTCGAGGAGACGCTTCAACCGGTTGTTGCGGTTGATGACACGTCGGTACAGATCATTGAGATCGGAAGTGGCAAAGCGACCACCGTCGAGCTGCACCATCGGACGAAGTTCCGGCGGAATCACCGGAACCACATCGAGGATCATCGCTCGTGGATCGTTGATCCGACGCCCGTACTCGTCACGGCGGTTGAAGGCGGCGACGATCTTGAGGCGCTTGATGGCCTTTTGCTTGCGCTGCGCGCTGAGACCCTTCTCCCCTTCTGGTGGATCGATCTGGGTGCGGAGCTTCTGCTCTTCGTCGTCGAAGTCGAGGTGCTCGACGAGGCGGGCGATGGCATCAGCACCCATACCGCCGTCGAAGTAGTCGCCCCATCGGTCGTGGAGCTCGCGCCACAGCAGCTCGTCTTCGATGATCTGGCGACCGTGCATGGACTTGAACTCGTCCCAGGCCCGATCGAGGATCTCCTTTTCGAACTCGAACTGTTCGCGGATCTCGGCCAGATCCCTGTCGGCCTGCCGGCGAGCCGCCTTCAGCTCGGTGTCCTTGGCGCCCTCGCTCTCGAGTTCGGCAAGTTCTGCCTCGAGTTCCTCACTCCGACGGGCGAGGTCGAGCTCCATGTCGTCGTCGATCGCAGCGCGCTCACCGATGACATCGGCCTCGAGCGACGGAAGATCAGCATCTCGACGCTCCTCGTCGACGGAGATCACGAGATTGGCTGCGAAGTAGATGACCTTCTCGAGCTGCTTGGCCTTGAGTTCTTCCTTGGGCTCGGTGCCCATGAGCAGATATGCGAGCCAGGAGCGGGTGCCACGCAGGTACCAGATGTGCACAGCGGGCGCAGCCAACTCGATGTGGCCCATGCGCTCGCGCCGAACTTTCGAACGGGTGACTTCCACACCACAACGCTCACAGATGATGCCCTTGAACCGAACACGCTTGTACTTGCCACAGGCGCACTCCCAGTCCTTCGTCGGACCGAAGATCTTCTCGCAGAAGAGTCCGTCCTTTTCGGGCTTGAGCGTGCGGTAGTTGATGGTCTCGGGCTTCTTCACCTCACCGTTGGACCACATGCGAATCGAATCGGCGGTGGCGAGCCCGATCTTCAGGTTGGAGAAGTCGTTCACGTCGAGCATTGGTTACTCCCTCTTCTTCTCTCTGGCCTCAGCCACGGGCTGCGCGAGCAGCGGCACGGGCAGCGTCTTCCTCGTCGGATCCGCGTTCGGGTCGCTGGAGATCGATGCCCAGCTCCTCGACCGTTCGGAACGTCTCCTCGTCGAGCTCCCGCATCTCGATCTCCTGACCGTCCTTCGAGAGCACCTCGACGTTGAGGCACAGGGCCTGCATCTCCTTGATGAGCACCTTGAACGACTCGGGAATGCCTGGCTCCGGGATGTTCTCACCCTTGACGATTGCCTCGTAGACCTTCACACGGCCGAGAACGTCGTCGGACTTGATGGTGAGCAGCTCCTGCAACAGGTAGGCCGCACCGTAGGCCTCGAGCGCCCACACCTCCATCTCGCCGAACCGCTGACCACCGAACTGCGCCTTCCCGCCGAGCGGCTGCTGCGTGATCATCGAGTACGGGCCGGTCGAGCGGGCGTGGATCTTGTCGTCGACCAAGTGGGCGAGCTTCAAGATGTAGACGTACCCGGTCATGATCGGGTTGTCGAAGGCCTCACCCGTGCGCCCGTTGTAGAGGACCTGTTTGCCGTCGTCTTGGATCAAGCGGGTCTCGCCATCGGTCGACTCTGGGTTGAGGTTCTTCAAGATGTCGACGATCACGGGCTTGTCACCGGCGAGTTCTTTCTCGTCCCACTTCGCACCGTCGAACACCGGGGTCGCGATGAAGGTCGACGGTGTGGTGGTCGGCCGTGTCTTGGACTCGGTTCCGCGAATCGGCACATCGCCGACTGCCTCGCCGTCGATGTCCCAACCCCAACGGGCTGCGTAGCCGAGGTGGGCCTCCAGCACCTGCCCGACATTCATGCGCGAGGGAACACCGAGCGGGTTCAAGATGATGTCGACAGGCTGACCGTCGGCGGTGTACGGCATGTCCTCGATCGGCAGGATCCGCGAAATGACGCCCTTGTTGCCGTGACGACCGGCGAGCTTGTCGCCCACGCTGATTTTGCGCTTCTGGGCGACATAGACCCTGACGAGCTGGTTCACGCCGGGATTCAACTCGTGAGAGTCGTCACGATTGAAGACCTTGACGTCGATGACCTTGCCGACCTCACCATGCGGAACCTTCATCGAGGTGTCGCGCACCTCCCGGGCCTTCTCGCCGAAGATGGCCCGCAGCAGCCGCTCTTCGGGAGTCAGTTCGGTTTCACCCTTGGGGGTGACCTTGCCCACAAGGACGTCACCCGGGCCAACTTCGGCTCCGATACGGATGATGCCGCGTTCATCGAGGTCGGCGAGAATCTCCTCACTCAGGTTGGGGATGTCCCGCGTAATCTCCTCGGGCCCGAGCTTCGTGTCGCGCGCATCGATCTCGTGCTCCTTGATGTGAATCGACGTCAGAACGTCGTCCTTCACCAGACGCTCGGAGAGGATGATGGCGTCCTCGAAGTTGTAGCCCTCCCACGGCATGAAGGCGACGAGCAGGTTCTTGCCGAGCGCGAGTTCACCCAGGTCGGTCGACGGTCCGTCGGCGAGCAGTTGGCCCTTCTTCACCTTGTCGCCGGCGGCCACACGGATCTTCTGATTGATGCAGGAGTCTTGGTTGGACCGAGCGAACTTCTTGAGTCGAATCGTCTGCTGCCCGAGCTTCTTGTAGTCGACGATGATGTGGTCGCCGTCGAGTTCGACGATCGTGCCGTCGTCTTCGGCCAACACCATGTCGGCAGCATCGGAGGCACAACGGGCCTCGATGCCGGTACCGATGTACGGCGCTTCCGCCCGCAACAGCGGGACAGCCTGGCGCTGCATGTTGGCGCCCATGAGGGCCCGGTTGGCGTCGTCGTGTTCGAGGAACGGGATCAGCGCAGTGGCAACCGAGATGATCTGCTTGGGCGAGACGTCCATCATCTGGACTTCGTCGGGCGGCACCGAGGAGATCTCGGTGGTGGCGCCGAAGAACACTTCCTGTTCCAGCTGCAACCGAAGATCCTGGAGACTCGCAGCCTGGGGCGAACGCCGCACCAGCACGCGGTCGTTGACGAATGAGCCGTTCTTGTCGAGCGGGGCATTCGCCTGCGCAACCACGTACTCCTCTTCTTCGTCGGCTGTCAGGTAGACGATCTCGTCCGTGACCTTGCCGTTCTTCACCACCCGGTAGGGCGATTCGATGAAGCCGAACGGGTTCACGCGAGCGAACGACGCCAAACCGCCGATCAGGCCGATGTTGGGACCTTCCGGGGTTTCGATCGGGCACATGCGGCCGTAGTGAGAGAAGTGGACGTCACGGACTTCGAAACCGGCACGCTCACGGGACAGGCCTCCCGGACCGAGTGCCGAGAGCCGGCGACGGTGCGTAAGCCCCGACAGCGGGTTGACCTGGTCCATGAACTGTGAGAGCTGGGACGTACCGAAGAACTCCTTGATCGCAGCCACGACCGGGCGGATGTTGATCAGGGTCTGGGGCGTGATCGCCTCGACGTCCTGCGTGGTCATGCGCTCACGCACGACACGCTCCATTCGGCTGAGACCGATACGCACCTGATTCTGGATCAGCTCACCCACACTGCGGATGCGGCGGTTGGCGAAGTGGTCCTGATCGTCGAGGCGGTATCCCGGCTCACCCTTGGCGAGGTTCAGCAGGTACGTGGTTGCCGCGAGCATCTCGGCCTGTGCGAGAACCGACTGGCTCGGGTCCGGACGTTCCAGATCGAGGCCGAACTGCTGCTGGAGGAAGTCGAGCTCAGGCCCGAGCTTGCGGTTGAGCTTGTAACGACCGACCCGGCTGAGGTCATAGCGACGAGGCTCGAAGAAGGCGTTGCGGAAGTAGGCCCGGGCCGACTCCACGGTCGGCGGCTCGCCCGGACGGGCCCGCTTGTAGATCTCGAGCAGGGACTCTTCCTGAGTGGGGGCGATCTCTCGATCCTTCTCCCACTGCCCTTCGAGGAAGTCGAAGTGCTGGACGAAGCGGTCGAGGAACCCCGGCTCGTTCTCCTCGTCGTACCCGAGGGCGCGCAGGAGGGTGAACAGCGAGATGCGGCGCTTGCGCGCAACACGAGCTCCGGCGGTGACGTCCTTGCCCGGCTTCTGCTCGACGTCCATTTCGATCCACTCGCCCCGATAGGGATGGATCGTTCCGGTGACAAGCTGATGCTTGCTGAGATTCCGGAGGCGGAAGCGCTCACCCGGCTGGAAAATGACACCGGGGGAGCGCACGAGCTGCGACACGACAACTCGTTCGGTGCCGTTGATGATGAAGGTCCCCTTGTCGGTCATCATGGGGAAGTCGCCCATGAAGACTGTCTGTTCCTTGATCTCGCCGGTGTTGGCGTTCATGAAACGGGCGCGCACGAAGATCGGCGCGCTATAGGTCATGTCCTTTTCCTTGCACTCTTCGACCGAGTGCTTCGGCGGCGGGCGCAGATCCTCGTCGTCGGGATCGAACTCCAGCTCGAGTTGGAGTGTCTCGGTGAAGTCTTTGATGGGCGAGATATCCCGGAAGGTCTGAGCAAGACCTTCTTCGAGGAGCCAGGTGAAGCTCTCCCGTTGGACGGCGATGAGGTCAGGAAGTTCGAGGACTTCCTCCAAGTTGCCGAATGAGTACCGTTCGCGTTGCGCAGCGCGTGTGGTCACGAGGACTCCTGAGGAATCGTGGAAAGGGACGCCAAATGGCCGCCGAAGCGCGACGAACCACTCAGGAGAGAGTGGGGAGAAGCGCGACGACGACCACGTTACGGCTCAGACTAGCCGGGGCCCGAGGCTCTTAGCAACTCACAGGCAACCTTGCAAGCACCCCCTTCGATTCGGCGGTGCTCTGATTGGGGCCCTAAGGGCCGCAACATCCGCGAACAGTAGGAAACCATCTCGGATCGGTCAAGGGGTTCCGCAATCAGCAACCTGACTGTCACATCCGTTCACACCTGATGTTCAGGGCTGAGTGAAGCGGAGATGTTCTCGTGCCGATGCTTGGATGCCGGCATCGAGTCCGAGGTGTTCGAAGTAGCCAGGGTGGTCGTTCCACCGATCGCGCATGCCGTCGAGCGTCATCCGCATCACCGGACGAGGTGAACCGAGCATCGCCTCGAGATCGAACATGGCGAGGTCGTGCCCCGCGTTGCGCAACTCGGTCGAGAAGTGATCGATCCGCTCCTGGGGCTGATGTTGAGCCGAGATCTCGTAGTCGTCGAGCACGTACGAGTCGGCGACACCGGCGATCGCCAGCATCGTCATGGCAGTGATACCCGTGCGATCTTTCCCTGCGGTGCAGTGGAACAGAATCTTCTCGCCGTTGGCCACCGCCTCGACCATCGTCGACAGATAGCCGGTGAACGACTCGAGCATTCGAAGGTAGCCATCGGCCATGTCGGCCCTGGTGTAGCTCGTGATATCGCCGTCGAGAATGCGTTCGAACAACCCTTTCGGCATCGCAACCTGACTCGACATCGGCAGGTGGACGACATCGACCTCGTCGGGCAGTCGGTTCGGGTTGTTGTCGACCTCACTGTGGGTGCGAAGATCGAAGACCTTCGAGATCCCGAGCATGCGGATCCGCTCGAGGTCGGCGTCGGAGGTCTCGTCGAGGCGGGCGCTGCGAAACACCTGACCCCACCGGGTTTCATCACCATCGACGGTGGGATAGCCACCGAGGTCACGGAAGTTCCGAACACCGTCCATGAACACGAGTCGTTCGGCCGCAACGGTGAACCCGCGCCCCGGATCGAACAGGTGGATGTATGGCCGCCCGACCCGCGAAACGCTGACCTGGCCAGGACCGTCGGGCTTGCGGACATCGGTGCCGGCGTCGATCGGGTCATCGGAGACGAAGACCGACACGTCTCGGCCCCCGCGCCAGGTCACCAACAACTCGTCGCCGACAGGCCAGGCATTCACATGAGAGATCGGGGCAGCATCGTTGTTCGTCACAGCCGCACCCTAGGCGCGACGAAACCGGCCCCGTGGGGCCGGTTTCGCACGTGCTGATCATCCCACTGCGTGTGCAGTGGGGTCAGAACTACTGGAGTTCGACGGTGCCACCAGCAGCTTCGATGGCTTCCTTGGCCTTCTCGGCATCGTCCTTCGAGGCGCCCTCGAGGATCGGCTTCGGTGCGTTGTCGACGAGCTCCTTGGCTTCCTTCAGACCGAGACTGGTGAGGCCACGGACTTCCTTGATCACCTGGATCTTCTTGTCGCCGGCAGCGGTCAGAACGACGTCGAAGGAGTCCTTCTCCTCGGCCTCGCCGCCACCGTCGCCACCACCGGCTGCAGGGACAGCCATGACCGCAGCCGGTGCGGCGGCGGTGACATCGAAACGCTCTTCGAATGCCTTCTTCAGTTCGCTCAGCTCGAGAACGGTCATCGAACCGATCGCGTCGAGAATCTCTTCAGTCGTAGCCATGGCTACTCCTCCTCTTCAGTGTTGTCGCCGTCGGTTTCGCCGGCGTCGGCGGGTTCTTCGTCACCGGCGGGTTCGTCGGTGGCAGCTGCCTCAGCGGACGCTTCGGCGGGGGTCTCGTCGGCCGGGTCGGCCGAATCGGATGGATCAGCGGCAGGCGCTTCACCAGCGCCTCCCTTTTCGATGAGCGCCTGCAGCGCGTACGAGAACTCTCGGGGCACGGCGTCGAGCAGGCTGACGAACTCGGCAAGCGGGGCTTGCAAGAGACCGGCAATCTGGCTGAGCAGGACCTCGCGGGACGGAAGTTCGGCCAACGCCTTGATGTCGTCAGCACTCAACACCACGCCGTCGAGTACGCCGCCCTTGAGCACGAGCTTGTCGTTGCCCTTGGCAAACTCCTTGAGCGCCTTGGCCACAGCCGCTGCGTCACCTGGGGCGCCATCGGCACCGGCATTGACGAACGCAATTGCGGTCGGGCCGCTCAGCATCTCGTCGGCAATCTCGATTCCGGCATCGGCTGCTGCGATCCGAACGAGGTTGTTCTTGTAAATCTTGTATTCGCCACCGGCATCGCGGAGCGCCTTGCGCAGCTCGGCAAGTTGCGGCACGTTCAGCCCGCGGTACTCGGTGAGAAGGGCACCGTCTGCTTCGTCGAGCTTCGATCGAACCTCGTCGACGACGGCGACCTTTTCTGGTCTTGGGTCTTCCATCTCACCTCCTTTTTCGTTGTCGGGTTCCTTTCCAACGGAAAAGAACAGTGGGCGCCCACCGAATCGGCAAGCGCCCGTTCCGGCGCCCGAAAACGTCGGTCAGAGGTGCTCTCCTCGTCCGGCGAGCCAGGGCTCATTGGTTCTGCAAAGCAGAGCACCGGAGGTCTTCGGTGAACAACGTTCAGTTGTCTCCGAAAGGATAGGGCCGTCGACCGGAAATCGAAACGGGTCAGGCGTCCGAACCGGCGATCCCGGCGGGCTCGATGCGAACACCGGGCCCCATGGTCGATGACACGACGACCTTCTTCACGTACTTGCCCTTGGCCGAGGCAGGTTTGACTCGCTCGAGTTCGGCCACGAGGGCTCGAAGGTTCGTGAGCAACGCAGCGTCATCGAAGCTGACCTTGCCGATCGGCACATGGACGTTGGCGAACCGGTCGGTGCGGTACTCGACCATGCCCCCCTTGAACTCGTTGATGGCCTTCACCACGTCAGGGGTCACCGTGCCGGTCTTCGGGTTCGGCATGAGTCCGCGCGGGCCGAGGACTCGGCCGAGCTTCCCGACCGTCGGCATCATGTCGGGGGTCGCGATCGCGATGTCGAAGTCGGTCATGCCACCCTCCACCTCGGCGGCGAGGTCATCGGCGCCGACATGCTCGGCACCGGCTTCACGGGCCGCGGTTGCCGCCTCGCCCTGGGCGAAGACCGCAACGCGAACGTCCTTGCCGGTGCCGGACGGAAGCGCCACCGTGCCGCGGATCATCTGATCGGCCTTTCGCGGGTCGACGCCAAGGCACACCACGACCTCGACGGTCTCGTCGAACTTCTTCGTGCCGAACGACTTCACGATGCCGATGGCTTCGCTGTCGGAGTGCAACCGCTCGCGGTCGTAGCTACGGGCGTTGTCGGTGTACTGCTTGCTCTTCGCCATGGAATGGCTCCCTCTGTGTTCACGCCGCCCGGCGAGGTCGTCCGGTACGAGCGCCGGGCCGACTTGGCCCGAAGTTCTTGTCCTCCCGGAGGAAATACCCCCGAACGAATCTGTGGTTCAGATGACCTTGATGCCCATCGATCGGGCGGTACCCGCGACCTGCTGTTTGGCTCCCTCGAGGTCGATCGCATTCAGATCGGGCATCTTGAGTTCCGCGATCTCGGTGACCTGCGCATCGGTGATGGAGCCGGCGACTTCGCGTCCGGGGTCGTTGGCCGCTTTCTCGAGGCCTGCGGCCTGACGAATCAGGAACGGGGTGGGCGGAGTCTTGAGAACGAACGAGAAGGACCGATCCTCATAGATCGTGATCTCGACCGGCACGATCTGCCCGCGCTTGTCCTCGGTCTTGGCGTTGTAATCCTTGCAAAAATCCATGATCGCAACACCGTGTGGACCGAGTGCCGTGCCGACGGGCGGTGCAGGCGACGCCTGCCCGGCGGGGATCTGGATCTTGACGACAGCAGCGACCTGCTTCTTGGCCATGGGTGTTTCCTCGCGAGAACTGTGGGCCCGTCATTCTGGGCCGGATACGAACGCGCGCCAACCTGCGCGCAAGGAGATTTGGCGGCCCGAGCGAGCGCCGCCGCTGATCAGAGTCGGGCGACCTGCGCGAACTCGAGCTCGACTGGGGTCTCGCGACCAAAGATGTTGACCAGCACCTTGACCTTGAGCTGGTCCTCGTTGATCTCGATGATTTCGCCCGAGAAGTCGGCGAACGGACCTTCTTTGACCCGCACGGTCTCGCCCATGTCGTACTCGAACATCGGCTTGGATTTCTTGGTGGCCTCTTGCGTGCGGTCCGCTTCGACACCGAGGAAGTTCTCGACGTCACGGCGTCGCATTGGCGAGGGCTTCCCACCCTGGTTGACGAATCCAGTGACGCCCGGCGTGTTGCGGATGACGTACCAGGAGTCGTCGTCGAGCGTCGTCCGACACAGGAGGTAGCCCGGGAAAAGCTTCTTCTCGGTCATCACCTTCTTGCCGTTCTTGAACTCGGGAATTTCACGAGTCGGGATGACGACCTCGTGGATGCGATCCTCCATGTTCATCGACGCAATGCGGGCTTCGAGATTCTGCTTGACCTTCTTTTCGTAGCCCGACTGGGTGTGGAGCACGAACCAGCGGCCCGGCCGGTCGTAAGGGCTGACGTAGCGTTCCTCGGCGGCATCGGTACCGGCGAGAAGCTCGTCTTCGTCGATGACGTCGATTTCACCGTCGGCGGGCTGCGCTGCGGTGCCGCCGGTCCATTCGTTTGCGAGTCCTGCTCCAACCGGAGCGGTCGAAGCGGGCGCCGCCGTCTCGGGCACGGTGTCTTCCGCCGGCACGGTGTCTTCGCCGGCATCGGGGGTGTGTTCTTCGGTGGTGAAGTCGTCAGTCATGATCTCTGTTCGAAAAGTTCGAGGATGAAGGTCGAGAACAGCCAGTCGAGGCCGTAGATCAGGGCTCCCATGAACACGATCGTCACGAGCACGACGATCGAATAGTTGACGGTCTCGTCACGGGTCGGCCACGCGACCTTGCGGAGCTCGGCCCGCACTTCGCGCAGGAACTGGCCGAAGCTGGCACGTTCTCGTGGTGCAGCCGGCTCTTTGCGAGCGCGAACGGGTGCGCCGTCGGCATCGATCTCGCCCTGTTTCTGGAGCATGCGCTTTTGCTGCCGGTTCATCGACATGATGCAAATCCTTGGATGTGTGCGGGGCCTCGCCGGACGACGAAGCCTCCATGGCAGGGGCGGAGGGACTCGAACCCCCAACCGCCGGTTTTGGAGACCGGTGCTCTACCAATTGAGCCACGCCCCTGAGAACGATCTCTGAGGCTACCACCGGGATCGACGGGCGAAACCTGCGAGATTCGGCAAGGAGCGGGCGTTCAACCGGCCGGTCGGAGCACGCGACGGTGGCGAGCCGCAAGCACGATGACCCCCGCTGCGGCGGCAATACTGCCGATCGTGGCTGCCGCCGCCACCGGAACCCGCACCGCTGGACGGCCATCGGCAACATCGAGCCGAGCAAGAATGTCACCCTCGAGTTGTGGCGAAACGATCACGGGATGATCGGCAAGACTGCGCAGCGTCCGACGCAGGCGACGATAACCGGCGACCTCGGCCTGACACCGCAGGCATGACTCGACATGGGCACCGACAGCGGGGCTGAGCACGTACTGCTCGTCGACTGCGGCGAGGTCGTCGGCGACTGCGTCGCAGGCAGCTGGGCGGGATTCAGACAGCATGGAGGTTCTCTCCGGGAAGCGGGAAGACCTGCTCGCGCAGACGTCGACGAGCTCGATGAAGTCGGACCTTGGCCGCACTCACCGAGATGCCGAGTTCGTCGGCGATCGCCTCGTGCGGCAAGTCGTAGACGTCTCGCAACACGATCACGGAACGAAGCCGGGGCGGAAGATCGTGGATTGCTGCGTCGAGCGCCTGCCGGAGCGCGGTCGCCTCCACCGCTTGCTCGGGATCCCTGTCGGGATGGGCTTCGACGACATCGTCGTCGAAGAGCACCTCGGTGCGTTGCCGGCCCTTGCGTGAGTTGAAGGTGGAGGCACAGTTGGCGACAATGCGATAGAGCCAGGTGCTGAAGCGAGCATCACCTCGAAATCGGCTGATGCTTCGATAAGCCCGAAGGTAAGCGTCTTGTACCACGTCGGATGCATCCTCTTCGTTGCCGGTGAGCCGGAAGGCCAACCCGAATGCATCGCGGTGGGTGAGCCTGACCAGTTCGTCGAACGCCCCGCGCTCGCCGGCGACAGCCCGCTCGACCAGTGCGGTCATGGCGGGATCAGCAGTATTGGACCTCTCGGACCCGCCCGGGTTACGTGACGAGTCTGTGACGATGTGGAGACGATGGGGTGCTCGTGTCATCGACACCGTCTCCTTTTTGGTCTCGAGAGCTTGGTAGCGACGGACAGATTCGAACTGTCGACCTCTCGATTATGAGTCGAGCGCTCTCACCAACTGAGCTACGTCGCCATGGTTCGTACGACGAGTCGAACCGACGAGCTCCCTGTCAGAATTGAACTGACGACCTTCTCCTTACCATGGAGACGCTCTGCCGACTGAGCTAAGGGAGCAGGCCTCCGAACGAGCGCTCGGAGCGACGGCAATGATGCCACGCAGCGGTCGGGTTCCCAACCCGCCATCCGGCGTCGACCCGGTTGCCTCCCGCCGACACAGCCAGAGTGACGTTGAGAAGCGTTACTCTCTCGACCACGTCGACTCAATTTCTGGTCGGTCCGGCCGAAAGGATCTCTATGCGATTCGAACGTCTAGTCATCGATGCCGATGAGACTGCGTTCGCATTGGATTTCCACCCCAAGCTCACCATCATCCCGGGCGTCGGCCAAGTCGAGCGAGAGGGCCTGATCAACGAGTTGGTCGGCAGTCTGGGTTCCGGCCGCACCGGCGTGCATGCAGAGGTGACGGCCGACAACGGCGGCCACTTTGCAATCTTCCGGCCTCGCGGCGCTCGCGCTCGCGTCGTCGATGTCGACGCCGCTGCCGATGTGAGCTCCAACTTCACCGACGACGAAGGCCACATCGATCTGTTGGCAGCTGTCGGTATCTCGGCCCGCGACGCAAAGCGGGCCATCCGGTTGACCAGTCGCGACCTCGACGCCGCCGCCCACCACACGCAAGTGATCCGACGTCTTGCCACCCTCGATCCCGAGACGTTGTGGGAGGCAGCCGACGCCGCGAGGGAGAGCGAGCGCAGCCTCGAGCATGCCGCCACGTCGAGCGGTTCGTCCCCCGAGGACGCCACCGTCGTCAGTCGTATCGAGGAACGCCACGAACGCTTCGAAGCAGCCCAGCGAACCGCCGAAGAATCTCGCCGAGTGTCGTTCATCGCAGGTCTCATCACCGCCCTTGCCCTGATCCCGATCGCGATCTTCCTCGGCCCACAACTCACGCTGCTGTTGGCAATCATTGCGGCCCTGATGCTCACCGTCTCACTCTTTCGAAACTACCGAGTGCTGCGGGCCCACAAGGCGGAGATGGCCGCCCTGGCAGAGGCAGGCGCCCAGTCGTACCTCGGCTTCCACATGCAACGCGTCGACGGACTCATCGGCAGCGGGCGAACGCGACAACAACTCATCGAGACAAAGGCCCGCCACGACGAGGCGCTCGCACGGTGGGCCGAGCTCGCCGGCGACATCGGCTTCGACTGGGCGTTCGAGCATCGCGACGAGATCGAGGCGCTTGCCAGCGACATCGCCGGGGGAAACGATTCGGTCATGTCGACGGAGATCGACGACACCGACGACACCGACGACTACGCCCGCGCAATCATGCAGCGTGTCGATGACGTGAGCAGGTTCGGGCCCGACGGCGAACGTTTGCCGCTCATTCTCGATGACGCGCTCTCCGGCCTGACGGCAGAACTGAAGGCGCAGATCATCGAGATCCTCGTGCAGGTATCCGACGAGCACCAGATCGTGTTGTTGACCGAGGAGCACGACATCGCTTCGTGGACTCGCAACGGTGCAACCACTGGCGCGATGTCGATCATCGAACCGAGCACAGTGCAAACGGCTTCCGGTTGAACGTCGACAGTTGCGCGATCTCCAGGTCGTGATGGCTGCCTTCGACCGTCGAGCCCTGCGGCAGCGGACGGACGCCTCTATGGTCTCCACATGCCCGATTTCGAAACGCTGGACTGCACTGCCGAGGGTCGGGTCGGCCGACTGAGACTCAACCGGCCCGAGAAACTCAACCCGCTGAGCACGCACTGCCTCGAAGAATTGGTGGCGGCCGCAGACTGGTTCGACGGTCTCGCCGAGGTGCGCGTGGTGATCGTGCATGGGGCCGGGCGGGCGTTCACAGCCGGTGCCGATCTCGCTTCGTTCGGCGGTCCGACCGGCACACTCCCTCGCCACGCAGCCGATGCCGGGCGTCGCATGGCCGAGGCGATCGAGGCGATGCAGGCCGTCACGATCGCAGCGATCCACGGCCACTGCATCGGTGGTGGTGTCGTCCTGGCTGCAGCCTGTGACCTGCGAGTCGCCGCCGAGTCGACGAACTTCGCGATACCTGAAGTCGATCTGGGCATTCCACTGGCGTGGGGTGGTATCCAACGGCTGGTCCGTGAGATCGGTCCCGCAGCCACCCGCGAACTCGTCATGACGTGTCGGTCGTTCAGCGCCCGCGAGGCGCACCTGCGCGGCATGGTCAACACGGTGTCGAGCGACGATGCCTACCTGCACGATGCCGAGGAGTTGGCCCGAGCACTTGCCGAAAAGTCGCGCCTCACGTTGCGCGCCACACTCATGGCAGTCGACGCGGCGGCCGAAGCATTGGTGTCGACCGCGACAGCCTGGTCCGATGCCGATTCGCTCGTCAATGCCCTCCACGACGAGGAGTCGCGCGCAGCCGGTGCGGCCTATCTCGCCGAACGCGGCCGCTAGAGCGGCTGTGCATCGCCCACTTCGTACCGAACGACCTCGCGACTGATCAGCGCACCCAATTGCTGCATCGCTTCGCGGTAGGTCGACATGTGCGGCGCTCGGGCATGCGCTGCCAGCGCGGCCTCGTCATCCCAGATCTCGAACAGATGTTGCACCCCTGGCTCTTGCGTGTCGTTGGAGAAGACGTACGCCTGACAGCCGACTTCGGCTCGAACCTCTTCCATGAGCGGGCCCTGGAGCGCAACGACAGCGTCGAGTTTGTCAGGGTCGAATCTGAATGTTCCGGCGACGATGAGCATGGGCCCAGGTTCTAGTCGCCAGACTCGTGGCGTGCTGCAGACGAAACGGGCCGCAATCCTCGCACTGGTTGCGTTCGTCGTGCTCGGGGCAACCGATGGAGCCCTCGGCCCCCTGTGGCCTTCGATGCGCGATGCATTCGGCCGCTCCGATGGGCACTTCGGTCTGATCTTCGCCGGACTCGCCGGCGGCTACATGACGGCGTCGGCGGGGTCGGGCCACCTGACCGATCGGTTCGGCGCGACCGCAGTCATCCGAACCGGCGGTGTGCTCGCCGCAGGCGCACTCTGGTGGATCGGTGTCGGCTCGAGTTGGGTCGGGACACTGTTCGGCTTCCTGTTCCTCGGCCTTGGAAACGGTCTGCTCGACGCTTCGATCAACACATGGGTCGCGGTGAGTCGGGGCAGCCGGGCGATGGGCCTGATTCACGGGTTCTACGGGGTCGGCGCCGCAATCGGCCCGATCTTCGCAGTTGCGTTCGTCGCCAACGATGGCCGGTGGGGCACGCCCTTCCTCATCCTCGGCTCGATTCAGTTGCTCGTTGCGTTCGTCACGCTCAGCACCGCTCGGAGCTTCGATCTGCCCATCGACGACGAGCAGATCACCTCGACCGGCACGGCGGACCCCGCCGATTCCGGCCGCCTGCTCGCCCTGCTGTTGTTCTGGTTCTTCCTCTACGTCGGGGTCGAGGTGGGTGCCGGACAGTGGAGCTTCACGTTGCTCACCGAAGCACGAGGGGTGTCCGAGACCGCCGGTGGCTGGTTCGTCTCGGCGTACTGGGGTGGCTTGACCATTGGCAGATTTGCCATGGCATGGCTCGGAGACCGCATCACGCCCGAGGTGCTGATGAGTCGAGCGTCAGCGCTGGGCATCCTCGGTGCGCTCGTCCTGGCTCTCGATCCGGGGAGCCTGGGGGGCCTTGCTCTCCCCATCCTCGGGCTGGCGTTCTCGGTGATGTTCCCGGTGGTGGTCAATCGGACACCGGTGTATCTCGGTTCTCGGAACGCCGCTCGGTTCGTCGGCTACCAGTTCGCCGCCGCATCGCTTGGTGCCATCGTGGTGCCCGCCGGTATCGGTCTGCTCGCCGATCGAACCAGCAGCGAAGCGCTCGCACCGGTGGCGCTCGTCACCTGCATCGCGATGGCCACGACATGGGCAACCGCTCGGGCCCTGGTCAGTCGACGGGCGTCGTGACCAGGCCCGCCCTGGTCGAGAGCGCAACCGAACGACGGGCTTCGTGCAACCGATGTCGTTCCAGCCCATGGGTCATGAAACCGAACGACACGCCCGACACCGGATCCGCCCAGGCCAACTGACCCCGCGCGCCACCATGTCCGAACGTCATCGGACTCACCGTATGACCATGGCCACGGCCGTTGGCCCGCCCATCGCCACCGGCGAGGATGAACGCGTGGGTGCGATTGGCCGGGACCCCCATGTGATCCTGGTGGGTCTGACGGACGACGGTCAGGGCATCCTGCTTGACCTCAGGGCGCAGAATCTCACCGTCGTCGTGCAGGATCGCCTGATACCACGAGGCGAACCCACTGGCCGACGTGATTCCGCCACCGCCGGGTTGTCCCAACGCTCGTACGCTCGGGTCGTTGAACGAGGTCAGCGCATCATCGGTGACCTCGGTGACCGGGAGGGCGACGCCGAACTGCGCCTCGAACTCGGTCGGATCGATCGGCTCACCGACGCAATACACGTCGGTGATGTCGCCCTGCTCGGCTTCCGGGATTGCGAGCCACCGGGGCTGCCCGGCCGGCTCCATGAGCCGCTCGGTGATGACATCGGCAAACGGCCGGCCCGAAACCTCTTCGATGAGGTCGGCCAGGACCCAGTGGGCAGAGGACGGGTGATACTCGAATCGGGTACCGGGCTCCCAAGTCGTGTGCCACATGCTGTAGCGCTGGAGGCGAGCCGCTCGGTCGATTGCGATCCGAGGCGCCATCGGTGCCGCAGGGAAGCCTCCCTTGTGGAGGAGGACCTGCGAAACGGTGATTCGCTCCTTGCCCTTGGTCCCGAACGTCGGAAGGATCGACGCAACTGGGTCGTCGAGACTGAGCCATCCTTCAGCTGCGAGTTCCAACACCGTGAGGCTCACCGTCGGTTTGACCGCGGAATACGTGTGAAACCTCGCATCGTCACGCGCGTCCCCGTACGCCTCGGCGAACACCACCTCACCTTCGAAACCGACGGCGAGCTGGAAGCCGGGCAGACGGCCCTCATCCACTTCCCGACGGGCCCGTCCGAGCAGGTCGTCGAGACGAGACGGCACGATCGCAGCGGGAAGGTTCATGGGTCCGCGACGGTAGCCGTGTTCGACGGGTGGCCACGAGTTCCCACGACCGGCACGAGCGCCTTCATCGATCGATGTCGCATCGCTCCTTGCCAGACGCCAACGCCGTAGGCAAGGTGATCGACGAGTCGGAGTCCGACACCTCGCACGGGATCGACGTGGCGTCCCGATCGTGCGTACTCGGAGGCGGACACCCCGATGAGTGCAACGCCGACGCGACGGCGAACCCGGCGCGAGGCGGCCCCGGCGAAAAGGGTGAACGGCCACCAGGCGCGCACGAGCGCAGTGATGGTCGATCCGGCCGCGTGCTCGACGGCCCTGCCGGTGATCCCCGGTGGAGCCTCACCACCGAACGCAGCACCGATCCGGCGATGCACCAGAGCGACCGTCGCACACGCAACAGCGGGAAGCGCCCGTCGCGGCACAACAGCAGCAGCGACAAGCCCAAGCACGACCGGCGCCGGCGGCCGCGCCGGCGTTGCCGCGTCCCCGTGCCGAGCCGCCAGCGGTGCCGACGACGAGCCGTATGCAACGCGTTGGCGGAACCACGCCTGCCAATCGGACCGGGGGCGGTGCATGACGACGACCGAGGGGTCGTAGCGGATGACCCGACCCTCGGCCGCCAGTCGCCAGATCAGGTCGACGTCCTCGCCGTAGCGAAGCGTCGAATCGAATCCTCCCTGCGCTCGGACGACGGCAGTGCGAAGGAGCAGTGTGGCGCTCGGAAGGAAGGCGACGACCCGCCCCGGGCCGACCGGCGAGGGAACTCGACCGAGATCGAGCGGCGAGAAGTTCTCTTCGTAGGCGGCGAGAAGTCCACGTCCCGGCGCCGACGCCACCCGCGGCGCCACGGCAACCACTTCGGGATCGGCGAAGTGGCCGAGAAGCGAGGCAATGTCGTCCACCGTGAGTTCGATGTCGGCATCGACGAAGATCACGTTCGACGTGGTGACCTGTTCGAGGCCGGTCATCCTGGCTGCAGCCGGACCTTGCGGTGTGTCGTGACGAATGAGGGTGACGTCTGGACCATCGACGCGAAGTGGCACCACAGAACCGTCGTCGACGACGATGATCGGGATGCCGGGCAGGCAGTCGACGAGTCGACGGGCACCCGCAGCGTCGTCGAGCACCGGGGTCACGACCGTGACATCGTCGACGGCAACCGGCTCCACCTGCGGGTGGACGAGACCGCCGGAGAGCAGTCGACGCGCCAATCGTCGTTCGGCTTCGTCGCCTCCGACCGGCGCACCGCCGATCCAGCCGTCGACCGCGGCGGCACCTGCGTCACTGAGCCGAACGAGACGCAACGGCGCTCCGCCGAGCATCAGCCGTCCCTGATCGCTGCGATAAAGGTTGCCATCGACGACGAGCCTCAGTCCGCTGGGCGCAAGCACAGGTTCGGCCATGGGCGGTGACGGTAGCGTGGTGCTTCGGTCCGCCGGGATCAGCCCACGAGATCACGGCGCTCGACGAGCAGCGCAGCAACCACGGTCATCGCAGCAGCGACCGCAAGGGTGATCACGAGGCCAAGCCACGGTGCACCGAGGACGGCCGGCTGCGTGGCAAGCAGGTGGTGGAATGGTGACAGGACCTGGAGCGGTCGACCCCACGACGCAATCGAGCCGACGATCTCGGCGGCATAGGCAAAAACGACCAGACCTGCCGCCGCACCAATCGCGGTACTGCGTCGTCCCACCGCTGCTGCTACGAGCAAGGCGGCAGCACCGAACAGCACACCGAACACCCACATCACGACCGACACCTCGACAAGACGACCGGCATCTAGGCCGAGGTCGACCATCGGGCCACCCACGACGACGGTGAGCGCAGCAGCCACGACCGGGACTGCTGCGACCAGGGCAACCGCCGTTGCCGTCTCCAGCACAACGCGCGTTCGAGTCGTCGGGCCGCTGACGACGAACGACAGCCAGCCGCGTTCATCCTCCCCGCCGAGCAGGGCTGCCGCTGCGTTGGCGGCGAGGAGCGCAGTGAGGACCGGCAACATGAGCGAATACAGCTCGGCGCTCATGAATCCCGGCCCGCTCGACAGCGACACGTCGCCGCCGATGAGCGCACGAATCGGCTCCGGGTACTCCGCCAGCAACTCGTCGAAACTGGAATCGTCACGCACGACCGGGAAGACGGCGATCATCATCGAGACGAAGGCAACGGTGCCCGTTCCCCAGCCGACCAACGAACGGATCCGAAGCCGGAGGGCTCGGGTGAGAAACGGGACACGACTCACCGATCGACCTCCTCATTGAGCGTGACGAACCCACCCTCGAGGGTCGCCTGCGATGTGGAGAAGTCGACGACCTCGAAGTCGGCTGCGGCTTTCACCAGGACATCGATCGGTCCGACCACCTCGATGTCGAGCCGAGAGTTGTCAGCCAGAACGCCGACCACGCCGGGAAGTTCGGCAAACGCCGCCCGGGGAGCAGCGTGCCCGAACTCGATCGACACGACGCGGCGACTCGAGCGAGCGAGCTCGTCGACGGGTCCGTCGAACACGGCCCTACCCTCTCGCAGCACAACGACTCGGTCGCAGACGTGTTCGATGTCGCCGAGCACATGCGACGAGACAAAGACGGCAGCCCCTCGATCGGCGGCGGCTCGCAGCGCCGCCCAGAGCTCGCGTCGCACCAGCGGATCGAGACCCGTGGCAGGTTCGTCCATCACGATCAACCGCGGATCGTGCATCAAGGTCAGCGTGATGGCGACTTTTTGACGGTTGCCTCGGGAGAGTTCCGAGATGCGCTTGTTCGATTCGACACCCAACACTCCTTCGATGTCGGCCCGCCGCCGTGCCGGTCCCCGGACCGACTCCCACCAGTCGAGCTGCTCGCCGACCGTCCAGCGCTCGTCGAGCGGTGGGTCGTCGGGCAAATAGCCGACGCCGTTGCGCACCGCGGCTCGGCTGACGTCACCGCCGGCGATCCTGGCTGAACCGGCGGTGGGGCGGATGAGGCCCAGCAACATCCGCATCGTGGTCGTCTTCCCCGAACCGTTCGCACCGATCAGACCGACGATCTCACCGCGATCGACCGACAACGAGACACCATCCACCGCAGTCGTGTCACCGAAGCGCTTGGTCAGTTGGTCGAGTTGGAGAAGCGGAGCGATGTCTGCAGCGTCGCACGCATCACTGCGCAGGGGGAGGGACCAAGGTCCCGGATCGGAGCTTCAGCGCTCGAGGACGCGAAGGAATGCAGCAGGTATGTCGCTCGGCTCTTCGACTGTGGCGAGGGTGGCTCCCACCTGCCTTGCGAACGTCTCGGCATCGTCGGCATCGTCGGCTGGCGCCATGATGCACAACTCGTCGAGTCGCCGAGCAGCGGGAAGCGCATCGGCGCCGGTCGTGGCTCGACAATCCGACATCAGGATCGTGACCCGACGCTTCGCTCGAGACCGGTCGAGTTGGCGGGCTGCGGCGATGAGCGCACCGGCAAGGTCGGTCGTACCCTGGCCCCGAAGTCGCAGCAGATCATCGACCACCTCGAGCGATGAGCGTGCGTCGTCCTGGCTCTTGACTGCAATCACTCGATCGGCGAACGCCAGCACCGACCAGTCAACCGGTGCTCGGTGTGCACACGCCGCCGCTGCAACTGCGGCGGTTGCGAGCCGCTTTCCGCTCATCGAACCGCTGCGGTCGATGACGAGACACAGCGCCGTTGCCGGTTGAGTCCAGTGACGAACCCGAAGGTCGGCAGGATCGATCGCTTCGCCCGAGGCTCGTGCGTGCACGAGCGTGTCGATCGATGCGTCCACATCGATGTCGCCCTCGACTCGGTCGGCCGGCGACGACACCATCGAGCCCACACCTCGGGCCCGCACCGGCCCCGCTTTCGCGACATCGAGGACGAGTCGCCCGGCGAGGCGCGCGGCCAGGACTGCCAGCGCGCGATCGGTTGCACTCCGCATCTGCGCGAGCAACGACAGGGCATGGTCGGGGTCGTCCGCTGCGAGCTCCGCAAGAGCGTCGTCATCGAGTTGGCCGACATCGGGACTGATCTCTTCGAACTTCGGATCGCGAGCCAATTGCGGACGCGGGGTCATCCGACGGTTCTCGTCGGCGAGCGCCTGCTGGGCGTCGTCGCCTTCGAGGGTCAGCGGGGCGCCGCTGTCGCCCCGTCCGGGGCGGTCGCTTTTCCCGAGTCGGTGTCGGCCTCTGCCTGCGGCTGCTCGGCTGCGAGCACGGCCTCCCACAGTTCGGTGATGACACCTTCGGGGGTTTTGTCGCCGCCCTCGTGCAGGCGGATGCGGCCGGACAGCGACGTCAGTGCAGCATCGAGCCCCAGATCGGCGTCGTGCACCGGCAGTTGCCGCATCGATGCGAGCTGATGGGCCACCTCGACGAGATCGATCGCTCCTCGAACCGACGAACCGACCCGAACATCGCCGTGGGTGCGGGTCGCACGCGTGATCGTGACCGCCCGCTTGCGAAGCGTGCGATCGTCGGTGGTGGTGTTGCGCACGACAATGTCGGACTCGTCGTCGAGGGATTGGTAGCCCATGGCGATCCGGCACATGCGGTCGTAGACGGCGCCCGACACTCGAGCGGTACCGATGTTGTCGAACGGGTTCATGGCCGCCACGAGCCGGAACCCGTCGGCAGCATCGATCCGACCGAGCCGAGGCAACGTGAGCTCACCCTCGCTCATCACCGTGATCAGCAGGTTGACGGTCTCCTCCGGCACCCGATTCAACTCTTCGACGTAGAGCAGCGAACCGTTGCGAAGCGCTTCGACGAGTGGACCGTCGATGAACACGTCTTCGACGTAGCCCTCCTCCAAGACCCGTGACGGATCGAACTGACCGGCCAGACGGGCCGGGGTCAGCTCGGCGTTGCCCTCGACGAACACGAATCCAGTCCCTGCCGCGCTGGCAACCTCGCGAAGAATGGTCGACTTCCCGGTACCGGGCGGACCTTCGAGCAGCACATGACGATCGGCGGCGAGCGCAGCCAACAGCACCTCGAGTTCGCGGCGACGGCCGACCACTCGCTCGCACAGCCCGCCGACGACAGAGGGATCGGTGAGGGCGGTCACAGGAATCGATTCAGTCGAAGGTGATGACGCCGCGAATGTTCTTGTTCGCCATCATGTCGGCGTAGCCCTCGTTCACCTGGTCGAGGGTGTATGTGTTGGTGATCATTTCGTCCAGCTTCAGCTGGCCGGCCTGGTACATCGATAGCAGGTGCGGAATTTCCTTGCGCGGTGCGGTGGAGCCGAACAGGCAGCCTTTCAACTCCTGGTTCATCATCGAGAACATGAACAGGTTGAGCTGAACGTCCATCTGGGCGGCGGGGGCCACCGCCGTGGCGACAACGGTTCCGCCCTTGCGGGTGAGGAACTGGGCCGGAGCGATCAAGTCGCCGGTGAGAACCGACGGGGTGAGGATCACCGAGTCGGCCTGCACGCCATCGGTCAGACCGCCCACCAGCTCCATCGCCTCTTCCATCGACGGGGCCGAATGGGTGGCACCGAACTCCATCGCGCTCTCGCGCTTGAACTCGGACGGGTCGATGGCGACGATGTTTTTGGCCCCGGCAACCTTCGCCCCCTGGATGGCGGCCGTACCGAGTCCACCGCAACCGACGACCACCACGGTGTCGCCGGCCGTGACCTCGGCCCGATTCACGGCGGAGCCGTAGCCCGTGGTGACGCCGCAACTGACGAGCGCAGCCGGACCAGCCGGCACGTCTTTCTGGATCTTGATGGCCGAATCGACACTCAACACCATGTGTTCGGCGAAGGTCCCGAGCTTGAGCAGCGGCGTGAGCGGATTGCCGGCGGCGTCGTGGTGACGGTGCGACCCGTCGATCATGCCAGGCTCCATCAGTTTGGCACCGAGGTCACACAGGTTCTGCTGGCCACGGGCGCACCACGTGCATTTCCCGCACGATGGGATGAACGAACAGGAGATCTGGTCGCCGATCTCGAACTCGGTGACACCGGGACCGAGTCCGATGACGGTGCCGGAACCCTCGTGACCACCGATGATGGGCAGTGGGACCGGCATGGTGCCGTCATGGGCGTGCTCGTCGGAGTGACACATGCCGGCAGCACCCGTCTTGACGAGGATCTCCCCCGCCTTCGGCTCGTCGAGCTCGATCTCTTCGACGCTCCAGTCGGCGCCGACCTCACGCAGCACTGCGGCACGGGTCTTCATCTCGGTCTCCTCATCGCTGGCGGGGAATGGCCAGAAGGTACCAGCGGCTGCGGTCGCGGGACAGTTCGCCGGGCGCAACCGGCCTGACTACCGTGCGGCTATGCCCAACGAACGTGCTCCCGACACCGACGACATGGTGGTGGTCAAGACGTCGCGATCACCAGAGGAACTGGCCGGCCGGTTGGGGGTGTGGCTCGCCGAGATCACGGGAGACCCGTCGGCAACCGTGACCGATGCGTCGTCACCGGATGCCAACGGCATGTCGAGCGAGTCGGTCTTCTTCACTGCCTCGTTCAATGACGAGTCCGGATCGTTCGTCGCCCGTCTTGCTCCGGCCGACGACGACGTGCCCATCTTCGCCGACTATGACCTCGACAAGCAGGCTCGCGTCATCGCGCTGGTCGCCAACCGCAGTGACGTGCCCGTTCCGACGGTGCGCTGGAACGAACCCGACCCGAGCCATCTCGACGTGCCGTTCTTCGTGATGGAGAAGGTCGACGGTCGGGTCCCGCCCGACATCCTCCCGTACCCGATGGACGGTTGGGTTCGTGATCTCACCGCTACCGAGCGTCGAGCGCTGCAGGACAAGAGTGTCGCCGTCCTCGCCGGCATCCACTCGATCGACATCAGCGACGGCTCGGCGGCGTTCCTTCAGGCCGACGCAACCCTCGGGGCCACGCCACTCGAACGACACTTCGCCCAGGAGAAGGCGTTCTACGAGTGGATGGTCGACAGCGCGGGACGACGGTTCCCCACGATCGAGCGGGCCCACGCCTGGATCGAGACGAACTGGCCGGACGAGCAGCCGAGTGCGATCTCGTGGGGCGACGCTCGGATCGGCAACATCATGTACGCACACGACAGCACCGACCCGGTCTCCGTTCTCGACTGGGAGATGGCGACCGTCGCACCGCCCGGTCTCGACGTCGCCTGGATGTGTTTCCTGCATCGCTTCTTCGAGTTCGTGTTGCACAAGTACGGCGTCGACACGTTGCCCGAGATGCTCCGGCCCGAAGACGTTCGCGAGACCTACGGCGCGTTGACGGGGGTCGACGTGGGGGATCTGCGTTTCGAACTCGTCTACACGGCTGCCCGCCACGCGTCGATCATGGCGAGGGTGCACGCCCGGAGCGTGCATTTCGGAACCGAGGAGTGGACCGACGACCCCGACGACGCGTTCCGCTTCAAGGAACTCCTGCTGGAGATGCTCGCAGACTGAGTCGAGCGGGAGTGAGCGACGATCAGGTTGTGGCCGTCATCCCGCCGTCGACGGGAAGCACCGCTCCGGTGATGGCAGCGGCGGCCGGCGAGCACAGCCAGGCGATGGTGGCAGCGACTTCGACGGGGTCGATCAGCCGACCGAGGGGGGCCTGGTGACGAATGAAGTCGTCGATCGACTCGAGCCCGTACAGTCGGGCCGACTCGTCGAGGCCGGGCGTGACCGTGGAGCCCGGTGCGACGGCGTTGGCGGTGACACCGGTGCCGGCAAGATCGGCGGCCAATGAGCGAACGAGCCCGATCACGCCGTGTTTGGCGGCTGCGTACGGTGCCATGTGCCGCAGTCCCAGCGAGCCGGCAGCGGATGCAACCGCAACGACGCGGCCTGCGTCGGCTTCGAGTACGGCCGCCATCGCAGCGCGAACGGTGGTGAAGACGCCGGTCAGGTCAGTGGCGATCACTGCGTTCCACTCGGTGTCGGGGACCTCCCACACGGGCCTGCCTCCAGCAACGATCCCGGCGGCGCACACCACGGCATCGAGATGCCCGTGGTCCGCCAGCGCACGAGCGACGATCTCGTCCATCTGCTCGCCGTCGGCAACGTCGGCGTGGGCGGCCTCCGCCGATCCGGCCCGCTCGACCACTGCGGCCAGGTCGTCGACGGTCGCCATCGGATACGGGACCGCCGGGTCGGGGCAACACCGGTCGACGGCGACGACGTGCCAGCCGTCCCCGGCTAACGCCTGCACCGTGGCTGCGCCGATGCCGCGGCCTGCTCCGGTGACGAGTGCGACACGGCGGCTCATGAACCCATGTTCTCAGAAACTGCGACGACCTCGTCGACCCATCGGCCCAGGATCTGCTCGCCTCGTGCTGCAGATGCTCGGGTCGGATCACCGAGCACCCCGTTGGCGGTGACGGCAGCCAGTCCTCCCGACCGCAGCTCGTCGATGATCTCACTGGTCGGGGTGGTCACACCCGGTTCGGCTCGTTCCATTCGCACACGATCGGGGTCGATCGCCAGCATCACCGACGTCTCGACATCGCCGGCGTGGGCGTCGCCCTCGGTGACATGGGCGTGCCAGATCCCGAGCGGACGACCCTCGTACTTGCAGCGTTGCGACGCCGACCGGACTGCGTCGAGGTTGCCCCCATGGGCGTTGACGACGACGATTCGATCGAACTCCGAACCTGCCGTCCGCACGATCTCGACGAGCGCAGCAGCGAGTACGTCGGTACCGATCGAGAGCGTCCCGGCAAAACCGGCGTGTTCGCCGGCAGCACCGATCGGCAGGGCCGGCGCCGCGATTCCTTCGGGGATGAGTGCGGCGGCGCGCTCGGCCACCGCCGTCGCAATCGCGGTGTCGGTGTCGAGTGGCAGGTGCGGTCCGTGCTGCTCGGTCGAACCGAGCGGTAGCAACAACACCCTCCCCGCACCGAGCTCTTCGGTGGTGCAGTCGCCGAGTCGGATCATCCGACGATCGTAGGACCACAATCGTCGAGCCGGCCGGTCGACGGCGATCCAACGAGCGAACGAGACGGTCGGGGGTGCTAGCAAGAGGGCCGTGATGCGACTTCGCCAGCTCGTCACCGTGGCCAGCGACCTTCGATCGACCGAGCGAGCCATCACCGCTGCACTCGATGTCGAGGTCTGCTACCGGGATCCCGGCGTCGGTCGCTTTGGGCTCCGACACGGCCTTTACCCGATCGGTGATCGACTGCTCGAGGTCGTCGTTCCGAAACATGACGACACCGCTGCCGGTCGATTCCTTGCTCGCCGGGGGGGCGACAGCGGCTACATGGTGATCGTGCAGGTGGACGACCTCGACTCGCACAGGACTCGTCTCGCCGACACCGACATCCGTGTCGTGTTCGATGCCAGCGCCCCGGGCATTCGGGGCATGCATCTCCATCCGGCCGACGTCGGCGGTGCGATCGTGTCTATCGACCAGGCCGAGCCTCCCGAAAGCTGGGCGTGGGCCGGACCCGACTTCGCCTACCACGCCCGTTCGTCGGTTGCTGCCGACATGACCGGTGCCGAACTCCAGAGCGACAACCCCGACGCACTGGCCATGCGTTGGTCGGCGGCGCTCGGCCTGCCAGTCACCCCCGAGCGTATGATCGAGCTCGACGACGCAACGATTCGTTTCACAGCATCGAGCGACGGTCGCGGCGAAGGACTCGCAGCCATCGATCTCGTAGCCGTCGACCGGAGCCGGGTCGGTGAGACGCTCGAGCTCAGCGGGGTGCGGTTCACTCTTGTCTGAGCTCCGATGCCCCCGAACTCGGCCCCTGGCCATGGTTGCGGCCACCTGCATCGCGCTTCTGGTCAGTTGTTCCTCGCCCCCGCCTCTGTTGAACAGCGAACGCATCGAGCAGCGCTTCGGCTCCTATGGCGTGGAGGTGATCCGCGCCGACGAGAACATCCGCTACTCCAGTCTCTACAGCCTCGAGAACAGCGAGCCCGTCACCCGGACCCTGGCAGTGGTCGAGTTCGCAGACCCGATGCCTGCACCATTGCGCGCTGCCCATCAGCAGATCGTGTCCGGTGAGTCGATCGGTGCAACCTTCACCTCAGCAGGGTGGTCCATCGACAAACCACTGCTGGGATACGACGTGTTGGCGGCGTCGCCTCGCTTCGAGCACATCTACGAGTTGATGCGGCTCGACGAGCCGGCACCGCTCGCCGTCCATCGCTACCGATTGCAGTTGTTGCAGGGCGACGAGGCGCTGGAATACGCAATCATCTCGGAGATCCACAGCCCGGCCTATCTCACCGCCGAGGAGGTACGAGAGATCTACGGGCAACCGTGGTCGGGGCCGACAACTGCGACCGCTGTCGACGACTTGTTGGCTCCCTTGTTGGAGCAGTTGTCGAGCGCTACTCGATCGGCGGGGGGCTGAAGTTGTCGGGCACCACCACGTCGTTGGGCGACAGGTCAGCGATCGTGGCGACCCCGATACCGCGCATGGTGGCATCCATCCCCATGCGGATTACGTCGAGGACGTTCTCCACGCCGGCTTGACCGTTGGCGGCGAGGCCCCACAGATAGGCGCGACCGATCATCACAGCGTCGGCGCCGAGCGCAAGTGCCTTCACAACGTCGGAGCCGCGTCGGATGCCACCGTCGAGCAAGACCTGCACGTCACCTCCGACGGCACCGGCGATCTCGGGGAGGGTGCGGATGGACGCCGGCATGCCGTCGACGTTGTTGCCACCGTGATTCGAGACCGAGATCGCCGTGACCCCGGCTTCGACGGCTCGCCGAGCTTCGTCGGCACGAGCGATGCCTTTCACCATGAACGGTCCATCCCACTGGGCGCGGAGCCAGGCCACGTCTTCCCATGTCGGTGGCGGCGTCATCATCCAGGTGCCATAGGCATCGAAGAAACCGGGAGGCTTGCCACCATCGGTGTTGAAGTTCGGAACACCGAGGGTCGGGATCCTGCCTTTGCGGAGCCAGCGCAGGATGTAGCCGGGCCGCATCAGCGTCTCGCCGACATGCGGCAGCAGTTCCTTGATCGAGAACGTCTGGGGAATGTGCGGGCTGCCCCAGTCACGGCCATGGCTGAACGACCAGTCGAGCGTGAGGATCATGCCCTTCGCTCCTGCTGCCTTGGCTCGCTCCATACGAGCGACCATCGATTCGCGGTCGCCAGCCCAGTAGATCTGGAAGAAGACCGAGCCACACGTCTCGACAACCTCCTCGATCGGGGTCGAGGCGAACGATGAAAGCCCCATGGGAATGCCGCGAGCCGCAGCCGCACGACCGATGGCGAGCTCGCCCTCGGGGTGCACGGCTTGGACACCGGTCGGGGAGATCATCACCGGCATGGAGGCGTACTCGCCCATGATCGTGGTCTCCATCACGCGCTCCGGCGGTTGCCCGGCGGTGATGGGCCGAAACCCGAGTTCGTCGAATGCCGCCGTGTTGTCGCGCATCGACAACCCAGCCTCGGCCCCTGCGATCAGCGCGCCGTAGACGCTCTTGGGAATCCGCTTCTGTGCCCGCTGCTGCGCGATCGCAACCGTCTCGAACCACCGGTTCGCCATGGATTGACCTCCGACGAAATCAGGTGCCGAGGGTACCGGACCCGCTTCGACGCCCCGCAGTCAACCGACAACCCCGCCTGTCGCCCCTGCCCGGCAGGAGTTCATCGGTGCTGTCGGTGACGTCAGTCGCCGTCGACGTCGTCGAGCAGCTCTTTGGCTTTCTCGGCCACCGAGTCGACCGTCTCGTCGTGCTCGTCGCCGAGTTTGTCCTTCGCGAGGTCAGCGGCCCTGTCGATGCCGTCCTCGATCGTGTCCGCATGGTCGTCGGCAAGCTTCTTCGCCTTCTTGAACCAGCCCATCGTCACTCCATTCGTCGAGCCGGGAGACATGCCCGCTACTGGGCCGACACTACTCTCCGTATCCCTGAGGGAACGCAATGACGGGTGTTCGATACACTGCATCTCGTGCGGCCGCCTGACGTGGCCGCAGCACGAAAGCGAGTAATCATGTCGTACAGCGAAGTCGACCTTCGACCTGCCATCCAATTCGACGAGACGACGCGCGGTGACTTCGTCGTGCGCGTGTACCAGCATCTCCTCGGCGCAATCGCGGCCTTCGCCGCCATCGAGGCGCTCTTCATCAACGTCGGCATCTCGGGGCGCATCTATGACTTCGTCGCCCGCGGCGGTGGCCTGACCTGGCTGTTGGTGCTCGGCGGTTTCATGGCCGGACAGTGGATCGTGACCAACGCCGCCATGGATCTGCTCAACCCGCAGCGCCAGTACGCGGGCCTGCTCGGCTCTGCTGCGCTGTATGCCGTGCTGTTCGCACCGATGATGCACTACTTCTTCGAGATCGCCGACGGTGGCGAAACCTCGGTCATGGCTGCTGCCCTGATCACCGCGGTCGGCTTCGGCGGGCTCACACTCGTCGCCTTCGTCACTCGCAAGGATCTCTCGTTCTTGCGGCCGATCGTCATGTACGGGTTCGTCGCTGCGCTCGCGCTGATCGTCGGTGCACTCGTCTTCGGGCTCAGCCTCGGGATCTGGTTCTCCGTTGCGATGATCGCCCTGACGGGCGCTGCGATCCTCTACCAGACCCAGACGATCATCCGCGAGTTCCCTGTCGTCGCCCACGTCGGTGCCGCACTCGCCCTGTTCAGCTCGGTGATGACGCTCTTCTATTACGTGCTGAGCCTGTTCATCGGTCGCGACTGATCACGTCGAAACCGAGCGGCTCGAGGGGACAGCACCCATGCTCGTCCGGGTGGTCCCTGCGTGGCGGCTCTGCTCGTTTCGAGGCCGCACTGCGCCACTGCGGTGAAGGGCCAACGGTCTAGCGGAATCGGGCCGTCTTCTCGGGTGGACTCGCCACAAAGGGCAGCGAGGTTCGTTCGGCCCGTCGGGTCCCCTCGACCGTCTCGACGGTCAGTGCAGCGCCGTTGGCGTCGAAGGGAACATCGATGATCGCAAACGCGATGTTGCGATCGAGTCGCGGCGAGTGGACTGCGTTGGTCACGAAGCCGACCTGAGGGCCGTCACTGCGGATCACCCAGCGATGCTCATTGTTCTTCTGCAAGGCCGGACCGTCGAGCAAGAGACCCGTCAGTCGCCGACGGACCCCCTCGTCACGGATCTGCTCGAGCGCAGCCTTGCCGAGAAAGTCCTTGTCCCAGTCGATCAGTCGATCGAGGCCCAGCTCGAGCGGGTTCTCGTCGGGGGTCATGTCGCTTGCGTAGTCGAGCACACCACCCTCGATTCGCCGGATCCGGTTCGGTGATCCCGGAGCGAGTCCATACGGTGCACCAGCGGCCATGAGAACCTCCCACAAATCCCCGCCTCGATCCTGTCCGAGGAGATAGATCTCGTAGCCGAGCTCCGACGAGTAGCCGGTCCGAGAGATGACGACGTCGATCCCGTCGATCGTTGCGTCCATCCAGTGGTAGTAGCGGAGGTCGAGGACATCGTCTCCGAAGACGTCGACCATGATCTCGGCCGATCGGGGACCCTGCAGCTGCACCGGGTACACATGCGGCGTGTTGATTTCGACGTCGAGGCCTGCGAACACCGAGACACCCTTCGCCCACAGGTACACATCGGCATCGGCAGTCGACAGCCAGAACCGATCATCGGCCATCCGCAACATGACGGGATCGTTGAGCAGACCGCCGTCTTGATTGACGAGAAACACATAGGCGCACCGCCCGGGGGAAACATGGCCGATGTTGCGGGGGGTCAGCAGTTGCATGAAGGCCTCGGCGTCGGGGCCGACGATCTCGACGCATTTCTCGACGCCGACGTCCCACAGACTCGCTCGCTCGAGCACATTCCAGTACTCGTTGACGGGTGAGTCGTACCCCACCGGCATCCACATGCCGTTGTACGGGTGGAACTCGGTTGCGCCGTACTCGACCGCCTTGTCGAAGAACGGAGATTTCTTGATGCGAGGGTTGAGCCCGTGTGCCTTCACGACGTCAGCCTATGGCTGGACCGGGACGCCCTCAGCCGATGGGCTTGCGGCCGATCACCACCGCAGTGCGGCTGTGATCCTTGCCGACCGACGCCCGGGCGACGGAGTCCATCGCTGCTTCGCCGTGCCCGAGCACGCACTCCGGGTCGGGACCATCGAGTGGGATACCGGTGAAGAATTTGGCGGCCATACAACCACCCTGACAGGCGTCGAAGTGGCCGCAGCTTGCACAGGCTCCGGCCGATTGGGGTTGACGCAACTCGGCGAAGAGGTCGCTTTGCTGCCACACCTGCGCGAACCCGCCCTCGTCACGAACGTTTCCCGCAAGGAACTCGTCGTGGAGAACGAACGGGCAGGCGTAGACATCGCCGATGGGATCGATCAGGCAGACGACTCGTCCCGCTCCACACAGATTCAGGCCCGGGAGGGCTTCGCCGAGGGCGGACAGATGAAAGAACGAATCCCCGGTCAGGACATCGGGGTGATCGATCAGCCAGTGGTAGAGGTCGCGTTGTTGCTGATCGGTCGGGTGCAGGTCGTCCCACGAATCGGCGCCGCGTCCCGACGGACGAAAGCGCGTGAGCCGAAGCTGGGCGCCGTACCGATCGGCCATCGCCCTGAAATCATCGACCTGCGCAATGTTGTGGCGGGTCATGACGACCGAGATCTTGAAGCCTTCGAATCCGGCAGCCCGCAGGTGCTCCATCGCCTCCACCGCCGTGGCGAACGAACCGTTGCCACGAACATGGTCGTTGGTTTCGGCGTCGGCCCCATCGATCGAGATCTGCACGTCGACGTAGTCGGAGTGTGCGAGTTGCTCGGCCACCGTTGCGTCGATACCCGACCCGTTGGTGGAGAACTTCACTCCCACGCCATGATCGACGGCGTAGTGGACGAGGTGCCAGAAGTCCTTGCGAACGGTGGGTTCACCGCCCCCGATGTTGATGTAGAAGACCTGCATCCGTTGCAGTTCGTCGATGACCGCTTCGCACTCGTCGGTGGTGAGCTCGCGCGGGTCCCGGCGACCCGACGACGACAGGCAATGCACACATTGCAGATTGCAGGCGTAGGTGAGTTCCCAGGTCAGACAGATGGGAGCGTCGAGGCCCGCCTTCATCTGGTCGGCCAGACCCGACCTCTTGACCGGTGACAGGACGAGGTTGTCGGGCCGAGGGTTGTCGATCAGCGTCATGGGTCGATGCCCTCGGCCACCAGGAAGTCCGACGCAGCGAGCGAGGCGAGCGCCTTCTCGAAGCTCGGCCAACGACCGGGGTCGATGTCGGCAGCATCGAATGCGTCGCGCACGGAGTCGTAGCTGTCGAGGGACTCGACGAGCGCAACCAGTTCCGGCGCGCGGAGAAAGTTCAACCGACGATTGCCGTAGTGGTATGCCAGCGCGCCGAATGGTTCGGGTCGCAGCGCCACGCGCTCGTGCAACCGGTACGCAACCGCCGAGTCGAAGGTCAACGGTTCAGTAGACGCCGCACATGCCGTCGATGGAGATCTCCTCGACGAGCAGCTCTTCTTCGACCATCTCAGGCTCGACGGTCTCGGCGGCGTCGACCGGAGTCTCGTCGACGAGTTCGGTTGGCTCCATGGATCCTCCTCGGGGCGGCTCGGCCCTCACTGTAGAGGGCGTCGTGCTGAGCGGCGATTCGTCGGTCGACAGATCGAGGACCGGTGGTCGCCCTTACGCCGCCGAAACGTCGTGGTTGTAGCCGATCGTGGTGCGGTGCAAGAGACGTTCATATCCATCGAACCCTCCTGTCGCTTTGTGCAGCACGCAGCGGTTGTCCCACATGACGAGCATGTCGGGCTCCCAGACGTGGGTGTACACGAACTCGTCGCGGGTCTGCCACTGGTTGAGTTCGATGAGCAGCGGGATCGCTTCGTCGCTCGCCATCCCTTCGATCCCGATGATGTACCCAAGCGTGGAGTACACGGCTTCGGCCCCCGACTCTCGGTTTGGCCGGATGAGCGGATGCGTCTGGGTCTTGTAGGCCTCGTCACTGGGAACGATCCGCATGGAGCGGTCGTCGGGATCGTTGTCGCCGTACACGCCGTCGGGGGCGTAGGCAGTGCGAGCACTGTGGATTGCCGTGAGACCATCGATCCGCTGGCGAAGATCGGACGGCATCGCTGCCAACGCAGCGACCTGGTTTGCGTAGAGCGTGTTGCCTCCGTTGGGGGGGATGATCCGGGACGCGAGACACGTGCCGTCGGGCGGGAATTGCTGGAAGGTCCAGTCGGCATGCCAGTTGTCGGCGAAGAGGGGCGCCTGCTCGTCGGGCAGGCGATGGATCGCAGCGATGTTTTGACGGCCGTCGATCGGATCGAAAAACGGGTCGTCGCCGAAGGGGCCGAAGTGCAGCGTGTAGCGCTCGAGGTCATCGTCGTTCATCGGCTGGTCGGGGAACACGAGGACATGGTGGTCGAGCCACGCAGAGCGGATGGCGCCAACGGTGTCTGCGTCGAGCGGCCGACCGAGGTCGACGCCTCGCACGACAGCTCCGCACGCTTGACCGGTCGGGGTCACGTCGATCGTCATGGGCTGGTTGTATCAGTTGTCGCTGTCGGCGGCATGAGCCCGAAGCATCTGGAGCGGCACGATCTCCAGTGCTCGCTCATGGGTTGCTGCGAGTCGGACGGGGCATCCGTAGCCGGCGGTGGCCGCTTCGAGCCAGCGACCGGCGCACACGCACCAGCCGTCACCGGGCTGGAGACCGGCGAACCCGTACTCGGGACGAGGCGTCGAAAGGTCGTTGCCGGCCGCCAGGGAGAACTCGAGAAACTCGGCGGTGACGGTCGCACAGACCGTGTGCGACCCGATGTCTTCTGGCGATGTGTTGCAACAGCCGTCGCGAAAGAAACCGGTGACCGGGTCTCGCCCGCATTCGGCCAGTTCACCACCGAGCACATTTCGAGCCATGACCACATCCAACCACGTAGCGTTGCCCGAGATGAAGATCCGAAATGCAACGGTCGGCGACGCCGAGCGGCTGATGTCGATCTACAACCACGAGGTCGAGCACTCGACCGCAACCTTCGACCTCGTGCCACGGACGCTCGACGAGCAGCGGGCATGGATCACGGACCGCCTCGGTGCACTCGGAGTGATCGTGGCCGAACACGATGGTCGCGTCGTCGGGTTCGCCTCGCTCTCCCCCTACCGAAACCGACCGGCCTACAACACATCGGTCGAGAACAGCATCTACGTCGACGAGGCTGCTCGGGGGCTCGGCGTCGGGAAGGCTCTGCTCACCGAGCTGGTCGACATGGCCCGTGCCCGCGGCTTCCACACGATTCTCGCCTTCATCGCATCGACCGAACAGGCCTCCGAGGCGCTGCACCGTTCGTGCGGCTTCGAGGTCACCGGCCGCCACAAAGAGGTCGGTCGCAAGTTCGGTAGGTGGCTCGACGTCACCGTGATGCAGAAGATGCTCTGATCTTGTCGATCCACGCCACAACAAGTGAAGAACCCGGTGCCGAGGCACCGGGTTCTCTCGTGGTGGGCCGGGAAGGATTCGAACCTTCGTAGGCGAAGCCGACGGGTTTACAGCCCGTTCCCTTTGGCCGCTCGGGCACCGACCCTTGACCGGCAGCAAGACTAGCGGTCTCCGTCATGTCTGCGACCTCCGACGCAGCCTCGGTGCCCCGGTGAGGGCGCGGCTGCGCAGCCGATGTCGCTCACGATGTACGGTCACAGCCATGCCGACATTCGACGTAGTTTCAGAAGTGGACATGCAAGAGGTGCGCAATGCCGTCGATCAGGCCGCCCGCGAAGTCTCACAGCGCTTCGACTTCAAGGGCACCGACAGCTCGGTCGAGCTCGGTGACGGCGAGATCAAGATGGGGTCTGCCACCGAAGACCGTCTGGCCGCGCTGCGGCAGGTGCTCGAGGAGAAGTTCGCCAAGCGCAAGATCTCGATGAAGGTCCTCGACTACGGCACCGTCGAGCCGGCCTCGGGTGGCGCAGTTCGCCAGTCGGCCGCGCTTCAAGCGGGGATCTCTGCCGACAAAGCACGCGAACTCAACAAGTTCATCAAGGGGTTGGGCCTCAAGGGCGTGCAGTCGTCGACGCAGGGCGAGCAGCTCCGGGTCAGTGGCAAGAAACGCGACGACCTGCAGTCGGCAATTTCTGCGATGAAGGACGCAGACTTCGGTATCCCTCTGCAATTCACGAACTTCAGGGACTGATCTCGAACCCACCTGGGCCGGCTCCGTCGAGGCGCCGGACGGGCAGGAGCGGGTCAGAGGTCGAGGCTGCGGAGGCGAGCGATGCGCTGCTCGGTCGGCGGGTGGGTGCTGAACATCTTGCCGAGACCACCGGCCTGGCCACCGCGGGCCTGTGCCTTGAGCGGATCGATGATGTAGTTGCTCGCCTGATTGGGATCGACCGCTGCGGGTATCCGGTTTGCATACGCCTCCAGTCGCTCGAGCGCCTCGGCGAGCGGCTCGCCAGTGCCGAGCAGTTTTGCGGCCGACTCGTCGGCTTGGAACTCTCGGCTGCGGCTGACGGCGGCCTGGATCAGCATGGCGGCGACCGGGGCGAGGATGGCGAAGGCCAGCTCACCGATCGGGTTGCGATCGTCGCCTCTGCCTCCACCGAACATGGCACCCCACATCACCATGCGAGCGGCGAACGTGATGCCCATGCCGATGGCGGCGGCCACGGAGCCGATGAGGATGTCACGGTTGCGAATGTGGGCGAGTTCGTGGGCAAGCACACCCCGAACCTGCTCCCAGGTCATGGCCTCGAGCAACCCGTGGGTGACCGCAACCGCGGCATTATCGGGGTTACGGCCGGTGGCGAACGCGTTGGGCTGCTGGCTCGGCGTGACGTACAGCTTCGGCATCGGCATCTTCGCCCGGGCGGTGAGATCTTCCATGATCTCGTAGTACTGCGGCATCTGTTCGCGTGTGACCGGCACCGCCCGAGCCGACTTGATGGCGAGCTTGTCGCTGAACCAGTACGAGCCGCCGACCATGACGAACCCGATGATCAAGCCGATCGTGAGGCCGCCGGAACCGCCGAGGGCACCACCGGCGACGATGACGAGGCCGCCGAGGGCGGCGAGGAGTGTGAAGGTTTTTGCCGTGTTGATCATGATGTTTCCGAATGAACGATAGGCACCCCGGGCGAAATTCCGTGTCAAGACCGGTGCCGATTCGTCGGCGGGTGATCGATGCGTTAGGTATCGCGACCACATTCCGTCCTACCATCGCCCCATGGCCTCCACCCCTGAGGACAAGCCTGTCGTCGAACCCGTGTCCGACTGGGTGAACGACTGGGACTGGCTCGACGATCAGTGGGGCGAGCACGCGATCGACATCTTCAACGAGGTCCGGCTGCAGTGTCCGGTTGCCAGTACCGAGCGGTACGGACGGTCCTTCATGCCGGTCACGATGGAGGCGGCGAAAGCGATCGCACACGACACCGAGCACTTCTCGTCCTGGCGGGTAAACATCTCGATGCCAGGAGCGACGGCATTCCCCGCCCCGCCCATCACGTCGGACCCACCCGACCATCTCGGCCATCGCAAGGTGCTGCTGCAGTCGTTCAGTCCCAAGAACATCACAGGACTCGAAGACGAACTGCGTCGGTACGCCCGGCACTTGATCGCCGGCCTCGACGGGCTCGATGCGGTCGATGCGGCCGACGTTTACACCCAGAAGATCCCTGTCCATGGCATCTGTGTGCTGACCGGTGCCCCCGAGTCCGATGCCGACATCTACCTCGACTGGATCTATCGCAACTTCCAGATCGCGCCGAAGCGACCGGAGGAACGGATCAAGGTCAATGCGGAGATGTCCACCCATCTCGACGCCTTGCTCCGTGACCGACTCGAGAACCCGCGCGACGACATGCTCACGATGATCGCCAACGCAGAGATCGATGGTGAAGCGATCCCCTGGGACCTCAAAACCGGGTATGTCGCGTTGCTGATCATCGCCGGGATCGACACCACCTGGAGTGCGCTCGGTTCGGGACTTTGGCACTTTGCCCAGCATCCCGAGGAGGCCGCCCAGCTCGTCGATGCGCCAAACGACAGCCTCCTGTGGCAGACCGCCACCGAGGAAGTACTGCGCTACTACGCACCGGTCTCGATGGCCCGACAGGTTGTGAAAGACGTCGAGGTGGCCGGCTGCCCGATGCGGGCCGGCGAGCAGACCCTCATCAATTTTCCCGCAGCGAACCACGATCCCGATGCCTTCGAGCATCCCGAGGAGTTCCGCATCGACCGCCTTCGAAACCGGCACGTCGCATTCGGTATGGGCATCCATCGGTGTGTCGGGTCGAACCTCGCCCGGCTCGAGTTGCTGGTCGGTCTGCAGGAGTGGATCAAGGCCTTTCCGAACTACTCGCTCGACCCGACCAAAAGAACCCTCTGGGCCAATGGTCAGGTGCGAGGACCCCGCACCCTGCCCGTCCTGCTCAACCGCTAGTGGCCGGCGGCTTCCTCGTCGGCTCGATTGCGTCCGCCGAGGTGGATGAGCTCCTCGTGATACTCGAACCAGACCGTGTGGTAGCTGTCCTTCAACGGTGACGCCAGCATCGAGACGTCCCCGGCGGCGAATGCCAGGCGTGCCTGCTCGAAGCGGGGGGCGTACGGCGCAAGTCGGGGGACCGCAGCGACCGACTCGGCGACCAGCGGCGCAAACGCAGCATCGAGTGCGTCCAACGACGCAGTTGTCGCGGCCAGGGCAGCGGCGTCCTGGGGGCCGGTCTGCCACTCGGTGACGAGGACCTTGAAGTCCCGGTTGAACTCGAGGAAGCGCACGTACATGTCGTCGAACGGGCCGGCATCGACGGCGGCCCGCTCCTCGGCCAATGCGGCGTCGAGCCACTGGCGGGCCTCCGGGCCGAGCATCAGACCCAGCGAGTTGCTGGTGAGCAGATCGCCGGCCTCCTCCACGATCGCATCGACCGCGGTTCGGTCGGCCTGCAGGGCGTGGGCGACCACATCGGGACCGCCCATCCCTTTCAGAGACAGCGCGCGGAAGACGTCGAAGCGACCAACGTCGCGGTACTCGGTCTCCGGCGCTGCCCTGCCGACCGATGGGCCACCGACGTCGACACCAGCGTCGAGGGCCCACTGGCGGAGCAGGTCGAGTTCGGGCAGGTCATGTTCGCCGTCGGCAACCTGATCACCTTCGAAGATGCGTCCATCGGTGCCGTCAACCGTGATCACCGTGCCGGTCGCGATCAGACGACCATCGACCTCGACCCCGTGCGGCGACATGTGCAGCGCGGCAGCGCCGGTCACGGCCGGGATGCCCCAACTGCGAGCGACGACGGCAGCGTGACTGACCGCGCCTCCGAGCGACGTGACCAGGCCTGCGGCCCCGATCATTCCGTGGATGTCGGCCGGCGAGGTCGCAGCGCGGGCGAGCACCACTGCGGTTCCGGCCCGTGCCAATTCGGCGGCCTCGTCGGGATCGGTGCTCAAGACACCGACTGCGACCCCCGGTGAAGCTGGGATACCGGAGGCGAGTGGTCGAGCATCTTCCTTGACTGCGCCGAGTGCAGCGATGGCGCCGAGCGTCGCAGCGTCGATGCGCCCCACGGCTTCCTCCTTCGTGAGCGGAAAGGCGTCGTCTTGCGCCATGTCGACCGCGATGCGAACCGCGGCCTCTGGGCTGCGCCGACCGACCCGGGTCTGCAGGATGAACAGTTCGCCCGATGCAACAGTGAACTCGATGTCGCACATGTCGGCGTAGTGCTGTTCGAGTCGTTGACCGATGGCGAGGAGTTCCCTGTGCACTGACGGCATGTCGACGGCAAGCGCAGCGATGCTGCGGACCTCTCGAGTGCCCGACACGACATCCTCACCCTGCGCCCGGGCCAGATAATCGCCGTAGGCGCAATCGACTCCTGACGAGGGGTCACGGGTGAAGAGCACCCCGGTTCCGCTGTGCTCGTCGAGGTTTCCGAAGACCATCGCCTGCACGACCACAGCAGTACCCAGGTCGTCAGCGATCCCTTCGGCTTCGCGAAACAGGCGAGCGCGATCGGCGTTCCACGACCGAAAGACGGCGTCGATCGCACCCATGAGCTGGTCGTACGGATCGTCGGGGGGCGGCACCCCGACGGTCGCCTCGTACTGCTCGCGGAACCGACACAGGGTGTCGGTCGCGAAGTCGATGTTCCCCGACTCGGTCGCCAAGGCGTCGGCGACCTCCGCATTCACCCCGACGTTGAGGATCGTGTCCATCATCCCGGGCATGGAGACCGGCGCGCCGCTGCGGACCGACACGAGCAGCGGAGCAGACGTTGCGGCGAACCGTCGGCCGCTTCGACGGCCGAGTTCGTCCACGGCATCGCGCACGCGCGCTTCCAGGCCGTCCGGCCAACCATCGGCGAGGAACGCACGGCACGCCTCGGTCGTGACGACGAAGGCAGGCGGTACCGGCAGCCCGAGCCGCTGCGCCATCTCGGCAAGTCCGGTCCCTTTGCCACCGAGGAGGTCGAGCGCAGCGGCTCGATCAGCGGGAAGCGGATCGGTGATCCAGACGATGTCGGTCACGACCGACCCACCGCCGGCCGACGGAGCTTCACCCCGATCAAGCCGAGTTCGACGATGCGTCGGGGCAGGTTATTGAGCGCGTGATAGATGGCGGCCCGCCGGGGAAGCCGCACATGGCGCCGGTCACCCTCGACTGCCGCCACCGCCTGTGCTGCGATTTTCTCGACCGGGATGATGGGCAGCTGCTGCAAGATCCGGAAGCGTTTGAGTGCCGGCTCCAAATACGAACCCTTGTAGTCGGCCCGATCCCACATGTCGGTCGCCACCGGCCCCGGCGCCACCACCGTGAGGCCGACTCCACAGCCCTTCAGTTCCAGGCGCAACGACTCGGTGAAGTTGGTGAGCCCGGCCTTCGTACCGCAGTACGCAGTGAAGCCGGGGAACGGCACCACCCCGGCCTGGGAACTGATCTGGACGATGTGTCCGCTCCGCCGAGGCAACATGTGGTCGAGCACGTCGCGGGTCAGCAACATCGGCGCCTCCAGGTTGAGCCGATTCACGGCCCGAACAACATCTCTGTCGGTGTCGGCAAAAGCATCGCTCGTCTCGAGCCCGGCGTTGTTGACCCACACGTCGATGTGGCCGAGCCGCTCCAGGCAGGCGTCGACGAGGCCGTCGACGTGGGAGGCGGAACTCAAATCGGCCACGAGATGGTCACCGCCGATCCGTTCTGCCACGGCTCGGAGCTTGTCTTCACCGCGAGCGACGACGAGAACACTGGCTCCCTTTGCGGCAAAGCCGACCGCCATGTGTTCACCGATGCCTTGCGACCCGCCGGTGATGACGACGGTTTTCCCTTGCAGATCCATTCGAAGCTCCCCCCGGCCGTGACATAGCCTCGCCCCACCGTAGACAGTGAGGGAGCCACGATGAAGGCCGCCGTACTCGAGACCATTCCCGGTCAGGTCACCGTCGACGACCTGATGGTCGACAACCCCGGCCCGAACGAGATCGTGATCCGCACCGAGGCATGCGGACTGTGTCACAGCGATCTTCATGTGATGCTCGGTGATCTTCCGTCACCGGTGCCGTCGGTGTTGGGCCACGAGGCCTGCGGAATCGTCGAGGCGGTGGGCACCGCCGTCACCGAGTTCGCGCCCGGTGACCGGGTCGTCACCTGTCTCAACGCCTTCTGCGACACATGCCGTGAGTGCCGGGCCGGTCGGAGCTGGCTGTGTGTGAATCGCAACTCGCTTCGTCAGCGACCGGCCAACAACCCGTCACTGGTGCGCAACGCCGACGGTGCCGCCGTCACCGCCATGGCCGGCCTCGGTGGATTTGCGGAGATGATGCTCGTCCACCGCAGCGCCGCAGTGAAGGTGTCGCCCGACATCCCTGCCGACCGGGCCGCCTTGCTCGGCTGCGCGGTCATCACGGGCGTCGGGTCGGTGTTCAACGCTGCGAAGGTCAAGGCCGGTTCGACCGTTGCGGTCATCGGTGCAGGCGGAATCGGCTGCAACATCATTCAGGGTGCAGTGCTTGCCGGGGCAGAACGGGTGATCGCCGTCGACCTCCACCCGGAGAAGCTCGAACTGGCCCGGACGTTCGGGGCTACCGATGTCGTCAACGGTGCCGAGGTCGATGCGATCGGCACCGTCGTCGAGCTCACGCAGGGAGGCGCCGACTACACGTTCGAGGCGATCGGTCTCGAATCGACCATCCAGCAGGCGATCGGCATGCTCCGCGTCGGGCAGACGGCCTACATGGTCGGCGTTGCACCGGTCGGTAGGCCGGTCGGCATTCCAGCCGGACAGATGGTGCTGACCGGGCGAGGCGTCCAGGGCGTCTTCATGGGTTCGAACCACTTCCCCACCGACATTCCGATGCTGGCGAACCTGTACCTCCAAGGACGCTTGAAACTCGACGAACTCGTCGATGAGCACATCGGCCTCGACGGTGTGAACGCCGGCTACGAGCGGATGCAGACCGGGGTCGCCGCCCGCAGCGTGATCGTCTTCGACTGAACCGCCGCTCAGTCCTCGAGGATCGTGACCGTCCCGGCGGTGCCGTCGACTTCGATCAGGTCACCATCACGAATTTTCTGTGTTGCACCCTCGACGGCGATCGCGGCAGGGATACCGAGTTCACGAGCGACGATCACGGCATGCGACATCAACGCCCCAACGTTCACCACGACGGCGGCGGCGGGGAGAAACAGAGGCGTCCATGCCGGGTCGGTCAACGGGGCCACCAACACCTCGCCCGGTTCGAGCATCGACCCGTCGGCCGGGTCGAGCACGACTCGGGCCCGGCCCCGGGCGACGCCGCTCGCACCGGCATCGCCGGTGAGCACATCACCGACCTTGGCCGGTTCGATGATCTCGTCACCGGCCTCCTCCATTTCCTCGAGCGTCGGCACCTCGTCCTGCGACGAGAGGAAGAACGGAGGCTCGACCTCGCGATAGCGGTCGAACAGGGCTGCACGCTCGGCGATGACGTCGGCCATCGACCCGGGATCGGCGACGTAGCCGGGCAGTTCGTCGAACGGGTGAAGCAGTCCCACGTGAACAGGATCGGGATCCCCGCCTCGTTCTGCCGCTCGGCGCACCAGCTCCCGAAAGACCTGCTTGTACGGCAGCATGTAGCGGATCGCCCGGTCGCGAGTGCCCTCGCGTGCCTGTGACCAGTACGGCACCGCCTTGATCGCCTTGTCGAAGTTCGACTTGTCCAAGAACCCAACGTGGGGCCGAACGGTGGCGATCGCTGCTTGCCGCTTGGCGTCGTCATCTCCGAGACGAGTCGACGGCGAGAGGTCTTGGTCGGTCTTGCGCATCGCATCGAGCGCAGCGAGCGCCAACTCGGGATCGCTGTCCCACGTACGGGCCGAGAACTCCCAGTCGTTCGGACCTCGGTGGCCGTGTTCGGCGACGAAGGCGGCGAACTGCTCTCGGAAGTCGGCTGCAGCGTCGACGTCGGCGATCCGATCGAGCAGCCCGGTGATCCCTTCGTCGAAGGCAGTCATCAGCTCAGGCGTTTGGCGGACGGTCTTGGAGATCTCGTACAACGCCTGGGAGTACTGGGCCGAATGCACGTCGCCCGATGCGCCAACCAGGTGGGTGACAAGCCCCGGCTCTCCAGCAGCGGCAGCGGCATCGGCGAGGATGCCCGACACGATCGCAGCAAGGGCGGTGGTGATCATGTGGTTGCCGAAAACCCGCCGGAACCCGGTCGGGAAGTCGTGGAGATAGGCGAGCAGTTCTTCGTCGGACGCGTCGAGCGACGGTTTGTTCGCATCGGCTTCCTCGACCGCGCGGTAGCTGTCCTTCGCAACCTCGGGCAGCTCGTCGGCACCCAGAGCCTTCAGCACCGAACGCAGGATCTTCAGTGACGACCCGATGCTCTTGTCGCCTTTGCGGGGCACGTACGGCGGCGGGTTGCCTTCCCCGAAGAAGGCGACGTCGATCGCCTCGGCCGACGAACCCGGCGCCCGCACGCCCATCATTCGCAGGTACGACAGGTTCAGATACGCATACCCGGCGTACAAGCCGATGATCACCGGCTCCTCGCGTTCAAAGTCCCCCTTCTTGTGGATACCGATGTCGGCGTAGGCGCTGCGCCACGCCTGTTCGGCGGCGACGACACCCAGGTGGTAGCCGATCGCGGTGAGAACCTCCGGGAAGACCTCGCCGATGTTGCCGCGCGTGTTGTGCTGCCACTTCGGGTCGATCTCGCCCTCGATGATCCATTTCGTTCCCATGACCATTCCCCCAACGATCCGGAGCGGCATTCGCCTCAGACCAACCGAGAGCTTACGATCTCGATCGGTATGGCTGCCGTGACACCGACGCTGGACGAGTTCGCAGCCGAGGTTCAGGCGTTCTTCGACGGTGTTCCTGCGCTCCTCGACAGCGTCGGAGGCAGTCAGATCGATCGGGCCCGCGCCTACCGTGCCGCACTTTTCGACGCCGGGCTGGCCGGCATCGGTTATCCGGTCGAGTATGGCGGACGGAATCTCGGCATCGCCCATCAGGACGTGTTCCGCCAGATCGCCGCCCCCCTGCAGCCCCCCGAGGAGTCGACGTTCGGAATCGGAATCGGCATGGCCCTGCCGACGATCCTCGACTACGGCAGCGAGGCTCTGAAGGCACGGCTGTTGCCGTCAGGGCTGCGGGGCGACGAGATATGGTGCCAGCTCTACTCCGAGCCAGGGGCCGGGTCCGATCTGGCCGGGCTCACGTGCAAGGCCGAACGCGATGGGGACGAGTGGGTCATCACCGGTCAGAAGGTGTGGACATCGGGGGCGCAGCACTCCGACCTCGGCATCCTCATCGCGCGCACCGATCCCGACTCACCGAAACATGCCGGCATCACGATGTTCGTCCTCCCGATGCACCAGCCCGGGGTCGAGGTCCGACCGCTCGTGCAGATGACGGGCATCGCCGAATTCAACGAAGTGTTCATGGACGAGGCTCGGTGCCCGGCCGAGTGGGTCGTCGGTGAGGTGAACCACGGCTGGCGACTCGCCACCGCACTCCTCGCCCACGAACGGGTGTCGCTCGGCAGGGGACAGATGACCAGGCACGCCGAGCGGTCGAAGGCGGGCCGGTTTCCCATTCCGTTCGAGGGACTGCTCGAACGAGCCGGGTGGGCCGGCCGCCGCCACGACCCGGTCATTCGCCAGCAACTCGCACAGGCCTACATCGGCGAGCAGATCATTCCGTGGCTGACGGCTCGCCGCCAGCACCCGTCGATCGGCAAGCTGTGGCGCACCATTCAGGGTCGCCTCGCCGCCGACATCGCCCACGAACTCGGTGGTGGCGCCGCAATCGCCTGGGACCGAGACGATGCGGAGGCGGACTACTTCGCGTACCACGTCCTCAACTGTCGTGGCATGTCGCTCGGCGGTGGCACCGACGAGGTGCAAAAGAACACCCTCGGCGAACATGTCCTCGGACTGCCGCGCGAACCGGGTCCCGACAAGAACACCCCATTCCGCGAGCTACTGAAGAACTGAGAACGTCATGCCGGACGAACCACTGGTCCACTACTCGGTCGACAACGGGCTCGCGACCGTCGAGTTGAACCGACCGAAGCGCCGTAATGCGATCATCCCGCCGATGCTCGACGCGCTTGCCGATGCGATCGACGCAGCCTCGGGCGACGAGTCCGTGCAGGCGGTGCTGTTGTGTGGGGCCGGCGGTGCCTTCTGCTCGGGACTCGACCTTGACGCGTACAACGCCGACCCGCCGCCACCATGGGTCACGAGTGGGGGCGACTCGGCGTTGGCAGCCCACTCGGCCCTGGCCCGCTGTGCCGTCCCGATCATCGTCGCCCTCGAGCGATACGCCATCAACGGAGGCGCTGCCTACGCCCTCGCCGGCGATCTGATCGTCACCGGCGAATCGGCGTGGCTGCAGGTCGGTGAGATGATCCAGGGCCTCCCCGCACCGATGAACCTTGCGTGGCTCACGACGAAGTATCCAGAGTCGGTGACCGCTCGGGTCGTCTACTCCGGGGAGCGGATTTCGGGTCCCGAGTTGCACGCCATGGGGATCGCCCACCGAGTGGTGCCTGACGATGCCGTTCGAGCCAACGCAACCGAACTCGCCCAACGGATCGCGGCCAGCCCGAACGGCACGCCTCGCCCGGTCAAGGCTGCGATCCGAGCGCTGTACGGTCGCGATCCGGTCGAGCACGTGAAACGGGCCCGGACGGCGATCCCGATCACACCGTCGTTTCGGCCCAGTCAGGCACCCGACATTTCAGCAACCTGAGTCATACGACAGACGTCGGTGCCGGCATTGCTCATCTGTCGAATGGGGCTCATCTGTCGAATGGGGCTCATCTGTCGAATGGGGCTCATTTGTCGAGCGCGGCCGTGACGCGGTCTTCACTCGATCGTTCGTGGAGAACAGCGACGGCAACTGCACCAGCAACGGCTCCGACGCCGGGTGCGGTCCAGCGCACGGACGCCACCGTGTTCAGCATCGACACGAGCAGTGGTCCTAGCGCCATCGAGACCCCGAAGATCATGCTGATCGTGCCCATCCCCTGGCCCAGTCGTTCGGGGGCGAACACCGTCGTGCTGTGGATGCCCTGCAGCGGCGACGTCGCCCCGATGCCGACACCACCGATGAGGACGTACCCGAAGCCGATCACCGGGTTGCTCGAGAAGGCGAGGACGGCGATGCCAACCGACAAGAACCCGAACGCGAGTTGGAGCGAGCGGGTCGAGCCCACTCGCCCGACCACCCACAGCACCGGTAGTCGCCCGACGAATTGCATCACCCCTCGGGCACCGGCCAGCCATGCTGCGGTGGACAGGGACAGGCCGGCGGTCACCATGATCGGAACCTGGTACACGAGCACTGCGCCGACGGCGATACCGACACCGGCACTGGCGACGGCGTAGCGCCGGCCCCTCGCCGATTCCATCAGCCCACTTGGTCCGCGCCTCGGCACCGGGCCGGTCGACGCCGGGCGTGGCAGCACGAGGGCCGTGATCACCAAAAAGACGGCAGCAACGGCCGCATGGAACCGCATGGTCACCCGCCAGCCGTGGTCGTCCACCAACCATGCCGTGAGCGGCAGATAGATGGTGCTGGAGAACGCTCCGATCAGGGTGAGCAAACCCACGGCACGGGGCCCGTCGGCCGGTGCGGCCAGGCGGACCGAGAGCGTCTGGGTGACGTGGTAGTACGCAAAGGCACTGAGCAACGCGCCCCCAGTCGCGCCTGCGATGGCGAAGGTCAGCACGTGATCGGCGCCCGAGGCGAGCACCAGCAGCCCGCACGACACGACGCCGGTCACCCCGAGCACCATCCGCATGAGGTGACGGTCGATCAGTCGGCCGGCTTGGGGAGCAAGGAGGGCGCCCGCCAGTGAACTGGCGCTGAATGCTGCGACCAACCAGCCCTCGGGCCAGCCGGTGTCGACCTTGATCGGTTCGAGCAGTACCCCGAACGAGTACGACCAGGTTCCGTAGGCGACGATCGTCACCCAACCCAGCAGCGAGACCGGCACCCACGGAAATCCGCGAGTCTGAAGCCGGTCCGTCACCGATGCTCCGGCGCGGCGCTGTCTCTCGAGTCGTAGTAACCGGAGGGCACGTAGAGCGCAGGAATCTCGAGGCTCTGGGCCATGTCGACGTTGCGGGGATCGTCATCCACGAACAGTTCGATGTCGCTGCCGGCCGCCGTGAGGGCCAGCAATTGGTCGCGCTTCCAGCGCGGCGACTGCTGCCCTTCACGAGGGCCGCGCATCACGAGCCAGTCGTGTCGGATCTCGTTGGCGGCCAGCCACGCCAGCGTCTGGTCGCGGATGTCGAAAATGCGTGCCGTGAGAATGATCACGCAGTAGCGGTCGTCGAACGACGCGATCAGTCGACGGCCGGCCTCGATGACGGGATCGTCGATGCAGGCATGGAAGAAGCCCTTCCAGTCGCGGTCCCGTGAGCGTTCGGCCTCCAGAAAGTGCTGCCGGTGCGACGCGTCGGAGATGACTCCGTCGAGATCGCAGACCACGGTCGGTCCACCCAACGGTCGGTCCGTGTTGTCGGTCCAGTTGTCGGGATGCAGGATCAGTCCTCGTCGTTGTCCGCAGCGCCTTCGGCGATCGCGGCCACGACGCCCGGATCGGCGAGCGTGGTGGTGTCACCGAGATCACGCCCGTCGGCCACGTCGCGAAGCAGGCGGCGCATGATCTTGCCCGAGCGGGTCTTGGGCAGGTCGGGGACGAGGAACACCGCTTTCGGGCGGGCGGTCGGACCGAGCTTCTTGGCGACATGTTGGCGCACTTCCTCGCGCAGCGCATCGCTCGGCTCAGCCGAGCCGACGAGAATCACGTACCCGACGATGGCTTGACCGGTCACGTCGTCGGTTGCACCGACCACTGCCGCCTCGGCGACCGCTTCGTGATCGACCAATGCCGACTCGACCTCGGCGGTCGATATGCGATGGCCCGAGACGTTCATGACGTCATCGACCCGACCGAGGAGCCACAGGTAGCCATCGGCGTCGATGCGGCAGCCGTCGCCGGCGAAGTAGCGGCCTTCGTATTCGGACCAGTAGGTCTCCCGATAGCGCTCGGGGTCACCCCAGATGCCGCGGAGCATCCCGGGCCAGGGCCGGGTCAGGGTGAGGTAACCGCCGCCTTCTGCGACCGGCTCGCCTTGGTCGTCGACCACTTCGGCGAACACCCCAGGGATTGTCTGGGTGGCGGAGCCGGGTTTGGTGGTGGTGACGCCCGGCAGCGGGGTGATCATGTTGCCGCCGGTTTCGGTCTGCCACCACGTGTCGACGATCGGGCACGACTCGCCGCCGATGTGCTTGTGGTACCACATCCACGCTTCGGGATTGATCGGTTCACCGACGGTGCCGAGTACCCGCAGACTCGACAGATCCCGGCCGGCCGGCCATTCGGGACCCCATTTCATGAAGGTGCGGATCGCCGTCGGCGCGGTGTACAGCTGGGTGACGCCGTAGCGCTCGATGATGTCCCAGAGCCGGTCCTTGTTCCATTCGGCTCGGTCGCCGACCCGCTCGTCGGGGCGAGGGGTGTCAGGGGTGCCTTCGTACATCACCGATGTGGCCCCGTTCGTGAGGGGGCCGTAGACGATGTAGCTGTGGCCGGTCACCCAGCCGATGTCGGCAGCGCACCAGTAGACGTCGGTGTCGGGCTTCAGGTCGAAGACATACTTGTGGGTGAACGCCACCTGGGTGAGGTAGCCACCGGTGGTGTGCATGATCCCTTTGGGCTTGGCCGTGGTGCCCGAGGTGTAGAGGATGTAGAGCAACTGCTCGGAGTCCATCGGCTCGGCCGGACAATCGGCCGATGCCTCAGCCATGAGGTCGTGCCACCAGTGATCACGACCCTCGAGCATCGCCGGTGCGGTGTCGCAGCGGTTGACGACCACCACGTTCTGGACCGTCGCTGCGCCGTTCTCGAGCGCAGCATCGACGTTGGGCTTGAGCGCCGAGGGTTCACCCCGTCGATACCCGGCGTCGGCGGTGATGACCAGTTTCGCTTCGGCGTCCTCGCAGCGATCGGTGATCGCGTCGGGTGAGAAGCCCCCGAAGATCACGGAGTGGGCGACCCCGATACGGGTGCAGGCCAGCATCGCGACCGGCAGCTCGATCACCATCGGCATGTAGATCGCCACTCGGTCGCCCTTTTCGAGGCCGAGGCCTTTGAGGACGTTGGCGAACTTGCACACCTCGGCGAGCAGTTCGGCATAGGTGACGGTGAGGGTGTCGCCTGGCTCGCCTTCCCAGTGGAAGGCGACCTTGTCGCCCTTGCCGGCGTCGACATGGCGGTCGAGGCAGTTGTACGAGAGGTTGAGCTCGCCGCCGATGAACCACTTCGAGAACGGCAGGTCCCACTCGAGCACCGTGTCGAAGTCTTTGGACCAGGTGAGAAGTTCTCGGGCCTGTCGGGCCCAGAACGCCTCGTAATCGGCCTCGGCTTCGTCCCACATGGATCGATCGTTGGCGTTGGCCTGCGCGACGAACTCTGCGGACGGCGGGAACCGTCGATCCTCGCTCTCGTAGATCTCGATCGAACCTTCGGCCATGGCCACTCCCCTCGCGGAACCCGACGCGCCCGCCGGCTGGTGCTGCGGAGGTCGACTGTAGTTCGGCTCGCAAGAACCCGCCGCAGGCGATCGTGCGGGTATGGCACGCCCCCGCACTGCATCTGGTCCTGTCGCAACCGTTGTGCTCGTGCACGAGCGACGGTTGGGTCAAGCTGGCCGCAGACCGAACCACAAGGAGAAGACCGATGCTGCAGGAATTCAAGGAGTTCATCAACAAGGGAAACATCGTCGACCTTGCTGTCGCAGTCGTGATGGCAACGGCGTTCAAACCGATCGTCGACACAGTCGTCAACGGGGTGCTCCTGCAGGTGGTGGCCGCCATCTTCGGTCAGCCGAACTTCGACACCCTCAGCTTCGACGTCGGCGACACCGCCATCCTGTACGGCACCGTGATCACCGCCACGATCCAGTTCTTCTTCGTCGCCATCGCCGTCTTTTTCGTGCTCAAGACCTACAACGCCACCAAGCGCAGCGAAGAGACGGCGGAGCCGGTCGACGAGCCGACGGGTCCGTCCGAGATCGATCTGCTCACCGAGATCCGCGACTCGCTGGCGAACCGCTGAAGCAGGTCGGTGTGCCGACGGTGCACGACCCCTCGCCGGCGGCGCCCGGACGCTGCTGCCTCAGGACTGCGTGGGCCGCTCGAAGAAGGTCTGCCAGGTGGCCAACGCCTGCGGGTGGGTGCCCCGTCCAGTCTGGTTCGTCGGCCAGTCGGCGTTCTGAAGCGTGAGCGGGTTCTCTCCCGTCTCGGCACCGTAGACGAGGAAGTGCTTCCGGTTGGCCCCGAAGTACCAGCGACCGTCTCGTCGTTCGTAGACGTCGTGGTACTGAATCGCCTGATGGATCCAGCGTTTGCTGTCGGGGCCACCGTCCTGGATCTCGGCCTTGCAGTAGACGACACCCGTGGCTCGGTCGGCTTCACCGGGATCTGGTTCGATCATGTGGGTACCGATGTTGAGGAACGTGATCCCGACGTCTCGGAGGGCCTCGGTCATCAGCCGGTGGAGCGTGTCACGACCCGACATGGTGCTGCTGATCCGGACGTCGGGAACGTAGAGCTCGACGAGGGCATCGATGTCCTTGGCGTCGGTGTAGCAGGCGTACCGCGCCGCAAGCTGCCGGATCTCTTCGTACACGATCGGCATCGTAGGCGACCTGGCCCGAGGGGCTGCCGGTCACAAGGTTCACCGCCACCGTGCGCCTGGCAGCAGGCTTCTGCCGCACCCAGCCAAGACCTACGATGCCCATGTGATTCCTGTCGCCGATCTTCGTTCGCCCACGAGCGTCGACGACCTCGTCGATGCGCTTGCGACGTTCGGCTTCGTCCAGTTGGCCGGCCACGGACTCGATCCGGCAGTGGTTAACGGGCAACGCCGAGCTGCCGAGGCCTTCTTCGCACTTCCACCGGAGGTGAAGGCTCGATACGAGCATCCCGATCCCCTTGCCAATCGGGGCTACCGGGCCCGTGGGAGCGAGGCCTTGGCCTACAGCCTGGGCGACGACACTCCCGCCGACATCTTCGAGAGTTTCAACGCCGGCCGCGACCCGGGAGCCGAACGATCGGTGTTGCGGCAACCGACCCCATGGCCCGAACCCGACGTCCCCGGCTTTCGTGCTGCGACATTGGCCGCGTTCGACGCATTCGCCGCGCTGGCGGGTCGCCTCGATCAGCTGCTCGGCGCCGTCCTCGGGCTCCCCGACCTGGCCGCCCGATGCACCGCAGGCCCCGACATGTTGGCAGCGATCGACTATCGCCCGGGCCCGGGCGGCACCGAGGTGTCGATCGACGGCCAGATGCGTATGGGCGCCCACACCGACTACACGAGCTTCACCCTGCTGGCGACCGAGCCGGTGCGGGGCCTCCAGATCCTCGGCCCCAACGGCGATTGGATCGATGTGATCCCCGAGTCGGGCAATCTCCTCATGAATGTCGGTGATCTGCTTGCGATCTGGACGAACGACACGTGGCCGTCGACCCTTCATCGGGTGATTCCGATGCGCCTCGGCGGAGAGGCAGTTCGGCGCACGACCGCGTTCTTTCACTATCCGGATCTCGACGTCACCGTCGAACCGTTGGCGACGTTCGTGGAAGACCGAGCATCCCGTTACCAGCCCATCAGTGTCGAGGCCCATCAGCTCGGCAAGGTCGCTGCACCGAAAACCGGCGACATGCCCACCAGCCAGCTCACCGTGGGCGATCGCACGGTGTGACGCAACCGGCTGGTCAGCCCCGCTCACCAGGGCGACTCAGGGACAGACGTCGATCCAGTCGATCTCGAAGGTGAAGTCACCATCGACACCATCGGCGAGGATCACCCCGACCTGGGTGGCGAGTTCGGGAACGAACGGATCGGCAGCGACAGGACTGCCGAACACGCGTGCTTCCATGTTCATGAGCGGCACCGAAACCTCCTCCCACCCACCGCCGGTCGCATCGATCGATACGTAGTGGGTGACCCTGCCACGGCCTTCGAGGGCGTCGTTGGCGAGAAGTTCGTAGGCTCGCCCGTCGGTACGGATCCGGAGCAGGAGCGAGGTCGCCCCGGCAAACATGCCATCGACCGGGCCTCGGATCGACGAGAACCCTCCACCAGCAGTCACGATGGTGCCGCGCCAGGTGAGCACGCCATCCTCGACCGCCCCTTCGGCTTGGGACCGGCCGCCCATGACCCCGTCATTGACGATGAACCAGTCCCCGTCGTCGAACTCGGCAAACCGTTCACAGTCCGACGGTTCTCCTGTCGAGGACAGCGTTGTCGCCGGTGTACTCGCGGTCGGCTCGGTGGTGATCGGGGCATCGGTGGTGCTGACCGGTGCCTGCGTGGTCGATGACGCATCGGAGGCACGACCGTCGTCGGAGGGCGATGACAACTCGTCGCTGTTGGCGATCGACGCGGAGCCGGCCCCACAGGATGATGCGGCGAGTGCCAGGGCCGTCACGGTCGAACGAAGGAACACGAACGGCAGTCTGGCCAGTTTTCTGTCGTGTGGGGAGTCGAGCGGCACCCTGCCTGTGCGGCGGCGCGCCGCGAAGCACGCCGATAGCCTCAGCGACACATGGGGACGGACCCAGCAGCGCAGTTTCGCGCCGCGTTTCGCGCCATCCCCGCCCTCGTGGGTATGGCGCGAAACCCCAAAACCCCAGGTCAGGGCAGGTGACTGATCTGCCGCTTGGAACACCAAACGGCAAATTTTGGAACGCTGTGAAGAGCGCAGAGTATTTCAACATCTGCCGACCGCTGACTGATGAACCACGGATGCGGTCAGTCGGCGAGGTCGAGGCGCGTGACAGTCACGGTTCTCGAACCTGTCGCTCCGATCGGATAGCCGAAGTAGTAGGCGCCTTGATGCGTACCGTGTTCGTCGGACTTGTCGGCGAACTCACTGCTATCGGACGGTCAGGCACTCCGACTCCTCGACTGCAATCGCACCAATGAATCCACGTGTGTGACTCATTCCGAACGTGTCACTGCAATTGTGATCGGCGGCAAGTTGTCTTGAATGACGACGCACTGCTCTACGGCATCACACAAGTCGACGTCGTTCAGCTCCAACGTGCACGACGGCAGGGTCTGCTGCGGGTAGCGGTGACAAGTTGGTTATGCGAGCAGGGCACCCTCACCCCGACCGTGTTCGCCACCAACTGGACCAACTATCGGGTCCCCCTCAGGGCCTTCCCACCTCAAGCAGCAGTGCCGACTGATACGCGTAGACCCGCAATTCGGCGCAACAGCGAGGTGCTGAAGCCACACTCAGCCCTCCAAGGGTGCGGGCAGGGCGCGGAAGGACACCCAGGTCGCGTAGCAGTGAGCTGCGAGTGGTAC
>JAPOHW010000012.1 GCA_029979265.1 Actinomycetota bacterium | reverse complement strand
GGACGAACGCGTCCTCGTAGGCGAAGAGGCCGGCGATGGCTGCGACACCTGCCGATGCGAGCACCGCAGAGCTGGTGCCATCGGTTGCCAGGGTCAGGATCGCCAGTGCCGCCGGTACCACCATGCCGACGACCACACCACCGAGCCAGAACTGTCGGGCATAGCGACCGCGGGTCATCGTCTCGACCGCGAGTTCGACGTGACGGCTGCCGTGGCTGGCGAGCTCCATCCAGACAAAAGCGGCAGTGGCGGCAACGCCACCGAGGAGCACCCAGGCCACGGCATCAGGCGAGGGGACGTCCATGACGACGTCCATCACGGCGTACGAGGCACCACCGGCGGTCACGGCTTGGGCCAACAGCACGGGGAGCAACAGCGGTGTCTGCCAGAGGTCTCGGCCCTCGCACTGGGCGAACAGGTAGGCGGTGTATCCCGCAGTGCCGGCCGCGCCGAGGACGGCGGGAATGGCGAGCACCTCGAGCAGTGCGCCATTGTCGGCGAGCCCACCGACGAACCACACAGCACACACGGCGGCGAAGGCCATCAGGACGTAGGCCCCTCTCACCAGCCATGAGTCCGTGTTGCCTCGGGTGAGCAGGTAGTGGAACCGAGTCGGCTGCTTGAGGTCGGCAATCAGCAGCACGCCCGTGAGGCCGAGGAATGCGCCGGCGACCATGGGGGGCACGACCCCGACTGCGGCTTGCTCATCGGCGTGACCCAGCAGCGTCATCAGGGCCGCAACGAGCATCACCCCGGCAGCGATGGCCTTGGTGACCAGGTACCCCGACACCTTTTCCTTCCACGTCATCATGTGGGTGGTCGTGTAGGCCGTGCGAGCAACAACCCCGTCGAGGTCGGTGGGCTTCTTGCCGAGTGCCACCGGGATCGAAGGGTGGTTCTTGTCGTGGGTACCGACGATGGTGTCGGCCCAGATCATGCCGTCGTTGGCGATCGCGGTTCGCGTCGGATCGAGCGAGGCCTGGTCGGCACCTCGGTAGTAGACCTTCGGCTTGGTGTTCTGCTCCGGGGCGCGAACGGCGACATCGTCTCGAGCGATGATCCTCGAGATTTCGGAGTTGGGATCGTCGAGGTCGCCGATCTTGATGGCCTCGGTCGGGCACACGATCTGACACGAGGGTTCGAGATCCATCTCGATGCGGTGGTTACACATGTTGCACTTGTGCGCTGTGTTCGTCTCGGGATTGATGTAGAGGGCGTCGTACGGACAGGCGTTCATGCACGACTTGCAACCGATGCAGTTGTCGTCCTGGAAGTCGACCACACCGTTGTCGGCCCGGTAGAGCGCCGACGTCGGACAGATCTTCATACATGGTGCGTCGTCGCACTGGTTGCACCGCATCACCGAGAACTTGCGGGCAACATCGGGGAAGGTACCCGTTTCGATGTACTTGACCCAGGTGCGATTGACGCCGAGCGGCACATCGTGCTCGCTCTTGCAGGCGACGGTGCAGGCATGACAGCCGATGCAACTGTCGCTGTCGAGGAGGAACCCCAGTCGTGTCACCCCCTCATGATCGGCGATGTTCGATCAGGGGGATAGAGGGAAACTCTCTATAGTCCCATAGATGTAATCTATGGCAGGTCGGTATCAGCCCTTGCTGCGGCCCTGCGGATCGAGGGCATCACGAAGCCCGTCACCGATCAGGTTGACGCTCATCACGGTGGCCGACAGCAAGATGCCCGGGCCGATGGTGAGCCACACGTTGAGTGAGATGCGGTCCTTGGCCTCGTCGAGCAATTTGCCCCACGTCGGCAGATCGAGCGGGAACCCGAGACCGAGGAACGACACCGCCGACTCGGTGAGGATCGCCACGGCGATGCCGAGCGACGCCGCCACGATGACCGGACTCATCACGTTGGGCACGACGTGCTTCATGATGATCACCCACGGCCGCGTGCCAATGCTGCGACTGGCGAGGATGAACTCCTCCTGCTTGATCGAAAGCACCTCGCCGCGAACGATACGAGCGGTCGACATCCAACTCGTGCCGCCGATGATGGTGACCATCAGGACGAAGATGCCGAGATTGTCGCCAAGCCGGTCTTGCACCGGGTCACGGAACAACACGACTGTCACGAGCAGGATCGGGAGGAGCGGGAGCGACAGAAACAGGTCGGTGAGCCGCATCAGCGGAGAGTCGAGCCAGCGGAAGTAGCCGGCGAATACACCGATCAACACACCGACGATGATCGACACCGTCATGGCGACGAAGCCGACGGCGAGAGAGACCCGGCCACCGAGGAGTGCTCGGGCAAAGGCATCGCGGCCAAGGTTGTCGGTGCCGAAGAGATGGGGCCAGTCAAACGCACCCCGGTTCGCATTGGCAACATTGGGCGTTGCGGTGTCGAAGCCCATGAGGGGTGGGCCGAGCAAACAACCGCCGACCACCATCGTGAGCATGATCACGCCACCCATTGCGCCCTTATGGCGACGGAACTGGCGCCAGACATCGGCTTTGAGCGACCGGAACTCACCGAGTTCGTTGGCGGCCTTCGTGCCGCTGTCGAGTGCCGCTTCGGACAGGGAGTCAGACGGTGCTTGCTGATCAGTCATAGCGGATCCGGGGGTCGAGGACGCCGTACAGGACATCGGCCACGATGTTGAACAGAACGGTCAGCGCAGCGAAGATGAAGACCAGCGACTGGACCATGGGCAGGTCGTTCTGGCCGATCGAGAGCAACAGGAGCTGCCCGAGGCCGTTGATCCGGAAGATGTTCTCGGTGATGATCGCTCCAGAGAAGATGCCCGGAATCGAGAGGGCGAGCAGGGTGACCACCGGAATGAGGCTGTTGCGTACGACGTGACGGTTCATCACCACCGCTTCGCTCAGCCCCTTGGCGCGGGCGGTGCGAACGTATCCCTGGTTGAGATTCTCGAGCACCGAGGCGCGAGCGAACCGGCCGAACGTGGCCGCGTTGAACAGCGTCAACACGGTGACCGGCATGAGCAACTGTTTGATCTGGAACCAGATACTCGACCAGCTCGTCCACTGGACGTCGTGCGTTGTTGTATAGAAGGTCGGGAGCCAACGGTTCTGGACCGAGAAAAGCCAGATGAGCAGCGGGCCGATCACGAAGACCGGCACGGAGTACCCGAGCATCGTGACCACGGTGCCGATGTTGTCAAACCAGCTGTACTGGCGATACGCCTGAAGGGTTCCGATCGGGACGGCGATGATCACGCCGAAGAGCAGACCGAGCCCGAGCGTCCAGATGGTTTGGGGCAAACGCTCGTACACCGTGTCGAGCGCCGGTGAACGGGACTGCCAGGAAATGATCCGGTCAGCGGTTGCGCAATCGCTGCCCCAGAGTTCGGAGAGGCACACACCGAGCTTGCTGTCGATCAAATGGATGGGCTCGTTGACCATCATCAACTCGAGCCAATTCAGCCAGCGAACGAGGAAGGGGTCGTTGTACCCCAGGGACTCGCGGATGTTCTCACGCATCTCCATCGGGATCGTGAGCGGAAGCTGACTTGTCGGATCTCCCGGTGCGAGATCGAGCAGAGCGAAAACGACGAAGCTGATCGCTACCAAGGTCGGAATCGCAAGCGCCAGCCGGCGCATGATGTATTGCAGCATCGGGTGAGAAGCCTTCTCCCAGGTTCACCGCAGAGCCGACTCGGGCGGGGGCCCGAAGGCCCCCGCCCGACATCAACTCATCTCAGGATCAGCCGCGGTACCAATCCTCGATGTTCCAGTACTCGCTGTCCCAGGCGTTCAGATCGCCGGTTCCCTTGATGTCGAGGCCCCAGGCAGAGGCGCTCGCACGGTGAATCAGCGGGATGACGGCAGCATTCGAGACGATGTCATTCATCTCAATGATGACCTCGGTGTACCGAGGATCATCGAGAGCAAGCGACTTGGACTCAACGCTCAGCGCGTCATACGTCGGGTTGTTATGACGCGGCATGTTGCTACCGCCCCATGCCTTCTCCGCCGTCGGAATCTCCTCAGAGGTCCAGCCGGCCAGGTACGCAGCGGCATACGGGGTGGACGCACCGTTCGTGAACATCTCCATCGGGTAGTAGAACTTCCAGATGCAGTCATCACTTGCGCACGTGCCGTCGAAGAACAGGCTGGCGTCGGCGTTCAACATGTTCGCCTTCACACCGATGGCTGCCCAGTCGGCTGCGATGAGCTCCTGATTCGACTGACGCACGCCGTTCGTCGACGTGATGTAGTCGAACTCGAGCGGACCAAAGCCGGGAGCCTCACGGATACCGTCACCGTCGGTGTCGAGGTAACCCAGGCCATCAAGCAACGCGTTCGCGCCAGCGGTGTCCTGCGTCAGGCAGAAGTCGTTGTTGGTGCTGCTCTCAGCGCCGACCGGCCAGATGTTGCAAGTCGGGCGACCCGCAGGGCCGTAGCCGACGTCAACAAGCGCCTGACGGTTGATCGCAATCGAGAGCGCTCGATGCAGGTCGGGGTTGTCGACGAACAGCGGGTGCGGAGTGCCCTCGGAGCGTGGATCCGCGTACGGATCGGTCTGGTTCAGGTTGATGTGCTCGACGTTGGCGGTGAAGCCGGACGCAAGACGGCCGAACCCAGCGGCTTCCATCGGGGCGAGGATCTCCGGCGCCACCTGAAGGTTCCATGCGTAGTCGGCCTCGTCGACCTCGAGCACCGAACGAGCGGCCGACTCAGCATCGCCGCCACCCTTGATGACCACGGTTCCGAAGAAGGGCTTCCCATCGGGGATACCGCGGTAGTACTCATTCATGGCGTACGTGACCGTGTCCTCCGGGCGAAGTTCAGTGACGACATACGGACCGGTACCGACCGGTGAGAAGTTCTGCTCAGAGCAGCCCGTGGCGGCTGCGCCCTTGCAGGGCTCCATCTGTGCCTTCTGGATGATCGGACCGGTGTAGCCGACGCCGAACTTGTACGGGTACGGCAGCGCTTCATTGAACGTCACCGTGACGCTGTAGTCGTCATTGGCAACAACCGACGCGATTTCGAGGATTGTGTCAGAAGAACAACCGGTGGCTTCGTCGGCGCAGTATTCGTAGGTGAAGACCACGTCGGCGGCGGTGAACGGCGTGCCGTCGGACCACAGGACGTCGTCACGCAACGTCCAGGTGATCGACAGGCCGTCGGCGCTCAGGCCGCCATTGCCCGCAGTGGGGATCTCGGCGGCAAGTGCTGGTACGAGCGCACCGTCGGGGCCAACCTCGGCCAACGGCTCAAGCACGAGCGAGCCGGCAAGCAGGTCCTTGGTGCCACCTGACAGAAGCGGGTTTGCCTGGGACGGCGCCTGCCACTGCAGCAGCACGAGCTCGCCGCCCGAGCCGGCAACTGTGCCCTCCGGGGCGTCGCTGTCGTCGGCACCTTCGTTGTCGGCGTCTTGCGCGCCGTCACCCGTGTCGTCGTCGCCGCCGTCATCGGCGCTGTCATCTGCGCTGTCATCGGCGGTGGTGTCACCGTCGGTAGCGCCGTCGTCATCGTCTCCACATGCACCAGCAAGCAAGGCCAGTACTGCAAACAGAGCGATGAGTCGCTTCCAACTCATAAATCCCTCCAGTGGGTGTTGGTATCGAGGCCCGGACGAGCCGCGAAGGTAGGAGCAGACGCTAGCGGACCATCGGCCCAATAGCAGCCCCGAGAACGGGTAGAGAACTCACACAAGGTGACACGCAACCCAATGCCCCGGGTTGGTCTCACGCCACTCCGGCACGCGCTCGGCGCACTCCGCGGTGGCAATCGGACAGCGGGTGTGGAACGAACAACCCGACGGTGGGTTGGCCGGACTCGGGATGTCACCCTTGAGAATGATGCGCTCGCGACCGAATTCGACAATCGGGTTCGGCACCGGCACAGCCGAGTGGAGCGCCTGGGTGTACGGGTGCTGTGGCGACTCGTACAGCGCATCGACCGGTGCGAGCTCGACCATACGGCCGAGGTACATGACCGCAACACGGTCTGCAAGATGCCGGACCATCGAAAGATCGTGGGAGATGAAGAGATAGGTCAGGCTGAGCTCGTCTTGGAGCCGCTCGAGCAGGTTGACCACCTGGGCTTGGATCGAGACGTCGAGCGCGGCAATCGGCTCGTCGCACACCACGAAATCCGGGTTCAGCGCAATGGCCCGAGCGATGCCGATGCGCTGGCGTTGGCCACCGGAGAATTCGTGCGGGTATCGGTTGGCGTGGGTGGGCGACAGACCGACCAGTCCGAGCAGTTCCTCGATCCAGGCGAGACGCTCGGCCCGGTCACCGAAGCGGTGCTCGATCAGCGGCTCCTCGATGATCGATGCCACCGTCATCCGCGGATTCAGCGAGGCGTGCGGATCCTGAAAGACCATCTGCATGTTGGGACGAAGACCACGCATCTGGCTCGTGCTCTTCCCCACGAGCTCTTCACCCTCGTACTTGACCGACCCCTCCGTGGCGCGGTCGAGCTGCAGAATGACCCGGCCGGTCGTCGACTTGCCACAACCCGACTCACCGACGAGGCCCAGCGTCTCGCCCTTCCGGATCTGAAACGAGATGCCGTCGACCGCACGGACGTCGCCCACTTTGCGACGAACGAGGCCCTTCATGATGGGAAAGTGCTTCTTGAGGTCGGTGACCTCGAGAATCGGGGCACCCGTCGACGCACCGTCAGGGGCCGGCGTCGGGGCGTTCATCGTTTCCGTCACGTCCGCTCCCTCCCTTCCACCGTGTCCCAGAAACAGGCCGAGAGGTGCTCACCTGCGGCGTCGATCGCAGCAAGCTGAGGGATCTCGGTCAGGCATCGATCGAAGGCATGGGGACAGCGCGGTGCAAACGAGCAACCCGTCGGCTCGGCCAACAATGACGGCGGCTGGCCCGGAATCGAGGTGAGTTCGCCACCCTTCTGGTCGATTCGTGGCACGGAGTTGAGCAGACCCTGGGTGTAGGGGTGTTCCGGACGGGCGTAGAGCTCGGCGACCGGCGACTGCTCGACGATCCGGCCGCCGTACATCACGATCACCCGATCGGCGAGGCCGGCGACAACACCGAGATCATGGGTGATCCAGATCACCGCCGTGTTGAGCTTCTCCCGAAGGTCCTTGACCAAATCGATGATCTGGGCCTGGATCGTTACATCGAGTGCCGTCGTCGGCTCGTCGGCGATGATGACCTTTGGTTCACAGGCGAGTGCCATGGCGATCATGACTCGCTGCCGCATACCTCCGGACAGTTCGTGTGGATAATTCTTGAACCGTTGGGCCGCGTCGGGGATACCGACAAGGTCGAGCAGCTCGATCGCTCGGGCCTTGGCAGCCTTGCGATCGGCACCCGTGTGCAACATGACCGGCTCACACAGCTGTTTCCCGATCGTGAGCACCGGATTCAGCGACGTCATCGGATCTTGAAAGATGAACCCGATCTGCCCTCCGCGAATCGTCCGCAAGGCGGCGGCGTCGATCGACAGAAGGTCGTCTCCACCGAAATCGGCAACACCTGCGTCGATGTGACCGGGCGGCATCGGGATCAGCTTGAGCAACGACATCATCGTGACGCTCTTGCCCGACCCACTCTCGCCCACGACCCCGAGGAACTCTCCGGCGCGCAGTTCGAAACTGACGTCGTTGACCGCGTGAACCACCCCATCAGGCGTGCTGAAACGGGTGGTGAGTCCCGAGACATCGAGAACTGCTTCAGCGCTCAACGGGCTCTCCTCCAGTGCAACGGTCACCCAGAACCCGCGCACAGTAGCGCGGAAGGCCAAGAGTTGACCACGAGTCGGCCCCCAATAGCAACCTTCGAACGATGTTGATTACGGTCATCTGAATGCACGAAGGCGTCATTGCGGCGAAGGGCCTCGTCAAGCGCTTCGGTGACCTCGTTGCCGTCGGCGGTGTTGATTTCACCGTGACCCCTGGCGAAGCGTTCGGCTTTCTCGGCCCCAACGGCGCCGGGAAGACCTCGACGATGCGGATGATCGGCTGTGTCTCTCCCCCGACGGCGGGCGATCTCCACCTGTTCGGGCTCGATCCACGCCGTGACGGGAGGGACATCCGGGCTCGACTCGGCGTAGTACCGCAGATGGATCAACTCGACAACGAGTTGACCGTTGCCGAGAACCTCCTCATCTACGCCCGATACTTCGACATCGACCGCAGCGAGGCACGCGCCCGGGCGGCCGATCTGCTCGAGTTCGTCCAACTCCGAGAGCGATCCGACTCCAAGGTCGAGCCACTGTCGGGTGGACAGAAGCGTCGGGTGTCGATTGCGCGGTCGCTCATCAACGACCCTGACGTGTTGATCCTCGACGAACCGACCACCGGCCTCGACCCGCAGGCCCGTCACGTCCTGTGGGATCGGCTCTACCAGCTGAAAGAACAAGGTCGAACGCTCGTACTCACCACCCACTACATGGACGAGGCCGAGCAACTGTGCGACCGACTCGTCGTCATGGATGGCGGCCACATCGTGGCCGAGGGCAGCCCACAATCGCTCATCACCACCTACGCCACCCGTGAGGTGCTCGAGCTTCGGTTCGGCCGCGGCCGCAACGCCGACCACGTTGCCGATGCAGCCGCAGTTGGCGAGCGGGTCGAGGAACTCCCCGACCGCCTGCTCGTCTACACCGCCGACGGTGAGGGTTCATTGGCGACTTTGCGCAACCGCAACATCGTCCCGGACAGCGCGCTCGTTCGGCGCAGCAGCCTCGAAGACGTTTTCTTGCGTCTCACCGGCCGGACGCTGGTGGACTGACCCATGGCTACGCCTGCCGCCATCCGCATCGCCGAGCGAGAATTGCTGCTCTATCGCCGGATCTGGCGCGAGAACGTCATCGGCGCATTCGTCCAACCCTTCCTCTACCTCGTCGGCGTGGGGGTCGGCGTCGGTTCTCTCGTCGACGACGGCGGTGGTCGGGCCGAGATCCTCGGCGACGTGTCGTACTTCGCCTTCTACGCAACCGCCCTCCTGGCCACGACAACGATGTTCAACACCAGCCAGGAGGCCCTCTGGCCGACGATGGACGGCTTCCGTTGGTCGAATGCGTTCCGAGGGATGATCGGCACACCACTGGAACCCCGCGACCTCGCAACCGCCTTCCTGCTCACGTTCGGAGGTCGGGCCCTCATCACCTCGAGCGGCGTTGCGTGCGTCTTGGCCCTCTTCCCCAGCACTCGATCGCTCGGGCTCATCGGGGCCGTCCCGGCGGCGGTGCTGTGCGGGCTTGCGTTCGCAATGCCGATCGCGGCGTGGACCGGATCGCGCGACGTCGACAACACCTTCCCGGCGATCCTCCGATTCGTCGTCATGCCGATGTTTTTGTTCGGCGGTGCCTTCTATCCCGTGGAGCAACTGCCTCGTGCGCTCGAGACCGTCGCCTGGTTCACACCGCTGTGGCACGCAATCGAGCTTTGCCGCGGGCTCGTGCTCGGTGGGCTCGACGTCGGCTCTGCCCTCGGCCATGTCGGCGTTCTCGGGCTCTACATCGCAGCCGGCTGGATCGCCTGCACGATCGTGTTCGATCGGCGGCTACGCCCATGAGCCTCATGCACGCAATGAGACGGTGCCCATGAGCCTCGTCACCACCACAGCTGCCGTCTGGCGTGACGTTCGGCGTCCCCAGCGTCTGATCGAACGCAGTGCCATGGTGTACCGCCACAACTGGATCATCATCCTCAGTGGGCTGTTCGAACCGATGCTGTTCCTGCTGTCGATTCGCGTCGGGCTCAGCGAACTCGTCGGCGACGTCGACATCTCCGGCCGCTCGGTCGCCTACGACGAGTTCGTCGCGCCGGGCCTGCTCGCTGCTGCGGCGATGAACGGAGCCATCTTCGATTCGACGATGAACATCTTCCACAAATGGAAGGCGTCGAAGCTCTACGACGCCTTGCTGACCACGCCGCTCACGGCCGCCGATGTCGCCGTCGGTGAGATCGGCTGGGCCGTCCTGCGCGGCATGCTCTACGCCGTCGCCTTCCTGGTGACCATGGCAGCGTTGGGAATGGTCGAGTCTGCCTGGATCATGATGGCCGTGCCGGTCGCCGCCCTCATCGGCTACACCTTCGCCTCGCTCGGTATGGCGGCCACGACCTACATGCGGAGTTGGGCCGACTTCGAATATGTCCCGGCCGCCACGCTTCCGCTCTTCCTGTTCTCGGCGACCTTCTATCCGGTCTCGGCGTACGGCGACTGGTCGTGGGTGGTGAACCTCAGTCCGCTCTATCACGGCGTCGAACTCGTGCGGGCGGCCAACCTCGGGGTCTGGAACGCGTCGCTGCTCGCGCACGCTGCAGTCCTCGTCGTCTTGGGGGTGTCGGGCACCACCGTCGCAGCCCGCCGAATCGAGAAGCTGCTCCTCAGCTGAGATCGGGGTCGGTAGGCCGGTGGCCGACCTCTAGTGTCACGTCGTGGTCACGCGTGCAGAGTTCCTTGAGCATGTCCTCTGGTCGGGCGGGGTCATGGTCATCGCCCTCGGCATAGCCGCCTACGTCAGGTACCGCTACAACGTCGGACACAAGAAGTTCCGGCGAATTGCGATCTGGTTCGTCGTGTCGCTCGCCGCCGTTGCCGGTCTGTCGTTGACCGCCGATGTCACCGAGACTCGCTGCACCCGGGATCCGAGCGAATTCTGTCGATACAACGACAACATCCCCTTCATCGCAACCGTGGTGTTCGCCTATGTCGTCGTCACCTCTGGACGGGCGTTCTTCATGCACTTCAACCGCTGACCCATTGGCCTGTACTGTCTGCCAACCTGTCGACAAGGAGACCCCGAATGCCCATCGACCCGTCATTTCTCGGCCAAGTCACGTACCGCTGCATCGGCCCGACCCGCGGCGGTCGGGTGGTTGCCGTCGCTGCGGATCCGATCGATCGCAACGTCTTCTACTTCGGGGCATGCGCAGGTGGCGTCTGGAAGACCGAGGATGCAGGGACCTACTGGGAATGCATCACCGACGGTCAACTCACGAGCGGGTCGATCGGTGCGCTCGCCGTCGCGCCGTCGGATAACAACGTCATCTATGCGGGAACCGGCGAAGCCACGATCCGTATCGACGTCAGTCATGGTGACGGCGTGTACCGGTCGCGCGACCGGGGGCGCACGTGGACCCATGTCGGTCTGCCCGAGTCCCGCCACATCGGCGCAGTGCGCGTCCACCCTCACGACCCCGACACCGTCTACGTCGCTGCACTCGGCCACATGTCCAAGGACAACCCGGAGCGGGGGGTTTACCGCTCGACCGACGGAGGCGACAACTGGGATCTCGTCCTGCACGTGAGCGAATCGGCCGGAGCGGTCGACCTCTCCATCGATCCCAACAACCCGCGCATCCTCTACGCCACGACCTGGGAAGCACGGCGCAACTTCTGGTCGATCAACTCCGGCGGGCCGGGTTCAGGCCTGTGGCGATCGACCGACGGAGGCGACAACTGGACCGAACTGACGTTCAACAAAGGGATGCCCGAGGGCACGGTCGGCAAGATCGGGGTCGCTGCGTCACCCGCGCAGCACGGTCGCGTCTTTGCGCTCATCGAGGCCGAGTACCGCAAGCGCGGCATGTACCGATCCGACGATTTCGGTGACACGTGGGAGAAGGTCTCCGGCAAGGCAGCCCTGTGCTGGCGGCCCTGGTACTACATGCACGTCACCGCGCACCCGACCGACCCCGACACCGTCTTCGTCATGAACATGAAGGCATGGAAGTCGATCGACGGTGGCGCCAACTACACCGAGATGAGCACCCCGCACGGCGACAACCACGAACTGTGGATCGACCCGAACGACACCGACCGCATGATCGGCTGTGACGACGGAGGGGCATGGGTGTCGCTCAACGGCTCCAAGACGTGGTCGTCGATCTACAACCAGCCCACCGCGCAGCTCTATCACGTCGACGTCGACGACCAGTACCCGTACCTCGTCTACGGATCGCAGCAGGACAATTCGTCGATCGCCGTGCCCAGCCGCACGGGGAAGGGCGCGATCAACTGGGCCGACTGCTACCCACCCGGAACCGCCGAGTCCGGCTACGTGGCGGTCAAGCCGGGCGATCCCAACATCGTCTACGTCGGCGCGATCGGTTCCTCACCGGGGGGTGGTGATGCGCTGCAGCGATACGACCACCGCAGCAAACAGATCCAGCTCGTCAGCGTGTGGCCGGAGCGATACCTCGACGGCAACACCGCCGAGGTTCGCTTCCAATGGACCTACCCGATCATGTTCTCGCCGCACGACCCGAACACGCTCTACGCAGCGGGCAACCGGTTGTTCCGATCGACCGATGAGGGCAACAGCTGGGAGCCAATCAGCCCCGACCTCACTCGGGCCGACCCGGACACGATGGGTGTGTCCGGTCCGCTGACGATGGATACCGCCGGTGCCGAGATGTACGCCACCATCTTCTCGCTCATGCTTTCGGCCCATCAGCCAGGCGTGATGATGACGGGCTCCGATGACGGACTGGTGCACGTCACCACCGACGATGGCGAGAACTGGACGGACGTGACCCCCGACGGCCTGCCGGCCAACTCCCAGGTCACGATGCTGGCAGAGTCACCCCACAACCAGGGCACCGTCTACATGACCGTCGCCCGCCACAAAGAGGGTGACTACGCGCCCTACGTCTACAAGACGTCCGATCTCGGACAGAGCTGGACCCTCATCACCGACGGCATCCCCGAACGCGAATACTGCCGCGTTGTTCGCGAGGACCCCGCTCGGGAGGGGACGCTCTACGTCGGCACCGAGATGGGCCTTCACGTGTCGGTCGACGACGGCGCCAACTGGCAACCGCTGCAGTCGAACCTGCCGGTGACCCCGGTCTACGACCTCGTGCTCAAGCACGGCGACATGATCGTCGCCACGCACGGCAGATCGTTCTGGATCCTCGACGATGTGTCTCAAGTCCATCAGGCCGCAGATCTGTCGGACACGGCGGCCCCGGCGCTCATGAAGCCAGCCGACACGATCCGCTCCCCCGAGCACCTATTCGCCGGCTTCTGGGGTCGACCGGGCGGCAAGAACTACCACGTCACCATCGGTCAGAACGCCACGTTCTACGTCGACGAACACGACACCGGTCACAAGACGAAGCGGATGCTCGATGCCGGCGACGATCTCCGCCACGGCGTTCGGTTCACCTATTTCGTGCCGGAGGGCACGGAGGAGACCGTTCGCCTCACGGTGCTCGATGCCGACGGGACCGAAATCGATTCGTTCCACAGCGACATTCCGGCCGAAAAAGAGGACCGTGAGGGCTTTTACTGCACAGCCGACACCGGGATGAACGAATTCTGGTGGAGCATGCGTCACCCCGAGGGTCCGAAGATGAACGACACCGAGTTCCACGGCCGGCCGGCCGGGCCGCTCACCCTTCCCGGTGACTATTCGGTCCGACTCGACATCGGCGACTTCTCCCAGACCCAGCCATTCACGCTCCTGCTCGACCCGCGCATCGACACCAGCATCGAAGATCTCGAGGCTCAGTTCGCGCTTCAGATGCAGATCCGAGATCGGCTGTCGGAGGTGACCACTGCGATCAACCGGTGCCGCACCCTCAAGACGATGCTGGGTGGCTGGGCCGGACGACTCGACGAGATCGACGGCGGTGGCGACGCTGCCTCCGGCGCCCGAGAACTCTCCGACAAGATCGATGCGATCGAACGAAAGCTCGTGCAACCCGAGCTGGCATCGGAGGGCGACAGCCTCAACTACCGCGAACAACTGTGGGAGAAGCTCGCCGACCTCGTCCCGGTGGTCGCCAGCGCCGACGCGAAGCCCACGGCACAGTCGTACGCCGTGTTCGAAAAGCTCTCCGGGGAGATGGATCCACATCTCTCCGTCCTCGACGAACTCATCGCCGGTGACCTCGCAGCGCTCAACGATGCACTCGGCGCCCTCGGTGTCGACGTCGTCGACGCCTAGGCGCACTCCTCCGTGGAAATCCTCGCCCTGCTCGGCGTCCTCCTGCTCGTCTACCTGTCCTTCGCCGTGTCGGCGTCGGCCGGGTTGGGTGGCTCGCTGGTGCTCGTGCCGACGCTCGTGGTCTTCCTCGGGTCCAAGGAGGGCATTGCGCTCGCGGCACTCCTCTTGGCGAGCAACAACGTCTTGAAGATCGCGGCCTACCGTCGCACGTTGCCCATACGCGCCGCCGCCGGTGTCGTGTTGCTGCTGATCCTCGGCGCAGCGGTGGGCTCGACGTTGCTGGTTGCGGCACCCGACTGGGTCGTGACGCTTGGTGTGGTGGCAATGTTCGGGGCGACGCTGATCGCCGAACGCTACGAACTGCGGTTGGCTCGGGCCGGTTTTGCGCCCCTGTTGTCGTTCGCCTCGGGGGCAACGTCGGGTTTCTCGGGAACGTCGGGCCCACTGAAGGGCGTTGCGATCCGCAACCTCGACCTCGATCGACGCCACTTCGTCGGGGCTGCATCGCTGGCCTCGTTCGCAGGCGACGCGACCAAGACTGCGATCTTCGCCGAAGCCGAGTTGCTGGGTCGACAGTCGGTGCTGCTTGCGTTGGCCGCCGTGCCGTTGATGGCGCTCGGCACCTGGACGGGTTCGACCTTCAACAATCGGAGCGGGGAGCGCCGCTTTGCCATGCTCTTTTGGACCGTCATGACCGGCTACACGGTTCGGCTCGGCTTCCTGTTGGCCTGAGGCAACGGTCCACTCTCGTCAGAATCGCCAGGGATAGTCCATGCCGCGGCCGCCATAGGTCGTGTCGTTGGCCATGAGACGCTCTCGGACGGGGCCGAGCGCAGCGGCATCGATGCACGTCTGGGCCATGGCAATGGCGCCGTGCAGCATCGCCTCATCGGCATCGTCGGTCTTGCAGTGCTGAGTGAACTCCGGTTGATGGTTCACCGCCGGGGCACAGTCGAGCCCCAGGCTCGGATGAATCGTCGGTAGCAGCAGCGAGACGTTCGCCATGTCGGTCGACGCTGCGCCCTGCTGCGGTCGCGGGGCGAACGAGCGACCCAATCCCTCCGCGTTCGTGCGGTAGAGCAGGGCGAGTTCCTCATCGTGCTCGAACTCGGTGTACGGCGGGCCATGATCCTCGATCGCAAGGGTTGCGCCCGTCGCCAACGCCCCCGCTTCGAAACAGCGGTGGACCCGACCCTGCAGCCGTTCGAGATCTGCGACGGCCGGGGCTCGCACGATGTAGCGGGCGGTCGAATGCGACGGGACGATGTTCGGTGCATCGCCTCCATCGGTGACGATGCCATGGATCTGGTCACCTGGGAGCAGGTGTTGGCGAAGCAGACCGATCCCCACTTGGGCCACCGTGATGGCGTCGGCTGCGTTGATTCCTTCGTGGGGGGCGAGCGACGAGTGCGCCGACTTGCCGTGCATGTGGTACTCGCATTCGGTCGCGGCGAGGGTCGGGAAGACGTCGGACTCCATCGGCGCAGGATGGATCATCATCGCCAGGTGGAGCCCGTCGAAGACACCGTCCTCCAGCATGATGATCTTGCCGCCTCCCCCCTCTTCGGCCGGGGTCCCCAGTACCCGAATGGTGATACCGGCCTCGTCGGCGACACGAGCCAAACCGATACCGGCGCCAACACCGGAGGCGGCGATGATGTTGTGCCCGCAGGCGTGGCCGACCCCCGGGAGCGCATCGAGTTCGGCACAGATCCCGACCACCAGCGGTCCACTGCCGTATTCGGCGACGAACGACGTGTCGAGGCCGGCAACACCGGTGGTCACGTCGAACCCGGCATCGCTCAGCGCCTCGACGCACACCTTCGCAGCATGCTCCTCTTCGAACGCAAGTTCCGGGTGCTCCCAGAGTTCGCGCGAGACCGACGTCAGGACGCTCGCAGCACTCCTGACATCGGTAGCGGCGGATGCCTTCATGGTGTCCACGCTCATCCTCTGACCGTAGAGGCTCCGTCCTCGGTACCTGGCATAGACTCGCCCTATGCCCCTGCCCCCGATGTTTCCGGATCTGGCATCACTCGATCTGTTCGTGTCGGTCGTCGAACTCGGAAGCGTGTCACGCGCTGCAGACGCCCACGGGATCACCCAACCGTCGGCCAGCAGCCGCATCAAACACCTCGAGCGACAACTCGATCTTCGGCTTCTCGACCGCAGCCCCGGTGGGTCGGTTCCGACCGACGCCGGAGTGGTCGTGGCAGGCTGGGCCGAGGGGATCCTCCGCGCCGCTCATCAGCTCAGTGCCGGGCTTTCGGCGTTTCAGGCCGAGCAGGTCGGCCGTCTCCGCATCGCAGCGAGCTTCACGATTGCGGAATACCTCCTTCCCCGATGGCTCGACCGTTTCTCACGGGCGCATCCTCGGGACTCGATCGCACTCGAGGTCGCAAACTCGACGACCGTCATCGATCGGCTCCGCCATGGCCGGGCCGATCTCGGCTTCATCGAGACACCGTCGGAACTGTCCGGGTTGGAGGAGCTGGTGGTGGGCCACGACGAGCTCGTCACGGTCGTGGCTCCGAGCCATCCATGGGCCGAACGCAAATCGGTGCCCGTGGAGGCCCTCGCTGCGACCCCGCTGGTCACGCGGGAAGCCGGTTCCGGCACGCGTGAAGCGCTCGAGAAGGCTCTACGAGATCTCGGACTTGGCGAACCTGGCACTGTCCTCGAGCTGGGATCGACCTCTGCCGTGCGGGCCGCAGTCGTCCAGGGCAACGCGCCCACGGTGATCAGCCGGCTTGCGATCGCCGCCGAAGTGGCCGGTGGTCAACTCGTCGAAATCGAGACACCCAACCTCACCATCGGTCGAGATCTGCGAGCCGTGTGGCCGACCGGCACCGAGCTGCCACCGCTCGCCCAGGCACTCCTCGACGAGCTCGAGTGAACCCGTTCGCTCAGCCCAGCCGAAGCCGTTCTGCGACCAGACCCATCACGTCGGCCTCCGCCTCGCGGGTTGGCCCGCATGGTGACACGTTGATCACCTTGGCGCCGGCCTCCACATAGGGCAACAAGAAGTCGGCGATGTCATCGGCTGTACCCATCGGCGTGTACTTCTCGAACGCCTCGAATGGGATGCCGTAGAAGGTCTGCATGCCGTCCGCCACATAGCCCCGCGCTTCGGCTCGGTCATCGCCGATACCCGCCCAGATCTGAAGCCCGTGCTGCCAGTCCACGTTGCGTTCGGCACCGAGTTCTTCGGTCATCGCCACACCCGAGGAGAAACGGTCGACGGAGCACCACGAGGCGAGCCACCCATCGCCGAGGCGAGCGGCTCGATCGATGGCAGCATCGCTACGGCCACCGACCGTGAATGCGATGCGGGGCTCGGGTGTCGGCCGGATCAAGGCATCGCCGAACTCGTAGAACGTTCCGTCGCCGTCCACGGTCTCGCCGTCGAGCAGCCGTCGAACGATGTCGAGGGCAGCGTCGGTTCGACGACCGCGCGTCGCAGGGTCGATCTCGCAGACCTCGAACTCGTGCCGGTCCTCACCGCCGACCCCGACGCCGATGGTGACCCGTCCCGGGGCCATCTCGGCCAGCGAGGCGATCTGGCGAGCAGCCACAAGCGGATGACGAAGCGACAACAGGAACACACCGAGATACAACCCGAGACGAGGCTCCATCCCACCGATCGCAGCGAGCCGCACCGGACCGTCGATCCCCGCCCCTCCCACGAAGCTGACATGGTCGGCCGTGAAGATGTGGTCGATACCGGCATCGGCGACGGCAGCGAGACGGCGGCGCTGGTCCTCGGCCGAGACACGGCCGAGGTCCCAGGGCGGCGTCACACCGACGCGTACGTCGTTCACGAGAAGAAGCCGCCGACGGTCTCGATGTTGAGCTGCCCGGCCAGCCCGGCGCTTCGATGCACGGCGGCAGCCTGCCATTGCGGTGATGACGACATGGCGAGCAGGGCACCCCGATTCGGATACCTGGCGATCGCCACCTCGTCCCAGAGATCCTCCACCTGTCCGAGTGACAGGAAGGTGACGTCGCCGACGAACATGACCTCGCCGTCGTAGTCCTGGATGATCTGGCTGACCGCCTGGCCGTAGAGGTTGTACGCCTCCCGGCCGGAGAGGGTGGTCTCGCGCCCGTCTTCGTACTCGGCCGCTGGCTTGAAGCGCAGCAGGTTGACCATGTAGATCGGCCCGTCGGGGCCGGCTTCCATCATCTCGGCGAGACGCTGCCGATCGGTCGGCATCACCTCGTTCACGACTTCCATTGCCTGCTCCTCCCCTGATCGACCGTCGATTCCGAGACTACGCTCGCCCGCCATGTCACACGAAGCCCGTCTCGCTGCCACTGGCACCGAGCTCCCCAGGCCGATGCCGCCTGCCGGTCTGTACGTCTCGGCAGTGATCAGTGGTGGACTCCTGCACGTCGGAGGCCACGGACCTGTTGCCGCAGATGGTTCCATGATCACCGGCAAGGTCGGTACCGACGTCGATCTCGACACTGCGAAACACGCAGCGCGCTTGACCGGCCTGCAACTTCTCGCCGCTGCCCGCGTCGAGCTCGGTTCACTCGATCGCATCACGCGGGTTGTGAAGGTGTTCGGGATGGTGAACTGTGCGCCTGGATTCACCAACACACCCGCAGTGATCAACGGCTGCTCGGAACTGTTCCGCGAAGTGTTCGGTGAGGCCGGGGTGCACACCCGTTCCGCTGTCGGCATGGCCGAACTGCCGTTCGACATCGCCACCGAGATCGAAGCGATCTTCGAAATCGCTCCGGACTAGCTCTGCGGGCGAAGCGTGCCAGCAACACCGTCGGCGGACCATTCGCTGACGAAGCGGTACCGGTCACCGCGAACCAAGGTGGTTCGCCATTCGACCGGCTTGCCGTCAAGCGTGCCGAGTCGCTCGAGACTGAAGGCAGCGACACCCGAGCGAAGTTCGAGCAGGGCGCGATCGGCCGGCGCCGGGATGACAGGCGCCAAACGCTCCCACCCGGCGGTGGGCGTGGGGGCGCCGATCCGACGCATCTCGGTGTAGAGCGCCGTGTGCGACCAGTCGACGTCGAGGAGGGGCGCCCCATACGTGAGCGGTACCCAGGCGCGGTCGACCGCCAGCGGGGCGTCACCGGCTCGCCGAAGGCGGACGAGCAGGACGAACTCGGTGTCCTCGTCGAGTTCGAGGTGGGCAGCCGCGATCGAGTCGGTCACCACATCAAGTTGCAGGACCTCACTCGTCTGGTCCGTACCGGTCGCTTCGATCGATTGGAACAGGCTGTAGAGCGCGCCGAGAGGTTGCTCGAACTCGCTGCGGTTGATGACGGTACCCCGGCCCCGTTCTCGCTTCAGCATGCCGGTCTTGTTCAGTTGCCGGATCGCTTCTCGGACGGTGTGACGACTGACCTCGTAGTCGGTGGTGAGGTTCAGGTCGGTCGGGAACCGGCCATCCTCGAATTCGCCGTTGTCGATCCGGCGCCGAAGGTCCGCTTCGAGTTGGGCCCAGAGCGGGAGCGGATGATCCCGATCGAGCGGCGTCACCGACATGAGATGCACATTGGTTCAAAAGACCGGACATTGCAACATTTCGTGGTCAGTGCCCAGGAAATCCGATGACAGCGCGCTTCTGCTGAGCCTCGGTGGCAGTTCTGCAACGGATCTCTTACCTTGCGGCGACATGATCGGTAAGTGAGCTCGCCTCCACCTCGCTGCTGCAAGGTCCGAATCGGCATCCTTGGCGCGTGCCTCATTGCGTTCGGCGCCGGCTGCAGTAAGTCGCCAGTTGTTCCTGCCGGGTCCGCAGAGGACGTACTAGACGCATCCACCAGCGTCCCGGCAGCACCGGCGAGCAACGAGACGGAGCACGAGCACAACGCAAGCGAATCGGACAACCTCACGGGTATCGACTTCCTCGGCGATTACGTCCTCGTCGACGAAGTGTTCGGCACCGAGGTCACCGTGACCATCGCGAACGGTGTCCGCACGATGATGGCCAATGCGCTCCCGAACCATCGGTCCGGCGAGTTCCCCAACGACGGCAATCCACACTCGATCGCCGAACAGACGCTGTCGTACGAGTTCACCACCGCGCCCGTCTACCTCGGCACCGTCACTCCTACCCGCATACCGGGAGTGGCACTCAACGGCGTTTCGATGGAACCCGGCACCGCCGAAACCGCAACCTGCGCTGGCGGTGAGACCTACCGCATCGAGGCGCTCCAGGACTTCCTCGACCTGGGCCTGGACATGAACAATGCCCACGTTCAGCCCGGCGGCAAGTACCACTACCACGGCCGGTCCGACCTGCTGGTCGATGCTTTCGACCGGGGCGACGATCTTGTGCTCGTCGGGTTCGCCGCCGACGGCCACCTCATCTACGCATCGGTTTCCGACGCCTACGCATCGAGCTATGGCCTGACCGACGAGGTCCGCTCCGGAACCGATTGTGTCCATACCGGCCGCGTCGAAGTGTCCGTGAACCTCGAGGGCACCGTGGCAGACGGAACCTACGTGAGTGACTGGGTCTTCATCGAGGGATCCGGTGAACTCGACGAGTGCAACGGGACCTTCATCGACGGCGACTACGCCTACCTCGTCACCGCCGACTACCCGTACATCCCTCGCTGTCTCATGGGGAACGTCGACGGCGACATCGGCCAGCCGGCACCGGGCGATGACGGGCCGCGTGAGCCACCTGATCTTGCCGACGCCGCAGCGGCCCTGGGCGTGACCGAGGCGGAACTCGTCGACCTCCTGCCACCGCCAGGTGAGCCGCTCGATGACGCAGCTGCCGCACTGGGCGTGACCGTCGACGAGTTGCGGCAGATCCTTCCGCCTCCGCCCGGTCGCTGAGTGGGCCCCGCCCCCGCCGAGCCGGGCCGGCCCCTACTCGACCGCAGCCTCGTGCTCGTCACCGTTCGTCGCGCCGAAGGGCAGGAGGGACGCCACGAACATGGCGGCACAACCCCAAGCGAGTCCGACGACGGCCGACATGGCAGTGTTGACGAGCCAGGCCAGGAAGCCACCGATACCTCCGAGATCTTCCACCTGTGCCTCTGCGTCGCGGATGACGTCGTACGGCCAATCCCAACCGAGCTCGTGTGCTCCGGCGACGAGAATGTGACCACCCACCCAGAGCATCGCTGCAGTACCGACCACGGTGAGGAACGTCAGGACGTTCGGCATGGCATGCACCAACCCACGGCCGATCCGTTTCGACCGCTCGGATTCCTGCTGGGTCATCATCAACCCGACATCGTCCATCTTCACGATCAGCGCCACGAGCCCGAAGACGACAACCGTCACCAGCACGGCGACCACGACGAGCACTGCCCCCCGAGTGACGAAGGGCTCCTCGATCACTTCCTTCAGGGCGATGACCATGATTTCGCCCGACAGGATGAGATCGGTACGGATCGCTCCGGCAACCGTCGACTCCTCGGCGGCGGGCCCTTTGACCGCAGCCGGGACATGGTGATCGTGATCATCACCCCGGAACGCATGGGTGATCTTGTGTGCCCCCTCGAAGCACAGGAACGTACCGCCTGCGATCAAGATGAGTTCCACCACCGTGGGGAGGAACTCGCTGAGGATCAGAGCCGCCGGCAAAATGAACAGCACTTTGTTGCGGATCGATCCCTTTGCGATCCGCTTGATGATCGGAAGTTCTCGCTCCGCCGCGATGCCGTGCACATAGGTCGGTGTCACGGCGGTGTCGTCGACCATCAGCCCAGCGGCCTTCATCGAGGCGCGGCCCGCAGCCGCTCCCACGTCATCGATCGAAGCCGCTGCGAGTTTCGCCAACGCCGCCACATCGTCCAACAACCCGACAAGTCCCCCAGCCATGATTCGGAAACTACTGCGCGCATCGCTGGCCCTACACTCACCGAGCGATGACCGTGCACGAGATGAACATCCGGGTTCGCTTCGGTGAGCTCGATCCGTACAACCACGTCAACCACGCCGTCTACATCTCGTACTTCGAGGCAGCACGAGTCGAACTGCTGATGGAGGCAGGGGTCTCGCTCGGCCGGATGCGGGCCGATGGCCACTCGATCGTGGTGTCGGAGATCAACACCAAGTTCCTCGGGATGGCCGAGGAACTCGACGACCTGGTCGTCGAGACCGAGATCCTCGAGTTCCGACGTGTCACGTCGACGTGGCGACAACGCATCATGCGCAACGACGACGTCATTGCGACGCAGGAGCTTCGGGCGGCCCTGATCACCAACGACGGCAAACCGACTCGCTTCCCGGATGCGATGATCGAGTCGCTCCGGCCCTGGTTCGCCGACGACGCCGGGTGACGGTTCGGTCCCGAGGCGTCACCTCGGCCAAGATGGGGCCATGAAGATCAGCACGACCATCGGTTTCAACGGCGACCCGCAGCGCCTCGCGCAGCAGGCACATGATCTCGAATCGGCAGGTGTCGACCTCCTGTGGGGTGCAGAGATCTACGGCTACGACCTCATCTCCACCCTCGGCTACATCGCAGCCAAGACCGAGCGGGTCGAACTGATGACCGGGATCATCCCCCTGTACTCCCGCAGCCCGGCCCTCATTGCCCAGACCGCAGCAACGCTCGACGCCCTGTCGGGTGGCCGATTCATCCTCGGCCTCGGCACGTCCGGTCCGCAGGTCATCGAGGGCTGGCACGGCGTGCCGTTCGACAAGCCGATGGCGCGGACCCGAGACACCATCGAAATCTGTCGCAAGGTGTGGAGCGGCGACAAGCTCACCCACGACGGCCCGTCGTACAAACTCCCGTTCGAGGGCGGTACCGGGCTCGGCAAGCCGATCCGGTTCATGGACCGTCCCCCCGCCAACGACATCCGCATCGCGATTGCCTCGATCGGCCCCAAGAACGTCGAACTCACCGCCGAGCTCGCCGACATCTGGCAGACCATCCACTTCGTCCCCGACCGCTTCCAGGACGTCTGGGGCGATGCGCTCGCCGCCGGAGCCGCCAAGCGCGATCCGGACAAGAACCCACTCGAGATCATCGCCGGCGGCTTCGTCGCAATCGGCTCGGGCGACCACATCCGCGAAGCGCGCGACCAGGCCCGGGGCCTGATCGGCTTCTACGTCGGCGGGATGGGTGCGAAGGGCAAGAACTTCTACAACGACCTCTTCAAGCGCTACGGCTGGGTGCAGGAAGCCGAGGAGATCCAAGACCTCTTCCTGTCGGGCAAGCGGGCCGAGGCGATGGCCGCCGTCCCCGAGGAATACATCGACCTCTCGGCGTTGATCGGCGACGAGGGCTATGTGCGTGAGCGCCTCCAGGTGTTCAAGGAGGTCGGGGTCACCCACCTCAACGTGAACGCCGTCGGTCCCGACTCGCTGGCGACCTTCGAGAAGTTGAAGGCCTGGAGCGAATAAGCCCACCGGTGACCTCGTCCGACCTGACCACCAAGCTCGACCGAATGACGCACACCTGGAGCGAAGGCGGCGGATGTGCGGCGGTTCGGAGGACGCGATGAAGATCGTCGGTGCCGGGCTCGGGCGGACCGGGACACTGTCGCTGAAGGTTGCGCTCGAGCAACTGCTCGGGGGGCGCTGCTACCACATGATGGAGGTCGGCGCGGCGGGGCACGTCGATGCGTGGCATCGGGCTGCGATCGGCGGGCACGTCGATTGGCCTGCGCTGTTGGCAGACTTCGACGCCATCGTCGATTGGCCGGGCGCAGCGTTCTGGGAGCAGCTGAGCGAGGCGTTCCCGGATGCGCTGGTGCTGCTCAGTCGTCGCCCACTCGATCGATGGTACGAGAGCGCTGCGGCAACGATCCTGCCCGACGTCGAGAACGACGGCAGCGAGGAAGCCCTCGCATTCGAGCGCATGTGGCATGCGATCCGCAACGACTTCACGCCGAACTGGGCCGACCGCGACGTGACGATCGAGGCAGCTCGCCGCCACAACGAACGAGTCATCGAGCAGGTGTCTCCCGATCGGCTCCTCGTCTACGAGCCCGGCGACGGATGGGAACCGATCTGCGATCGGCTGGGGATCCCGGTGCCGGACGACCCCTACCCTCACGTCAACACCCGTGAGCAGTTCCTGCGCCGCCGCGACGAACGCCGAGCCGCACGCAACACCGACTAGCCGTCGAGTGACGTGATCACTCCTGCCGCCTCGAGGCCGGCGATCGTTGCGTCGTCCAGACCGAGCTCGACCATCACCTGTCGGGTGTGCTCGCCCAATCGCGGACTCGGCCCGCGGACCTCGGCACGCGACTTCTCCATCCGAATCGGCATGCCGCTCGTTGCGTACCGGCCAACGGTGGGGTGTTCCAATTCGATCACGAAGTCGTTGGCCCGCACCTGTTCGTCGAACGCCGCCTCGTGCGGTGAGTTGTATGGGCCGCAGGGGTACCCATGGGCCTCGAGACGTTCGAGGAGCTCACCGGTCGGTCGCGCTGCGAAGAACGCCTCCATTGCGTCGACCACCGCAAGGAACTCGTCGTCGACCTTCATCCGGGGCGGCGCAGCGACACCGGTCGCTTCATGGAGCTTGGCGAAAAGGTGTCTCGACAGGCCTGCGACCGAGATGAGCCCGTCGGCCGTCCGATAGTGGCGGAAGTACAGGCGAAAGGCACCACCTCCCGGTTCCACCCGGCGCTCGTAGTGTTCGCGCTGCTCAGCGAAGCTGAGGCCGCCGAGTCTGAGCGCATCGATCTCTTCCTGGAGCCGCTCGTAGCCCTCGGCATCCTGCTCGAACCACGCAACCGTCGGGGTGCAGAGGCTCATGGCAGTGCCGAGCAGTGATGTGTCGATGCGTTGGCCTTCGCCGGTCTGGTCGCGGTGCCGGAGTCCGGCCATGACGGCGAAGGCCGACACCATGCCCGTGCCGTAGTCGTTGACCGCAGGACGGGTCGACTGCGGCGTGCCCTCCCGGGTTCGATTCATGGTCCACCCGATGCCGCTGCGACCCTGCACCAGCACGTCGTAGCCGCCATGGTGGGAGGCAGGCCCCTCCGGACCAAGTGCCGTGTGGGTCAGGTGGATAAGCCGAGGATTCACGGTTCGGGCATGATCCCAATCCAGCCCGTAGCGATCGAGATCGGCTGGCTTCATCGCGACCAAGGCGACATCGGCCCACGCGAACAATCGATCGACAACCGCCGGCGCTTCGTTCGATGCGAGATCGAGCGTGATCGCACGCTTGCCCGGGTTGGTGGTGAGGTAAGCACGTCCGTCGTCACCGATCGGTGCAAGGTGCCGCATGGCATCGCCGGCGGGGGGTTCGACCTTGACCACATCGGCGCCGAGTCCGGCGAGCAGTCGACCACAATGCGGAATCGCTGCGTTCTGGCTGAATTCGACGATCTTGATGCCGTCGAGCACCCCAGGCAGTGTCATGACGTTCCCCTTCTCGATCACGATGTGCCGAACGTAGCGGATCGGGCTCCACGGTCTCCCCACCCGAGAACGGCATCGCAGCGTTGGCCTGACCGAATGCGCAGCCGATGCGCGAGACTGTGGCGGTGACTGTCATCGAGGCGAAGGGGAACGAGACGTGAGTTCTCCGGTCGACGAATTTCTCCCCGCGCCGATCGACGATCTGGTTGTGGCACCGTTGCTCGACGTGATCGAGAAGCAGGCCGAGGAAGCCGACCGAACTCGTCGGATCGATCCGATCGTCATCGACGCCCTGAAAAACAGCGACGTCATGCGCCTCCCTGCAAGCCGCGAGATCGGAGGACTGGAAGCATCCATGCTCGCGATCGGTCGCGAACTCGAGGCGATCGCCGCTCGTTGCCCGAGCACGGCCTGGACCCAGTGGAACCACCAGTGTGTGTTCCACCTGTTCGCTGGAACCCTGGGTCCCGATCACGCCGATCTGCTCTCCGGGCTCATCGCCGCAGGAGAGTGGGTGTCGTTCCCCGCCGGTGCGGGATCCGGGGTGTACGGCCGGATCGACGGCGACGAGGTCTCGCTCACCGGCCGAGGCTCGTTCGCCACCGGCGCCGCCTACGGCGATTGGTGCGGGGTCGTTTTTGCGGTCGCCGACGAGCACGGCAAACGACTCGAGCCGCTCGATCTCCGTTTTTCGATGGTGCGCAACGACTCGCACGGTGTTCGTATCGACCCGACATGGGACGGCTCGGGGCTCCGGGCCTCCGCCACCGACGACATCCATTACGACGACGTTCGTGTTCCGCTCGACCGTTGTGTGCCATGGTTCGGGGCGAACCGGGCCGAGAGCCTGCGAGTCGTTCCGGTGATCAATCATCGGTACCGCGAAGACTGGGTCGGGATCTCCGATCTCATGCTCGGTTGGATGGCCGTCGGTGTCACCCGGCGCGCCCTGGCCGAGATCGCAGACGAAAGCCGAACCCGCAAGGCGATCATGGGGACGAAGATGGTCGAGCGGCCCACTGTCCAGGTCAATCTCGGTGAGGCGATGTCGCTCATCGCGTCGGCGCGGGCTGCCGTCACCGAGGCGTGCCACGAGGTCGACCGACGAATCGAGCAGCGGACGGTCCCGGACACTGCCGACTATTTCCGGCAGCAGGCAATCGTCTCGATGGCGGTCGATCAACTGTCGCATGCGATGGACCTGCTCGCCCGTGTGGAAGGGGGCAACGGGCTGCGAGAGAGCGGAACGTTTGCTCGACGCCAGCGCGATTTCCGGGCGATGCCGTTGCACATCAACGTCCACCGCGATCGCGTCACCCACCAGGTCGGCCGGCTTGCGCTCGGCATCGATCTGGATGCCTTCTGACCGACGTGTGAAGATCTCACCATGACCGAGATCGACACCGGAACCGACGACCTGCTCGCCCGCCGCGAGGGCCAGGTTGGCGTGATCACCTTCAACCGACCCGATCGTCGAAATGCGCTGAGCAACGCGATGTACCACGGCTTTCGAGCGGTGCTCCCGGCGTTCGCGACCGACCCCGACATTCGGGTCGTGTTGATCACCGGCGAAGGGGGCGCGTTCTGTGCGGGCGGTGACGTGAAGGGCATGAACGAGGCCAACCAGAGTGGCCGCTCGCGCGACGGGCAACCGAGCGCGTACGACGACCGAGTCGCCTCTCTCCGTCTTCGGCAACGGTGGGTGAGCGCTGCGATCCACGAGCTCCCCAAGCCAACAGTCGCTGCCCTTCCGGGGGCAGCCGCCGGCGCTGGCCTGTCGATCGCCCTTGCAGCAGACATCCGTCTGGCCGCCGAACGGGCACTTCTCGTCACCGCGTTCGCGAACGTCGGTGCGTCGGGTGATTTCGGTGGCAGCTGGTTTCTTACCCAGCTGCTCGGGCCTGCGAAGGCCAAGGAGCTGTACTACACGTCGCCCCGTCTGTCAGCTGCAGAGGCTGCCGATCTCGGGTTGGTGAACAGGGTGCTGCCAGACGAGGGATTTGCCGACGCTGCGCTGGACTACTGCCACGAGATCGCCTCCAACGCGCCGATCGCCATGCGCTACATGAAGGAAAACATCAATCGCGCAACGAGCGCTGATCTGCTCACCGCCCTCGACGCAGAGGCGAGCAACATGGTTCGAACCATGTCCAGCGCCGATCATCGCGAAGCGGCGGCTGCCTTCGTCGAGAAGCGTTCTCCACGCTTCAGCGGCGAGTGACAGATTGCCGTCCGAGCGTCGGGTCAGTCGAAGCGCAACGTGCCGTCGTCGAATGAGGCCTCGGGGAGTTCGTCTTTGTCGCGCCAGTAGTCCTGCGTGTGCAACCACGGCTGTCGATCGCCTTGGCGAGGCATCAGGTGCAACCCACGCGTGATGTAGCCGGGGTTGAAGTTCTCCGGATCGACCCACGGGGCCAGGACCATGTCGACATCGGCCTCCGGAATCTCGGGGACGACAACCGACGCACCCCGCTCGTCCATCTCGTCCAGCAATCGGATCATCAGGTCGGCGAGGAGGTCGACGCGCAGGGTCCAACTGGCCCGGAAATAGCCGAAGACCCACAGCATGTTCGGAACGCCGGTGAACATGGCGCCACGCCACGTGACGGTCTCGTGGAACAGCATCGGTTCGTCATCGATGGTGAAGGCGATGTCGCCGAGCACGTTCAGGTCGAAGCCGGTCGCAGTGACCACGATGTCGGCATCGAGGTTTTCGCCGGAGACAAGCCGAATACCGGTCTCGGTGAACGACTCAATCTCGTCGGTGACCACCGAGGCGTCACCCGCAGCGATGGCCTGAAAGAGGTCCCCATCGGGGACGAAGGCGAGGCGCTGCTGCCACGGCCGGTACGACGGTGTGAAGTGTGGGGCCATGTCGTAGTCGTCGCCGAGGTACTCGCGCATCCGCCCGTAGAGCTCTTCTTTCACGAGGTCGGGGAAGTGGACCGACGCCTCGGCGATCTGGGCCTGGTCGAACAGGATCTTGCGACGGACGATCTCATGGATCCATTCTTCGTCGATGTCGAGTTCCCGCAGCATCACGGCGACCTCGTTCTCGTTTCGACCGGCGGCAAAGTAGGTCGGCGACCGCTGCAGCATCGTGACATGGCCAGCCTTGGCCGCCATCGCCGGAACGATCGTCGCAGCGGTTGCGCCGGAGCCGATCACGACGACGTTCTTGCCGTCGTAGTCGAGGTCGTCGGGCCAGTGCTGGGGATGGACGACCGGACCGTCGAAGCGGTCCATGCCAGGCCACTCGGGGGTGTAGCCCTCGGCGTGGCGGTAGTACCCCTGGCACATCCACAAAACGTTGCAGGTGAATGTCAGCTGCTCGTCGGTGTCGAGGCGACGCACGCGAAGCGTCCACCGCCGGTCGGCCGACGACCAGTCGGCGGAGTCGATCTGGTGGCGGTAGCGGATGTACGGTGCGAGGTCGTTTTCGTCGATGACCTCACCCATGTAGGCGAGAATCTCCTCGGCGCTGGCAATGGGCGGACCGGTCCACGGCTTGAATCGGTACCCGAACGTATGGAGGTCGGAGTCGGACCGAATCCCCGGGTAGGTGTGGGTGATCCACGTTCCACCGAACGACTCCTGATTCTCGAGCACCACGAAGCTCGTGTTCGGGCGTCGGGTCGCAAGATGGTACGCCCCACCAACGCCAGAGATACCGGCGCCGACGATCAGGACGTCGACATGTTCGACTGCGAGTGCGGTGTCAGCCACGATTCCTCCCCTGGACTCTCAGAGCGTTGCACCTGCGAGGGATGCGAGGCCAACCAGGGTGTGATAGCCACCCGGCATGCATGTCGCATCCCCGACGCTGCACTTCTCTCGCGCCGAGTACGCCGAGCGACTCGACGCCACGCGCATCGCTATGGAAGCCAAGGGGCTCGATGCGCTCGTTTCGGTCGACCCGTCGAACATGGCGTGGCTCACCGGGTACGACGGATGGTCGTTCTACGTCCCTCAGTGTGTGGTCGTCGGCCCCGACGGAGACCCGTTCTGGTTCGGCCGCGGCATGGACGCTCCCGGCGCAGCCCGCACCACCTACCTGGCCGATGCCGACATCGTTGCCTACCCCGACCGGTACGTCATGTCCGACGAGCGCCACCCGATGGACTACCTGGCCGGTGTTCTCGCCGAACGGGGCTGCGGGCAGGGCCGGGTCGGTGTGGAGATGGACAACTACTACTACTCGGCTCGGGCCCATGCCTCGCTCGACGCCCACCTTCCCGATGCCGAACTCGTGGACGCCACCGGCTTGGTCAACTGGTGCCGCATCATCAAATCGCCGGCCGAGGTCGACTTCATGCGCGTGTCGGCACGCATCGTCGAGAAGATGCACGAGCGGATCGTCGAGGTGATGGAACCCGGCGTTCGAAAGAACGAGGTGGTGGCGGAGATCTACCGGACCGGCATCATCGGTGTCGACGGTCACGGCGGTGACTACCCGGCGATCGTTCCCCTCACCCCCACCGGTATCGATGCAGCGGCTGCTCATCTCACCTGGGACGACAAGCCGCTCGAGGTCGGGGCCGGCACCTTCTTCGAGATCGCCGGCGTCTTTCACCGCTACCACGTGCCGCAAAGCCGCACGGTGTATCTCGGCACCCCACCCCAGCATTTCTTCGATGCCGAAACCGCACTCGTCGACTCGATCGCCGCCGGTCTCGACGCAGCCCGGCCGGGCGCCACCTGTCACGACATGCACCGGGCGTTCATCACCGAGCTTCGTTCGCACGGCTTCGACAAGGAAAGCCGAGCCGGGTATTCGATCGGGCTCAGCTACCCACCCGACTGGGGTGAACGGAACCTGAGCATTCGCGAAGGTGACCTCACCGAGTTGCGTCCCGGCATGACGATTCACTTCATGCCTGCACTCTGGCAAGACGACTGGGGTCTCGAGATCACCGAGCCCATCCTCATCACCGACGGCGGCGCCGAGCCACTGTGCACCACCCCCCGACAACTCTTCGTCAAGGATTGAGCCGTGCCCCTACCTCCCTCTCCGATCTCGACCACGGTCAACTACAACGCCGACGGCGTGCAGCACGGCCACCTCATGCTCCCCTACAGCCGCGACGACGCCGCATACGGCTCGGTCATGATCCCGATCGCGGTGATCAAGAACGGTGACGGACCCACGGCACTTCTCAGCGGCGGGAACCATGGCGATGAGTACCAGGGCCCACTCTCGCTGCTCAAGCTCGCCAACACCCTCGACCCCACCCACATCAGAGGTCGGGTGATCATCGTCCCGACCATGAACCAACCTGCGTTTGCCGCAGCCAGGCGCACATCGCCGATCGACGACGGGAACCTCAACCGGCTGTTTCCCGGCCGTCCCGACGGGACCCACACCGAACGCATCGCCGACTACTTCACCCGAACCCTGTTGCCGATGGCCGATGCTGTCCTCGACATTCACGACGGCGGTTCGACACTCGAATTCATCCCGATGGCATCGTCGCTGGCACTCGACGACACCAACACCGAAGCAACCGGCGCAGTTGCCGCCGAGGCCTTCCGTGCACCGTTCGTCACGAAACTGGTCGAGCTCGACATGCTCGGCATGTGGGATCTCGTCGTTGCCGAGGCCGGCCTCCCGTTCGTCACCACCGAGTTGGGCGGTACCGGGTCGACCCGGCCGTGGATCGTTGCGATCGTCGACCGTGGTGTGCGCAACATCCTCCGTCACTGGGGCGTATTGACCGGCGAACTCGAGGGGACCCCATCACAGCGGATCGTCATTCCCGACACCGATGCGTACGTGATCAGCGACACCGACGGCTTGATCGAGTGGCTGGTCGAACTTGGCGACCCGATCACGGCCGGCCAACCAATCGCCTGCGTGCACGAGCCCCGAAGGCTCGGTGTGGAGCCCACCGTGTACTGCGCAACGATCGACGGCATGCTTGCGATGCGTCACCATCCCGGCCTTGTCAAGATGGGCGACGCGATCGCCATGCAGGCGCACCTCGCCTGATGTTCCCCGATTGGGGGACGGGGCGGGTCGCCCCGCACCGTCCCACCGGGTTTCGTTCAGTTCACCTGCAGGATCTGCGCAATCGCGATCAGGGTGACGAGGACGGCGTTGGCGACCCGAAAGACCATGAACGGGGTGCGTTGGAACGCAGCACCCATCTCGGTGTTGGCCATCGATTCCGGCATGCCTTTCATGAGTGCCATGAAGCCCTGCTGTGAGTTCTCGAAGGTGAGCAGGCCGAAGAGCCCGATTCCGACTGCCGCAACCGTGAGCAGGAACGCCGAATCGGAGTCGGCTCCGAACACGATCGTGGCGGTAAGCGCAGCCACGGCGAGCATGTAGGTGCTCTGCGAGGCTCGCAGGTTGCCGGCGATCTGATCGCCGAGCTTGATCCATGTCTTTTCGTTCATCAGGAACTCCGTTCCGTAGGTTGGTGCACTGATTGCTAGCCCCGAATGGCCGGTTCGTCCACCGTCGGTCGTCGCAGTCGGTCGACCGACGGTCCGCCCGTCGCTGCTGCCAGTCAGCCGATTGCGTCGTAGAGAATCGTCGTGTCGGCCATCCGAAGGTCGGGGTGGGCTGCCCCCACATCTCGCTGCAACTGGACGAACCAGTCACTCGCCATCATCTGGTCCTGGAACGCGCCCCAGGCAGCCATCGACGAAAAATCCAACGTGTAGAACGCAACTTCGAGACCACCCGAGCCGACGGCAGGCCGAAGAAGTCGGGGGTTCTGGGCACCCCAGGCCTCGTGCTGCGATCGAGCGGCACGCGACCCCACTTCGACGGCGTGGATCGCTCCGGGGCTTCCCTCCCAGCGAGTGACGACGGTGATCATGATGTCTCCTTTCGAGATCGGCGACACCACACCCCGTGGCTCGCCGAGCCCCGTTGTTGTGCCAGCGATCTTTTCATATCTGCGCCGGTTTCGCGCGAGGCGCAGCCAACGGGGCATCGAGGTTGCCTTTCTTCAGCCGTGACGACCGGTTGTCGTCCGACCGGCGGCGACCGCTACCGTCCAGCCTCATGCCTCTCCCCGACTTCGACAACGACGCCCGACTCGATCCTCGCGTTCGGCGGGTGCTTCCCCTGCTGTCGAGCCCCGAACCAAGGCGGCCGGTGACGAGCCGAGAAGCACTCCTTGCCGCGGCGGCCACACCAGCGGCAGCCGCAGCCCGTGAGCTCACCCGGGCTGCGACCGAGCGGATGGATCGAGAGGAAATCGCTTCCTTCGACGGCATCTCGACCGATGTCATCACCTTTCGGTCGACCCCCGACGACAACCCGGTGAAGATCAACGTGATCCGTCCCGAGTCGGGAGACGGTCTTCCGTGCGTGGTCTACCTCCACGGGGGTGGCATGGCTCGGAACTCTGCCTTCGACGGCAATTACCGGGTCTGGGGCCGCTTGCTCGCCGCCGAAGGGGCGGTCGTGGCGATGATCGACTTTCGGAACTCGCTGGAGCCTTCCACGGCCGAGGAGGTGGCGGTGTATCCCGCCGGGCTCGACGACTGCGTCGCCGGAGTTCGCTGGGTGTCCGAGAACGCCACCGAACTCGGGATCGATCCGGCACGAATCGTCGTGGCCGGAGACAGTGGCGGTGGCAACCTCACCCTCGCAACCGGCATGCGGCTGGCTGCCGACGGCGACACCGAGCTGGTGAAGGGGCTCTACGCCTTCTGTCCCTACATCGCGCTCGATCGCGACGCCGAGATGTACCCGTCGTCAGCCGAATTCGAGGGCTATTTCTTGCGGCTGGCCAACAACGAGGGACGGTACGCCTACGGCGTCGACGCTGCCGAAGCGAGAGATCCGATGGCCTGGCCGGCGTATGCGACCGTCGACGACGTCGCCGGTCTTCCTCCAACCGTGATCAGCGTCAACGAATGCGACCCGTTGCGCGATGAAGGCATCGCCTTCTACCGGACGCTCCTCGCCGCCGGGGTGTCGGCGCGCTGTGTCGTCGTGATGGGAACCATGCACGCCGTCGAGGTGATCCCCAACGTCTGCCCCGACATCTCTCGCGCCGCAGCACGCGATGTCGTCGGATTCGCCGCCACGGCCCCACCAAAGAAGTGACGCCCCACCTCACCCGCCCCACCGGTCACGAACTGTCGTGCGGGTATCGGGCCGTGACAGCCGATGCTCGGCACCCGGCGTTGTCGATCGTGTTTCGGTAGACAATTACCGGATCGACCCCACAACTCGGGCGGACGAACCACTTTCCCTTCTCAAGTTCACGGACGTAACCTCGCACGAGCCCAACCTAAGGACCAGACGTATTGGACAGTTGGCGGCCCGGGGGGCGAAACGTGCAACACCACCGTCCGCTGCTAGTACCGAAAAGCGAGAAGATCCCTGCCGTAGCAGGGATCTTCGTTGGTGGCGGGGGCGGGATTTGAACCCGCGACCTTCGGGTTATGAGCCCGACGAGCTACCACGCTGCTCCACCCCGCAGACAAGACCTTAGCGACCGATGATGCGATCACCAACCGGGTTCGACAGGCGTCGCCAAGACCGCAAACATGCTGTCGTGCCCGACTTCTCGCTCACCCCCGACATCGTCAACGAAGCCGTTCGGCACCATTGGGCCGACACCCCTCATCTGTGCACCGACATCGGTCCACGTCATGCGATGGCCACGCAGGAGATCAATCAGGAGAACCTTCGACCCGGTGGTTTCGTGCCGGGTCCGACCATGTTCTCGATGGCCGACGTCGTCCTCTGGTATCTGAGTTTCGCCGCGGTCAACCGCATCGAACCGATGGCACTCACCTCGGACCTGTCGATCCGCTTTCTTCGTCCCGCACAGGGGCAGAAGCTGTGGGCCCGAGCCGATCTCGACAAGGCGGGCCGCCTGATGGTCGTTGGCACGGTCAAGATCTGGGTCGATGACGCCCCTGACCGACTCGTGGCGACGGCACAGGGTACCTACGTGATGCCTCAGCGATGAACGGTCAACCAGCGCGCACTGCCCGTGCGATCTCCCCCCACCTGGCCAGATGGTCGGGGTTGCTGCGCATCTGCGATTCGCCGAGATAGATCACCACGCGACCCGCAGTGCCGCGGTAGCGCTCGAGCAGCTTGTCGGCCATCTCGTCCCAGGTGGCCACGACCGCATACTGCTCGAGCATCTCGTCGGTGATCACGTCACCGATCGTGTCGAGTTCGCCGGCCTTGAACTTCTCGCGGATACGCCCGGTCGTCCCTTCGAAACCGAGATCGTCGAACTGGAAGTGATAGTTCGGCGTCGAGCCGTAGAACGCGATCTGACGCTTTGCCGTGGCGACATAGTGCGCGCGTTCTTCCGGCGAGTCGCCGGGGCAGGCGAACACGGGGACGATGAGTTCGATCTCGGCCACGTCACGATCAGCGGTGGCTGCGCCCTCGGCGAGCCCCGGCAGCAGACGGTTCTCGATGTAGGGCATCGAGTGGAGGGGATGAACGTGCACGCCGTCGGCGACCTCGCCTGCGATCTTCGTCATGACCGGACCGACCGCTGAGATGTCGACGTACATCGGGTGGTCGTGGGGCCGCGGCGCCCAGTCGGGAGGAAGCAGCGACAGGTTGAAGAAGTCGCCGTCGTGGCTGAGCTTCTCCTCGCGGTTGAACGCCCGGAAGCACGCCTTGACCGCCAGCACGTAGTCGCGCATGCGGGCCGCCGGCCGCTCGAACTCGGTCCCATACCGGCGTTCGATGTGAGCCTTCACCTGCGAACCCAGTCCAAGCCGGAACCGACCACCCGTGTTTGCGTTGATCTCGTAGGCAACTGCGGCCGAGACCATCGGCGAACGAGGAAAGGCCACGGCGATCCCGGTCGTGAAGAACATCTCCGGGGCCGCCATCGCCGCCGCCGTGATACTCATCCAGGGAACCGAGCTCGTCTCGGTGTAGAGCAGCCCGGAGAAGCCGGCGTCCTGCAACTGTTTGGCGAAGTCGGCCGACGCCTTCCAGGAGTTCGCAGCACCGCCGGTCATGAGATCGAATTCCATGACGCTGACAGTAGTGCTGGGCCCACCCGCCGACGCAGCCCGTCCTGCGATCGACGAGCGACGGCCCTCCCGTCGGCCGACGCAGGCGCCGACGCGCCCGCTGTGCGACGGATCGTTACGAACCGACCTCGTTGGGAAGTTCGGGATCGGCACCCCACGCCGACCACGACCCGACGAACAGACGAGCATCGGGCCGACCGGCAAGCCGCAGCCCGATCAGGTCGGCGCAGGCACTGACTCCACTTCCGCAGTAGACGACGACATCAGCCTCGTCATCGGCACCGATCGAGGCGTAGTAGTCGGCGAGATCTGCAGCCGAGCGGAAGTGACCGTCGTCGAGATTGCCTCCTGCTGGCGCGCTACGAGCGGTCGGGATATGACCGGGTCGAGGATCGATCGGCCCACCGTGGGCGTATCGGTCAGGAGCACGAGCGTCGAGGATCACCAGGCCCGAGTCAAGCGACGCGGCAAGGTCGGCCGACGAGATCAGCCGCTCAGGCGGCCACGGGGCAACTGCGAACGAGGCCGGCTCGGGGCTGACCCAACCGGACTCAAGCGGTCCGTCCCATCCGGCGAGACCACCGTCGAGCACAGCAGCCGACCTTCCGAGCGCGTCGAGCATCCACCACAGTCGACCGGCGACGGTGCCACCCGCATCGTCGTAGGCGACCACCCGGCTGTGATCATCGACCCCGAGTCGACCCATCGCTGCGGCGAACGCTTCCGGGGCCGGCAAGGGGTGACGTCCTCCGGCAGTCGAGGGAGGTGCCGAGAGATCGACATCGAGATCGGCGAACACAGCCGTCGGTAGATGTGCTTCCTCGTAGGCGGTGCGACCAGGACCGTCGGTGAGAGACCAACGACAGTCGATGACCACCACCTCGTCCAGGTTCGCGGCCAGCCACGCAGCCGAGACAACCGGGCCGAACGACGCAGTCATCAGTACGGCCGATCCCCGACGATGGTCACGCGCTCCATACGACGATGTTCGGGGAGAAAGTCGCTGGTCGCTGCGTGCTGAACCGCCCGGTTGTCCCACATGACGAACGTGTCCGTGTGCCACCGAACCCGGCACTGTACCGATGGGCTCATGATCTGACGTTCGAGATGACCGATGATCTCGTCGGACTCCCTGCGATCCACGCCCTCGATGTGAGAGACGAAATAGCGGTTCGTGTAAATGCCTCGCTCGCCCGTTTCCGGGTGCGTCCGCACAACCGGGTGACGCTGGATCGGATACCGCTCTCGCAACTCCTCGGCGCGCTCGTCCGGAACGACACCACCGAACACCTTCATGTAGTCATGAACGGCAACCAAACCATCGACACGGGCTTTCCACTCGTCATCCAAGCGTTCATAGGCCGCACTCGTGCTCGCAAAGCAGGTGTCGCCGCCGACGGAGGGAACCACAACACCTCGGAGGATCGATCCCATCGACGGCTCGGCCCGCCAACTGACATCACTGTGCCAGCCCGACGCAACCTGCGTGCTGCCCGTGTCGCCTCCAGCCTCGAGAACGACGATCTCCGGATGCTCACCGTCATTTTCGGCGAACGGGTGCACCTCGAGGTCGCCGAATCGTCGACCGAACGCGACATGAGCTGCACGGCTGATCGGCTGATCACGAATGACGAGCACATGGTGATCGAGCCACACCTTCCGAAGCTCCTCGGCCAAGTCGATCGACACGTCGCGCAGATCGATACCCCGCACCTCGGCCCCGACAGAACCCGTAATCGGCACAACCTCGATCGACATCGGAGACTCCGTTTCGCTCGCTCTTCTGCTCCAAGAGTGGCACGATCGCAGGGTGGTCGCACCTTCGCTTCGCACCAATCGATTGGTGATGCTGCCGCTCAGCGCCGCTGATCTCGACGAGGCCGCCGCCATGCTCGGCGACCCTCGAGTGATGCGCTACGTCGACGGTGCAACTCGGGACCGGGCCAGCACCGCTCGCGCGCTCGAGGCCAACGAGCGATGCTGGGCTGCCAACGGCTGGGGGCTCTGGGCCATCCGCGATGTCACATCAGGCGCGTTTGTCGGCCAAGCCGGACTCCAACCGGTGACCGAGATCCTCGGAGCCACGGCAGAATTCAGCATCATCGTCAGCCGACGAAGTTGGGGAACGGGGGTGGCGACCGAGGCCGGACACGCCATCGTGTTCGACGCCTGGCAGCGCTACTCCGGAGACGAGATCCATGCAGTCGTTCATCCCGATGATCCGGCGGCAGGCCCACTGCTTCGCAAGCTCGGCTTGCGACTCCGAGACGAGGAACTGATCCGCGGCGCGATGGCGCAGGTGTGGCAGATCCAGCGCGTGGAATAACTCTTCACGTCTGTCACCGATCGGTCGGTGAGGCAACGCGATCTCTCGAACGGCTGCCTCCAAGTGGTGCCAGCGCGTCCACTACCGTTTCTCCGTGAGCTGGTGGATCTGGACCCTCGTCGGAATCGGCGTCGTCGTCGTCGCAGTCGCGCTCTACGACATCACCCAGAAGCGGCATGCAATCCTGCGCAATTTCCCCGTGATCGGACACCTCCGGTACGCACTCGAGTCGATCGGACCCGAACTGCGGCAGTACATCGTGACCGACAACGACGAAGAGCGCCCCTTCTCCCGCGACCAGCGCCGCTGGGTCTATGCGTCGGCAAAGGGCGACAACAAGTACTTCGGATTTGGGACCGACAATCGCTTCGACGAGGCCGGTTATCCGTTCTTCCATCACGATCCGTTCCCGATCGACAGCGACGCCGGCGACGAGATCGCCTGCGCGAAAACTCTCGGAGCGTGGCGCAATCGCGAACACGCCTTTCGTCCGCCGTCGATCATCGGCATCTCGGCGATGAGTTTCGGGTCGCTCTCGAGCGCTGCAATCACGGCCCTCAATCGCGGTGCCGGCCTCGCCGGATGCCTCCACAACACCGGCGAGGGTGGCATCTCGAACCACCACCGCAACGGCGGTGACCTCGTCTTTCAATTGGGGACCGGCTACTTCGGCGCACGCGACGCGCACGGCGAGTTCTCGATCGACGCCATGCTCGCCTCGATGGAAACAGCTCCGGTTCGCGCCATCGAGCTCAAGCTGTCGCAGGGGGCTAAACCCGGAATCGGAGGCGTACTCCCGGGAGCCAAAGTCACGCCCGAGATCGCAGCGGCGCGTGGTGTCGAGGTCGGCGTCACCGTTCGAAGCCCGGCCCGACATCGAGCGTTCGACGACGTGGCGGGGCTCGTCGAGTTCGTCGAATCGATCGCTGCCGCAAGCGGGCTACCCGTCGGGATCAAGTCAGCGGTCGGCAATGCTGCGTTCTGGGACGAGCTCGCCGAGCACATGGCGGCAACCGGACGCGGACCGGACTATGTGGCGGTCGACGGCGGGGAGGGCGGCACAGGGGCAGCACCGCTGATCTTTTCGGACCATGTCGCACTCCCGTTCCGCCAAGCCTTCCCGATTGTGCGGCGGGCCTTCGAAACACATGGGCTCGGCGATCAGATCGTGTTCTTCGGTGCCGGCAAACTCGGATTCGCGTCCGATGCGGCGCTGGCGATGGCGATGGGCGTCGACATGATCGGCGTCGCCCGAGAGGCGATGCTCGCCATCGGCTGCATCCAGGCCCAGGAGTGTCACAGCGGCCACTGCCCGACCGGTGTGGCAACCCAGAACAAGTGGCTCGTACGAGGTCTCGATCCCACCGACAAGGCAGCTCGCGTCAACGGATACATCCGATCGCTGCGAAACGACCTCCTCACCCTGGCCCACGCCATGGGCCATGAGCACCCAAGTTCCATCAGCCTCGACCAGATCACGATCACCGACGGCAACGGGGGCATCGTCCCCGCCTCTGCGGTCCTCGGCTGATCAGCTCCAACTCTCGGGGTCGGCCGGGTCGCCGTACAACTCGATGGAGTTGAACGCCGGGTCTGGTTCGACACTTGCACCAGCCGGCCAGATGCGGGCTGCCGCTGCCACCTCACCCCTCGAGCCACCGGTGCCCCATTGCACGAAGGCAACGATCGCATCGGGATCGGTGACGTCGCCCGAGCTGAACAGCGCGGCCTCACCTCCGGCGATGCTGAGACCTCCGATCGTCGCAGCCGCAATCTCGGCCGAGTCACCCGCCGCAATCGCCGCTCCGTCGACCACAGTGCCGAGATCGATACATACCGAGAGCTGGCACAGGTGAATGCCGCTGAGCTGCGCCGAATCATCGCCTTGGTTTGCCACCACGACATAGCCGGCTTCTCCGAATTCGACGAACACGATCTGGAGATCGGGGATCTCGGTCGCCTCTGGGGGGATCGTCACGGTGGTGGTCGGTGCCGTTGCGACCGGTTCCTGTTCCGAACCCTCGACAACAGAAGCTCCAACGTTGTCGTCGGGCGCCGTTGCGTCATCTTCCCCGTCATCACCTCCACCACAGGCGCCGACCAACACGACCAAGACAGCGAACAGAGCAAGCGGACGACGGCGCATCGGGGAACCTCCGTTGACAAACCGGTGATCCGACGTTAGCCCGGACCTCGATCCGCAGGGTGTCGGGAGCACGGGCACAGCAACGCCGGCTTATCTCTACTGTCGGTCGGGAACGGCGACGCTCTGGTGGGTGGTGCCACCCCCTTCCACCAGAGCGTCGAGAGGGCCGCCGCCCACATCCTGGACCCATTGTGGCCGAGCGGAGACCAGAGTGTGGCGATGATGGGCGCCCACCGGCCTCGAGCGTCGACGTCGCGTTCCCGCTGCGCTGAGACACCCCGGTCGCGACGGATCAGGTTTCGACTTCGCCAGCGGCGAGAACACCTTCGAGTTCTGCAGCCCGCGCGAGCAGTGCACCGATCTGGGCCTGCAACTCGGCTGCGAGTACCTCGTTTGGTGGTGTCTGCGCCAGTGCGGCCTGCCGAGCAACATACAGCTCGACCACCTCGGCCAACAGTTCCTCGGCGGTCGTTGCTGAACTCGGCTCAGAGGGTTCGTCGGGCGCGTCGTCGTCGCCTCCACCGGCCTCAGCATCGTCGGAGACAGCAGGGATGTCGCTCACTCCACCACCGAGGATGTCGGAGAAGTCCTCACCGGGGAACAACTTGCCGAGCGCATCGTTGAGGTTGGTACCGATCGCAATCTGCTCACCCTCGCCCACCGTCGCAATCACCGCCTCGAGGGTCGGCACCGACGACGAGCCCTGCGCTGCGACGTAGAGGGGGCGAACCCAGAGGATCGAATCGGCGATGGGCAACATCAGCAGATCGCCGAACTGGACCTCGGAACCGGCGTCGTCGAGCAGCGTCAGCCGGCTCGAGATTTCCTCGTTCTGGGCAATACCCGAGGCAACCAGGACCGGGCCCGGGGCATCGGGTGAGGTGATCTCGTACGTCACCAATCGGGTGGTTCCGTCCCACCGTGTTTCAGCCACCATGAACGCTTCGAGTTCTCGTCGGTCATCGTTCTCGTCGAAGGGAACGAAACTTCGCAGACTCACATAGCTCGGCCGCCCCTCACCGGGCAGTTCGAGCAAGGTGTAGTACGGATCGATTCGCTCCTCACGGCTGGTGATCAGACCCGTCTCGTCGATCACATCTTCGCTCGATCCCACCCGAACCTCACGACCCGGGTTCTGAGCAATAGCCCAGCGTTCGGTGCCGATCACGAGTGACTCGGGATTGGAGATCTGATAGCGGGCCCACATATTGGTTTGCACCCGGAAGAGATCCTGCGGGTAGCGAAGGTGATCACGCAGCTCGTTGGGCATCTCGTCGAAGTCGGTGAAGAGATCGGGGAACGCAGCCCGCCACGCCTCGATGATCGGATCCTCGACCGGCATGACGTAGAACGTGACATCGCCGTCATAGGCATCGACCACCGCCTTGACCGCGTTGCGCACATAGTTGAACGACTTGCGGGCAAGGCCCCCGTCGTCGAGTCGCCCGTTCTCGGCCTGCTGGGCATACGGGTACCGATCAGTGGTGGTGTAGGCATCGACGATGTAGTGAACGCGGCCGTCGAGTACGACCGGGTAGGCATCGGCGTCGAAGTCGAGGAACGGAGCGAGCGCCTCGACGCGATCGTGCACGTCGCGCACATAGATCACGCGGGTGTCGTCGGTGACAAACCCCGAAATCAGCGGCTCGATCTGGTTGAAGCGCATGGCAAACGCACCGCGGCGCCAAAAAGAGCCCATCTCCACACCGCTGATGCCCTCGTAGCGCGTCGGGACATCCTCACCCGTCGCACTGTCGACAAAGTCGATTTCGTCGACCCCGGCACCGACCAAGGCGTAGCCGCCGAGTCCTTCACCGATGTAGAGCTGCGGTCGCTCGAGACCGAGATCGAGCGAATCATCGATGTCGACGGGCAAGCCGCCCGCCAGGAAGCTCGGTCGACCCTCACCGGTGGTGACGTTGGCCTGCGCAATCGCCAAGCCGTAGCCATGGGTGAGACGGACGTGCTCACGCTCCCAACTCAGGTCGTTCACGCTCAGCTCGCGACTGCCCAGGACCACCTGGGTCAGCTGCCCATCGATCATGTAGCGATCCGTGTCGAGCACGCCACCACCCTCGAACTGGTAGAACTCGCGTTCGGCCTGGAAACGCTCGAACGTCGGGTGCACCACAAGCGGATCGAGCACGCGCGCGTTGCGGACCGTGTCGGCGTACTCACGGAGCTCATCGGCAGTGAGATCGACCGTGTAGTCGAACGTCGCCTCGGTGAGATCTTCCCCGGGGACGAGTCCGAATGCGATGCGAGTTGCGTCGATGTTGCGTTGCGTGAACTCGGCCTCGCGAGTGGTCTCGTTGGGCTCCACCTGGAACCGCTGGACGAATGCGGGATAGATGCCCCCCATCACGATTGCAACGAACGCCCAAAGCCCGACGGCGATGACCGGCATGATCCACCCACGACGACGCAGGTTCACCACCAACAACAAGACCGCCCCGAGGGAGATCGCGATCAGCAGGTGAATGGCCGGCAGCTGGGCATTGACGTCGGTGTAGAGCGCGCCGTCGACAACTCCCCGCTTCGAGATGGTGAGTTCGTAGCGATCGAGCCAGTACTCGGAGGCCTTGATCAACGCCAGCACCGCAAGAATCGCCGACAGGTGCACCTTCACGCTCGACGAGACACGCTCACCGCTGGTGACGGCCATACGGATACCGCCGTTGAGATAGTGCGCGATCGTCGTCAGGATCAAGACGATCACGAACGACGCGAATGCCCAGTCGACCACGTAACTCAAGAACGGCAGTTGGAAGACATAGAAGCCAATGTCGGTTTCGAACAGGGGATCGGTGACACCGAAATCTTGACGGTTGGTGAACAGCAACCACTCTTCCCACTGCGCCGGTGCACCGGCCGATGCCAGCAGCCCGAAGATGAAGGCGACGGCGAACCGAATCAGCGACGTGCGACCACCGATGAAGTCGTGGTAGCGAGCGAGCATCTCCTCCTCGGGACCGGGAGCCCGCAGTGGCGGAGCCACCCGATCGGCGAGAAACAGGTTGAGCCACAAGAGCGCAAAGAAGACCGCAAAGAAAATCAGCCAGAGGACCACCTTCGCGCCGAGCACCGCCCCCCACACATCGGTGCGATCGAGCGAGCCGAACCACAGATAGTCGGTGTAGAAGCCGGCAATCCCGCGCAGCGACAGGGCAACAACCACAAACGCAGCGGCGAACAACGCCAACACGATGCGCCCTCGTCCAGTGAACCGGGACTCCCGGCGCGGCATATCCTCAGGTCCACGCATAGCGCCAAACCCTACCGGCCTGGCCATGCGTGTCGGGCTCGGGTCGGGGTCAGTGACTCAGATCGTTACGAGCCAGCAAGTACAGCTCGAATCGGTGGGCGGATGGAGGGCGCCGGTCGGGAACGGTGAGCCAGCCTCGATCCCACCGGCGAGTGCGTTGTCGGCACAGTCAGCACCACACGGACCCGCGGGGTCGATTTGCCACCGCACCTGGCCACTCGCAGTGGCAATCGCGACTGCACCGCGCACCGCGGCGACGGCGGCAGCAACTGCGCTCGGCAACCGCCGAGCGCGCGTCTCGCGATAGAGGCCCCGCACGGTGTCGGTGAGTTCGTCGGCGTCGTCGGATGCATCGCACGCCTCGAGGAGTCGTCGACGAACCGGTACCAACGCAACAGCTCGGATCTGCGCAAAACCAACCTCGAGCGTGGCGTTGTCGCCGGTACCGCCAAGCGCCTCGGCCAGGGCAACGAACGCAGGCTCAGCCGCCGACTCATACGGACTGGCATGCGCATCCTCGTCTTCGACAACCGAGGAAATGGCGTCGCCGCCGTGCTGCCGGATCCCGTCGAGCAAGATCCCCTGCTCCTCGACGAGCACCTTCTTGACCGCCCGGAGGGCCGTGCCCACGGCCCGCTGCACCACCTCTGCATCAGGATCGACAACCGGCGACTCGTCGTCGTCAGGAGGACCGGTGTCACCCGCGATGTCGGTGACTCCGTCGGGTTCGTTGGCTGATTCCGCCGTGTTCTCCGGCTCTGCCGGTGGTGCTTCGTCTTGGCTGGGATCGTTCTCGTCGTCCGACGCTTGACTTTCGCGCAGCCGGGCGAAGATGTCGTCTGCCGGCGTCGCAACCTTCGCGTCCGCGTCGGCGGACTCGGGTGGATCGGCCCCGTCGTCGGCGTCCTCACCTGACCCTGCCGGCGATTCGGCATCGTCGTCATCGACCGTCTCGACTTCCTCGGCGTCAGCCCCTTCCGCTTCGGGCTCAGCCCCATCAGCATCAACCACGTCAGTCTCGACGTCAGCCACATCAGACTCAGCCTCGGCGTCAGCCCCATCAGACTCACCATGGGCCTCGGCGTCAGCCCCATCGGCCTCGTCCTGATCGAAGACACCTCTGCTCTCGGCTTCGAGGGCAGCGTCGACGTGGGTCAACGCCTCCATCTCCGCAGTGATAAAGGTGGGGTCAGGTGACGCCGGCTCGTCGGCCAGCCCCGGCTCGGGAAGCCCCTCGATCAGTGGGTGACCAACCAGGCGCGCCGATTCGATCTCGGCCTCCATGACCTCGGCCGACGGCGTCGGTTCGTTCGAGATCCGTATGCCGGCTCGCTCCGCTGCGGCCCGGGCTTCCGGCACCGACTCGACCAGATCCTTCATCGCGGTATCGAGGCTGGACTGCGCGATCGACAACGACTCCAGCAGTCGATCGCGGCCGGCGCGCAGCTGCTCGACCTGCGCTCGCCCGGTCTGACGTTTCCGAGCGAGGTCACCGAGCATCCGTTCCCGTACGACCTGCGCCTCGTTGACCATCTCACGGCCGCGTTGCCGACCATCCTCGGCCACCGCCTCCGCCTCGCGAGCTGCCTCTTCGAGAATCCGTTCGCGCTCAGACTCTGCCTCGGCTCGGATGGCGTCGGCTGCGGCGATCGCCTCCTCTCGAACGGCTTCGGCCTCACGCTCGGCTCGCTCCGCCCGCTCCACAGCGGCCGCATGAGCGGCATCGAGTACCTTCGTCGCCTCGGCGCCGAGCGCCTCGGCAACCCGACGAGCTTCGAGCGGTTCGGTATCGGAACTCTGGATCGCCCGGAGTTGGCCACCGAGCGACTCCACCTGTCGCTGCAACTCGCGCACCGCCGCCGCAGCTCGCTGAAGCTCCCGTTGGACCGCGGACGGTTCGAATCCGCGCCGAACGAGCTCAAACGACTGACGCTCGAAACGCTCGGGGTCGAAATCGAGACCGGGGGCCATCGCTAGATCGTAGGAGCGACCAACACGTCGTTGCGGTATCCCCGCCGGTGCAGCTAGTTGAATGCGGAACCGTCGAGTGCGAGGTCGTCCACGTCGCCGCCGAGTGAGGCGAGTGCTTCGAGGGCCTCAGCAAGGGATGTGACGCCGACAATCTCGAGCGACGTGGTGGTCGACGCCGCAGCCTCGATGGTGTCGGCCGGAACGATGAACATCACCGCTCCTTCTGCTTCTGCGGCTGCAGCCTTCTGTGCAACCCCGCCAACGTTGCCAACCGTTCCGTCACCGGTGATGGTTCCGGTCACGGCGACACGCGCACCTCCGGTGAGTTCTCCTTCGGTGAGCAAGTCGAGGATCGTGAGAGTGAAGGCCAGTCCGGCCGATGGACCCCCGATCGAACCCGAGGCGATCTCGATGTCGAACGGGAGCTCCGCATCGACCGACCGGATCGTGATGTCCTCGATCCCGATGAACCCACTGGACCGTGCCGGGTCGGGGTGTGTGCCGTACACGAACGCTTGGCTGCGAAGCTGCCCGGTCTCCAAGTCCTCGAGCGTGAGCACGCCTTGGTCGCCTGGCGAGACCTGCTCGAGTACCACGAGCAAGGACTCGAGCCCGGTGACCACTCGACCGTCGAGACCAACGATGAGTTCACCGACCTCGATCAGACCGTCGACAGGACCGCCGGAGACAATGCCGTTGAACCCCACACCACTCTCCACCACGGCAACAACACCCAGATGGTCGAGTGCTGCGATGATCGCCGAGTCCTTCGAAGCTGCCATCAGCTGCAGGTTTCGCTCCCGTTGCTCATCTGCGGAGCGAGGCCCGTACACCTGTTCCTTGGTCCGGAGCACCACGCTGTCCTCTCGCACCGATCGCACCCAGTCTCGGATCGTGACTCGATTGTCGATGGAAACCGTGGTGAGAAGGATTTCGCCTTCGGGCTCGAAGATCATGAGGCCACTGACCACAACCTGTTCGTCGGTCGGCCGAGCCGATCCTGGCTTCAGCGCCACCGCACCGTCGTCGACGATCGAGTTGCCGGGGAGGATCCGGCCCACCCACTGGGCCGGCACCATCACGTAACCCAGCCCCAGGGCGACGAGCAGACCGACCACCGCGACGAGCGGCGCAGCGCGATTGCGATACCAGCGCCTGCGCTCGGGCACGACAGGGTGAGGCGGTAGCATCGAGTGCGACGTGTCCTCCTCGTTCTCGGTCATCTCTCTGGTCCTCGCCCTCGTGACAGGAGCGATCTGTCTTCGTGGCCCGTGGTTGCAACCACGCCTTGAGCGTGCCACGAACCCCGACCAAAACGGACGCCGTTCGTTGCGTCACGAGGACCAGCGTCTCGTTGCGTTCCAGCAGCGCCTCCGCACCAATGCAACAACGATCGCACTCGACAGTCTGCGGGCCCTTGGCATCGTCCGCCGGCGAGTCGACCGGCCGATCGTCGGTCGGCGGGCCTACGTCCGCTGGTGGGAACGCATCCGCGCCCTCATTGTGTTGTCTGCCATCGTCGTCGGTCTCGGTATCGCCCTCGCCGTGATCATCGGCGTCATCGTCTTGAGCGCAGGATTCTTGCTCGAGCGCGCCATCAGCTGACACCCGAAAGCACCTGCCCAGTGACAGGTAAGGTCCAGACGTGACCGACGATGCCATGGCGCGCCGCAAGACCGCTGGCCTCGCTGGGTTCAGCGGTGACATCACCGGGGCCCGATCGGCAGCGACCGATCCCGATCCCAGCGTGCGCGAGGCAGCACTGCGAAGCCTCGATCGGCTCGGCTCGCTCAGCGAGAACGACCTCGACCAAGCGCTTGCCGATCCTCACCCACGGGTCCGAGTTGCTGCGATCGAGTTGGCTGCGCCGCTGCCCCTCCCACCACTGGCGCCGCTCCTCCACGACGACGACCCTCGCGTCGTCGAGATGGCCTGCTGGGCATGCGGCGAACGCGACGTCGACCCGCAAGCCCCGATCGCAACCCTTGTGAACCTTGCCAACGACCACGACGATCCACTCGTGCGCGAAGCAGCCGTCGCAGCGCTCGGCGCAATCGGAGCACCAGAGGGCCTTCCGGCGATCCTCCACGCCACCACCGACAAACCAGCCATCCGCCGCCGCGCCGTGCTCGCGCTCGCTGCGTTCGACGGGCCTGAAGTCGACGCTGCATGGGCACGGGCCCGAACCGACCGTGACCGACAGGTTCGCGATGCGGTCGAGGAGTTGCTGGGTCCGACCGGCGTCGACGGTTGATCAGCGCCGGCGGCCGCCGGCGCTGCCGTCGGAGAACATGGCGTGCAACGACTCGTAGTGCTCGATGACCTTTCCGGCACCGAGTACCACCGCTTCGAGCGGTGCCCGTACCCGACGGACCAACACCTCGGCTTCTTTGGTCAACCGGAGATCCATCCCTCGCAACAACCCTCCACCGCCCACGAGATGGATCCCTTGGACGATCAGATCCTGCGCCAGTTCCGGAGGCGCTTGCGCCAGACAGGACAGCACCGAATCAACCATGGCCGTGACCGGCTCTTCGATTGCGCTTCGTACTTCTTCTGGAGTCAGCACCACCGTCTTGGGGAGACCGCTCATGAGCTCGCGGCCTCGTATCTCCGCACTGACCTCGTCATCGGTGGGTGCGGCCGACCCGAGCACGATCTTGATCTCCTCGGCCGTTCGCTCACCGACCGCAATGCCGTACTCGCGGCGAACGTATCCCTGGATGGCATTGTCCACATCGAAGGAACCAACGCGCACCGCTTCCAGCGCCACCACGCCCCCGAGGGAAATCAGCGCAGTCTCGGTGGTGCCACCACCGATATCGATCACCATGTTGCCGATCGGCTCGTTGATCGGCATGTCGGCACCGATCGCAGCGGCCAACGGCTGTTCGATCAGACGAGCATCGGCCGCACCTGCACGCTTCGCTGCTTCCGTGACGGCTCGACGCTCGACGGCGGTGATCGCCGACGGGACACAGATGACCACGCGCGGTCGATTGATTCGACTCACACCGACGCGCTGCAACAACAATCGGATCATGCGCTGCGTCACCTCGAAGTCGGTGATGGCGCCCTTTCGCAGCGGCCGCACCGCAACGATGTAACTCGGCGTGCGGCCGATCATTTGCCACGCGTCGTGGCCCATCGCGAGCACTTCACCGGATCGACTGTTGAGCGCGATGACCGAGGGCTCGTTCAAGACGATGCCCTCACCTCGTGCATACACCAGTGTGTTGGCGGTACCGAGATCGATCGCGAGGTCGCGTGCCAGAGCTAGACCTCCTCACCTGGTTGATCGTCGAGGGTGACGATACCGGTCGGCTGAGGGTGTGGCTGTGTGCCCGCATCGGGGGCCAATCTGCGCATCTGCTCACCGAAACCGGGTTCGGTTGGACGGCGCGACCTCGACACCAACCAGATGACCAACGAACCGGCCACCGCTGCGAAACCGGGAACGATCAGGAATCCGACGGCGTCGCTCACGTCGGCTCCTGAGGCGACGGTGCATCGGCCGCTGCGCTGATGTGTTGGGCTTCGAGACCCCAGGACTCGCCGTTGCGCCAGGTCTCACGCTTCCAGATCGGCACCGATGCCTTCAGTGTGTCGATCCCGAAGCGGGCCGCGGCGAACGCTTCGGGCCGATGCGGTGCCGAGGCGACGACGACGACCGAACTCTCCCCGACCGGGACCACGCCGATGCGATGGATCAATACGACCCGGCCCAGGGACGGCCATCGGGATCGCATTTCGGTCGCGATCGATGCCAGCCGAGGAACCACGTGCTCCTCGTACGCCTCGTACTCGAGCAGTTCGACCTCGTCTCGTCCAGGTGCATGGTCGCGCGCGGTTCCGCTGAAAAGCACGACTGCGCCACATCGGGGAAGGACCGACCAATCCGCGGCCGAACCGACCGGGATCGGATCCTCGGTGAGACCGAGCCAGTCATCGCCGGACGGCGGAGCAGAGAGCATGTCGAACAGATTAGGGGTCGCGGAGGCACCGCTCGCTGCAGATCCTCGATCGGCGGCATCTTTGCGACGGCCAACCAAACCGGTGAACCCGTCACCCCACGGTTCGACAGCGATGAGCGACTGCTCGCCGGATGATCAGCGACGGCGGAACCGCCGGACGGCGATCACGATCCCGAGGAGGATGCCGGCCAGCACCAGACCGGCTGCGACGAGCGCCAGCTCCTGTCGCCGGCGGGCCGGCAACCGGTCGAGTGCATTCGGTTCGTGCGACACGACCCACGCCTCTTCGTTCGAGTAGTCGGGTTGCCAGCCAAGCATCCGAAGCCGGTCGTTGGCGACCACCCACGAGTGGCTGGTGTACGGCACGATCCCTGGCGGGATGGGCGACAACCCGGCCCGCGAACGGAGCGCAGCGATGCCCCGGGCAGCCCAACCAGGCACCCGGATGCGGGCGGTCGGCCCCTCGAGGTCAGCGAGCGAATCTGGCGGGATCCAGCCATCGGGCGCAACGTTGGCGACACCGTCGAATCGAGCGGAGATGACCGTCGAGATCGCCCCGGCCAGATCGTCGACGTGGAGATATTGCACCGGAGGGTCCCCCTCGGCCGCAATCCCGATTCGCGCTGCGTGAAGCACGCGAGCAAGCTGGCCGAGGGCATCGTCGGCGACGAGCGCCGTCGGGCGCAACACCGACACCACCCGGCCAGGAACGCGACCCCATTCGAGGGCGAGCTGTTCGACCGCAGCTCGTACACTCGCCCACCCGAAGTCAGGGTTGGGTCGAACCATCGCCTCCTCGGTGAGAGGAACAGGATTGCCGACCCACGCGCCGTAGACCATCGCTGTCGAGAGCACCACCATGTGGCCGACACCCACCTCGGTTGCGGCGTCGAGCACCCGTCGCAAAATCGCGAGCTCCAGATCGTCGGCTACGGGGTCGTCGACATCGGGAGTCACCGTCGTGGCGAGGTGGACGATTGTGGCGGCACCGGCGAACACCGAGGTCAGATCGTCAACCGCCAGGTCGACGATCTTGACGTCCACACCCTCACCAGCACCGACCACCACCCGGTCGACCGCCCGAATGTCGACCGCTTCCAGATCGCGCTCGAGTCGACGCACGACGCGCGTCCCGACAGCACCCGCCGCGCCGGTGATCACAACGGTCACCGGGACACACACCTGCGCTCGGAAAGGCGACCGCTGCCGAGGATCGAACTTGCCACGCCCCTACGATGCCGTCATGAGCGACGGAGTGCCACCCGACGACCTCGGCGGCATGGGCTTTTTGAACGACTTGATGAGGCTTGTGCAAGCCCAAGCCGGAGGAAACAACGAAATCGTCCGCCAGCTCGCTCACACGACCGCCAACGAGGGACGGTCCGAGCCGAATATCGACCCAACCGATCGGATCGCCGTCGAACAACTCGTTCGGATCGCTGAACTTCAGGTTGCCTCGACCACCGGACTCCTGGGCGGTTCCACCGGCGTTTCGGTCGAAGTGGGGAACCGTTCGCAATGGGCCGATCGCACGATCAACGATTACCGACCCCTTTTCGAGCACCTGTCATCGGCACTCGTCAGCGGTATGGGACCGCCGAGCGGCGAGGTGTCCCCCGACGACCCCGTCACCGCCATGATGGCCAACCTCAGCCAGGTGATGGGGCCGATCATGCTCGGCATGATGACCGGCTCGATGGTCGGCCACCTTGCTCGCCGATCCCATGGCGGGTACGACCTTCCCGTCCCACGCCCGATCGGCGAGCCGGTGCTGGTCCTCCTCCCCAACGTCGACGACTTCGGCCGAGACTGGTCACTCGATCGGGACGATCTTCGGCTCTGGGTGTGCCTCCACGAGGTGACGCATCAGGCGGTGTTCAGTGTCGACCATGTCCGCCGACGCGTCACCGATCTTCTCGAGCGCTACGCCGGGGCGTTCGACACCGACCCCGAGCGCATCGGACGGCAGTTCGGTGGCCTCGACCTCTCAGCGGGCCCTGATGCGCTCGCCGGACTCCAGGACACGCTCGGCGATCCGGAGGTGCTGCTGGGAGCGGTCCGATCACCCGAGCAGGAGGCCATCCAACCCGAGCTCACCGCCATCATCGCCACGATCACGGGCTACGTCGACTGGGCAATGGACTCCATCGGCGAAACACTGATCGGTTCGTATTCGATGATCACCGAAGCGCTTCGTCGTCGCAGGGTCGAGGCTGCTGCCGGCGACCGATTCGTCGAACGAATCCTCGGACTCCACCTCAACGCCGAACAGTACGATCGGGGCACGGCGTTCACGGCAGGTGTGCTCGAACGGGCCGGCACCGATGGCCTGAGCCGGCTCTTCGACAACGCAGAGAACCTGCCCACCCCGGCAGAGGTCGATGCGCCAGGTCTGTGGTTGGCGCGGATCGACCTACCGAGTTGAGTCGGGCCGCTCGTCGTTGCGAGCTGGCAGTGAACCGGGTTGCTCGAACTCGACACCCTCGACCGATGACACGATCGGCTCGATCACACCCCAGTCGACGGTGTAGTGCTCGGTGCCGGCCGGGGCTGCAGGCTGCGACGGCCGCAGGTCTTCGAGGCTGAGTTCCCCACCGAGGCCGTCGCCTTCACTTCCCGAAGAGATCTCCTGCCGTGCATCACCTGGTGTCGATGCGCTCGATGCCGCTCGTGTTTGTGCGTCTCGCCTTCGCATTCGACGGGTGCCGTTGCGCACAAAAGCCAATGACATCGCAGACGTGACCGGTCGGCCGAGCGCAAATGACACGAGGGCGACCAAGGCAACCAACGCCACGCCGGTTCCCCCTACGGCGAGATTCAGCGGAATCACGGCCGGAATGAATGCGCCGACAACCCAGGCGAACTGGAATCGCGCTTCGAAGCGGGCAAAAGAACGGCCGTAATTGACGTCGGGTGCAGCACGCTGCACGAGCGAGTCGAAGGCGAGTTTTCCCGTGGCTGCGCCGGTGGCGACCACGAACGACAGCACGGCGGCCCCGAAAAGATCGAACGAAAATGCAGCGAACAGCGCTGCTGCAACGATGGCGGCCAGCACCGTCTGCAGCATCCGCTCCTCGGGAATGCGTTGGCGAACGGTGGGAGCGATGCGGGCGCCGAGCAGTGCGCCGACTCCGGCGAGGACGAGCACCACACCGAAATGCCAGACCGGCGCAGCTGGGTCCCCCGTGATGTCGATGCCGCGCGCCGTAGCGGTGGCGCCGCCCGCAGCCGACCCCAGGGTGCTGATGTCGATGCCCTCGGACCCTCCGCGAAACTCGAACGCCAACAGGAACGCGACAAAGCCCACGATGCCGCGCAGGCAGGCGGTGGCGTACGCCGCCAAAAGAATCGGGGTGTCGCGCAGTTCGGCTTTCTCCAGCGACGAGGTCGACTCGGCAGCCACGACAACCCCGGGCAACTTCGTTGCGAGTACCGCCGTCACAGCAAATCCGGCCACGGCCAACCCGGCAGCGAACTCGGGACCGCCGACCAGTGAGAGCCCACCGGCCACTGTTGCGCCGACCATGCTCGAGACGGCACTCAGCAACGCAAGCCGACTGTTTGTGCTGACGAGATCGTGCTCGGAGCGGACCAGCGCCGGCACAACTGCGCTCTTTGCCACCGAGTAGCCCTTCTGAAAAACGAGGATCGCAAAGGCGATGGGAAACAGCCACAGCGAGTCGATGTTGCTGAGCATCAGGAACGCCAGGACCGCTCGGACGGTGGCGGTCGCGATGATCATCAAACGCCGGCCGCCCCTGGTCCGGTCGATGGCCGGGCCCAGCAACGGTGCGACGATCGCAAACGGAGCCATCGTCAATGCGAGGTAGAGCGCAACCCGGCCGCGAGAATCATCGGGGCTGATCGAAAAGAAGATCGAGCCGGCGAGGGTGACTGCGATCGCGGCGTCGGAGGCGGCACCAAGGGCATGAACACGAGCAAGCCGCATGAACGGCGAGACGATGAACGCTTCCGCCCCGCGCTGGTCCGACTTCGGTGAGCGCATCGGACGCCAGCCGTCGGAGGTCACGTCCTCACTGTAGGGGATGCGATCGCTGCGGCGATCTCGTCGAGCAGGTCCACATCTCGCTGATACGAAAGGGATGCTCGAGCTGACTCGAGATCGAACCACGCAACAGCGTCGACCTCCCGATTGGGAACGAACGAACCACCGTCGACCGTCATCGTCCAGTAGACGACCGCCTTGCGGTTGCGTTGGGCATCGCGATAGGTCACCAGCGGCAAGCGAACACCGGTCGAGCACACAAACCCCGTCTCTTCCTCGACCTCACGGCGTGCGCACCGGCGCAGCGTCTCACCCGGGTCGAGTTTGCCCTTCGGGAACGTCCAGTCCCGGTGGGCTGGCCGATGCACGAGCAGCAGCTCGATACCGACGTCACTGCGGCGCCAGACAACTCCTCCGGCGGCCCAGACCTCGACCTCGGGGTGTTGCGCAGGCAACCAAACGGAAGCGTTAGCCATTCGTCCGCGCTCGGGCGAGGTCTTGGAGTCGAACCTGCGAATCGATCGCAGCCGGGCCGCGGCGCTTGGTCCACACACCGCTGCCGTCGAGCGTCCATGCGAGTCGATCGTCGTCGAGTCCGACATCGATGATCTCGTCGACCCGGTGCTGAGATTCTCGATCGTCGATCCGGACCATGACCTCTACCCGACGGTTGAGGTTGCGGCTCATGAGATCGGCCGATCCGATGTAGGTCACCCGCTCACCCAGGCCATTGCCGTTGAAGAACGTGAAGATGCGCGAGTGCTCGAGGAAGCGGCCCACGATCGACCGAACGCGAATCCGGTCGGACAGGCCAGGAACCCCAGGACGGAGACTGCACTGGCCTCGAACGATGAGATCGATGTCGACGCCGGCCTGTGACGCCTCGTAGAGCTTCTCGATCATCGGTGCATCGACGAGGGCATTCATTTTCATGAGGATTCGACCGCGACCCGACGCGATCTCACCGTCGATCAGCGCCTCGAGTCGCGGGCGCAGTTGATCTGGGGCCACGAGGAGCGTGTCGTATTCGATTTCACGGCCGTAGCCGGTCAGATGATTGAAGAGGTGCGCGAGATCGTCACCAACCTGCGGGTTGGCCGTGATGATCCCGATGTCTTCGTAGACCCGAGCGGTGCGGTGGTTGTAGTTGCCGGTGCCGACATGGCAGTACCGCCTGATCCCGTCGGCGTCTTCGCGTACCACCATGGCGACCTTCGTATGGATCTTGAGTCCGAGCAGACCGTACGCCACATGCACGCCGGCTTTCTCGAGCCGGCGAGCCCAGCCGATGTTGGCCGCCTCGTCGAACCGGGCTTTCAGTTCGACCAGAACAGCGACCTGTTTTCCTTGTTCGGCGGCGTTGATCAATGCATCGACGATGGGGCTGTTGGACGCCGTGCGGTACAGCGTGATCTTGATGGCGAGGACCTTTGGATCGGCTGCTGCCTGGCGAATGAACTCGACGACGGAACGGCTGAACGACTCGTACGGATGGTGTACGACGATCTCGGCCTTCCGGATCTCTGCGAAGAGATCGAGCGGCTCATCATCGGCTTCGAGACGACGGTCACGCACCCCTTTCCACGCCGGGTAACGCAAGTCGGGACGCTCGATGTCGGCGATCTCGGACAGCGATGTGAGATCGAGGGGCGCATCGTTGGTGTACAGCGCAGAGGCTTCGAGATCGAACTCGCGCATCAGCAAGTCAACGACCTGCTCACTCATGGCGGAATCGATCTCGAGGCGAGTCGCGCGCCCGAACCGACGGCGTCGAAGCTCGAACTCGACTGCGGACAGCAGATCCTCGGCATCGTCGAGGGTGTCGGAGAGATCGGCATTGCGGGTGACACGAAATGGGTGATGTTCGACGATTTCCATACCGGGAAAGAGTTCGTCGAGGTGTGCTGCAATCACCTGCTCGAGCGGCACGTACCGATGGTCCTCACCGACTCGGGTCCACCGCAGCAGTGTGTTCGGAACCTTCACCCGAGCAAACAGTTCGCGGGACTCGACAGGGTCGCGAACGACGACGGCGAGATTCAACGAGAGGTCGGAAACGTACGGAAACGGGTGTCCTGGGTCGACGGCGAGCGGCGTGAGAATCGGGAAGATCCGATCCCGAAAGTGTTCGGTCAGTCCAAGCCGCTCAGCATCGGTGAGATCACGCCATTCGACGAGCTTGATACCGGCGGCCATCAACTGCGACACGATCGAGTCCTGCAAACGTCGTGCCTGCTCGGCAACCAACGAACGCACGACGTCGCGGATCATGGTGAGCTGCTCGCCGGGAAGCAGACCATCGGGAGACGGCGACGTCACCCCAGCCGCAGCTTGATCGAACAGTCCCGACACGCGGACCTGAAAGAACTCGTCAAGGTTGCGCGAGAAGATCGACAGGAAGCGCACCTGTTCGAGCAACGGCACGTCAGCGTCAGCGGCGAGTTGGAGCACCCGTGCATTGAACGCAAGCCAGCTCAGTTCACGATTGAGAAAGACGGTGTCGTTGTCGTCCCAGCCACCGACTCGGGCAACGACATCCGTCGGCGCGTCGAGCGTGGTCATGTGTGCTCCAACAGCAGCGCTGCCCCCAACGCTCCACCTGTATCTCCCAGTCGAGCGGCCACGACCGGCGCGGTCTGGCCTGCGAACGCACGCGCTGCGACTTCTGCGTCGACTCGCTGACGGAACGGCTCACCGAGCCGTTCGGCAAACCCACCACCGAGCACGACCCGCTCCACGTCGATCAACGTGATCGCCGAGGCAATTGCCGCCGAGAGAGCGGAGGCGGCGCGACTGACCAACCGCATGGTGAGCGGGTCTTCGGCCTCGACACCCTCCGCCCACACCTTCGATTTGAGCCGACCCTTGTGCATGAGGCTCCGCATGAATGCAGATTCCGCAGGCGGTGAGACGTCGACCCAGCGTTGGAGTGATCGACGACCCGTGTAGTCCTCGAGTTCACCGCGCCCGACCGGCGCATCATGAAACTGGTCGAAGGCAACGAACGTGTGGCCGATCTCGCCAGCCAGACCGCGAGGCCCCTGCCGGAGGCGGCCGTCGAGCACGAGTCCGGCGCCAACACCGGTCCCCGCAAACACGCCGAGGAGATCATCGACACCTCGGCCGGCACCGAGCTTCCACTCCGCCAAGGTGCCGACGTTCACATCGTTGTCGAGCTTGACCGGGCGACCCTCGAGCGCTGCGCTGACCCGTCCAACGACGTCTACGTCGTGATCCCACCCAGGGAGATTCGGGGCAGCCGGCAAAACCCCAGAACCAGGAACGACCGGACCGGGCGCGCCGATGCCGACACCGGCGGCACTTCCCTCAGGGTCGACCTTGCGCGCCACGGCGACCATCGCGGCGACAACTGCATCGGGCCCGCCCACGGTGGGCGTTGGCCGCTTGACCTTCGCCAGCACCTCGCCGTTCTCGACCAAGACCGCCATGACCTTGGTGCCGCCGAGGTCGATGCCGACCGTCCTCATCGGTGTGTTCCCCGACGAGGGGCTCAGCCCTCGAGAGGTCCGTCTTCGGGATAGCCGAGATCCCATTCGACGACGATGCGTTCGCGCTCACCATCGCGGTTGACCCGCTCGCGGTTGCGACGGAACTGGGGATCATGAGGCGGAAGCAGGAGCAGGCGAGCGTTCACCCGATCGCGAAAGCTGTCCATGACGTCCCGTTCACCGAACACGGCTCGAATCTCCCAGTGGGGCGCAGCCGGACCGAGGTACGTGATGGTCGCCTGACCAACCGGAGGCTCCTCGACATCGAGATCGGCACTGTCACTCATGTGACGAAGTGTAGTGGGGAATCGGTCCAAGATTTCCTGCCCGTGCACCCGTTTTGCTTGAGATCATGGCGAACAGTCGGTCGGTTCGCGCTTTGTTACGAACCGATGGCGCGACGAAACACACCGCTTTACTGCAACTTTCCACCGGATCTGGGCGTAGTACCTCCTAGACAGCGGGCGGTTGGACATCGTTCTGACCAAGGAGATCCGAATGGACACCAACTGGATGGCACGAGGCAACTGCGCCACCCAACACCCTGACACCTTCTTCCCCTCCGATGGCGTCGGCGTCGAAGCCGCGAAACGCGTGTGTGAAGGCTGTCCCGTGCAGGAACGCTGCCTCGAATATGCACTGCGCAATCGCATCGACCACGGCGTCTGGGGCGGCTGCAGTGAACGACAGCGGCGTCGCATCCTGCGGGCCCGACGGCTCGAGGCTGCCGCCTAGTCGCCTCGGCGGGGGCGCTGCTTCTCTAGATTCCCAGACCGAACGGCTCCACGATGGCGTCGGCAACCTCTCGGAGCCGTTCTGCGAGTGTGGCAGACCGTTTCGGAAGCTCGGCCGACGCGGCGCTCATGAAATCAGACATCGGATCCGTGTCGATGTCGCTGACGATCGTCCAGACGTACCCCTCGCCGTCGACCACGGCCACGTGACGGGTCCCGATGTCCTTGGCCCACATGTCATAACCCTCGACAACGACGATGGAACCGCCCATCTCGTCGATGAGCGCTCCGCTGTCGAGCTCACCGTCGAGTCGGAAGACTGACACCATCGAGCCATCGTCCCCGGCATACACCGCATGGGCCACGCCGCCCTCGACCTCACCGGCCATCATCTCCATCGTGTCGGGCATCGCTGGCATCGATGTGAGCGAGGTTCCCGAGGATTCGATCGGCATCTCGGCTGCGGCTGCATCGTGGCGGGCAATCAGATCGCCGACCGCCGGGAGCGTCGTGTCGCCTCCTATGCCCACAACGACGGACACCACGATCGTGAATGATGCCGCTATCGACGCGAACGCAGGGACACGCCGGCGGATCGCCGAGCTGAACCCCGGAGAGGGAACCGGTCGCTCTGCTGTGTCGAGCATGTCGACCCGTCTGATGAGCGAAGCTCCGGCGTCGCTGCGGAGCTCGATCGTCGCACTCGAGCGGAGCAGCGAGCGAACCAACCGAAGCGAGTCGACCTCGGCCCTGAGCGCCGGATCGGCCGCCAGTTCGGTCTCGACCGCAACCCGTTCTGCATCGACGAGTTCGCCGTCGAGCCAGGCGCTGTGTCGTTCGTGGAGGCTCACGCCAGCACCTCCCTGAGCCGAAGTCGGCCCCGGTGGACCCGGCTGCGGACGGTACCGAGCGGCACGCCGAGCTGCTCGGCAATCTCGTCGTAGGCCAAGCCGGCAACGTCACACAGCACGACCGCCTGGCGAAACTCGTCGGGCAACGTCGTGAGCGCATCCTGAAGGTGATCAGGCAGCGAGACCATTGCCAACGCTTCGTCGGCCGCCGGCCCGCCCGCCAGCAGCCGATCGGGATCATCGGGAAGATGTGTCTGCGGCCGTCGCTTCCGGCGGCGAGTCTCGTCGAGAAAAACGTTGGTCACGATTCGTGCGAGCCAACCATGCAGAGATCCCGGCACATACCGCTCCAAGCCGCGCTTCACCCGCAGAAGCGACTCCTGCACAACGTCCTCGGCATCGGATTGGTTCCCGGAAAGGCGGTACGCAACGGTGTACATGAATCCGGCGTGGTCGCGGGCGATCTCCGTCCACGTCGGAACTCGAGCGTCGATGTTGTGAGATGCGCAACCCGGTGGGATGCCCGACTGCGGCGGGCCCACGGCCCTGAATCAGGCGTCGTCGGTGCCGTCCGACGACCCCTCGGCGAGTCCGTCCTTGAACTCTTTTTGGGCCTGACCCAACGAGCGAGCAAGCTTCGGAAGTTTTGCGCCGCCGAAGACCAGGAGGACGATCACCAAGATGACCAGAAGTTCCGGGGTTCCGAGGTTCATGGATGCAAGCGTAGCCCGAAGCGTGCGAGGAATCCGTGAGCGGCGGGTGAGGGGCCGTCGGTGTGATCAGGCGGTGACGTTCGACGCCTGGGCCGCAGCGGCAGTCCGGGCCAGTGCCCGCTGGCGGCGGATTCGGCGACGCTCTCGTTCGCTCATCCCACCCCAGATCCCAAATTTCTCGCCGTTCTGCAGTGCGTACTCCAGGCAGTCTTCTCGCACGACGCAGCCGCGACAGACCTCTTTCGCCTCACGCGTGGAGGCTCCGCGCTCGGGGAAGAACAGATCTGGATCGACGCCGAGGCAGTTCGCGTAGTCTTGCCAAGACTTTTCCTCTGCTTCGGTTTCGTGGTTCATCGCCATGTGCGTTCCTCCGAGCGTGCGGCGTTGTGACCCCAGTGGGCCCCGCCAGCTGCCACAGGTGTAATTACATCACTGTAACCCCTCAGTTGTAAAGGCCGAGATTCGGGCCAGCCGCGTTGTTGGGAGGCAGCGCCTGCGTTTCGCTCGTCGATGGACGCGCCGCGCAGCCCTCAGCGCCCGCGCACCAGGCTGCGCTTGTGGTTGACAAAGTCCATCAGGACGTAGTCACCCAGGTTCTCGTTGGTCGTGAAGAACGCCCGTCCACCATTCATCTTGGAGATCTGCTCGACAAAGTTCTGCAAGTAGTGGGTGACGTCGAGCACGAAGGTGTTGATCCGAATCTCTTCCCTCGTGCACTTGGCGACCTCGGCAAGTGTCAGATCGACGGTCTGCTGTGACGGCGGGTAGTTGAAATAGGGCTGCCCGGACGGCGTGATGTGGGCAGTGGGTTCACCGTCGGTGATCATGATGATCTGCTTGGTACCGGTCTGCTTCGACAGCATCTTGCGAGCGATCTGGAACGAGTGCTGCATGTTGGTCCCGTAGACGTAGTCCCAGCTGAGTTCGGGCAAGGTCGCTGCATTGAATTCGCGTGCAATCTCGCTGAAGCTCACCATGCCGAGGAAGTCACGCGGATACTGACTCGAGATGAGCGAATGCAGCGCCATCGTGACCTTCTTGGCCGGCAAAAAGTTGTCGCGCATCGCCATCGACATCGAAACGTCGAGCATGAGCACGGTCGACGACCGGACGAGTTGTTCGGTTCGCTCGATCTCGAAGTCGTCGGGATGCAGCGTCACCGGCGTCCCACCGCCGGTGCGGGCAACCGCGTTGCGAAGCGTCTTCTCGATGTGGAGGTTGAACCGATCGCCGTATTCGTACGGTTTGGTGTCGAAGTCCCGCTCGTGGCCAGCCCCCGTCTTCTCGAGCGCGTGCTTGCCGAGTGTGTCGGCCGACATGCGTTTGAAGAGTTCTTCGAGGGCGCCGTTGCCGATCTTGCGGATGGCACGGGGCGTGAGCTCGTACTTGCCTTCCTTGTTCTCGATGAGGCCTGACTCCTCCAGCATGCGGGCAAGCTCGGCCATGCGCTCCAGTGATTCGGCCGACTCGTCGCCGAGCAGATCACGAGCCCGATCGATGTCGACCTCGGCGAGCGCACCAGGGTTGGTGGCTCCCCGCAACAGGTTGTCGAGCTGATCGATATCACCCAGCTCGCCCATCATGTCCATCGCCGACGGCATGTCGAGCGGGTCGAATCCGTCGAAGTCGTAGGACTGGCCCCAGCCCATCTGCGGGAACTGCTCGCGAAGGTTGTCGGCGAGTTGGCTCATCTGAAACTGGAAGTCCATGTCCTCCATCAGTTGATCGCTCAGCTCCTGCAACTGCTGCCGCTGCTCCGGTGTCATCGAGTTGAGCATCTGCTGCGCCTGCGCCATCCGCTGGGCCATGACCTCGAGCAGTTCGTCGAGCGTCTGAGGGTTCTCCGGGAAGAAATCACCGAACCGTTCCATGAAACCGTCGAAATCCGGTTCCTCGCCGGCGGCACGCTGCTCGAGCATGTGATTGAGCTCGGCCAGCATGTCTTTCATCCGCTGCATGTCTTCAGGTGACATGTCGTTGACGCCTTCGGCGATCTGATCGAGCTGCTGCTGCATGAGCTGCTCGCGCAGTCGGTCCATCAACTCCTCGAACTGCTGCCGAGCTGCTTCACTCTCGAAGTCGTAGTTCTGCAGCGCCTTGACCTGGCCAGCCAGGTCGGGCGGCAACATGTCGAGCTCCATGTTCTTCATTGCCGCCGTGTCGTTCTGCAGCTGGGCTTGGCGTTCGTCACCCGACGCCGCACCCCGCTGCGCAAGATCGTCGAGCGCCCGGCGTTCCTGATCGACGACGTCCCGGAGTGCGTCGGCAATGTCGTCGTACACGCCACCGAGGTCGTGGTTCTCCAGGATGTCGCGACGCCGCTCCCGCAACCGCTGCATCATGTCGCGAATGCCCTCCATGTCGCGGCCCTCGCGATCGGCCAACCCGTTCTGCATCATCTGACGTAGCGCCGAATTGACGTCTCCGTGATACAGCAGCTCGTCGGCCATCTCTCCGAAGAGATGATCGGCATCGAGATCGAACCCCGTCTGGGTTCCGTCCCACCGCGAGTAGGTGAAGTGTGCCGGCTCCCGACGGCGGCGATGACGACGGCGCAGGACCATTCCCGGAATGTAGTGGCAGCACCATGGCCCGTACAGGTGGGCGTGGCCCTCACTGCCCACGCCGCTCGAATCGGACCGCACCGCGCACCTCGCGGTCGAAGGGTGAAGTGCGTTAACGTTCACTAACCATGACGACGACGAACGAAGCCCCCGACGCCTCGGTGGACGCCACATCGTCCAGCCGCCGTCCGGCCAACCGTCGTGATCTCATTCTCGAGGCCGCCATCGATCTCTTTCATGAACGTGGGTACCCGGCCACGAGCGTCGACGACATCGGAAAGGCGGTCGACGTGTCGGGCCCGGCGATCTACCGCCACTTCTCGTCGAAGGAAGATCTGCTGCTCGAGGCCATCAAGCTCGCAGCCGACGAGGTGCACGCCATCAACGGCCGAGCCCGGGCCGAATCGTCCGATGCACGTGAACTGCTGGCCGGCTACATCCGTGCCTATGTCGACGTTGCACTCGAGCGTTCCGCCCTCATCGCCGTGTGGAACAGCGAAGCCCGCCACCTGAGCAGCGAGCAACGTTCACCGATGAGCCGCCGACTCCGCAGTTGGTCGACCGAGTGGGTCGATGCGCTTCAGGACGCTCGACCCGAACTCGACGAGCGTTCGGCCCGACTCCTCGTCACTGGCGCGATCGGCATGATCACCAGTATCACGACCGCGCCGCCCACCGAGGTCGAGGGGCTCGCCGACTCGATCACGTCGATGGCGCTCTCGACGTTGGACAGCCCCGTCGACTGACCAGGAGGTCACCATGCCGATCAACCCCGATGCTGCAGGCACGGTCGGTCCCGAGAACGAGATCAGTTGGACGTCCAAGGACAGCCTCCTCTACGCGCTGGGGATCGGGGCGGGCGCCACCGAACCAACCGGTTTCGAACTCGAGTTCACGACCGAGAACACCATGGATGCCAACGGCGATGTCCGGCCACAGAAGGCGTTCCCGACCATGGGCGTCGTGCTGGGTGGCGGTGGCGGCATCAGCTTCGGCGACTTCAACCCGGCGATGCTGCTTCATGGCGAGCAGTCGATCACGTTGCACCGAACGATCGCCCCGGAAGGGTCGGCCATCGGGCAGGGCAAGGTGGCGGCGATCTATGACAAAGGCAAGGCTGCGCTGGTCGTCAACGAGACGAATGTGCGAGACCACGACGGCAATCTCCTGTGGACGACACGCAGCGGCCTGTTCATCTCGGGCGAAGGCGGCTGGGGCGGTGACCGTGGCCCGGGAGCGGACTGGGCACTCCCCGACCGAGAAGCCGACGACGTGCTCGGCTTCGAGACGCGAAGCGATCAAGCTCTCCTCTACCGGCTCAACGGCGACCGCAACCCCCTCCACTCCGATCCGTCGTTCGCAGCGCTGGCCGGATTCGACACCCCGATCCTGCACGGACTGTGCACCTACGGTGTCAGCGGCCGGGCGCTGCTGCATGCCCAATGCGACAGCGACCCCGATCGGTTCGGTTCGATGAGCGCCCGATTCCGCTCACCGGTCCTTCCCGGCGAACGTCTCGACGTCCACATGTGGGCGGACGGCGACCGCACCCTGTTCCAGACCCGCGTCGGTGACCGGGTCGTGATCGACGCCGGTGTCTTCACCACCCGCTGAACCGTTCCTGCTCGGCGTCACTGCATCGGCGGTGTCGGCCGAAGGCGTTGCGCCGGCGGCCGACTGGTCGACGTGGGAACGCGACAGGCGCGTGCCCCCCTCCAACGACGGCGCCGGACTGGCAACCGACTTCCGAGACGATGTCCAGCAGTTCGCTGCACTCGGCTGCAACGCCTGGCGGGTCACGATCGAATGGGCCAGGATCGAACCCGAACCGGGCCGAGTCGACAACGACGCCCTCGACCTCTATCGCGACATCCTCGGCGCTGCCCACGATGCTGGTCTGGCGAACTGGCTGACCCTGCACTCCACGACCCTTCCGGGCTGGTATCTCGACGACGAGGGCGGCCACCGAGACGAGACCGCTCGAGGCCGGTTCTGGCAGCGCCACGTCGACCGAGTTGCCGAAGAACTCGACGAGTTCGCCGACGGGTTCATCCCGATCGACGACCCGATCGGCTGGGCTGTGCGGGGCTACGCCCTCGGCACCCGACCACCCGGACGGCGGGACCGCGTCGCGCTGCGCGAAGCGGCCGAAGGTGCCGTGCTCGCAGCCCACGACGCGGTTCGATTGCTCAGCTCGGGCCGCCAGCCGGTCATGACGACATGGCGCGCTGAGCCGATCCATGCACTCGCCGACGACGACGGCCGGGTCTCGCTCGAGGCGAGCAAGGCTGCACGGGGCTGGGACGATCTGTTCTGGTGCTGGCTGCGGGCCCACGCCAACGGCGTGCTCCAGCTCGGCGGTCGCGACGCGTTGGACGTCCCGCTGTTCGTCACTGCGGTCGATCACGTCGGGCTCGTCCACGACCACCCGGTCGGGGTCGGAGAAGACGGTGGTTTTGCCCCATGGCCGACTTCGGCCCGACAGAGCGGATCGGGTTTGGCGCCCGAACCCGACGAGCTCGCCGAGGCGATCCACCGAACCCACGAGGCGCTCCCCGACCACTCCCTCGTGGTCGCCGGTCACGGTGTCAACACCGAAGACGAGGCGTGGCGGGATCATCTTCTCGCTCGGTCACTCGAGCACGTTCGCGACGCCCACCACGACATCGGCCTCGCCGGCTATTTCCACGACAGCGGTGTCGACGGCTACGACTGGAAGCTCGGCTTCGAGCGTCCGCGCGGCCTCCTCAGCCGCAGCCGTGTTCGCAAGCAGGCTGCCGAGACCTTCGCTGCCTTCCAGCTCTGACCGCCGGCTCGACGGCGACGCTCGCCTCGCCCAACCCGAGAACATCGACGGTCGGCTCGCAGATCGAGCGTGCGCTCAGCTCCGGGCGCGGAACTGCGCACGGGCGCCGAGGGCATCCTTGTTCAGCCGCTTGGCGAGGTGCAATCCCTCGAGTACCAGCTCACACGCACTTGCGATCATCGCCGCAGACGCTGCGTCGGGTTCACCGTCGAGCAACGCGTCGACCGGGGCCTTCAACGCCCCAACCCGCTCGACGAGCGCAACATAGGCCTCGTCGGTGACATCCTCACCGGTGTCGACGACGAGCTCCTCGTCGAATGCGTCGACGACAGCCCGATGGGTGTCGGGCGGAACTCGATCCTTGAAGACCGCGAGGATGCCGGCCCGCACGAGTGCTGCGAGGATCTCGGCGTCGCGACCCTCGTCGAGGGTCTCGATCTCGACCTTGCCGCTGGTCGACGCAGGAAGCGCCTCGAGATCGACGATGCGGGGAACGGCAACGCCGGCGCCCGAGCGCAACGCCCGACGAACCGAGTTCGCAACCATGATCTCGAAGTTCGAGATCGACAGGCGCACCGACACACCCGAACGCTGCGAGATGTTCTGGCTCCGACGCGCAGCATGGGTGACCTCGGCGACGATCTCGGTCATGAACGACGGAATCGTGAGGTCGAAGCCGTCACTGACCGACACGTCGGCTTCCTGTTCGATGATCGCCACTTCGGTGTCGACATCGAGTGGGTAGTGCGTCCGGATCTGACTGCCGAAGCGGTCCTTCAACGGCGTGATGAGACGACCACGGTTGGTGTAGTCCTCGGGGTTCGCCGACGCAACAAGCATGACGTCCAGCGGTAGACGGACCTTGTGACCGCGAATCTGGACATCGCGTTCTTCGAGCACGTTGAGCAAGCCGACCTGAATGCGTTCCGACAGATCGGGCAACTCGTTCATCGCGAAGATGCCGCGGTTGGTTCTCGGCACCAGGCCGTAGTGGAGGGTGAGTTCGTCGGAGAGATAGCGACCCTCCGCAACCTTGATCGGGTCGACCTCGCCGATCAGGTCGGCGATCGAGGTGTCGGGAGTGGCAAGCTTCTCGCCGAAACGGTCGTCGCGATGGACCCATGCGATCGGCGTGTCGTCGCCATGCTCTGCGACTGTTTCACGACCGTGCCGCGAAATCGGGTTGTACGGATCATCGTTGATCTCGGATCCGGCGATGATCGGCATCCACTCGTCGAGCAGATCGGTCAGACCACGGATCATGCGCGTCTTCGCCTGTCCTCGCTCGCCGAGGAAGATGATGTCATGGCCGGCGAGGAGGGCGTTCTCGAGTTGCGGCGTGACCGTGTTCTCGTAGCCGAGAACCTCGGGGAAGAGGGGCTGATCGTTCTTGATTCGTTCGATGGCGTTGCGTCGGAGTTCCTGACGCAGAGGCACCGACTCCCAGCCGCTCGCCTTCAGAGCACCGAGTGTGTTCGCGGAAGGGGTCTCAGATCTCGACATGCGGCGGACCCTACACGCGGCCCCACCGTTGTCCCAGACGACCCGACGGTGCCGCCCCGGTAGCGTTCCCCCATGGATCTGTCGGGGTCGTGGCGCGCCGCGCCGGCACGAGAGGAGCTGCGGCGCACGTTCCACGAACCCGCGCTCGACGACCGCTCCTGGGCCGAGATCGCCGTCCCTGGCCCCTGGATGGCCGACGACCGGCTCGCCGAGGAACGCTCGGTGCTCTACCGCCGACGATTCGAAATGGCGCCGGTGGCGGAGGGCCGACGGCGGTGGCTTCGGCTCGACGGCATCACCCAACAGGGTGACGTCTGGCTGAATGGCGCCTACGTGGGCGACACCGACGGCTACTTCGTTCCGCACCGCTTCGAGGTCACCCATCTCATGGGTCCGACCCGTCCGTCCGGAGAGGCATCCGACCACCATCTCCTTGCCGTAGACATCAGCGTCCCGAGCTTCGGCGATCCCGACGAACGAACCGATCTGATGGGAGCCGTGCTCGACCCCGAACTCGCCGGGGCGGCCGGCCGCAATCCGGGCGGGATCTGGCAGGGAGTCTCGATCTATGACACCGGCACGGCGGCGATACGACATTTTCGGGTGACCTGCGTCGATGCCGACGCGTCACGTGCCCAGCTCGCCCTCCGCTGCGTGTTCGACCATCCCGGTGGGGGGCCGGTCGTGCTTCGCACGAACGTGGCCGGTGTCGACCACGAACTCCGTCATCCGGCTGCCCACGGCGAGAACCGAGTCGAGTGGACGATCGACATCCCCGAGCCCGACCGCTGGTGGCCCCACGGCCTCGGCGATCAGCCGCTCCACTCGTTGTCGTGTGCGTTGGTCATCGACGGCATCGTGCAGGACGAACGACACTGCCGCACGGCCTTTCGAACCGTGAAGATGCAGAACTGGCACCTCCTGGTCAACGGCGAACGGCTCTTTGCCAAAGGTGTCGTCGTGCTCCCCCAACCTGGCGATGCCTCGATCAGACAGGTACGAGCCGATGTCGAAGCGGCCAAGGCGCTCGGGTTCGACATGATCCGCCTCGTTGCCCATGTCGCACACCCTGAGGTCTATGACGCCGCCGACGAACTGGGCATGCTGATCTGGCAGGAGATGCCCCTCCGAGGCGTCATGGCCCGCAGCGTCCGGGGTCAAGCGGTCCGGCAAGCCCGAGAGATGGTCGATCACCTCTCCCACCACCCGTCGGTGGCCGTGTGGTGCACCCATGACGAACCCTTCGCACGGCCGGTCAACCCATCGGTCACCCCGCCCGTCATCGGTCAACAGCGACCGTCGTGGAACCGGGCCGTCCTCGACACCTCGGTTCGACGAGTCCTGCAACGAACCGACGGCTCACGCCCGATCGTGATCCACACTGCGGTGCCGCCCCACCTGCCCCAACTCGACGGCACAACGAGTCACCTCTGGTTCGGGTGGCACGACTTGCGCGCGGCCGACCTCGGCGCCGCCATCGCCCGAATCCCACGAATGGGCCGATTCGTGACTGCGTTCGGTGCCGCCACCGTCGACCCCGACCTGCCCGTTCTGCAATCTTCCCAGTGGCCTTCGCTCGACTGGGACCGGATCGGGGCGGCGATCGGGGCGCCCGCCACCTCACTGCACCACCTCGTGTCTCCCGACCCGATTCCCGACGGGCCGACGTGGGCGCGATCGGGGCAGACAGCACAGGCGGAGCTGCTGCGCACCACGATCGAGATACTTCGGCGCCTCAAATACCGGCCGACCGGGGGCTTCTTTGCCTTCTACCTTGCGGATCCCTCACCCGCAGGCGGGTTCGGCATCCTCGACCACGACCGTCGAGCCAAGCCGGCATGGCAAACGGTCGAGGCAGCCTGCGCTCCGGTGATCGTCGTCGCCGATCCGTTCCCCGACAACCTCGCCGGCAGCGCACACATCGAGGTGGCTGTCCACGTCGTCTCCGACCTGCACACCTCGTTGGCCGATGCGAGCCTCACCGCCACCGTGCACCACCCCGACGGCTCGACGCAGACCCACAGCTACCACGGGGCGATCGGCGCCGACACCGTCGAGCACATCGCCAACCTGTCGATCATCGTTCGCGGCGCCGGTGATCTCGCCCTCACGCTCGAACTCACGGCCGACAACTCCGACGGCTCGGTGACCGCCACGAATCGGTATCACACGACGGTGGCCTGACTCGCCGTGCATCCGCCCGCACGAGTGGGCCGTCTCGCGCAAAGACCAGTACCGTTGGAGTCCACGCGGCCCATTCACAAGGGCACGAGCTCCACCAAGGAACGACACCAATGGCGCAGACCATCGCCGACCATTCGGTCCCGCCCGTCAGGAAGCGGGCACCCCAACTTCCATGGCCGTTGAACCTCTACCAGACGGCCATCGGCAAGAAGTACGCCATGGCACTCACCGGCATCGGCCTCCTCGGTTTTGTCGTGGTGCACATGATCGGCAACCTCCACCTCTACGAGGGTCCCACGGAGGTCCACGAGTACGCCGAGGCCCTCCGTGAACTCGGCGGCCGCCTCGTCCCCCGCACGGGTGTGCTGTGGGCGTTGCGACTCGGGCTGATCGCCATGTTCGCCGTGCACATCCACGCCGCCTACTCGCTGAGCCGGATGAGTCACAAGGCCGACAAGTCCTACGTGGGCAAACGCGACTTCGTGGCCGCCAACTTCGCCAGTCGAACGATGCGCTGGACCGGACCGATCGTTCTGCTCTACGTGCTCTTCCACCTGGCCGATCTCACGTGGGGGTGGCTGAGCGACGACTGGTACGCCGGAGACCCGTACAACAACGTGTACGTCTCGATGAGCGCGCTCCCGATCGCCATCATCTACATCGCCGCCAACATCGCCTTGGCCGTACACATCTTTCACGGCGCCTGGTCGATGTTTCAGACACTCGGCATCAACAACCCGAGGTACAACGGCATGCGCAAGGGCTTCGCTCGCGGTATCGCCGGTCTGATCCTCATCGGCAACCTGAGCTTTCCGCTCGCCGTACAAGGTGGCCTGATCGACATCGACAATCACACACCCGGTTCATATGCAATCGATGCAGAGGAGAACGGCTGATGGTCACCCTCGACGCCAAGGTCCCCGACGGCCCGATCCAGGACAAGTGGGACAACCACAAGTTCTCGGTCAAACTCGTCAACCCGGCCAACAAGCGCAAGTTCGATGTCATCGTCGTGGGAACCGGCCTCGCAGGAGCCTCCGCGGCTGCGTCGCTCGCAGAGCTCGGGTACAACGTGAAGGTCTTCACCTTCCACGACTCGCCGCGACGGGCCCACTCGATCGCCGCGCAGGGTGGCATCAACGGAGCAAAGAACTACCGAAACGACGGCGACTCCGTCTACCGCCTCTTCTACGACACGGTGAAGGGGGGCGACTACCGCTCCCGTGAGGCAAACGTCTATCGGCTCGCCCAAGTGTCGGTCGACATCATCGACCAGTGTGCGGCCCAGGGTGTGCCGTTCGCCCGCGAGTACGGCGGTCTCCTGGCCAACCGCTCCTTCGGCGGCGCCCAGGTCAGCCGCACCTTCTATGCCCGCGGCCAGACCGGCCAGCAACTCCTGCTCGGGGCCTACCAGGCGCTTGCCGGCCAGATCGCAGCCGGAAAGGTCACGCTCTACAACCGCTCCGACGTGCTCGACATCGTCACCAAGGACGGTGAGGCTCGCGGCATCGTGGTGCGCGACATGCTCACCGGCCAGGTGCACGCCCACTCGGCTCACGCCGTCGTGCTGGCGACCGGCGGTTACGGCAACGTCTACTACCTGTCGACCAACGCAATGGCGTCGAACGTCACCGCAGCGTGGCGGGCCCACCGCAAAGGCGCCCTGTTCGCCAACCCCTGCTATTCGCAGATCCACCCGACCTGTATCCCGGCGTCCGACGAGTTCCAGTCGAAGCTGACGCTCATGTCGGAGTCACTGCGAAACGACGGACGCATCTGGGTGCCCCGCGACCACGACGAAACTCGGGCCGTGGCCGACATCCCCGAAGAAGACCGCTACTACTACCTTGAGGAGAAGTACCCCGCATTCGGCAACCTCGTGCCTCGCGACGTCGCCAGCCGCAACGCCAAGACCGTCGTCGACGAGGGTCGTGGCGTCGGGCCGCTCAAGAACGGCGTCTACCTCGACTTCGCCGCTGCCATCGCCCGTGACGGCGAACAAGCGGTGCGGGAGCGGTACGGCAACCTCTTCCAGATGTACGAGCGCATCACCGGCGAGGACCCCTACACCGTCCCGATGCGCATCTACCCGGCGATCCACTACACGATGGGCGGCCTGTGGGTGGACTACAACCTGATGACCACCGTGCCGGGGCTCTATGCGCTCGGAGAGTCCAACTTCTCCGATCACGGCGCCAACCGACTCGGTGCATCTGCACTCATGCAGGGACTGGCCGATGGCTACTTCGTGCTGCCGTACACCATCGGTGACTACCTGGCGCCGAAGTTGGGGGAGGCTGCACTTTCCACCGACGATCCCGCCTTTACCGACGCCATCCGAGCAGTCGACGACCGGACCCGCCGCTGGACCTCCAAGCAGGGAGGCACCCACGGCGTCGAGTACTACCACCGGGAACTCGGAAAGATCGTGTGGGAGTACTGCGGCATGGCCCGCAGCGAGGCCGGTCTCGAGAAGGCCCTGTCGGAGATCCCGGCGTTGCGGGAAGAGTTCCGCAAGAACGTCAAAGTGCTCGGATCACCCGACGGCATCAACACGATGCTCGAGAAAGTAAACCGGGTCGACGATTTCATGGAGTTCGCCGAGCTGAAGGCCCGAGATGCGCTGCACCGCACCGAGAGTTGTGGCGGCCATTTCCGGGAGGAGTCCCAGACCGAGGAGGGCGAAGCGCTCCGCGACGACGAGAACTTCGCCTACGTCGGTGCCTGGGAGTGGAACGGTGACGACCAGGCCCAGACCCTGCACAAGGAACCTCTCCACTTCGAGAACGTGGCGCTCACGCAGCGCTCGTACAAGTGAGGTACACGAGATGAGCAAGATGCTGAACCTCAAGCTGAAAATCTGGCGTCAGAGTGGTCCGTACGCCCAGGGAGCGTTCCTCGATGTCGACGCCAACGACATCCCCGAGGACGCGTCGTTCCTGGAGATGCTCGACATCGTCAACGAGCGCCTGATCGCCGACGACGTCGAACCGATCACCTTCGGGCACGACTGCCGCGAAGGCATCTGCGGCACGTGTGGAGTGATGATCAACGGCCAGGCCCACGGCCCCGAAAAAGCCACGACGACCTGCCAGTTGCACATGCGCAAGTTCAACGACGGCGACGAGATCGTGGTCGAGCCGTGGAAGGCGACTTCGTTCCCGGTGCTGAAAGACCTCATGGTCGATCGCCGAGCATTCGACCGCATCGTCGAAGCCGGCGGCTACATCTCGGCACCGACCGGGACTGCACCCGACGCCAACGAGATCCCGATTCCCAAAGAGGTGGCCGACTCCTCCATGGATGCTGCCGCCTGCATCGGCTGCGGAGCCTGCGTGGCGGCGTGCCCCAATTCGGCGGCCCAGCTTTTCACCTCGGCCAAACTGCACCACCTGAATGTGATGCCGCAGGGTCAGCCCGAACGATGGAAGCGCACCGAGGCCATGGTCGAGACCATGGAGGACTTCTTCGGTTCGTGCACCAACCACGGCGAATGCCACGAGGCGTGCCCGAAGGAAATTCCCCTCGACTTCATTGCGTTCATGAACCGCGATTACGTCCGGTCGAAGGTCAAGAATCGCTCGCTGGCCAGCCAGTAACGCCACCGACCGCTTCGGCTCTAGTCGATCGGGAAACGGACATTCCCCGCAACATGCGGGGCAGTGATGCCGCGTGCTAGCCAGTGCATCATGAGCGATCAGCAAATGAACGGCGCCCAGGCACTCGTCAAGGCACTCACCGACTCCGACGTCGACGTGTGCTTTGCAAACCCGGGTACGTCGGAAATGCACTTCGTGGCTGCGCTCGACACCAACCCGCAGATGCGGTGTGTTCTCGGCCTGTTCGAAGGTGTGGTGACGGGAGCGGCCGACGGCTACGCCCGAATGGCTGGCAAGCCTGCCGCAACCCTGTTGCACACCGGTCCCGGCCTGGCCAACGGGTTGGCAAACATCCACAACGCCAAGAAGGCCCGAACACCGATGGTCAACATCATCGGCGACCATGCGACCTACCACCGCCGATTCGACGCTCCCCTCTCCGCTGACGTCGAGGGTATTGCCACCCCAATGTCACATTGGGTGGGCAGTGCCGACACCGCAGACGAGGTGGCCGCCATGGGTGCGGCTGCGATCGAGGCATCGATGGTCGCACCCGGTCAGGTCGCCAGCTTGATTCTTCCGGCCGACACGGCCTGGAATCCGACAACCAAGACCGCCATTGCCGATCTCACGACGGTGCCCGCCCCCGACGCACCCGACGAGCGGGCCATCGACACAGCCGCCGCAGCCATCACCTCTGGCGCAGCGTGCACGCTCGTCCTCGGCGGCGCTATCACCCAGCAGCGGGCCCGACTCGTCGGCCAACTGACGGCCGGAACCGGTACCCGAGTGTTCTGCTCGACGTGGGCGCCGCGTCAAGAAAGCGGTGCAGGCCGCTCTCCGGTTGCTCGCCTGCAGTACTTCGGTGAGTTGGCAGCACAGCAACTCGACGGCACCGAACATCTGATCATCATCGGCGGGCACCCGCCCATCACGTTCTTCGCCTACCCCGACAAGCCGAACGAGCTCACCCCCGACGGTGCGACCGTGCATCAGATCTGCGAGATCACCGGCGACATCGATGGGGCGCTCGAGGCGTTGGTCGAACGTTCGGGTGCAGCTGATGCAGCGCCCAAGATCCTCGAGCTCGACCGGCCGACGCTCCCCGACGGCGAGCTCGACGCAACCGCAGTCGGGCGGGCGATGGCCCACCTCATGCCAGACAACGCCATCGTGGTCAACGAGGCCGGCACGGCCGGTGGTGGCTACCAGGGTGCCCTCCGAGGGACCCCTGCCTTCACGCTGCTCGCGCTCACCGGCGGTTCGATCGGCTACGGCCTTCCGGCGGCAACCGGCGCCGCCATTGCCTGCCCCGATCGGCGCGTCTTTGCGATGCAAGCCGACGGCGGCGGCATGTACACCGTGCAGGCGCTGTGGACCCAGGCTCGAGAGGGACTCGACGTCACCAACGTGATCTTCAACAACGGCAAGTACGCGATCTTGCAGTTCGAGTTCGACCGCGTCGGTGCGCACTCCCCGGGGCCGAAGGCGATGAGCATGCTCGACCTCACCAATCCCGCCCTCGACTGGGTGTCGCTCGCCACTGGGATGGGCGTCCCGGCCGAACGGGCGACCACCGCCGACGAATTCAATGCAGCATTGGCAACGAGCCTCGCCACCCCGGGTCCCAGCCTCATCGAAGTGATGATCTGACCCACGGGCACCGGTCGACTGCACGCAGGGGCTGGTTGGTTCGACAGATCAGTGCCGTCGGGCGTGGGCAAGATGGTGGAGCAGCGCCGGCGCAAGTTCCTCCAGAAACGCAGCCGGCGCTTCGTGACCGAGTTGATCGATTTCCACGAAGACAGCGCCATCGATGCCGAGTGCGAGGGCCCGGCCATGCGCGATCGGGAGGACTGGGTCGGCAGTACCGTGCACCACCATCGTCGGATGTCGAATCTCACCGAGCCGTTCGAGCCGAGAGGGTGAGCCGAAGGCGGCAACGCCGTGCCCGGAGTCGGGAGACCACCCGGTGCGAAGTTGCGCATCGGCCAACACGACCTCTGCTTCCAGATCCAGTGGATAGGCCGTGCCAGCCATCCACTCGGCGAGCTCGACGAGCCACTGCACCCGTTCGACATGAGCGTCGGGCGGACCCGCATAGAGACGTCGCATCATTTTGTCGACGAATCCCTCGTCGGGCCCGGGCAGACTGTCGTCGTCGATGCCCGGCGTGGTCGACAGCAAGGTGAGCGACGCAACCCGGTCTGCAGACTCGAGCGCCAGAACCTGCGCAACCATGCCGCCCAGCGAACGTCCGACGAGATGAGCCGATGCAATCTCGAATCGGTCGAGCAGACCGACGAGATCGGCTGCGAGATCCTCGAGCACATACCCCGCGTCCGAACCGAGCAAGGTCGATCGCCCACAGTCTCGGTGGTCGTAGCGGATCACGCGATGGCCAGCACCCACCAGCAAATCCACGAAGGACGGCGCCCACCGAAATCCCGGACTGTCGGCGCCGGCGAGGAGCACGACCGGATCTCCGGTGGTCGGACCGCTGTCGTCGACCCACAATGCGACCGATCCGACATCGATCAGGCGCCCTCGGTGTGCGTCGCGTGCCGCGTCCGTCATCACCCCCGAAGGTACAGTCGGCCGCCGTGTTCCCCAAGATCGCAGCCCAGCTCGCTCGTGGCTTCCTGATGGGGGCTGCTGACGTCGTGCCCGGCGTTTCGGGGGGAACGGTTGCGCTCGTCCTCGGGATCTACGACAAGCTCATCGACACGGTCCGTTCCGGTGCTCGCGCCATCGGCAGACTCCTCACCGCTGACCTCCGAGGATTCTGGCGACGGCTCACGGCGATCGACTGGCTATTCCTCGCTCCCCTCCTCGCCGGTGTGGGCGTCGCCGTCGTCTCCCTCGCCTCGATCATCGAGACCCAACTGCGCGAGACGCCCGAGGAGATGGCCGGACTGTTCTTCGGCCTCGTCGGCGGCTCGGTGCTCGTTGCGCAGGGCCTGCTGACGGCGCGACGGATCGAACATGGCGTCATCGTGACCGTGATCGGTGTTGCCACGTTCTGGCTCCTCGGCTTTCAGTCGGGGCCGATCACCGACCCGAGTCCACTCATGCTCGTCGGTTCTGGCGCACTTGCGATCTGCGCCATGATCCTGCCCGGCATCTCAGGCTCATTCATTCTCTTGATGTTGGGGATGTACGCCGCCGTACTCGGCGCCATCCACGATCGGGTGATCATCGACCTTGCGCTCGTCGGTATCGGTGCGATCGTCGGCCTGGCCCTCTTCTCATCGCTGTTGGGTTGGGTGCTCGAGCGCCAGTTCAACCGGGTCATGGCGGCCCTCATCGGGCTGATGCTCGGCTCGCTTCGCGTGCTGTGGCCGTGGCCGAACGGGGTCGGCATCATCGCAGAGGATGCGTCCGAGGTGATCGACGGAACGACGCTCGACTGGCCACCCGACCTCGATGCCTTCGTCGGGCCAGCCATCCTCGCATTCGTGGGGTTCGGTCTGGTGATGGCGACCACCCAGATCGGCAGTCGGCGCAGCTTCTGAGGAGGCCGCCTGCTATCCCGGCAGTTCCACCCACCCCGGCCGATTTCCTCCGACCCAACCTCGAACCTCCGGTGAGGGCTGCCCGGGCCACAGGACCGCGACACGAGTCTCGGGTTCGAAGCCGAGTGGCAACGGCGTGAGGCGCGGCCACTGCCCATCCCAGCGACGACGCCGCACACCAACCGCATCGACCTCGTACGCATTCGTCCCCACGAGCACCTCACCGCGAAACGTGATGTCGTGCCCGAATCCCTCACCATCGTCATCGGGGGCCATCGCCGCTTCGACGTCGACATCGAGCCCCACTGGCGTGTGGTCACCGAAGGTCTCCGGCGTCACCACCACGTCGGAATCGACTGCAATCCCGAACGCCTCGAGGCCGACCGTCCACTGCTCGATCGGCGTTTCGCACACGAAATCGGTCCAGATTCCGGGAGCACGAAACTCCCACGCATTGGACACCAGTGGCAGTTCGTAGTCGAGGATCACGACCGGCGATGTTCCTCGCTCGTGCACGACCGCGAGAAACCATGACGCCCCGACCGTCGGGCGAACCGCAACCCGCAGCAAGCCCGCAACCCCAGCCCGCTTGTCGACCCATTCGATGTCGATCATGTCGTCGAGGCCAGGGTGCGGATGGCCCGGGTCGAACGCCTCGGTATCGATCATCAGTCGTCCCGTGTGTCGCGATCGGCGACCACAACGATCGATCCGGCCAGTCGGTCGTGGAGACCACGACCGGTTGCGGGAAGGGTGAGACTGGCGAGGAGCAACAACAAAAAGACCCCGCCATAGGCACCGAACGCAAGCGGGGCCCCGTAGAGCACGAGTGTGCGGGCGAGAACCCGTGGCCACGGAAGCGGAGCGCGGCGCTCCGACGAGACGAGTCGAAGGCCGAACAGCGCCTTTCCAAGCGTGGCACCTTTCGTGGCGACGGGAACGATCTCGTACGCACCGATGACGACGATCGTCAACAGGAGGGGGCGGGCATCGCCGAGATCGATCTGCAACGGTCGCTTCCCCCACGGGTCGCCGCCGAGAAGACGCTGGTCGAGTTCGACCAACACGAAGAAGAGCACCCAGCTGAGGGTCACGATGTCGAGGATCCGGGCGCCCAGTCGGTGCCTGAGCTTCGCTGGGGGTCTGCGTTCCGGTCCCACGCCGCCGAGGCTAGAGCCAGGCGCCGTAGCCTGACCATGTGACGACCTTTCTCTCCGACGAATGGTTCGACGAGATGGCGGCAGCCGCTGCCGCGGCCCGGCCTCCCGCCGACCTCGAACTCAGGCTCGAACAGGAGATCATCGACGGTGTGTCATGGACGGTTCGGATCGGCGCCGGTGTCGCCGAGTTTTGCCGTGGTGGATGCGACGACGCCGATGTTCGGGTCGTCACCGACGCCCGAACTGCCGAGGGGATCCGCAGCGGAGCCGTATCGGCCCAGCGGGCGTTCCTCGACGGTCGGCTACGAATCGGCGGCGACGTCGCAGCGCTGATCGAGCACCGCGACGTGTTGGCCGACCTGGCCCTCGGGACCCCCTGAGATCGGTTACTTGAGGAACCGGCTCGTCGTGTTGTCGGCCAGCACCTTGCCGTCGGTCTGGCAGCTCGGGCAATAGACAACGGTGTAACGGCGGTAGTCGACCGATCGGATTTCGTCGTTGCAGGTGGTGCAGCCGAAACCGACCCGATGGTGCACGAGAGTTGGACGGTCGGCAGACCTGCCGATGTCGTCGAGTCTGCGCTCATGGTCGATCGAGGTGGCAACGACAGACTGCATCGCGGCATGGAGACGGTCGATCTGATCCTCGACGAGCTTGGAGCTCATGGCGAAGGGACTGAGCTTCGCCGCGTGCAGGATCTCGTTGGCGAGCAGACGTCCAACCCCTGCGACATGGCGTTGACGGCGAAGGAACCCGTGGATTCGTGCGTTCTCCACCTGCAAGATCTCGGTGAGTTGGTCGCGAGTGACCATGTCGACGTCAGGACCAAGACCGTCGAGCGGAGCAACCCCCTCGGTCTCACCACGTACCAACCACACCCCGACGTTGTGCTCGGTCCCCGCCTCGGTGAGGAGCAACGCGTCGTCGTCGCCGAACTCCCACCGGGCCATACCGCCTCGTGGTTTCTTCGCTCTGGTGGAGTCCGAGCGAAGCCGCCCGCCTTGCATCAGATGCACGACAAAGGTGAGTTCGTTCTCGAAGTGCAGCTTCACATACTTCCCCCGCCGCCCAACCCCGGTGAGGGTCGACCCACAGGCGTCACGGGGATTCGGGTCGAAGGTCTTGAGCGTCGTGAGGTGAAGCGGCCGAAAGGCCGTCAACGTTGCACCGGTGAACCGGACCGCCAGCCGCTCGGCATGGGCCGTGATCTCGGGCAGCTCCGGCACCGGTTCAGATCAGGCCGAGCCCCGCCACCGTGTCGCGTTCTTCGACCAACTCGGCGACGGTTGCGTCGATCCGGCTCTGTGAGAACTCGTCGATGTCGAGACCCTCCACGATGGCGTAGGCACCGTCCGCACACGTGACCGGGAACGACGACATGAGCCCCTCCGGCACGCCGTAGCTGCCATCGGACGGGATCGCCATCGACACCCAGTCACCGGTAGGGGTGCCGAGAACCCAATCATGGACATGATCGACCGCAGCCGACGCAGCCGACGCAGCCGAGGACAGGCCGCGAGCTTCGATGATCGCCGCGCCCCGCTGCTGCACGGTGGGGATGAAGGTGTCCTCGAGCCATGCCTGATCGCCGACCGCGTCAGCGGCGTTGGCACCGTTGACGTTGCAATGGAAGAGGTCGGGGTACTGGGTTGCGGAGTGGTTGCCCCAAATCGTCATGTTGGTGATGTCGTTGACGGTCACGTCGAGTTTTTGCGCGAGCTGTGCCTTGGCCCGGTTGTGATCGAGCCGGGTCATGGCGGTGAATCGTGCGTCGGGAACATCGGGCGCGTTGTTCATTGCGATCAGCGAATTGGTGTTCGCCGGGTTGCCGACCACCAGCACCTTGATGTCATCGGCCGCGTTGTCGTTGATGGCCTTGCCCTGAGCGGTGAAGATCGCACCGTTGGCCTCGAGGAGATCCTTTCGCTCCATGCCCTTGGAACGAGGACGTGAGCCGACCAACATGGCGATGTTGGCACCGGCAAATGCGGCGTTCGGATCGTCGCTCAGCGTCATACCGGCGAGCAGCGGAAACGCGCCGTCGTCGAGTTCCATCGCAACCCCCTCGAGGGCACCCATCGCAGGTGGAATCTCCAACAACTGCAGGATGACGCTCTGGTCGGGGCCGAGCATCGAGCCACTGGCGATCCGGAAGAGGAGGCTGTAACCGATCTGGCCGGCAGCGCCGGTGACAGCAACGCGAACTGGGGATGTCATGAGCATTCTCCGCGGAGGTGAGCCGAACTGCAGTGACGCTACCAGCGCGTCTGTGACGCCCCACGGGGCCGAGCCCCGGCACTAGGACGTTTGGATCATTCTGCTGTTGTCGCACGGTGAGTGTGCCGAACGAAACCCCATGCCCGAGTGTCCACCCGAGCCGCCAGGCCTGGCGGCGTTGCTCCCCGATCCCGTCGTCGTGGTCGATCCGGTTGGCACCATCATCTGGGCGAACGACGCAGCTGCAGAGTCGAGTGGCCTCGTTTTCTCCGAGTGGATCGGGCGTTCGCTGTTCGAACTCCTGCACCCCGATGACCACGCCACCACGATGAGTGCGTTCACCACCGTCGAGGGGAAGGGCCTCGGGAGTCTCGTCGATGTGCGGGTGCGAGATGGCGCCGGCGGGTGGCAGGCCTACGAGACACGCGGGCGCTTCGTCTCGGGAGGGGCCTGGCCCGGGGTCGACGAGGCGATCGTGATCAGCGCTCGCCGTGTTGCCGATCGCCAAGCCCTCGAGTTGGGTGGCGGCGACACCGACAGACTCCGCGCCCTCGTGCACCACGCGCGCACGATCCTCGCTTCGCTCGACGAGCACGGCACCATCATCTCCATCAACGGAGAGATCACCCGGGTCCTCGGCGTCGACAGCGAAGCCGTCGTGGGCAGGCACTTCAGCGACCTGCTGGCCGCTGACGACCGGCAGCCCTTCTGCGACGTACTGCACGCCACAGAGCCGATCGCGCGAATCGGGGTGCGGGCCCACTGTGCCGACGGCGGCCACGCCTACCTCGAGATCAATCTGGCCGATCTGCGAAACGACGGCTTGATCCGCGGCTTCACCCTCAGCGCGACCGACGTGACCGATCTGAAGACAACCCAGCAGGCGCTGCGTCACATGGCCGACCACGACCCACTCACCGGGCTGTTGAACCGTCGCTCGTTGCTGAGCGAAATCGATCGTCTCGTCGAGGGGGGCTATGACGACGAAACCGTCATTCTTTTCTGCGACCTCGACGGGTTCAAGGCGGTCAACGACCGTGTCGGGCACGCTGCCGGTGATGCAGTCCTCGTCGAGGTTGCCCGGCGCCTCGAGCGGTCGATCCGACCCGGCGACCTCATCGGGAGGCTCGGTGGTGACGAATTCGTCGTCGTGCTTCCGCATTGCTCCCAACGGGAGGCCGAGCGCACCGCCACCGCCATCCGAGCATCACTGATCGAGCCCATCGTGGCGACGGATCATGTCATCGAACTCGACGTCAGTATCGGCTCTGCGACATCGGGAGACTCCCCGACCACAGCTCGGCTCCTCGCCACTGCCGACGATGCCATGTACGAAGTGAAGCGCACCCGAGGGAACCTGCGCTGACACTCACATCCGCCGTGTCAGCGACCGATTGGATGGAGTGGCAGACCCACGTGCGCTCGACCCTGCATGGGACATACGACTTCGCCGTTACCCGATCCTGCTCCTCGGCACGCTCGTCGCAACGTTCGTGTTCGTGATCGTGACCGATGGCGGCTCGTCGACTGCAACGGGCCGGCTGGGTGGCGACTTCCCCGCCTTTTTCGGGGCGGGCACGATCGCAGCCGATGGCAACATCGACTCTCTGTACGATCCGGCGACCCAGGCAGCGGCGCAGGCCGACCTTCTCGGCGACGAGTCCGGCTTCATCATGTACCCCTACCCGCCCTACGTCGCCGCTGCGTACCAGCCCCTGAGCGCGCTCCCGTACCGGCTTGCCTATGTGGTGCACACCGGCGTGATGGTCGGTGCCTTCGTTGCTGCCTTGGCGCTGATCCGACCGATGGTTCCGATCGTCGGGCGCTGGTTCGGCGCCACGCTCGGTGCCGTCATCACCGCCTACCCGGTGTTCGTCGGCGTCACCGGCGGGCAGAACACCGCCCTCTCCATGCTGTTGATCGCAGCTGCCTGGCGGTGCTGGCACGATGACCACGATGGGCTCGCGGGGATCGCGTTGGCGGTCCTGCTGTATCGCCCGCAGTACGCACTTCCCCTGATCGGGCTCGCCATGCTCGACCGACGGTGGCGAACCGTTGCGTTCGCCGCTACCGGAGCCATGGTCGTCTGGGCCGTCAATGCAGCACTGTTCGGCGTCGACTGGCTGACCTCCTGGCTCCGTCAGATCGAACCTCTGCTCGAACGAGATGCCGAGATCAACGCAGCAAACGAGATCGCACCGATCGGCGTGTTTCAGGCGATCGCAGGAGCCGAGTCGGTTGCTGCGCTGCTTATCGGGGGTGCGGTCTCGGCTGCCGTTGCGCTCGGGTTGGCGTGGCTGTGGTGGCGTCGCCGGGTTGGACTGACCGAACGGATGGCGATCACCACCGCGGGGCTCGTCCTGCTCGGGCCTCATGCGATCTTCTACGACGCCGCCCTGCTCGCCTTTGCAACCCTGGTGCTGCTCGATCGTCGACTGATCGGTCCACGGCTGACCCTGCTGATCTGGTTGGGCGGAACGATCCACCTGACCAAGACGATCGGTGAGGTCAGTCCCTTGATTCTGCTGATCGTCGCGCTGCTCGCACTGACCACCTTGCGGCTGTTGCCGCCGACCGATCAGGCAGCTGATGGATCGGACCGAGTGTTGCCGATCCACGACTCGTAGAGCGTCGCATAGATTCCGGGCTGCTCGACCAGTTCGTCGTGCGATCCGACCTGGACGATCGCTCCCGCGTCGAAGACCACCACCAGGTCGGCGCGCTCAGCGGTCGAAAGACGGTGGGCGATCGACACCATGGTGCGCCCGCCGGCGAGGCGGTCGAGTGCCGATGCCAGCGCCTCTTCGGTCTCGGGATCGACCGCCGAGGTGGCCTCGTCGAGCAACAGCAACCCAGGGTCGGCAACCTGCGCACGCGCCAACGCCACGAGCTGTCGCTCGCCGACCGACAGACGTCCTCCCCGCTCGCCGACCACCGTGTCGAGCCCCTCGGGCAGACCCTCGACCCAGTGTCGCAACCCAAGCTCGTCGATCGCCTGCTCGACATCGGTGTCGGTTGCATCAGGTCGCCCAAACCGGATGTTGCTGCGAATCGTGGTGTCGAACAGGAAGCCGTCTTGGGGAACCATGCGGATCGACTGCCGTCGCGCCTCGGGTGACACTCGGCGAAGATCGACACCACCGATGCGAACAACGCCCTCGGTCGGATCGGCCAGCCGGGTGAGCAGACGCGCGCACGTGGTCTTCCCCGAGCCTGTCTCTCCCACGATCGCCACGACAGTCTCGGGAGCGATGTGCAGATCCACTCCGTGGAGCACGGGTGGGCCGGTGCGGTACGAGAAGCCGACTCCCTCCAGGTCGATCGACAGTGCCCCTGTCGGCAACGACTGGCCGTCGTCGGGCTCGACGACATCGACGGGCACCTCGAGAACCCGCAGCACCTTCCACCAGCCGGCGAGGGCGGTCTGGGTCTGGTCGAGGACTTCGCCGAGCTGGGCGATCGGGTTGAGGATGAGGTTGACGAGAAACAGGAAGGCGACGAGTTCGCCCACACCAAGACCGAGGTCACCCCGCCACCACACACCGACGCCGACGGCCACCGCCAGCGAGATCGACGACACGAGATCGACGACGGGGAGCATCCCGGCGAACCAGATCATGCTTCGCTGCTGCTGGCGATACTGGCGTTGGATCGAGTCTTCCATGCGCGCACGGACCGGACCCTCGTAGTCGTAGGCCCGGATGACCTCTGCGCCCGACACGGTCTCGGACACGTGGCCGAGCGTCTCGGCCACCCGGGTGCGAACGAGGCCGTACGACACGAATTGGCGACGCTGCACCCACCGCAGGAACGGAACCAGTGGCACGTGGACGACGATGACCAGCAACGTCAGCTGCCAGCTGTACCAGAGCATCACGGCGACGGTGCCGAGAATGATCGCAGAGTCGGTGATCCAACTGATGAGGCCCCACTGGGTGAAGCGGGTGAGGGTCTCGATGTCACTCGTGACCCTGGCAACGAGCACACCGCGACGACTCTCGGTGTGATCGGCGAGGCTCAACCGGTGGATGTGCCCGAAGACCCGGATCCGCAGGTTCATCAGCACCGTCTCGGTCATGTCGACCAGACGGATGAGAGTCACTCGCGTGCTCCACGCCACCACCACGATCACGACCAAGGCGCCGAGTGACACGGCCCACAGGAACCCCGGTCGATACCCGTCGTCGCCGAGCAGACCCCGGTCGAGCACGAGCTGGACGAGGATCGGGATGATCAGGCGACCGGCCGCAGCCGTGAGCGCCAGCAAGACGGTGACGAGCAGCCCGTTGCGGAGATCGGGCGAAACCTCGAGGCCGCGCCGGAAGACGGTGAGACCGCCGATCTCCGGCGTCTCGTCGTCGATCAACGACGCAGCCGCATCGAGGGATTCGAGCTTCGGACGTCGCTCGGCCATCAAGCGTCCCTTTGCTCGTAGGCGGTCACGAGGGCGCGATAGTCGTCGCGCTCGAGCAGTTCCCGATGGGTGCCCGTCGCCACGACACGACCCTCGTCGAGATACACGACGGAGTCGGCGAGCAGGATCGTCGAGATGCGGTGCGCAACGACCATCACAGTCATGTCGAGGGAGCGTCGCAACCCGGCGAGGATCTCGGCTTCGACGAGTGGGTCGACTGCGCTCGTCGCATCGTCGAGCAGCAGCACCTTCGGCTTGCGGGCCAGGGCCCGGGCCAACGCCACCCGCTGGCGCTGGCCTCCGGAGAGCGTGGTGCCGCGCTCACCGACGACGGTCGACCGTCCATCGGGTAGATCGGCCACGAAGGTGTCGGCTCGAGCGATGGCCAACGCCTCGGCGATCTCGGCATCGGAACGAACCCCGAGGCCGACGTTCTGGTCGATCGAGTCGGTGAACAGAAAGGACTCCTGGAACGCGATGGCGACCGCCGCCGACCACTCCTTGGCCGAGACGTCGTCGACCGCAACCCGCCCGAGCTCGACACTGCCCGACGATGGGTCGAGCAGCCCGGCGATCGCTTCCATGAGGGTCGATTTGCCCGAACCGGTGGGTCCGACCAGCGCAGCAACACCCCCGGCCGGGACATCGATGTCGATGTCGGTCAGAACGTTGTTGTCGCCGTAGGCGACCCCGAGTCCGCGTACCCGGATCGCTAGCGGGCCGTCGGGAAGCGACCTGGCCCCCGCTCGATTCTCGACATCGGTCGCCATCACCCGGTCGACACGATCGAGCGCAACCACCGACCGCGGAAGTTCTTCGAGGAAAAACCCGAAGACCCGCAGCGGCGTGGCGAGCAGGCCGAAGATGATGGCAGCCAGGACGAGGTCACCCGGCGTCGCCGAACCACGCGACACCAACCAGCTCCCGAGCAGCAGGAGTGCGATCGTGCCGGCATGGGGAAGTGCATCGATCGACGGTTCGAAGAAGGCGCGGATTCGACCGACGACAAGGCGCTCGTCGCGCAGACGGGCCGAGGCGGCCCGCATACGTTCGATCTCGGCCTCCTCACGACCGAGTGTCTTGACGACCAGGGCTCCCTCGAAGCTCTCGTGTGCCACAGCCGACACATCGCCAACCCCCTGTTGGGCGCGGGCGGCAGGTTCTTCGACTCGGCTGGTGTAGATCTGACTGAGCACGACGAGAGTCGGAAACAACACGACGCCAACGAGCGCAACGAGCGGATGGATGATCACCAGCGTGACAGTGGCAGCCACGACGAGGACGACAACGCTGGCCGAGAACGCCAACGGCTTGAGCACCATGGTGGCGGTGGTCAGGTCGAGGTCGGCGTGGGCGAGGAGTTCACCCGTCGGACGCTCACGGTGGAAGCGAAGCGGCACGTCGAGGTAGTGCCAGACCAGATCGCGGCGCCAATCACGCTGGGTGCGGTTCTCGGCGAGCGACAGAAACCAGCGACGAACCACCACACCCGCCCCGCGCACGAACGAGATGCCGACGACGATCGCCATCATCGCCCAGATGTCGCTGCGATCGACCGAGCCGTCGGCGAAAGCCGGCACGACGAGGTCGTCGGTCACCCGACCGAGGACGACCGCACCACCGATCGACGCCCCGACGTACATCAGCGCACCGAACATCGCAGTTGCGTGCATGCTCGGATGAAGCCGCAGCGACCGCATGATCAGACGACCACCACGACGCCACATGTGTTCGTCGGAGCGGATTGCGTGCATCACCGAACCGTACCGGCACAACGGCACGGGCCAACGCCTCCGAGACGGGGCGCGATGACGGTCTCAGCGGTGTCGAAAATGCCTCGTCAACGACGAAAGGCGAGTGTCGTGTCCCCGAGACGGCGACTCAGAGCCGATCGACGATGGCGCTCGCGAATTCGGAGCACTTGACTTCGGTGGCTCCGTCCATGAGGCGAGCGAAATCGTAGGTGACGACCTTGTCGCCGATCGTGGCCTCGACCGCAGCGATGATGTCGTCGGCCGCTTCCTGCCATCCGAGGTGCTCGAACATCATGACCCCCGACAGCAGCACCGAGGAGGGGTTGACCTTGTCCTGGCCCGCATATTTCGGTGCCGTGCCGTGCGTCGCCTCGAAGACCCCGTGACCCGTCATGTAGTTGATGTTGGCGCCAGGAGCGATGCCGATACCGCCGACCTGGGCGGCAAGGGCATCCGAGAGGTAGTCGCCGTTGAGGTTCATGGTGGCGATGACGTCGAACTCGGCCGGTCGAGTGAGGACCTGCTGCAAGGCAATGTCGGCGATGGCGTCCTGCACAAGGATCTTGTCGCCGGGATCACCGCCACAGTCGTCCCAGCCGACAGCAACATCGGCGAACTCCTCTCGCACGAGCTCGTAGCCCCACTTCTGGAAGGCGCCCTCGGTGAACTTCATGATGTTGCCCTTGTGCACCCAGTGGACCCGGCCCCGGTTGCGGCGCACGGCGTAGTCGAGCGCAGCCCGCTGCAGCCGTTGCGAGCCGAATTTCGACACCGGCTTGATGCCGATCCCGGAGTCCTCGCGGATCTCCCAGCCGTAGGCGTCATGGAGAAGTTCGATCATGCGCTTGGCCTCAGGAGTGCCCGATTCGACTTCCATGCCGGCATAGATGTCTTCGGTGTTCTCGCGGAAGATCACCATGTCGACCAGCTGCGGCTCCTTGACCGGAGAGGGCACACCTTCGAACCAGCGAACGGGGCGCAGGCAGACATAGAGATCCATGATCTGGCGGATCGCCACGTTGAGGCTGCGGAATCCGCCGCCGATCGGCGTGGTGAGCGGACCCTTGATGCCGATCAGGTACTCCTCGAACTTGTCGATGGTGTCCTGGGGCAGCCAGTCGCCGGTCTCGTTGAACGCTTTCTCGCCGGCGAGGACCTCGATCCACTCGATGGTCTTGCCGTACTTGCCTGCGGCAGCGTCGAGCACGAGTTTGGCGGCGGGCCAGATGTCGACCCCTGTGCCATCACCTTCGATGAACGGAATGATCGGATGGTCGGGCACGTGGAGGGTGCCGTCGTCCTGCATCGTGATCTTGTCAGCCATGGCCTCAAACCTATCGGGCCGAAGGCCGTGCGAACGGGTCAACCGTCGGCCAGTGCGATGGCCCGGTCGAAGACCTCCTGGAGCTTGGCGCTCACGCCCTCGCTGAACGCTCGGCGCTGCGGCTGACTCAATCGCCCCTCGGGGGGCGCGATCGGCTCGCCGACGACGATCGCGCACCGCACCCGCCTGATCCCTTTCGATCCGCTCGCCATGGCGGCTTCGGTGCCACCGATCCCGATCGGGATGATGGGAGCCCCGGTCTTTTGGGCAAGGTACGCGGTGCCGTCGAAAACGCCGATGACCTCGGTGCCGGTTTGCCGGGTGCCTTCGGGGAAGACGATCATCATCGCTCCGTCCGTGATGATGTGTTGTGACGCCCTCATCGCCACCCGATCAGCCTCACCACGCCGGACCGGAATCGCCCCGAGGGCAGCGTTGACCCATGCGAAGGCCGGGTGGGTGAACAGCGACTCTTTGCCGATCGCCCGGATCCGGCGCTCGGTGGAGCACGCAACGATGATCGAGTCGAGGTTGCTGCGATGCACGGGAGCAACGATCACCGGGCCCTCCATCGCCAGATGGTGCGTCCCCTGCGTCCGAACGCGCAGCCACCGCATGAGCGTGAGCCGCAGAAGCCGGACGGTGACCCAGTAGAAGGCTCGACCTGCACGGCTGTCGTGGACCTTCACGACCCATTCCATCGACTTGGCCTGTTTCGACTCGGTCTCACCCATGCGTCAGCACCGACCTAGTGCAGGAACTGTCGTTCGCCGGTGAAGACCATGGCAACGTTGCGCTCGTTCGCTGCGGCAATGGTCTTGTTGTCGCCGACCGAACCGCCGGGCTGCACGATGACGGCCGCTCCGGCATCAGCAGCGGCATGAATGCCATCGGGAAACGGGTAGAAGGCGTCACTGGCACAGGCGCCACCTCGGGCCCGACCGGCAGCCTTGCTCGCTGCGATCTCGCCCGATTCGACCCGGTTCTGCTGGCCGGCCCCGATGCCCCACGCCACCCCATCCTTGGCGAGAACGATGGCGTTCGAACTGACGTGGCCACACACCCTCCAGGCGAAGGCGGCATCGGCCCGTTCCACATCGGTCGGTCGACGATCGGTGACCACCTGCCATGAGTCGGGTGTGGCCGCAAATCGATGATGCTCCTGCACCAGGAAGCCGTCGGCCATCTGCCGGAGCGCCAGCATCGGGGGTGTCTGCGGTGCTGGAACCGTGAGGAGACGGGTGTTCTTTCGCTTGGCGACAAGGCGGTCGATCACCCCCTCGGCGAAGCCCGGAGCGAGAATGACATCGGCTTGCGCAGCTGCTTCCATCGCCTCGACCGTGTCGAGATCGACAGGCTGGTTGCAGGCGACGATGCCGCCGAACGCCGAACGAGGGTCGCAGGCGAAGGCATTGCTGTAGGCGGTGGCGAGGTCACTGCCGATGGCGGCACCGCAGGGATTGGCGTGCTTGATGATTGCGACAGCCGCCGGCCCGCCCATGTCGTGGGCCAGCCGCCATGCTGCGTCGGCGTCGAAGAGGTTCAAGTAGCTGAGCGCAACCCCTGCGTGTTGTTCGACACGATCCCAGATGCCAGGTTCGTCGACGCGGCGATAGCGCGACCCGTGCTGGTGCGGGTTCTCGCCGTAGCGCAACACGTCGGCCCGCTCGAGCGCGAGATGGATGGTCCGAGGCAGCAGCTCCGGCTCGTCGGCGGTCCGATCGAACCAGGTCACGATGGCGGCGTCGTATGCAGCGGTGTGGGCGTAGGCGTCGCGGGCAAGCCGTCGACGGGTCGAGTCGCTGAGCCACCCATCGGCGCGAATCTCGTCGATGACGGCGGGATAGTCGCCGGGGCTCACCACCACACCGACGTGGGTGTGATTCTTCGCTGCAGCCCGAACCATTGCAGGCCCACCGATGTCGATGAGTTCTTCGGGGCGGCCGGCACCGTGCTGGAACTCGGCCATGCTCGACCCGAAGGGATAGAGGTTGCCGACCACAAGATCGATCGGCGCAATACCGTGCTCGTCCATGTCGGCCTGGTGCTCGGGATCGGAGCGGTCGGCGAGGATGCCGCCGTGAACCTTCGGGTGCAGGGTGACGACCCGATGGCCGAGCATGATCGGTGACCCGGTGTGGTCGGCGACATCGACAACGGGCAGACCGGCATCGGCGATCGCTCGAGCCGTTCCGCCGCTGGAGATCAGTTCCCAACCCGCCTCGACGAGTACCCCGGCAAGATCGACGATCCCCGTCTTGTCGTAGACGGACAACAGGGCGCGGCGGGGGGCATTCACCGGCCCGAACCTACCAAGCCCGTTGTCTCGTCCTGGTGTCATCGATACCGACACCCGAGATGCATTGCGCTGCGATCGAGGCCGGGCCCACGACTGCTCATTCGAGTACCGGATCGATGCAATCGTCGGTTCGTCCCGCCCCCGACGGTCCGAACCCGCGGAAGATCGGATCATCGATGAAGCCCGATCCTGGGTCATCGGTTTCGAGAAATCGCTCGACTGCGATCACGACGGCGGTTGCGAGTTGATCTTGCACCACAGGGTCGGAGACGAGTTCTTCCTCGGCGGGGTTCGAGAGGTAGGCGAATTCGAGCAGGACACTCAGCACCGGGGCAGGCCGGCGCAGAACGCCGTAATAGTCGCCGCCGGCCCGGTTGGGCCGGAACGTCGTGCCGGCATCGCTGAGCGCCACCCACGGAACATCGAACTGGTCGAGCACTGCGCGCGTCTCTTCGTAGAGAAGCCCGGCGAGTCGCTTGGAATCGGCGCGATTGATCTGGTGATACATCTCGGTGCCCGGCGTCGCACTTCGTGCGTCGGTCCCTGCGTTGAAGTGCACGGACAAGAAGGCAAGCGGATCGAGGGCGTGCGCAATCTCGGCTCGCGTCACGATGGGCACCCGCACATCGGTCTCCCGGGTCATGACCACCGAGTACCCGGCGCCGACGAGGGCGTCGCGGATCTTCTCGCTGACGGCGAGGTTGAGATCCTTCTCGGCGAGACCACCCCGACCGACCGCACCAGGTTCGGAGCCGCCGTGGCCGGGATCCAGCACGAAGTCTGCGTCGAAGATCACCTCCCCACCTGCGATATCGGCCTGGCGTCCGCACGGGGTCCAGACGCGATGCCGGCCACCGTCGAGACCACTCAGAATTGGCAGGACCCAGCCCGTGTCCGAGACGAGGACCCCGTTGGACTGACCGTTCAGCGGAACGCCAGCCTCGTCGAACTGCAACTCGGGCAGCACCGCTGGGATCGTGGTGGTCGACGACGTCGTGGTGGTGGATGTCGTCGTGGTCGACAGCACCGTGCTGGTGGTCGATGTCGGTGCCGTGGTGGTGCTCGTCGGTTCGGGGCCGAGTTCGACCGATGTCGGGCTGCACGACGTCAGCAACGCCATCATCCCGACGGCGACGAGACGAGACACGGGCATCACCAAACGCTTGCAGGCCACCGCCGCTCGGTGGGGGCAGCGCAACCGATCCTCAGTCGCAGCCAGGCCGGATCAGAGGCCGGCGACGATTTCGGCCATCAGCTCGCCCGCTTCGGTCGGGTTCTGACCGACCTTCACACCGGCATCCTCCAGCGCCTCCATCTTCGCTGCCGCTGTGCCCTTGCCCCCGGAGACGATCGCGCCGGCATGGCCCATCTTCTTGCCGGGAGGGGCGGTGACCCCGGCGATGTAGGAGCTGACCGGTTTGGTCATGTGATGCTTGATGAACTCGGCGGCTTCTTCCTCGGCCGAACCGCCGATCTCGCCGATCATCATGACCGCCTTGGTTTCGGGATCGGCTTCGAACGCCTCGAGACAGTCGATGAAGGACGTCCCTGGCACCGGGTCGCCGCCGATGCCGACGCAGGTCGTGACACCGATGTCCTTCTGCTTGAGCTCGTAGAGCGCCTGATAGGTGAGTGTTCCCGAGCGACTCACGATGCCGACCGGACCACCCGCCTGGGCAATGTGGCCGGCGGTGATGCCGATGTTGCACTTGCCGGGGCTGATGATCCCTGGGCAATTCGGACCGAGCAGTCGGGTGTTGGGAAAGTCGGTCTTCAGCTTGTTGAAGAAGTAGGCCTCGTCGTGGGCCGGGACGCCTTCGGTGATGGCCACGATGAACTCGATACCTGCCTCGGCTGCTTCGAGCACGGCACCCTGCACGCCGGGAGCTGGGATGAAGATGCACGTGGCGGTGGCACCGGTCGCCTCGACCGCCTCGGCGACCGACGCGTAGATCGGCACACCGTCGACGTCGGTACCGGCCTTCTTGGGATGGGTACCGGCCACGACCTGCGTGCCGTACGCCTTGTTGAGGCCGCCGTAGTAGCTGCCCTGCGAGCCGGTGAGGCCCTGGTAGATGACCTTGGTGTTCTCGTCAACGAAGATGCTCATGGTTCTGTCTCTCTCGCCTCGTGTCTGCTCAGCGCGCCAGCTCCGCAGCCTTCTCGGCTGCGCTGAGCATCGTGGCTTCCATCATCAGCTTGTCGTTCAGGTTGGGTTCGAGGATCGCTCGGCCCTCGTCGGCGTTGGTTCCGTCGAGGCGGATCACGATCGGAGCCTCGATGTCGACCCGCTGCATCGCTTCGAGAATGCCGTTGGCAACCTCTTCACCTCGGGTGATGCCACCGAAGATGTTGATGAAGATCGACTTCACGTTCGGGTCGTTGTTGATGACCTCGAGGGCGCCGGCCATGACATCGGCGTTGGCGCCGCCGCCGATGTCGAGGAAGTTGGCGGGGCTTCCGCCGACCTGGTTGATCACGTCGACCGTGCTCATGGCAAGGCCGGCGCCGTTGGCGATCACGCCGACGCTGCCGTCGAGACCCACATACTGCAAGCCCTTGGCATGGGCAGCTTCTTCGCGTTCGTCGCGGGGTTGGGTGGCGTCGTACTGCTCGTAGGACTCGTGGCGAAACGTGCTGTTGCCATCGAGGGTGACCTTGGCGTCGAGTACATGGACCTTGCCCTCGGGGGTGAGGATGAGCGGGTTGATCTCGACCAGATCGCAATCGCCCTCCGTGTAGGCCGTGTAGAGCTTCTGGAGGATGTCGACCGATCCTTCGACTGCAGCGTCGGGCAGGTTGGCGGCGGCGACCCATTGGCGCGTCGCCTCCTCGGACAACCCCACCACGGGGTCGACCCAGATCTTGGCGATGGCGTCCGGATTCTCCTCGGCGACGGTCTCGATCTCGACACCACCTTCTTTGGAGAGCATGCCGAGATGTTTCTTGGCCGACCGGTCGAGCGTGAACGAGGCGTAGTACTCCTCAGCGATGTCGGATGCTTTCTCGATCCACACCCGCTGCACGATGTGACCGCGAATGTCGAGTCCCAGGATGTTGGTCGCATGTTCGCGTACGGCCTCGACATCGGCTGCAAACTTCACGCCACCGGCTTTGCCGCGTCCGCCCGTGTGGACCTGCGCCTTCACCATGACGGGTGTACCGAGTTCTTCCGCAGCAGCGACGGCCTCGTCGACCGTGAACGCCACCCGACCGGGGCTCACCGGCATTCCGAACTGGGCGAAGAACTCCTTGCCCTGATACTCGAACAAATCCACCGGCGTTGCCTCCCGGATCGCGTACGGGGAGATACTAGGCAGCACCATTCCCAGTCCCTCAGCCGGAGGACCGATGCCCGTCGCTCGTGGCCCCCAGATGAATGCCCGCTCTGCGGTGCTGGTCGGATTGACCGGCATCGTGATCGCTGTCGTGCTCGGTGGTGGCGTGCTTTTCCTCGCCTCGCAGGGCGGCGATGTCGAGATCACGTTGGGCGACACCGACTTCGATGCCGGCCAGATCGGCCGCATCTCCGAGGAGATCGACGATCGTGGCCCGATCCTCTACAGCGACGTCGCCGGACGCTCTCGTGACCTGATCCTCCAGCACCTCGGCGACATTCCCGAGGAGGGCTGGCTGGCATTCGATGCCCGGCCGATCGGCGAACCACGCGACTGCTTCTTCCAGTGGGACGCCGACGCCCAGCGATTCCACCTGGTCACGATCGTCGGTGCTGTCGAGTGTGCCGACGTCACGATGGACGAGCGGGGCAACCTCTCGACCGGCGGGACGATCGACATGTATCCAGTCTCGATCGACGACGACAAGAACGTGCGCGTCGATCTCAATTTCGACCGCGACACCGACGGCTGAGCGCCTCGCCGGCGTCGGCGCTCATGGCGAGACCATGACCCGCTGCCGTACGGTGCGGGAATGGAAACCACCGACCGGATCTACCTGCGTGAAGCCCAGCAGCGCGACTTCACGGCGCTGGTGATCGACATCGACGACCAGGGAGCCGTCGGGCTCGACCAAACGTGTTTCTACCCCACCGGCGGCGGCCAGCCCCATGACACGGGGTTCTTCAAGTGGCATGGCGGCGAATGCACCGTCACCGACGTGAAGGGACGGGGCCCGATCGTCTACCACACCGTGGAAGGTGATGTTCCCGACCCCGGCACCCTCGTCGTCGGGGTCGTCGACTGGGATCGTCGCCACAAGTTGATGCGAACCCACACGGCGCTCCACATTCTGTGCGGAGTGATCTGGAACGAGTGGGGCACATCGGTCACCGGCGGCAACATGGAACCGCTCACCGCTCGGATGGATTTCGAGTTCGATCCGCTCCCCGAGGGCTTCGCCGAGCGGGTCACCGAACTGGTCAATGCCGAGATCGCAGCTGACCGGCCCATCGAAGTGTCGTTCCTGCCGCGGGACAGTGCGCTCGCCGACGACGACCTCATTCGCACGAAGGTCAACCTGATCCCTGACACCGTGACCGAGATCCGGGTCGTCGACATCGTCGGTCTCGACAAGCAGGCCGACGGTGGCACCCATGTGGCCTCGACCGGCGAGGTCGGCCGGTTCGAAGTGATCAAGACCGAATCGAAGGGCAAGGGAAACAAGCGCCTTCGCATTCAGCTGCACGACAGCTGACCGCATAACGTTGGCGCATGCAGCTCCACGACATCGACCTCTCCGACCTCGAGGGCTTCTGGACGCTCCCCATGGCCGAGCGCGATGCAGCGTTCGAGACACTGCGACGTGAGGATCCGATCCGGCACTTCGCCGAACACGAGAACGAGTTCCTCCCCGCCGGCCCCGGCTACTACGCCATCACCCGGCATGCCGACATCATCGAGGCTTCTCGCCACCCGGAACTCTTCCAGTCTGGCAAGGGGGTCAACGTCCCCGACCTGCCCCAGGAGTTCAACGAGTTCTTCGGGTCGATGATCGCCATGGACGACCCCCGTCACGCCCGCCTTCGCAAGCTCGTGTCGGCCGGGTTCACACCCCGCATGCTGCAGCGCAACATGGAGGATGTCGAGGCGGCAGCGAAGCAGATCGTCGAACGGCTCCGCGATGCGGGTCCCGGCTGCGACTTCGTCACCACCTGCGCCGCCTGGCTTCCGGTGAAGATCATCTGCGACATGATGGGGATCCCCGAAAGCCAGTACGAGTTCGTCTTCGACATGACGAACATCATCCTGAGCCAGGGCGACCCGGAGTTCGTGACCGAGGACGAGAACCCACTGGAGGCTTTTCTCGGCGCCGGTGCGGCGCTCGCCGGTCTGATGGACGAGATCGCCGATCATGCCAAGGGCAAGGACGCCGACGATCTCACCCACGCCCTCGTCAACGCCGAGATCGACGGCGACAAACTCACCCGGCAGGAACTCCAGAGCTTCTTCGTGTTGCTCTGTGCCGCAGGCAACGAGACGAGCCGGAACTCGATCTCGTGGGGCCTGACCTATCTGACCGACAATCCCGAGCAGAAGGCGCTGCTCCAGTCCGACCTCGACCGCTATGCAGCCGGTGCGGTCGAGGAGATCGTGCGTCTCGCCAGCCCCGTCATTGCGTTTCGCCGAACCGTCACCCGTGATGGCGTGCAGTTGGGCGACAAGGCCTTCGAGGAAGGCGAAAAGGTCGTGCTGTTCTACGGCTCGGGAAACCGGGACCACGACGTGTTCGATGACCCGTATGCGTTCGACATCACCCGCGACAACACCAACCAGATCGCCTTCGGCGGACCGGGCCCACACTTCTGCCTCGGCGCACACCTGGCCCGCCGCCAGATCAACGTGCTGTACCGGGAACTCCTCACCCAGCTGCCCGGACTCCACGCCTCCGGTGAGCCCGACCGCCTGCGGTCGAACTTCATCAACGGCGTGAAGCACCTCGAGTGCGCCTGGTGACTCCCGCAGCCCCGAGGTCGACCGTGCTCAGATCTTCTCGAGCGGTGCCCAACTGAGGAGCAACCGCTTCTCCCCCACAGAGCCGAAGTAGACCGACGCTTCGGCCTTGTCGCCCACACCCTCGATGTCGGTGATGACGCCTTCCCCCCACTGTGTGTGGCGGACATCGTCGCCGATCTTGAGACCCATCGCTTCGGCGCCGGACGGGGTGGGCCGGTTGGCTGCCGCGAGTGCCGCCTCGACCACGTCGTCGGCATGTGAGCCACCGCCGCCGAAGGTACGACCCGTCGGCGTTGTGTCGCCGCTGTTGCGAGAGCCGCTGCGCTCACGGCGGGATCGCAACATGCGGTTGCCACCATGCTCGTCGAGCAGTTCCGACGGGATCTCTTCGAGGAACCGACTCGGTGGGTTGTACTGGGTCTGCCCATGCATCATCCGGCTCCACGCCGACGTGAGATGCAGCTTCTCCATCGCTCGCGTGATGCCGACATAGGCGAGTCGGCGTTCCTCTTCGAGTTCGTCGGGTTCGCCGAGCGAGCGGATGTGGGGGAACACGCCGTCCTCCATCCCGATCAAGAAGACGACCGGGTATTCCAGGCCTTTGGCTGCATGGAGGGTCATGAGCGTGACCGACGAATCTTCCTCGTCGATCTCGTCGGTGTCGCTCACCAGGGCGATCTGTTCGAGGAACTCGTCGACGGTGTCGTATTGACGCGCCATGCCGACGAGTTCCGACAGGTTCTCGAGGCGGCCTTCGGCTTCGACCGACCGTTCGATCTGCAACTCCTCGAGATAGCCCGACCGGTCGAGTGCTTCTTCGATGATCGTTGCTGGGCCGGCGTCGAGCTTGCGGATCTCGGTGGTGAGCACGATGAAGCGCTCGATACCCGATGCGGCCCGACCGCCGACGCCCGCCTCGTCGAAACGCAACTCCGCCTGGTCGAACGACTCACCCGTCGCAGCCGCCCACGCATCGAGCTTGGCAATCGAGGAGTCGCCGACGCCGCGCTTGGGTGTGTTGATGACCCGCTTGACCGAAACCTCGTCGGTCGGGTTGACGATCGCACGCAGGTAGGCGACGGCGTCCTTGATCTCGCGACGGTCGTAGAAGCGGGTGCCGCCGACCACCTTGTAGGGAATGCCGACGCGAACGAGGAACTCTTCGACCACACGAGACATCGAGTTCGTTCGGTAGAAGACCGCCATGTCGCCCCACCGCATGTGGTCGTGGTCGTGAAGCTTGGCGAGTTCGTTGGCCACGAACTGGGCCTCGTCGGCTTCGTCGTCGGCGTGGTAGCGGACGATCTTCTCGCCGCTCCCGCGGTCGGTCCACAGTTCTTTGGGCTTGCGCGACGTGTTCTTCGAGATGACCGCATTGGCCGCATCGAGGATGGATTGGGTCGACCGGTAGTTCTGCTCGAGCACGATGACCGTCGCATCGGGAAACGCCTCTTCGAACTCCAAGATGTTGCGGATGTCGGCGCCGCGGAACTTGTACACGCTCTGATCGCTGTCGCCCACGACCGTGACCTGACGATGTTCTTCGGCCAACTGCAGGACGAGCGCGTTCTGCACCGGGTTCGTGTCCTGGTACTCGTCGACGAGAACGTGGCCGAATCGGCGTCGCCACGATGCGAGCACGTCGGGGTGCTCGCGAAAGAGCTGTGACGTCCGCATGAGCAGGTCGTCGAAGTCCATGGCGCCAGCGGTGCGGAGCCGCTTCTGATATTCGACGTAGACGTCGCTCAGCTTGCGCTGCACGAGCTGCTCGGCTTCCGCTGCGTACTGCTCGGGACCGACGTTCTCGTTCTTCGCCATCGAAATGGTGGCGTGGACGGAGCGGGGTGGAAATCGCTTGGGATCGAGATTGAGGTCGCGGATGACATAGCCGGTCAGCCGGACAGCATCGGCTTGATCGTAGATCGAGAAGCGGCCGGGAAACCCGAGTCGCTCGACGTCGCGACGCAGAATCCGAACGCACGCCGAGTGGAAGGTCGACACCCACATCTTCTCGGCGACCGGACCCACCAGCGTGCCGACGCGATCCTTCATCTCGCCGGCGGCCTTGTTGGTGAACGTGATCGCCAAGATCTCGAACGGCGACATGCCCTCCTCGACCAGATGGGCAATGCGATGGGTGAGGACACGGGTCTTGCCCGACCCGGCACCGGCGATGACGAGCAGCGGGCCGCTGCGATGGACGACCGCGTCGTATTGAGCCGGGTTGAGACCGGCGAGCAGCTGCGACTCCGACATCGAGGTCACCCTAGCGAGCAGCTGCGACAGGGTCTGTTACGGCCATGCACCGTCGAAGGTGTCACGGGCCGCCATCGCCGACGGCGGTTTGCGGGTGATCGGACCGTGACCGGTCAGGACCGGATACCCGATCGGCACCATCGCGACCGTCGCCCATCCGTCGGGAACACCGAGCAACGCCTTCACCTCGTCCTCCCGGTAGCAATGGAGGGTGGTGAGCGTGCAGCCAAGCCCTTCGGCGACGCAGGCAAGCATTGCGTTTTGCACCGCCGGGTAGACCGAACCACCGCCCACCATCGAGATTCGGTCGAGCTTGGCGTCGGTGATCGCCATGAAGGCGGGATTGGCGAGGAACACCAGGATCACCGGCGTCTCGTGAAAGTGTTCGGCCAGATGATTCCCGGCGGCGGCGACCTTCTTCCACTGGGCCTCTCCCGCTGTGCCGGCAACCCGGTCGAGGAAGTTGACGACGTACGGGTCCCACTCGGCCTTGTAGATCGTCTTGAGCCCGGCCTTGAGCTCGGGGTCGGTCACGACGAGGACCTTCCACGGCTGCTGGTTGCCACCGGTCGGTGCCCAACACGCAGCCTGCAGGATCCGTTCGAGTACCTCGTCGGGAATCGGATCGGGCCGCAGGCGCCGAACGGCTCGCAGCGTGCTCATTGCGTCGTACAGGTCGATCGTCACCCGCTCAGCCTGGCACGGGAGCGATCACGAGTTCAGCTTGTACCCCAACCCGCGGATGGTGACGATGCGCTCAGGGGCGTCGGGTGCGGGCTCGACCTTGGCTCGCAGCCGCTTGATGTGCACGTCGAGGGTTTTCGTGTCTCCGACATAGTCGTAGCCCCACACGCGGTCGATCAGGGTCTGGCGGGTGACGACGATGCCGGCGTTCTCCATCAGCAACGACAGCAGCTGGAACTCTTTGAGGGGAAGCTGCACAGCCTCACCGGCGATCTCGACCTCGTGGCGTTCCCGGTCGAGTGAGATGTCGCCAACCCGGAGCACCGGCGACTGCTCGGGGTCACGGCCACTGCCGCCACCGGTGCGGCGCAGCACCGTTCGCATCCGGGCGACCAACTCGCGGACCCGATAGGGCTTGGCCACATAATCGTCGGCACCGACCTCGAGGGCCACCACCGCATCGATCTCTTCGTTGCGAGCCGACACCATGATCACCGGTGTGTCGTCGACCGCTCGAATCGCTCGGCACACGTCGATACCCGACATGCGAGGGAGCATCACGTCGAGCAGCACGATGTCGGGGTGGTACGCCCGCCAGACCTCGAGGGCCTCCTCCCCGTCGGCGGCGAGGTGCACGACGAACCCTTCCTGCTTGAGCGCCTGGCGCAGCCCCTCACGAAAGGCTGGTTCGTCGTCGACGACCAGGACGCTCAGCAGGTCGGTCATGTCCGTGACCCTAGAGTCGGGGCAGCTCGATGGTGAACGTCGAACCGTCGCCCGGCTTCGATTCGACGAGCACGCGACCGCCATGGTTCTCCGCTACATGGCGGACGATCGCCAAGCCGAGTCCGGTGCCACCGGTCTCACGACTCCGGGCCCGGTCGACGCGGTAGAACCGTTCGAAGACGCGTTCGAGTTCGGCGCGTGGGATCCCGACACCGTCGTCTTGCACGCTGATCGCAACGACGTGGTCGCGCACCTCGACCGCAATCGTGACCTGTTGATCGGCCTCGGAGTACCGCACGGCGTTGTCGATCAGGTTGGTGAGCGCTCGGACGACGGCCCGCCGGTCGACCTCGATCTTTTCGTCTCCGGCGTCGCCGGTGACCGCAACCTGCACCCGCATGCCCTCGGCGAACGTGCGGACCTTGTCGACCGACTTGGCGACGAGCTTCGAGACCTTGACCTTCTCCGTCTCGCGTTCGCCCTCTTCGAGCCGGGTGAGTTCGAGGAGGTCGTCGATGATGTCTTCCACCCGTTTGGCTTCACGCTGCAGCATGTCGCTCAGCCGGTCGCGGTCCTCGGGTTCGGTCTCGCCGGTGAGGGCCTCGACCAGCAGACTCATCGCACCGACCGGCGTTTTGAGCTCGTGCGACACGTTGGCCACGAAGTCACGGCGGATTGCGTCGATGCGACGCTCCTCCGCGATCGAGTCGATGACCGCGAGACCCCGGTGGGGTTTCAGTTCGCCCTCGTCGAGCCTGGTCCGGGCCCGCTCTGCAGCTTGGGCCTCCGGCAACCACCCGTCGACGATGTAGCGAACCCGCTCACCGATGTTCTCTGCGTGGTCACCGATTCGCTCGTAGAAGCGGCCGACGAGCGCGAGTTGCAGCGACTGCTGTGGGTCAAGGTCGCCGCGACGGGCATCGGAAATGACGTGCTGGATGTATCGGTAATGCAGGTCGTCGAGCAGGTCGTCGAGTTCGTCGATCGATGCTGCGAGTTCGGCGTCGCGGGCCACGAACGACTCCGCTGCCCGACGAAGCAGCGTCTGGGCTTCCGACGACATCCGGGCGACCAGATCGCGGACATGGTGATCCGGGTGCGCGCCCTGCAGCCGACCGACCGCCTTGGCGATGTTGGCAACGAGATCACCCGAACGTTCGACGTCGCTGTTCATGTGAATCGCCGCAACCACGAAACGCAGATCGGATGCGACCGGCTGTTCTCGGATCAGCGTCTCGACGCAGCCCTCTTCGACTCGCAACGACAGGAGGTCGATCTCGTCGTCGCCGGCGATCAGTCCGTCGGCGGCCTCGATGTCGCCTTCGAGCATGGCCGAGGTCACCTCGCCGACACGCGTGGCAACGGTCTCGATCATCTGGGTGAGATCGGTCTGGATCAACGCCAGACGTTGGTCGAGTTGGGATCGGGTTTCGCTGGATTCCATGAGCGTTCCTCCCCTCAGCCGAAGCGGCCGGTCACGTAGGCCTCGGTGCGTTCGTCGCCGGGGTTCGAGAAGATCGAGCCGGTGTCGTCGAACTCGACCAGCTTGCCCCGCCGCTGCCCGGAGTGCTCGTCGATCTCGGCGGTGAAGAACGCCGTGCGGTCGCTGACTCGGGCGGCCTGTTGCATGTTGTGGGTCACGATGATGATCGTGTATTCGCTCTTGATCTCTTTCATGAGTTCCTCGATCACGCCGGTGGCGATCGGATCGAGGGCCGAGCACGGCTCGTCCATCAGGAGTACGTCTGGATTCACTGCGATGGCGCGCGCGATGCACAGTCGCTGCTGCTGACCGCCCGACATCCCGAGGGCCGACTCGCCGAGCCGGTCTTTCACCTCGTCCCACAGGCCGGCATCGCGAAGCGAGCGCTCGACGATCTCGTCGAGATTGCCTTTGTGGCCGCCGACCCGGGGGCCATAGGCGACATTGTCGTAGATCGACTTCGGGAACGGGTTCGGCTTCTGGAACACCATGCCGATGCGGCGCCGCACCGCCACCGGATCGACGGCCTCGTCGTAGAGATCGACACCGTGGTAGCGGACGGTGCCCTCGACTCGGGCGATGTCGATGAGGTCGTTCATGCGGTTGAAGCAGCGCAACACCGTCGACTTGCCACAACCGGACGGGCCGATGAAGGCGGTGATCTCGCGCTCCTTGATGGTCAGGTCCACCTCGGACACGGCGTGATGATCGCCGTAGAAGACATTGAGGCCATCGACCGTGAACACGTCGTTGGCGCCCGGTACAGCATCGGTTGCTGGGTCGGTGGTCATGGCCGGTTGGGTCATGGTCATCAGTCTCACTTCTTCACAGGTCGAGGTCAGCGACCGAGTCGCTTGGAGATACGGGCTCGGACGACGATCGCCACGAGATTGATCAAGAACACGAGGATCAGCAGCACGACGCTCGCCGCTGCGGCGTGGCCCCGCCACGTCTCGGCCGGCAGTCGCGCATAGTTGGCGATGTTCATCGGCAGTGCGGTGAACGCGCCCCGGAGTTGTTCGAAAAAGTCCTGGTTGCCGGTGGTGTAGAAGCCCACCGCACCGATCACAAGGAGCGGCGCTGCTTCGCCGAGCGCTCGGGCAATACCGAGCACCGTGCCGGTGAGGATGCCGGGCAGCGCGGCGGGGAGCACCTGGGTTCGGATGACTTCCCACTGGGTCGCACCGAGCCCGTACGCCCCTTCTCGCAGTGGCGTGGGCACGGCACGAAGTGCCTCGCCGGCGGTGATGATGATCACCGGCAGCACGAGGACCGCAACGGCGAGGCCGGCGGCGATCACACTGCGGCCACCGGTGAGACCGTCGAGGCCTTTGACGAAGACGGCCAGACCGAGCAGGCCGTAGACGATCGAGGGCACACCGGCCAGGTTGCGCACGGTCACCTGGATCAGCCGAGACAACCAGGTGTCGTCGGCGTATTCCTCCAGGTAGACAGCGGCGCCGATCCCGACCGGAAAGGTGAGGATCACGATCGCCGCGATGAGGATGCTGCCCCGGATGCCCTGCGAGACCCCGGATTTGGCCTCGTCGGCCGAGCTCGGTGAACCAAGGAAATCCCACAGCCGCTCGGTCAGGATGTCCCACGCTTCGACGACGACGTCGACACCCACGGCCCCGACCATGAAGAAGGCGAGCCCGACTGCTGAGGTGATCAAGACGAAGAAGACGTGGCCTGCGGCGTCATCGCCGCGGCGAGCTCGGAGCGTGTCGAGCGAAACGGTCTGACGCTCGTGCATCAGTAGACCTGCCGGAACCGGCGAACGATCGCGTCGGACACGACGTTGAGCAGCAGCGTGATCACGAACAACAGCGCTCCGAGGGCATAGAGGCTCTGGAAGGCGATGCCGACACCGGCGACGGAGTCGGTGCCTGCGCCGAGCGACGCCATTGCGGCGGTGAAGGTCTGGCCCTCGTTGCGGGCGTCGTACTCGAGGACAGCGCCACCCGAACCACCGGCAGCGATGTACACCACCATCGTCTCGCCGATGGCCCGAGAGATGCCCACGATGAACGCTGCCGAGATACCCGAGAGTGCGGCGGGGAACACGACCCGAAGTGATGTCGTCACCCGGCGCCCACCGAGGCCATAGCTCGCTTCCCGAAGCTCCATCGGGACGGCCCGCATGGCGTCCTCGGAGATCGAAGCGATGATCGGAACGGTCAGAATGCCAACACCGAGACCGGCGGCGAGCAGTGACGCGAACCCGATCGATTCGTCGATCGGTTGCAGGACCTGCGGGGTGATGAAGCTGATGGCGAACAGGCCGAGCACCACCGAAGGGATACTGGCGAGCGTCTCGATGATCGGTTTGACCGTGCGCCGAACCCGCGGGTTTGCGTACTCCGAGAGATAGAAGGCGACGCCGAGGCCCACCGGGCCGGCGAGGGCGATGGCGATACCGGTGATCCACAGGGTGCCGATGAAAAGGGTCCAGACGTCGAAGATGCCGCGACGGGGGAACCAACCAATGCCTTGCAGGCTCGACCAAGTGAATGCGTCGGCTGCGAAGAACTCCCAGGCCTCGCTGAAGATGTTCCAGACGATCAGGGCGCTGACCAGGATCGATGTCGTCCCGAGAGCGAGCACGGTGGCTCGGGCCCGGCGGTTCTTGCGGTTTCGGGACTCGTCGAGTTGCAGGTCGGCGACCGAGTGAACCTCGGTTCGTTCGAACCCTGTCGCCGGCCCGCCGAAGTCATCGATCACCACGGTGCCAGCAAGGAAGTCCCACGGCGCCCGCCGCCCGGGGGCCTTGGCGATCACGAGACCCGACAGGGCCATCAGTGCCAGCACCGGGGCAATGTTCTGCTCGATCGCAAGCAACGGCAGGCCGTAGAGGATCCCGACGCGAGAGAGCTCACGGGCTGCAAGGGTGACCGGTGCTGCTGGCCGACCGTCGAGCATCGCGATGTGGTTGCCGGTGAAGGATGAGGCCAGGGTCTGGGCTGCGGGCCAATGCCAGGCGCTCCACGTCGCCATGACCCAGAACGCAAGCCAGAACGCCGACGGACCGAACCCGTCGATCGGACCCTGCACATAGTGTTCGACGACCGCGATCGCGGCGGCCACGACAAGAAAGAGCGCCGGTTCGAGGACCGCCCCAACCGCCCGCGAGCTCACCGACGGCAGCGAGACCGTGGGCGTCGGTACCGAGGGATCAACCGACACGGCGATCGTGTTCACTCCCACGCCGGTCCTGTCACCCGGTTGGCCCAGATCGACTGGGCCCGACGTTGGTCCGGCTCGGCGAGGTCGATGTAGCCGGCAGAACTGACGGCTTGGAGCCCCTCCTCGCTCATCATGTAGTCGACGAAGGCGATCACGGCCGAGTCGTTCGCAGCTGCATCGGCGTTGATGTAGGTGTAGAGGTAGCGGGCGATCGGGAACGCCGCGGAGGCGATCGTCTCCTCGGTCGGGCTGACACACGCGCCACCGTCTTGTTTCGCGACCTGCAGGAGTTTGGCGGCGCCGGCCGCCTCGGCTTCCTTGGCGAACGCGAAACCGACCCAGCCGATCGAGTAGTCCGAGGCACCGATGCCCTGCAGGATCACGTTGTCGTCGGGGCTCGACGTGTAGTCGGGCCGAATCGATGTCACGAAATCACGGGCATCGGTATCGAGTCCGGTCTTTCCCTTTGCGACCCCCTCGATGACGATCTCGGCGAACGAATCGAAGGTGCCGGACTCCTCACCGGGGCCGTACACGTCGAGGGCAACGTCGGGGAACTCGCGGCCACCCCACACGGAGGTGAGGGCGTTGGCGTTTGCCCAGCGGTCGAAGCCACTCGCCTCCTCAGAGATCAGGGCATACAGATCGTTGAACGACACACAGTCGACGAGATCGTTTGCCGGCGATGTGATGACGGTGATCCCGTCGATACCGCGCCGCAGTTCGATGTACTCGATGCCGTTCGCGTCGCAGATCTCGATCTCCTCGGCCTTGTAGAGCCGCGACGCGTTTGCGATCGGGACCTCGCCGTCACAGAACTTCTGAGCGCCATCGCCGGACCCTGGACCTTCGACCGAGATCGCAACGCCGGGGTTCGCTTGGGAGAAGACCTCGGCCTGCTCGAGCACGATCGGGTACACGGTCGACGAGCCCGAGACCAGGAACTCACCCTCGATCGGACCTGTCGACCGATCGACATCGTTCATCGATGCGGCGCTCTGCTGTTGCGCCGCAACGGTGACCTTGTCGTCGCGGTCGACAAGGCCGGAGATCAGCGCAAAGAGTCCGAGAAGGGCGATGACCAAGCCGACACTGCGGAGTCTGTCGGAGCGACTCGGGGGGAGAAGTTCCTGCACGAAACCCCACGCTATGGATCCGAGTTGGCGGCGCCGGGTGATGCAGGTGAACGCTCGACCCCACCCGGGTGAACAAATGGTGAACAGCAGCGAGCGGCATCCACGATCGGGTGATACGTTCCCGCCGCTGACATCCGGGGGAGCGATGACGGGGACCACCACAGCAGCCAACCGAACCATGCCCACATGGGCGAGGTCGGTGCTGGTGTTCGCACTGATCTACATCTTCCTGGTCGGGGTCTCGAGTCTCGAGTCCGGCATCAAGGTCATGGGTGCCGACACCCAGGCCAACCTCTTCGAAAGCGTCAACAACCCGATCGCTGGTCTCTTCGTCGGCATTTTGGGCACCGTGCTCGTGCAGTCGTCGTCGGCGAGCACGTCAGTCGTTGTCGGGTTGGTCGCTTCCGGTGCACTCGGCGTCGATGCTGCGGTGCCGATGATCATGGGCGCCAACATCGGCACCACCGTGACCAACACGCTCGTCTCGTTGGGCTCGATCCGACAGTCCGACGAATTCAAACGGGCATTCGCGGCAGCAACGGTTCACGACTTCTTCAACCTGCTCGCCGTAGCGATCCTGCTGCCGATCGAACTGCTGACGGGTGCGCTCTCGAACATCGCCACGTCGATCACCGAGGCGCTCGGTGGTTCCGCCGGCAGCGAATGGAAGAGCCCGATCAAGAAGTGGGTCAAGGAACCCGTCGGCTGGCTGAAGGACGGGCTCGGCGAACTGGGATTGGAAGAGAATCTTCTCGGCACAACGATGGTCTTCGTCGGGCTGGTCATCGTGCTGGCTGCACTCACTTTCATCACCAAGAACATGAAGAAACTGGTGGCAGACCGGGTCGAACGTTCGCTCAACGCCGTCCTCGGCAGCGGCGGCGGCGCCGTTGCGATGGTGCTCGGCCTGGTCATCACCGTGGCGGTGCAGTCGTCGAGCATCACCACCTCGATCATGGTGCCGCTCGCCGCTGCCGGCGTCGTGACCTTGCGCAACATCTTCCCGGTGACCCTCGGTGCGAACGTCGGCACCACGATCACTGCGTTGTTGGCCGCATTGGCGTCGGGATCGGTCGATGCACTGACCATTGCGTTGGTCCACACGACATTCAATGTGATCGGCATCGTGATCCTGTACCCGGTCCCCCGCATCCGGGTGATTCCCCTTCGGGCCGCCGAGCGCATGGCCGAGCTCGCGGTCGAGCGTCACACCATGGCGGTCGCGTACGTCGTGACGTTGTTCATCGTGATCCCGTTGATCGGCGTGGCGATCTTCCGATGACCAGCGCGAAACTGATCTCATCCACACAAGGAGCGACCTCATGGTCATGACCTTTTTCCGCCGAGGCGACGGCGAGAACAGCCTCGATCAGATCACGGCTCGCACCGTCTCGATGGTGTCCGATGCCCGCCACAGCTTCGATCTGGCATCGACCGCGCTGCTGAGTGGTGCCAGCATCGAGGTGGTCGCGGACGATGTGCGCCGCACCGACGAACGCATCAACAAGGCCGAACAGGACCTGCGGGGACAGCTCGTGGTGCACGTGAGCGTGCAGGGCAGCAGCGACATCGGTGAGGTGCTCGGCCTGATCCTGCTGATCAAGAAGATCGAACGCATCGGTGATCAGAGCAAGAACATTCTGTATCTGGCCGAGGACGGAGCCGATCTGCGCGATGCGCCCGACCTGAACACGCTGGTGGGGTACCGCCGCACGATCAGCGAAATGCTCGGGCAGGCGGCCGACATCATTGCGGTGGGCGACGAGGCGGGGGCGATCGAGCTGCGCACTCGGGCCAACGCCCTGCAGATCGAGTTGCAGGACCACATCCGCGAGCTGATGCATTCCGAGGAACCGGGTCGAGAGGTCGTGCCAAGAGCGATTCTGTATCGCTATTGGAAGCGCATCGTCGCCAACATCGCCGGGGTTGTCACGACCGCCACCGAACCGCTCCAGCATCACGGCTACGAAGACGACGGCACCGTCGACATCGACGACTGAGCTGCCGGGCCCAGCTACGACGAACGGCCCCGGGCGTGTGCCGGGGCCGTTGTCGAGGAGGGGCTGTTGTCGGGCCGAAGCCGTTGTCGAGGAGGGGATTCGATGTCGGCGCCGGTGGCGACGGGTGATCAGCCCCAGCTGCGGCCGGTGGTGCGGTTCTTCCAGATGGCTTGGGCCAGGTTCTGATCGACGCCGGACAGATCGATGTAGCCGGCGCTGGTGACCGACGCCAGACCCGCATCGCTCATCATGTAGTCGACGAAGGCGATCACAGCAGGGTCGTTGGCTGCGGCGTCGGCGTTGACGTAGGTGTAGAGGTACCGGGCGATCGGAAACTCGGCCGACGCAATGGTCTCGGGGCTCGGAACGACGCACTCGCCGCCGTCGTCCTTGCTGACGGGGAGGAGTTTGGCCTGACCGGCCGCTTCGGCTTCTTTGGCGAACGCAAAGCCAACCCAGCCGATGCTGGAGCGACTCGACGAGATGCCTTCGACAATGATGTTGTCGTCGGGACTCGACGTGTAGTCGGGCCGAATCGTCTTGACGAATTCGCGGGCGTCCGGGTCGAGGCCAGTCTTGCCCTTCGCCACCGCCTCGATCACGATCTCGCCGAACGAGTCGAAGGTGCCGGACTCTTCACCGGGACCGAACACGTCGAGCGGGGCGTCGGGAAAGCCGGCGTCGGCGGCACCCATGTCGGCGAGCAGGCTGTTGCCGTCGGCCCAGCTCTCGTTGCCGGTGGCTTCTTCGGAGATCAGCGAGTACAGCTGGTTGAAGCTGATGCACTCGACGGCGTCGTTCTCCGGGGAAGTGATGACGGAGATGCCATCGATTCCCCGCCGGATCTCGATGAACTCGATGCCGTTGGCTTGACAGATCTCGATCTCTTCGTC
>JAPOHW010000011.1 GCA_029979265.1 Actinomycetota bacterium | reverse complement strand
GTCGGTCGTGCCGAGGTTGCTGCCTACGACGGCATCGAGGTTCCGCAACACCCCGACTCTTTCGCCGATCCTGCCCTCACCGCAGCGTGGGCCGACGACGACAGCGGTTGGCAATCCAGCGGAGCGTGACCAGGTGAGGGTTGCGTCGGTCCGCGCCGCTGCGGTCCGGGACCCGACGCCCCTCGGCCGTGCCTCGAACCCCCAGGCCGATGTCGAGGCCGCGCACATGAATCCGATGGTCAGCGCCGGCTCGAGCCGAGGTGCTGTCGCACAGTTCGAACCGTCATGGGGCGAGGTCGCCTGTGTTGTCACCCTCGACGATGGCACGTGGGGGCTGGGACTTACCGCTCATGCCGGCCCGGTCGTGCCGGTGATCAACGATTACCTGGGACCGTTGATCGAACAGGAGATCGTCGAGTCGGTGGTCGACATTGGCGAACTCTGGGACCTCATGAGCACGGTCGGTGCGGCACACCTCGGGACCGGCGGCGTCGTGAGCTATGCGATCAGCGCAATCGACCTTGCCCTCTTCGACGCGCTCGGACGGCAGCGGGGCGTGCCGGTCTATGAACTCCTCGGCGGCCCGGCCCACGACTCGATCGAGTGCTATGCGACGTCCTCCGATCTCGCAAAGCTCGCCGACCTCGGGTTCGCCCGATTCAAGATTCCGTGCCCCTGGTCGGTACCTGGCCCGGCCGGCATCGCCGCTGCCGTCGACGCGGTCGAGGCTGCGCGCTCGACCATCGGTGATGCCGATCTGATGGTCGATGGGTGGGCAGTCATGGACACGGCACACGCAGCGGCGCTGTGTCGTGCCCTCGAGTCCTACGACCTGCGTTTTGTCGAAGATGTTGTACACCCCGATGACACCGACGGCTACGCAACCGTCCGCTCTGTGACCGGTGTCCGGCTGGCGGCAGGCGAGCGTTGGTTTGGGTTGCATCCCTTCGCCCATCACGCTGCGCTCGGTACGGTCGACGTCTTGCAGCCCGACGTGCAGTGGGTTGGTGGCGCGACTGCGACGGTCCGTGTCGCAGAACTGGCCCGGCAGCACGGCCTCGAGCTCGCCATCCACTGTGCAGTCAACGATGCGTTTGGTCAGCATCTCGCCTTTGCGTTGGCAGAGAACCTCGTCGGCGAGATGTATGTCGGTGGGGCGAAGGCACTCGCCAACTCATACCGCTCGACCCCCGGGATGGCGCTCCCCATCGAGGGCCGTGTGGTGCCGGTCGATGCTCCCGGTTTCGGCATCGAGATCACGCTCGATGGGATCGAGAAGGCAAGCCGCTGAAATCAACGCGCCGTCAGGTGTCGGCAGCTGCGATGGCCTCGGCAAGCGCAGTGACCGAGCGAAGGCAGTGGCCTTCGAGAAACTCGTCGATGTGGGGGAGGGCGGCAGCCATGCCCTGCGCCGTTGGTTCGTAGCCGGGACCGGCCTTGAGCGGATTGACCCAGATGAGCTTGTGAGCGAGCCGGTGGAGACGTTCCATCGACGTCGACATGGTTTCTGGATCGCCTCGGTCCCATCCGTCGGAGAGCACCACGACGATTGCTCCTCGAGCCATGCCCCTGATGCCCCACTCGCGCACGAAGCCGTCGATCGAATCGCCGAGCCGGGTCCCACCCGACCAGTCCTCGACCACCCCGGCAGCAGCGGCGACCGCCACCTCTGGATCGCGAGACGCCAGCTGGCGGGTGATGCGTGTGAGGCGGGTGCCGAGCGCAAAGACCTCCACAGATCCGCGACCGGCAACTGCTGTGTGAGCAAATCGGATCAGGACCCTGGCATACCGTTCCATCGAGCCGCTGATGTCGAGCAGCAGCACGAGCCGACGGGTCTTGTCGCCGGGTTCGGTGGTCGCAAGCTCGATCGGTTCGCCGGCACGTCGCATGGCGGCACGAACCGTGCGACGAAGGTCGGGGGTGTCGCCTCTCCGTGATCGGCGATGGCGGTTGGATCGGCGTCGGGCCGGACGAACCTGCAGCGCCGCCATCACACGCTCGGCCTCGGCTAACTCGGCGTCGTCGAAGTCTCCGAAGTCCTTGTCGTGAAGTCGCTCGGAGCGGGAGAACTGCAGTGCCGGCTCGTCATCGTCGTTTCCGTCGGTGTCGGCGTCGGTGTCACCGTCGAAGGAGTCGGAGAGCATCTGCACGACGTCGTCGAATCGCATCTGGAAACCAGACGTGTTGTGGTGAAAGAAGGCAAGGAACATCGCGTCATACATGGCGACGTGTTCCTGTTTGGTCACCAGTGTCGATCGACCCGACCAGTACACGTCGAGACCGTTCCCGAGTCCGACAACCTTGAGCGCTTCTCGGAACAGCGCGCTCTGGCTGACGGTGACCTCGAGACCGCCCCGTCGCAGGGTGTGAACGAACCCGGCAACCAGCCGATCAGTGTCGATGGCGGGTGCAGCAGTCGCCACGACTCAGGCGCTCAGCGCCGCGGCGAGAATGTTGGTGAGACCTTCGCGTCGTACCCGCTCTTGATCCTCGCGGTACTTCAGCAGCGTGCCGAGGGTGGCGTCGACCGACTCCTCGGTCAGCGTCGTTTCCCCGAGGAGGTGCACGGCATTGGCCCAGTCGAGGGTCTCTGCGACACCTGGCGTTTTGTACATGCCGAGCTCGCGGACGGCGCCGGTGGCTCGGGCGATCTGGTTCGCGAGTTGCTCGGGCACGGCGGGCGCCTTGGCCCGAAGGATCGCCACCTCGCGTTCGAAGTCGGGATGTTCGACCCAGTGGTGCAGCGCCCGACGTTTGAGGGCATCGTGAACGTCTCGGGTCCGGTTCGACGTGATGATCACGATCGGCCGAATCTCCGCCTGGAACGTCCCGAGTTCGGGCACGGTCACGGTGAAATCCGAGAGGGCCTCGAGCAGGAACGCTTCGAACTCGTCGTCGGCTCGGTCGACCTCGTCGATCAGCAGCACAGGTGGAACGTCGCTTCGATGATCGATCGCACGCAGGATCGGTCGACGGACGAGGAAGCGGTCGGTGAACAGTTCTTCCTCGAGCGCGTCAGCAGTTGCGGCGCTTGCCGTTCCTGCTGCTTCGGCGGTGCGAAGATGCAGGAGCTGATGGGTGTAATTCCATTCGTAGAGCGCTTGGCCAGCGTCGATTCCCTCGTAGCACTGCAGGCGGATCAGTTCGCCACCGGTGATGGCGGCAAGCACCTTGGCGACCTCGGTCTTCCCTACGCCCGCCTCGCCCTCGAGCAGTAGTGGCCGCTGCAGCGACGCAGCAAGAAAGATCGTGGTGGCGAGGCCTCGGTCTGCGAAATACCCCTGTTCGGCGAGGGCGACGGTGACCGCATCGACCGATGACAACGAAGGGTGCGGACTCGACATGACGTTCACCCTACGGCCCGCCGCCCGATCGCGGATACTGTGATCACCATGAAGATCGAGAACGATTTCCGGGTGGCTGCGCCGATCGAGCAGGCGTGGGCACTACTCACCGACATCCCCGCCATCGCTCCGTGTCTCCCGGGTGCAGAGCTCACCGGCCAGGAGGGCGACGATTTCCACGGCCAGATGAAGGTGAAGGTCGGACCGGTCACCGCTGAATACGCCGGTACTGCGACCGTGGTGGAGATGAACGAGACCGACCGCATCGTGGTCCTCAAGGCGTCGGGCCGTGACAAGCGGGGCGCCGGCAATGCGTCGGCCGACATCACTGCGACCATGACCGAGGACGGTGATGGCACGGTGGTTGCGATCTCGACCGATCTCAAGGTGTCGGGCAAGGTTGCGCAGTTCGGCCGCGGTGTCATGGCCGATGTGTCGAAGAAGCTGCTCGGACAGTTCGCCGAGTGCATCGAAGGCAAGCTCGATCGCCCCGAGGGCGGGGATGGATTCGCGGCCGAGGAGTCTGCTGCGATCGATGATCGTGCAGCCGCTCCTGCTACCGATCCTGGTGATGGCAAGGGAGAGCAGGAAGACGATGTCCTCGATCTGCTCGAGGTTGCAGGTGGTGCGGTTGCGAAGCGACTGATCCCGACGGTGATCGCCGTGGTTGCAGTCGTTGTTCTCGTGATTCTCGTCCTCGGCTGAGGAGACATCGGTCGTTGAGTTGTGCACAGCGCGCCGATGATGTGCGGCGCGCACGAGCCTGTGGAACTGCCGAAATCAGGCGGTTCGCAGGTTCACACGAGTGAGGAACGGATCTGCGCATGTGACGTGACTGGCGTCACATGCTAAACACGCGCTGTCGCAAACGAGTAGAGGAGCGCGTACGTGGAAGTCTCCGTCACCGTCAACGGTGAGCGTCGGTCAGCCGACGTCGAGCCAAGAACCCTGCTGGTTCATTTCCTGAGAGAAACACTCGGGCTCACCGGCACCAACGTCGGCTGTGACACGTCGTCGTGCGGTGCCTGCACCATTCACGTCAATGGTGAATCTGCCAAGAGCTGCACCATGTTCGCGGTCCAGGCCGACGGCGCCGAAATCACCACGATCGAAGGTCTTGCCAGCGAGGACGGCGAGTTGCATCCGATGCAGCAGGCCTTCATGGATTGCCATGGCCTCCAGTGCGGATACTGCACCCCGGGCATGGTCATGGCCGCAACATCGCTTGTCGCCGAGAACCCCGGAGGGCTCGACGAAGCGGGTGTGCGCGAGGGCCTCGAGGGCAACCTCTGCCGCTGCACCGGGTACCACAACATCGTGAAAGCGGTGCTCTCGGTAGGAGGTGCGGCATGACCGCAGTTGAAGATCCGATCACGACGACCGCCATCGGTACACCGATGAAGCGCCGCGAGGACCCGAAGCTCCTCGCTGGTGAGGGCAAGTACGTCGACGACATCCACGTCGTCGGTCAACTCTGGATGGGAATGGTGCGAAGCCCGCTGGCGCACGCCCGGATCACATCGATCGACACATCGGCAGCGGAGGCCGCCGAAGGTGTGCATTCGGTACTCACCGGCCCACAACTGCAGGAGATGGGGTTGTGGCTCGCCCCACTGCCCTGTGCCTGGCCGGTCACCGAAGACATGGTGAACCCGCCCCACTACCCGACCGCGATCGATGAGGTTCATCACGTCGGCGAGATCGTGGCGGTGGTGCTCGCCGACTCGCGTTACGGCGCAGCCGACGCAGCCGAACAGGTCATCGTCGACTACGAGCCGCTCGATGCCGTCGCATCGATCGCGGCGGCCCGTGACGGTTCTGCCACGGCGCACTCCGAGCACGAGACGAACAAAGCCTTCCACTGGCCCCTCGTGCCCGACCCCGACGCCCTTGAGGCTGCGTTTGCCAATCCTGCCCACCACGTGAAGGCAAACTTCGTGCAGCAGCGGCTCATCCCCGCAGCGATGGAGCCTCGCGGGGTGCTCGCCGTCCCGTCACCGATGGGTGGTGACGTGACCCTGTACAGCGCAACGCAGGTGCCGCACATTCTCAAGGTGATGATTGCGGCTACGACCGGCATTCCCGAGAGCAAGATCCGCGTGGTGGCCCCGGCAGTCGGTGGTGGCTTTGGAGCGAAGCTCAACATCAACCCCGACGAGATCCTTGCCGTCACCCTCGCCAACAGACTGGGACGGGCAGTGCGTTGGACCGAGTCTCGCAGTGAAGCAGCCTTCTCGACCCATCAAGGTCGCGGTCAGTTGCAGACGATCGAGCTCGCCGCCGATGCCGACGGCAAGCTGCAAGGTGTCCGGGTCCATATCGATGCCGACATGGGCGCCTACATGATGCTGATCACCCCCGGCGTTCCGCTCCTCGGGAGTTTCCTTTACACGGGTGTGTATGACGTCCCCGCCTTCGGGTTCACCTGTGACGGCTACTTCACCAACCTGACCCCGACGGATGCCTATCGCGGTGCGGGTCGGCCCGAAGCCAGCTACGCGATCGAGCGGGCGATGGACATCCTCGCTGCCCAGGTCGGTATCGGCCCGGATGAGATCCGGCGTCGCAACTACCTTGCCGGTGGCGAGTACTTCGAAAACCTCGAAGTGCCGTCGACGCTGGTGTTCGATTCCGGTCACTACGGCCCGAACCTCGACCGAGCCCTCGAACTCGCCGACTACGACGGCCTGCGAGCCGAACAGGCTCGTCGTCGTGCGGCCGGCGAGTCGAAGCAGCTCGGGATCGGGATGGTCACCTATGTCGAGATCTGTGGCCTGGCCCCGAGCCGTGCGCTCGGTGGTCTCAGCTACGGCGCAGGTGGATGGGAGCACGCCACGGTGAGGCTCTTGCCTACAGGCAAGGCCGAGGTCGTGTCGGGCTCCACCCCCCACGGGCAGGGCCACGAGACCACCTGGTCGCAGATCGTTGCCGACAAGCTCGGGATCCCACCCGAAGACGTCACCGTGTTGCACTCCGACACCGCCATCAGTCCGCTCGGGCTCGATACCTACGGCTCGCGGTCACTCGCCGTTGGCGGTGTTGCCATTGCGGCAGCGTGCGACAAGGTCGTCGAGAAGGCCAAGCAGATCGCAGCCCATCAGATGGAGGCGTCGGCCGACGACTTGGAGTTCGCCGGCGGCATGTTCTCGGTGTCGGGATCGCCCGACCAAGCCATGCCGATTCAGGCGATCGCTTTCGGCGCGTTCACTGCGCACAATCTCCCCGACGGCATGGAGCCGAACTTGCAGGAGCAGGTCACGTTCGATCCGACCAACTTCGTCTTCCCGTTCGGCACCCACGTGTGTGCGGTCGAGATCGACGAAGACACCGGCGCGGTCGAGCTGCTCAGCTACGTGGCTGTCGACGATTGCGGCAACCAGATCAACCCGATGATCGTCGAGGGCCAGGTCCACGGCGGCATCGTGCAAGGCGTCGCACAAGCGCTCTTTGAAGAGGCTTGCTACGACGAGGACGGCAATCTCACCAACCCGTCGATGATGGACTACCTGGTCCCGTCGGCGGCGGACGTGCCGAGCATGGTCACCGACTACACCGTCACCCCGAGCACCAGCAATCCACTCGGGGTGAAGGGTGCTGGCGAGGCCGGCACCATCAGTTCGGCTGCTGCGGTGATGAACGCAGTGGTCGATGCGCTCAGCCCATACGGCGTGGTCGACATGGACATGCCGGCCACACCCCAACGAGTGTGGCGAACCATCAACGAGGCGAAGGGAGGCCAGGCATGATCCCGGCCGCATTCGACTACCAGGTGGCCGATTCGGCCGACGCTGCGATTGCTGCGTTGGCCGAGCACGGCGACGACGCGAAGTTGCTGGCTGGTGGCCACAGCCTCATCCCGCTGATGCGGTTCCGGCTCGCCACACCCGGTGTCGTGGTCGACATCGGTCGGATCAGCGACCTCAGTTACATCAACGACGGCGGCGACCATGTCGCCATCGGCGCAATGACCACGCATCGGGCGATCGAGACCAGCGAATTGTTGGCCACCGAGGCACCGTTGCTGCGTCATGTGGCCGGTCAGGTCGGCGATCCTCAGGTTCGTCACCGGGGCACCCTGGGTGGCTCGCTCGCCCATGGAGACCCAGCATCAGACCTGCCCGCTGCGCTGCTCGCCCACGGAGGCGTCTTGGTAGCAAGGGGACCCGGCGGTGAACGCGAGATCGCAGCGAGCGATTTCTTCACCGGCTTTCTTGAGACCGCCCTCGCCGGCGACGAGATCATCACCGAGATCCGTATTCCCAAAGCGGCCGGCGTGGGCTGGAGTTACCAGAAGTTCAATCGTCGTGCCCAGGACTGGGCAATCGTTGGTGCAGCCGTGATGCTCGGTGATGCGCCGAAGGTTGCATTGGTCAACATGGGCTCCGCTCCGATGCGTCACAGCGGTGTCGAGGCGGGCCTCGCCGGTGGCGGTGGCGCCGACGCAGCTTCGGTTGCCGGTGACGACACCGACCCGCCCGAGGATCTCAACGCCGACGCCGAGTACCGCAAGCACCTCGCTCGCGTCCTCGTCGGCCGGGGTATCACCGAGGCGTCGGGCTGACCCGACCTGCCCACAACATGCTGACAAGCTGACGGGGGTGCACGCCCACCCCCGTCAACTGTCGTCGCTGTGCGTCCTTCGGCCGAGGCGGGCTTGTCGAGCCGATGGCGGTGACAAGGACTGTCGAGACTCGAGCGGCGCTACGGCGCGAGCGGGCGCCCGAACGGCAACGCGTCCTGCCAGGTCGAGAGGAATGACTCGGCGACGAAGCACGCAGCGAGGAATGGACCCTCGTCGTGGTTTCGGTGCTCGTTGCAGAGTTCGGTCACCGTCGCAGTGATCTCGTTGGTCACCTCGGCGTCGGCACGGGCTGGGTCACTCCATGCTGCGATGGTTCCGCCAGCGAGCGAGATGAAATCAGCCGGTACGGCGACATCGGCGGCGCGGAGCACGGCCAAGGCTCGAGCGGTCAGCGGGAGGCGACCCGAGGCGACAAGGGCAACCGAGTCGGCCAACTGACCAGCGACCGTGTGATCGACGATGCCGGTCTTCGAACCGGTGAATGTGATGTCTGCACCACTTCCGAAGATGGCCATCGGGTGGCCGACATCGCCGAACCGTTGGACCGAGTCGGCGCCCTCGGCAGCGAAGGCCTCGGTGAGGGCAGCCGTCTCGATACCGGTGTCGTCGGTCACGGTTCCCACGGAGGTGGAGACAGCGATGAGCTTCCCTCCGCGAGTGGCGATTGCGGCTGCAAGGTCGGGACCCGCTTCACCGAAGCCCTCGATGGCGACGGTGCGACCGTCGAGGCCGACGATGGCATCGGCGGTGACGGCTGCCGACAGCGAGTCGAATCGGGTCGCAGCTGCATCGAGGCGGGCCGAGTCACGGGGGTCATCGGCACGCAGGACGGCGAGGTCGTCGATGCTCACACCCTTGGCGGCATCGGGCAGGTAGGTGCTGTCTGCGACGAGGGCGGCAACCTCGGCAACGAACGCTTCGACGGCCGGACCACGAGCATCGGGAGCCGCCGAGATTCCAGCGGAGGCACCACCCCGGCGCATCTCGAGTGCGGCGTAGGTATAGGTCTGCGATCTCGCCAAATCCTTGGCCCCACCCTGCAGCACTTTCGGTGCCCATCGAACCGGGCCGGACGACGCGTCAGCGCCGTCGAGGTCGAGCGCAATGAAGGCCTCGGTCGATTCGAATTTGAGGATCCGCATGGCGCGGATCCTACTCCTCGATTTCGATGGCGAACTCGGGGCAGTTGTCGGCGGCGAGTCGCGCTTTTTCCTCGAGGTCGGCGGGCACATCACCTTCGACGAGCAAGACGGCGTAGCCCTCGTCGTCGGTGTCGAACAGCTCAGGGGCGAGCATGTAGCACCGGTTGTGGCCCTGGCACGCGGAACGGTCGTACTTGATCTTCACGGATGGCACCTTAGGTCATGCGGGGAAGCGCATGGGAAGCTGACGGGGTCCGCGGACCTGCCCGGTCGACCAGGTGACAGCGTCGGGATCGGCGAGTTCGAACTCCGGGAACGCCTGCATCCATTCCTCCATGGCAACGCGCAGTTCCATTCGGGCAAGGTTCGAACCGATGCAGCGATGGATGCCCAGCCCGAACGCCGCGTGCCGGTTCCGGGCGCGGTCCATGACGAACTCGTCGGCTCGGTCGAAGAACGCAGGGTCTCGGTTGGCTGCGGGGAACGGGAGCAGTGTCCACTCACCGGCTTTCATCGGGCACCCCTCGAACTCGATGTCTTTGGCCAGGAGTCGTGCCATCGTCACCGGCGCGTAGAAGCGGAGAAACTCCTCCAGGGCGAAAGGCTGTACGTCGGGCTCGTTGATCCATCGAGCTCGGTGGTCGGGATGCTGGGCCATGTGCCACATGGACGCACCGATCGCCGACCACGTGGTGTCGATGCCGGCGATGATGAGCAGGGCGATCGTGCCGCGCACGTGCTCGTCGAGCAGGGCCATGCCCTCGATCTCGGCTTGGCAGAGATAGGAGATCAGATCCTCACCGAGGTTGGCTCGACGGGCCGCAACATGACTGTCGAGATAGAAGTCGATCGTGTCCTCGTACGGCAGTTCCTCACCGCCGCCACCCTGCTCCATGATGTTGTGGATGAAACGACGAAAGAGGTCGCCGTCCTCGCGAGGCAGGCCGAGCATGTCGGCCATGATCATCACTGGGATGTGCTGGCTGTAGCTCTGCGCACAATCGATGACGTCGTCACCGACGGCGATCCGGCCCTGGATGTCGGCGATGAGTCGGCGACAGGTGTCCCGGGCCACTGGTTCCCAGCCGTCGATGGCCCTGGGCGAGAAGAACTTCAGCAGAATGCTGCGCGCGATCTGGTGGAACGGCGGATCGCTCGTGATCGGCGGGGCGTAGCCCATCGGTGCGGGAATGTCGGGTCGGTATTCGGTGACCACAACCCCCTGGCTCGAGAAGTGTTCGTAGTCCTTGCTGATCGCCGCAACATCGTCATGACTGGTGGGTAGCCAGGTACCGCCGTAGCGCTCGGAGTGAGCGATAGGACAGCCGCTGGTACGGATCTGTTCCCAAATCGTTGGTGCTGCAGCTGCGTAGTCGGGATGTTGATGATCGAAGTCGGTTTGCCAGTTCTGCACCGAGGGGCGCGAGTGATCGTTGCCGCTGTCGTGCATCGGGCCAGATCCGTTCGCGTCGGACGGAGTGGATTGCGTGTCGGTCACGATTTTCCAATCGGTCGGTCGGAGCTACCGGATTCGGTGCAGATGATGGGAGGGAGAACGGGTCGAACGTCCTGGGCGGTCGCTGTGTCGGACGCCATGGCCAAACTCGGCGAGCTATGAGCCGGCAATGTTCGCTGTGCGCTGCGACAGGACCAATTCCTGGAACTGTCTGGGGGGCATGGGACGGTAGAAGAAGTAGCCCTGGGCTGCGTCGATGCCTGCTCGTTGGAGAGCGAGTCGCTGGTCGTCGTTCTCGATTCCCTCTGCGATGCAGTCCAGTGCAAACGTGTCTGCGACACCGGTGATGATTCTGATGAACTTGGCATCTGTCGAGACGCTTTGCTCGCTGCTCGCGTCTGCGGCCGACAGGTTCGAGACGAACGATCGATCGATTTTGAGCCCGTCAACCGGGAGGTCACGCAGGTAGGAAATCGCGTTGTAGCCCGTTCCGAAGTCATCCAACAGGATCGACACGCCATAGTCCCGAAGGTGTTGCAGGGTCGTCCTTGCTTCGGCGATGTCTCTGATGATCGAACGCTCGGTGACTTCCACCTTAAGTCGGCCTGGGGGCAGACCGGTTTTTGTCAACACGCCGCGAATGAAGTCTGGTGTGCCCGCCAGATGTCCGAGCTGCTTTGGCGCCAGATTCACGCTCACGTACGGTCCATCCCAGTTTTGGCATTCCTGGGCCGCCTGTTGGAGCACGACATTGCTGATTTCTTCGGCCAGGCCGACCTGTTCGGCCAACTCGATGAAGGCACCCGGACCCGTCAGCCCATCGCGTGGATGCTGCCAGCGCACGAGCGCCTCGGCACCGAGGATCTCGCCGGTTGCCATCGACACGATCGGTTGGAAGAACGCGCGGAACTCGTCGTTGTGCAACGCCCGGCGAAGCTCCGTCTCCAGCGCGAGGCGAGCTGCCGAAGTACTTGTTGCACGTTCCTCGTACCAGCGGAAACTTCGGCCACCCTGCTCTTTGGGCCTCTGTGCCGCATCCGTCGCCTTGCTCAGCGCTGTCTTCAGTTCATGATCCAGGCGTTCGTCGATGTCGTGACCTTTGGTCACGTTCACGAGGCCGATGCTCACCGATGGTTCGAGCGCTGCACCCCAGGGAGTTTGCAGTTCTGGCGGTAGATCGATCGACCGACCGCTCTCCTCGATCAAGTGGCGGGCAAGGTGCTCGGACTGGTGCCGTGCGAGTGGTCCTTGGACGGCGATTGCAAAGGTGTCCGGTCCGACCCTCCCGCTTCGAACTTCGCGTTCATCGAAGAAGGACGCAGCACCGTGTGACAGACGCTCGGCAATGGCGCAGAGCACAGAGTCGCCGACGGCAACATCGAAGTCCTCGTTGATGTGTCGAAAACGATCGATGTCGACAACGGCGATCAAAAGCCCGTGGGCGCGTTGGTACAGCTTTCCCACCTCGTCGAGGAAACCGAGCCGATTCAGCAGGTGAGTGAGCGGATCCGTGGCGGCCAGCGAATGCGCATCCTTCAGCGCGGTGGCAGATTCGGTCTCGTCGAAGATGAAGTTGATGATCTCGCCGGAATCGAGTGGCGCAGTGCAGAAGGTGAGCGTGAGACGTGGCGGCCCCGCTTCGGTTCGATAGACGCGCTTGACTCCCGGATGGCCTTCGAATGCGTTGTACTCCCCGACGTGTTCGAACATCCATGCGGATTCGTCTCGCAGATCATTCGGAACCTCGAGAACCGAGGGGTACAGGACATGTTCTGGACCGGTGCCGAGCAGTTCCTCCTTCTGCATTCCGACGAGTTCACTGAACGCGTTGTTGCAGTCGACCAAGCTGAGGTCGCTTTGTCTCCGTACCACGACCGGAATCGAGGATCGGGCGACGACCGCATCGATTCGACTCGTCTGCGAAAGCGAGATCAATCCCAAGTGGATCAGGTTCGACACGGTTTGCAGGCGCTCTGTCAACGACGGATCCCACGCTTCTGAACTCTCTCGTGCTGCGAGCAAGAACCCGCGGCGGGTGGAGTCGGTGACAGGAACCACGCCGAGCATGCTCGGGTTCAGCGGTGTTGGCTTGTCAGGTATGACCCAACTTGTCCCTTCCAACCTGACCCGATCCATGAACGGACGCGTTCCGAACGCAGCTGCGGGCACAATCGGGCGGCCGCCGTACGCTTCCTCGACAACGGTGAAGAGACGGCGGTACTGCTCGTTCTGCTCGTCGATCTCCCACCAGACAAGGGCATTGACGTTCTCGATTCGTGCGAACGCCTCGAGGGCGTCCTCGATGACGGTTTCGGCGGAGGCGTGTTCGATGGATTCGAGCTTCTGCAGGCAGTGAACAACGGTCTCCAAAAAGTGATGATCACCAGCCGCCTCCTCTGCAGCCCTGTCGGCCGAGAGCTTGTCCATGAGGACATAGTTCATTTCCGCCATGGTGTAGACGCAGACAACCTCACGAAGCCCTCTGCCCTGGTCGCCTTCGCTGACACACATCACGATGTGTTCTGTGCCGTCGCTCTCGAGTGCCAAGCCGAACGAGACCCACAGGTCATCGAGCACTCGTGAGTCGAGGAGGTCTTGATCGGTGACAAGGTCTACGAGTGCGAGGGAGGTGACCGTGTTGGAACGACAGCGATCGGAGATCTTTTCGAAATCGACCGATCGGCTGACATCGAACGCACGGTCTTGTTCCTGAAGGTCGTTGGAGCCGACGACGAGGTCGAAGCCGGTCGCAGCGGAGCCCTCGAACAACGCCACACCCCACAGGCTGCACTCGTGTCGGAGTCGCTCGATGCTTTCGCCGGCGGATGTCAGCGGATTGCTGCCGTCATGCTGCAGGTCGAGCGTGAAGTTCCAGAGCGCTGTGCCCACGTCCGTGTCGTCGGTACCGGCCGACCAGCCGACCAGTGCCGTAGAGAGCTGCGCTCGCAGGGAGTCTCGTTCTTCGGTGATGGACGCGATGTCGTCAAGCAACGTCGAGACTCGTCCAATCGCCTGCTCCTCTGCCAGACGCAAACGTTCCTGCTCGCGCCCGAGTCGGCGCCTGAGCGCGTCGATCTCTGGCGCAAACCCGCCAGAAACGACGCCGTCAGCGTCGGACTGCGCGGCTGAGGGGGTGTTGCTCATGATCAGCCCGAACGCAACGGATCAGTGGGTCGGACGGAAAACGATGTGGTCGTGCCTTCGGTCAGCATGATCTCGACGTCACACGACGTACCGAAATGGGTGAAGGCACCTTTCAGGAGTCCTTGGCAGAAGGGTACGAGTCCGCGTGCAGAGGTGTAACTCACCACGTAGCCGTCGTCCTTCGGCTGGATGTCGAACGTGGGGGGGTCGGAATGAGGAGCCCACGTTCTGACCTCGGCATGGATGACCAGATCCAAGTCACCGATCAGGCTCACTGCGTCTGTGTAGGAAGCGCCTCCGTCGGGCCAGCGGCGAAAGAGGTGGGGGAAGGCCTTTTCTCCCCCGATCGCCATTGCCTCATCCATGCTGATGGAGAGCGTGTTGGCGACCGCCTCGACAATGGCCAGGAAATCAGAGCTCGGATAGCGGTCGAACCTGCTGTAGACCGCAGAGACTCCTGCCTCCTCTGTGACCTGATCCCACAGGCCATCGCCCCCGATGTCGGTCACGGTTTCCTCGAGTACCTGCAAGATCATGCCCATCACCATCGAGGGGACGATATCGGCTCCTCGCCAGCTGGGTACAACGACCTAGAAAGACGCCGTGCATTGCAGCTCCGCACTAGGACCGAGGCGATGAACGCAGGGAGCTGGCCGATTCGTTCAGATGATCCGGAAGAAGATGGTGAACATCGCAGCCCAACTGACGAAGAATGCCGCCGTGCGAAGGTATGGCACCCCAGCAATGTGCACGATCGCATGGGCAACACGGGCCCAGAAGAACACGGCTGCGGCGCCCCCCACAGCCACGTCGGTCAGGTTGGCGATGAGCACGAGCGCTGCGAAAGGAGGAAGATTCTCGAGAAGATTCAGGTGGGCGCGGTGGGAGCGCTGTGCCCACGCTGCGGGTTCGACGTCGCTCTCTTCGTAACGAAGGACGGTCAGTAGCCCCCGCCGGCCGATGGTTTCCAAAACATAGGGAATCCAAAGCACCAGGCAGAGCGCAGACGTCCAGGCCAGATAAGTGAGCGATGAGGTCAAGTCCATGGCGTCAAGGTTCCCATCTCGTCGCAACGGGTTCGTGGATGGGTACAGCCCACTGGTCGCTCCGGTTCCACCGCTTCGGGCTCAGCCTTTTCGCTTGCGGAAGAGGTAGGCACCGAGCACCGCAGCGAATCCGACAATCACGAATCCGATGACGGCAACGGCGCCCGAGCCGGTAGCGACGTCGTTGCCGATGTCGGTTGTCGACTGGGCGATCACGATCGGAACGAACAGCACGCCAGGATCGTAGGCGAGCGGCAGCGGGTTCGACCCACTTGCGCGGTCGATCAGGAGCCCTCGGCAATCAACTTCGCAAGGGTCAATTCGGGCTGATCCATCTCGAGGCGTTGCAGCCAGTACGGCGACTCGAACAGGGCCAGCAGTTCGCCGTCAGACCGGGCCGCAACCGTGACCCCCGACATGCCTCGGAGCTTTTCTGCCGACGGAGCATCGGTGATTCGAGCCGTGGTCCACGAGCAAGGCACGAGTTCGACTGGCGCCCCGAATTCGTTCTCCAGTCGATGCTGGACGACCTCGAATTGCAGCGGACCGACCGCAGCCAAGATCGGGGCCTGATCTCCGATGTCGGGCTCGCGAAGGACCTGCACCACCCCTTCCTCGTCGAGTTGTGTGATGCCGCTGCGGAATTGCTTGGCTTTCGACGTGTCCAGTGTGCGGGCGATGCGAAAGTGGGCCGGTGCAAATGCCGGGACCAGTGGCCACTGAACGGCCTCGTCGACGTAGACGGCATCGCCGACCCGGAAGTCGGTTGCGTTGACCAGCCCGACAACGTCGCCGGGAAATGCCTGCTCGACGGTTTCCCGGGCTTGGCCGCTGACCGATTGGGCGTACTTGGTGGCAAACGGCTTGCCGCTCGGCTCGTGAGTGACGACCATGCCCCGATCGAACCTTCCGGAACACACCCGGAGAAATGCGACGCGGTCGCGGTGGGCTTTGTCCATGTTCGCCTGGACCTTGAACACAATTCCCGAGAAGGGGGCGTCGAGTGGTCGCGGATCACCCTTGCGATCGACACGGGGCGACGGTGAAGGGACAAGATCGACCATGGCATCGAGGATGAGTCGCACCCCGAAGTTGGTCAGCGCCGATCCGAAGAACACGGGAGAGAGCTCGCCCGACTCGAACCGCTTGGCATCGAAGTCGCGCTCCATGACGTCGAGGAGTTCGATGCCCTCCTGCGCCTCGAGCCAGCGATCGCCCTCTTCGGCGGCGGCTTGCTCGGCGTCGAGCAGCTCCTCGGGCGCCTCGGTCGAGCCGCCGGCGGTGCGGGTGTAGCGAATGAAATCTCCGGTGCGGCGGTCGATCAGACCCCGGAAACGGTCCCCGTCGCCGACCGGCCAGGAGATCGGCACCGGCTCGAGGATCAACTGTTCTTCGATCTCGTCCAGCAACTCGAGTGCATCACGCCCCGGACGGTCCCACTTGTTGATGAACGTGACGATAGGGATCTCGCGATCGCGGCAGACCTCGAAGAGTTTGCGGGTCTGCGCCTCGATGCCCTTCGATCCGTCGAGCACCATGATTGCGGCGTCGGTCGCTGCGAGCACCCGGTAGGTGTCCTCGGAGAAGTCACGGTGACCCGGTGTGTCGAGCAGGTTGAGCACATTGCCGCGGTACGGAAATTGCAGCACGGTCGACGTGATCGAAATGCCACGCTGTTGCTCGAGTTCCATCCAATCCGACGTTGCGCTGCGACGATCCCCCTTCGCCTTCACCGAACCGGCTCCGGATGTCAGTGCGCCGCCGTACAGGAGGAATTTCTCGGTCAGGGTGGTCTTGCCCGCGTCGGGGTGCGAGATGATTGCGAACGTTCGACGGCGGGAGGCTTCGGCCTTCGGTTCAGCCACTCCCTCACGCTAGGGCCGGTGTGCTGGAACACGTCGGCGGCGGGGCGGTCGTCGTATGCCGTTGGGGTCAGCCGTCGCGACGGACGACGAAGTCGGCGAGTGCGGTGAGTGCGTCCCGGCTCCCGTTGACGTCAGGTAGCAGGTCGAGTGCTGCGGTTGCCTGTTCGAGGAGTTCTGCGATCTCCCGCTCACACGCCTCGACCGCCCCGGTCTCGATCATCACTGTTTGGATCGATGCCACCTCGTCGTCGGTGATGTCGGGGCCAACCCGGTCGAGCACCTCGAGTTGCTCCGGAGAGGCGGTGGCTCGGGCTCGGGCCAGCAGGACAGTGGGTTTCGCCTCCCGGAGATCGTCCCCAACCGGTTTTCCCGTCTTCGCCTCGTCGCCGAATGCGCCGAGCATGTCGTCGCGGAGCTGGAACGCAACGCCGAGTGGCATGCCGTGCGCGTCGAGCCACGGGTGGAGATGTGCTGCGTCGGCGACAGCAGCACCGAGCTGCAGTGGGCGGACGATGGTGTAGCCGGCCGTCTTGTTCCGCATGATCGTCCGAGCACCCTCGACCGACACATGGCCTCTGGCGGTGCCGAGCACGTCGAGGTATTGGCCGAAGTTGAGCTCGGTTCGGAGGAGATCCCAGATTCGCCGCGCGTCATCGGCGTACGCCGACATCTGGCGATCAGCCATGACCATGGCGATGTCACCGACGAGGATCGCGGCGGCTTCGCCGAAACGTCGGGCCTCGCCCTGCCAGGCCCCGGCCTGGTGACGTTCGATGTAGCGAGCCCAGACGGTCGGGCTGCCGCGTCGGGTCGGAGATCCGTCCATCACGTCGTCGTGGACCAGGGCGAATGCCTGCAGCATCTCGACTGCGCAGCAGGCGGCGAGGGCGTCGTCCCCGGACGGATCGCCACCTCCGGCGACGAAGCCCCAGTGGCAGTAGGCGGGACGAATGCGCTTTCCGCCGCCCGAAATGAACGTCGCGAGATCGGAGAGCGGCATCTCGATCGAGGGGTCGAGATCGGACCATGTTGTGATCTCGGCCGCAACGATCGCGTCCAAGGCATCGGACGTGCGCTGCGCAACCTCCGTGAGCTGCCAAGGAGCTGCGGTCATGTCAGTCGTCGCCGTCGAACAGGGTTTCCGCGTCGTCTGTATCCTCGGTCCCCGGCCCGGCGTCGTCGAGTGATGCGACGACTCGTTCGACCTGCACTCGCGCTGCGCCGATGCGATTGCGACAGAGCTGAATCAGGTCACTGGCGCGTTCGACTTTGGCGGCGAGGACGTCCACGTCGAGTGCGTCGTCTTCGAGGTCGTCGAGAATGGCTTCGAGTTCGGACATCGCGTCGGCGTAACCGATGTGGTCGGCGGCCTCGTCGTCAGTCATCGTCGTGTGCTCCTGCCGGCTCGGTCGCGGTGATCGTACTGGTGATGAATCCGTCGGCAAGCGTGGTGGTCACCGCATCCCCATTTGCGACGTCGCTCGTCGAACGGATCACCGAGCCGTTGGGTCCCCGGGTGATCGACCAGCCGCGGGCGAGAGCCAACGCCGGGTCGAGGACCCGTCTTCGCGATGCCGCAGCGTCGAGGCGAAGGTCGGCGGCTCGCAGGCCATGGCGACTTGCGAGTGCCAGCCGAGCTGCGGCGCGGTCGAGCTGGGTGTGGGCGCTCGACTCGGCCCGCATCGTGGCGCGACGGATTCGGGCTGATGCTTGCATCAGCCGGTCATCGGCCCGCCCGATCGCCGTCGAGGCAGCCCGGCCGATGTGTTGGCGGTGGCCGGTCACTCGGTGGGTGGCGCGATCGACCGCCCGGCGGGCCGAGTGGGCGACATCGGCTTCGATCAGGGCGAGTCGGCCGAGCCACTCGTCGACGAGGGCAACGATCGCTTGGGCTGCGGCGGTTGGCGTGGTGTGGGCGGTATGGGCCACCTCGTCGGCAACCGAACGATCGATGTCGTGACCGATACCGGTGAACACCGGCACCGGCGCGCCGGCGATCGCAGTGGCCACCACCTCGTGGTCGAAGACCGCGAGATCGGTCTTCGAGCCACCACCCCGAGCGACCAGGAGGACGTCGACGTCGGCAGCGCCCGCGGCGCGCACTGCGGCGGCGATCTGCCTCTCCGCTCCTGCTCCCTGCACGGCAGTGTCGACCTCGACGAGGGTGAAGCTGTGCGGTGACTGCTCGAAGACGGTGGTGATGTCGGCATGGGCAGCAGATCCGAGCGACGTCACCACACCGATCCGCAGTGGCACCGGGGCGAGGGCGTGGCGAGCGTTGGCTCGCAGGAGGTCGGCGTCGGCCAGCTTGCGCATGAGCGCTTCACGTTCAGCGGCGATGATCCCCAGCGTGTAGGTCGGATCGATGCCCGACATCCGGAGTTGGAGACGGCCCGCCGGTGGGTAGAAGTCGACCATGCCCTGGATGCGGACCGCCACGCCATCAGTCATCCGGATCGGGTCGCCGTGGCGTCTGAGGAGCTTGTTGACCCGTTCGCGGATGTCGCGAAACAGCACGACCGGAATGGTGGCGACAGGTGGCGCCCCCGGGGTTTCGGACGACTCGATCAACTCGAAATAGACGTGCCCGTTTCGGCTGCGGGAGATGTCCTGGATCTCACCTTCGACCCAGACGCCGAACGGCACCGCCTGTTCGAGTGCAGCGCGGATGACGACTCCCAACTCCGAGACAGTGAGGGTCTGGTCGCTCATCGCAAGCGACGGTAGCCGCGTTTACCGTGCGCCGTTTCCGCGGGTGTCGGCACCGAAGCGAGCTTGGTCGGCTCGGAAGTCGAGCGGAAGGTTCTCGGGTTCGTCTGATCGGAGCAGTTCGACCGGGACCTCCCACATGATCTCGAATTCGAGGCCGTCAGGGTCGTGGCAGTAGAGGCTGCGGCTGACGCCGTGGTTGTTCTCGCCGATGAGCGCACCCATGGCCGACAGGCGGGCCTTTGCCAGTTCGAGGTCGGCGAGCGTCGGGACCTCCCACGCAAGGTGGTACAACCCGATCTGGCGGGACGCAGGTGCGTGCGGCACGGTAGCTCGGAACAAGCCGAGGTCGTGATCGGTGATACTGGCCGGTGAGGTGAGAAAGACGGCATCGCCCATGTCGTTCTTCACGACGAGTCCGAGGGCGTGCTCGTAGAACCGAGCACTCGCATGCGGATCGGAGACCCACAGGACGGCGTGGCGAAGCCCGACGGTCGGGGCGAAGGAAGGATCGGGCATCACGGTTGCTCCGGTTTGTGGGCGAGGACAGAGAACTGGAGTGGTACGTGACCGCGTCGCGCTTTGGGAAGTACGAACCGATCACCGTCCTGCTCCATCCACGAAAAGAACCGCCAGTCGAGATGCTGGTATTCCCGGAGATGATCGAGCACCAGGCCGGCGTCGAGCAGGGCGGTCACGACATCCCCGATCGAATGCGGCCATTCGAAGTTGACGATGTTGGTGAGTTTGGCGCTGCCCGCATAGCTCTCGTCGGACTCCCACCGCAGGGGGACACCCGGGTTGAAGTAGGGGTAGGAGACGACCAGTTGGTCGTCGTCGCGTTCGTCGTCGAGCGCCCCGAGCATGGGATGGGTGTCACGGAGGTAGAGCTGGCCCCCCGGGTGCAAAAAATCGGCAAGGATCGTGGCCCACGCCGTCATGTCGGGCAACCAGTTGATCGCACCAACGCTCGTGTAGACGAGGTCGAATCGATCGTGGATGTGGCGGGGGGCGTCGTAGAACTCGGCCTCCACGAAGGTTGCGTCCCAGCCCCCGTCGGCGGCGAGTGCTCGGGCCACCGCCAACGCTTCGGACGAGAAATCGAACCCTGTCACCTGCGCACCGAGTTTGGCCCACGACAGGGTGTCGGTACCGATGTGGCACTGGGCGTGCAACAGCGTTTTGCCGGTGACGTCGCCGAACACGTCGCGGTCGAAGCTGACAACCCCGGAGAGATAGGACGGGTCCTCGATCAGGTCGACGAGGTTGTAGCCCCCGGGTCCGGTGTGGCCCGCCACCCGCTCGTTCCAGTTCGCAAGGTTGGCCGCTCGGTAGTCATCGAGGTTCACCGCCGACCGACCTCGAGTTCGCGAAGCTCGTCGAGCGTCCCGCAACCAAGTTGGTGCATGACCGTGACAAGTTCGCGTCGCAGCAGGGTGGCCACGTGCGCCGGTCCGGCCGCACCCATCGCCCCGAGGCCGAACATGAACGACCGGCCCGAGAATGTCATGTCGGCGCCGAGGGCGATCGCCCGAGCAACGTCGAGACCGGTCCGGATTCCGGAGTCGAAGAGCACTGCTCCTCGACCACCGATACGGTCGACGATGGCGGGAAGTGCGGTGATCGGGGCCGGTGCCGAGTCGAGTTGGCGGCCGCCGTGGTTGGACACCACGACGCCGGCGCCCCCGTTGTCGATCGTCAATGCAGCATCGTCGGGATGAAGCACACCTTTCAAGACGACGGGTCCGTCCCACTGCTCGCAGACTTCCCGGAAATACTCCCAGTCGAGCGTGCCGCCGAGACTTGCTCCGACGAAGCCGGCAGAGGCACGCATCGATGACTCGTCGTGGTACTTCCCGAGCGTTCGGAACCGGGGGAGGCCATGACGCAGGGTGCCGAGCGCCCAGGCCGGACGGCGCAGGGTCTGCCCGATCAGCTTCGGAGTGATGCGCGGTGGGATCGCGATCCGGGCCCGCGTCTGTCGGGCCCGCCGAGATGGGGCCGGAACGTCGGCGGTGACAACGATCGTCGTGAACCCGGATGCAGCCACCCGCTGCAGGAGGTCGTCGCGCTGGTCCTTGTCGCGCGGTGGGTACAGCTGGAACCAGCCGCGGCCGTCGGCGATCGGGCCGATCTCCTCCGCCAAACCGGTGCTGACCGTCGATGCGACGTACGGGATATTTGCGTTGGCTCCACACGCTGCGAGCGCATGGTCGGCGCCGGGCCAGATGAGACCGGTGAGACCGACCGGGGCAATGCCGATCGGTGCGTCATAGCAGTGTCCGAAGAGCTCGGTCTCGACAACCGGAGTCATCAGCCCCTTCATGAAGCGCGGTGTCAGCGTGACCCGCTGGAGGGCGTCGATGTTGTCGTCGCGAGTCGCTTCGGCCATCTCGCCGCTGTCGAGGTACTCCCAGGCGAAGTGCGGGATTCGCTTGCGTGCATGTTCTTGCAGGTGTGCGACGCTCGGAAAACGGATGGCAGGATCCATGCGGCAAGTATCGCCCACGGTGTTGCTGTGGGCTCAGATCAACAGACCGAGCTGACGTCCCTGGGCAACCAGTGCACCACTCGAGTCCCAGAGACGACACGACTCAATCAGCTTGCCGTTGTGGAGATCGTCGGTCCACACCTGGCAGGCGAGCCACCCTGGGGTTGGACGTCGACGCACGTGCACGGTCAACTCGAGGGTCGGGACCCAGCCGATCGGACCGAGCCTCGTGAACACCGTCGGTGGGAACGAATCAGCGAAGAACGGCAACGCCATCGCCGATGGTTCACTGCCGTCGCGGAACCGTGCCCAGCCTCGCATTTCGGTCGGGGAGCCGTCGTGGACGGCGTCGAAGCATGCGGGATCGACCCGGATCTCGTTGCGATCGTTGAGGGCGACCGTGATGCCCTGGGCAATCGTGCTTCGGTCGACACAGTCGTCGGGAGGCGGCATGTCGGGCATCTCGATCGACCAGGCCGCATCATGTTGGGTGGTGGCGTCGACATCGCCGAAGCCGGCGATGACGTGGATTCGAGGCTTGCCTTCCTGCGAGAGCGTCGCTGACGCGGTCGAGAGGGTACGACCGGACTTCAGGATCTCGGCGCTGATCTCGGCGGGTTGATCACCTCGGCCGGGGCGAAAGAAATGCGTGGTGACCGTGAGCGGATCCGGGTGGCCCGTCAACTCCTGAATGGCTCGCAGTGCCGGGGTGAGGAGATAGCCGCCGTTTGCGTTGTCGTTGATGTTCCATGCCGACGAGATCTGGGCGGTCCAACGGCCGGAGCCTGCGGGTTCGATCTCGGTCTCGGTCTCGAAGAAGCCCGGCATGTCGGGGCACGCTATCGGCGCACGCAGGCCTTCACCGCCGAGCCCTGATTCGTCCTCGGCGGCGTCTTCGAAGGTCGGAACGAAGCATCAGGTGTCGGCCGCTTCGATGTCTTCGCGGCGGATCCCGAGGAAGAAGAGCACGGCGTCGAGGTACGGCACCGTGAGCGCAGTGTCGGCCGCTGCGGCGACCATCGGCTTGCCGTTGAATGCGATACCGAGTCCGGCGGCCTCGAGCATCGCAAGGTCGTTTGCGCCATCACCGACCGCCACCGTTTGCTCCATCGGGATGTCGTAGCTGTCGGCAATGGCCCGCAGAAGATCAGCTTTTGCTTCGCGATCGATGAGTCGGCCAACCAGGTTGCCGGTGAACCGCCCATCCTGCACTTCGAGTTCGTTGGCGTAGGCGGCGTCGAGACCGAGGTCGTCGCAGAGTCGATCGGTGAATACGGTGAAGCCACCCGAAACAACAGCGACGTGATAGCCGAGCCGGCGCAGCGTGCGAAGGAACGTGGCCGCACCGGGCGTGTAACGCAGGTGCTGCCATGCACGGTCGACGGCGGCGACGTCGAGTCCCGCGAGCAGGCGCACCCGTTCTCGCAGTGAGTGTTCGAACTCGACGTCGCCTGCCATCGCGGCTTCGGTCATGGTCCGGACCTCGTCGGCGCAGCCTGCTTCGGCTGCGAGCAGCTCGATGACCTCGTCCTGGATGAGGGTCGAATCGACGTCGAGCACGACCAATCGTTTCGCTCGCCGACCCAGACCCTCACGCTGTACTGCGATGTCGACCCCGGGCTGCGATGCTGCAACCAAGAGCAGCGCCCGTCGCAGTTTGGCTTCCTCGCTGGCACGAACCAGGAGTTCGTAGCTCATGACCGGGTATTTCGAGAGTCGCACGATCCGGTCGATGTTTGCGCCGACATCGGCGATCGCACGGGTGACCGTCTCGAACTCGGCCGGGGTGACGTTTGGGCCGAGGACGGTGACCACCAGTCCTGGTGTCGAGGGTGTCGGCACGGTCGACACGACATCGAAGTCGACCTCGATGCCTTCCTCCCATCCCCACAACAGCACCTCGCGCAGCATGTCTCGACCCTTGGGAACGGTCACGACCACGCCGAGTGCGATCTGTCCGCGGATCACGATCTGCTCGATGTCTTGCACCGACGCATCGCAGCGAGCCAGAACCGCCATGAGTCCGGCGTTGATTCCGGGACGATCGGGACCGTTGACGCGTATGAGAACCGTTTGTTCGGCCGTCTCAGTCATGGCGCGGTTCGGTCCCGTGTCAGGTGGAGGGCTCGTTGCTCGGCACGTCAGCCAGGAGTGTCGGTGTCAGCCGATCGCGTTGAGATTGGCGACGGTGGCGACGGCTGCGTCGGCGGCCTCACGACCCTTCTTCACCAGGTGGTCGAAGAAAAAGGCGTGGTGTACGTCGTGCTCGTGGAACTGTTGCGGCGTGAGAACGGCCGACATGATCGGCACCCCCGTCTCGAGCATCACGTTCATCATTCCCTGCAGGACTGCGTGGGCGACGAACTCGTGGCGGTAGATCCCGCCGTCGACCACGAGCGCAGCTGTGACGATGACGTCGTAGCGCCCGGTCTCGGCCAGCTTTTTGCAGTGGAGCGGAAATTCGAGAGCGCCCGGCAACTTGTGCACATCAATGACGTCCTCGCTGTGGCCGAGTTCGGCCATTCGCTCGAAGAAGCCCAGCTTGGTCCGGTCGACCAGGTCGTCGTGCCAGGTCGCCATCACGAAAGCCACACGAATGTCACTCATGCCGGCACGTTATCGGTCCGACCGACGGCCAACGAGCGCGAACCGCGCAGCTCGCGTCGAGTCGGACGGCTCGATGCCTCGACGAGGGGTTACTGCCAGGCGAACACGGGCTGTTCGTATTCGTCGACCCGCTCGGCGGTGCCGTCGTAGGCGACGGCGCGGAACTGGTACATCACCGCACCGGTCGGGGCATGGATGAGATCACCGCCGACCGGTACCTGGATCACCGGTCGAGGGCTCTCTGGAATGGACACGAACCGTGGTGAGTCCGCTCGGAGGAGTTCGGTGATGGCGATGCGGTGGACCGACTGGACTTCACCGGGTTCGGCAACAGGTTCGGCGTTGGTGCCGGCCCAGAAGACGAAGGGGGTGATGACGTAGCCCGAACGAGTGGGGTAGTCGTCGAGTTGACCGAGCAACTCGAGATCGGTCAGCCCCACTTCCTCGCGGATCTCTCGCCGCGCTGCCTCCTCCGGCGTCTCGCCTGTGTCGAGCCGGCCACCGGGGAGTGCCCATTGGCCGGGGTGATCTTTCATGCGGGCTCCCCGCCGGGTCAACAGCACGGCGGCGCCGCCCGCGGTGCCGCTCACCGACCCATCGAAGCTCGGATCGTCTTCGATACCGGGAACACCCTGCATCAGTTGGCGACGCGCCGCCGGACCGAGTTGCTCATAGATGTGGTCGGTCCCGTGTATCTGCTGGTCACTGTCGAGCACGATCACACTCACCGCCGCATGCCGTCGGCCTTCGAGTGGGTGACGGCGGATGTCGTGAGTCGCCAGGTTGACGCGCAGGCGTTTGCGCAGCGTGTCGTCGTACGGAATCATCAATCACTCGATGTCTGCGAGTCGTGCGTGGAGCTTCGATGCTGCTTCTGCCGCCTTGGCGCGAATCTCGTCCCCGTCGACCAGTGTCGGCTCACCGTCCCAGACGACTTCACCGTCACGGAGCACCTCGAGTGGTGAGACGCCGGTGGTGAAGGCGAGGTGCCACGGGTCATCGGACTCGGCCGCCCAGCAGACCTCGTCGTCGAGTGCAGCAGGCATGAGATCCCAACCTGTCCGGAGCCAGTTCCAGGCGAGTTCGGGATCGACGGTGACATCGTCGGCTCGGGCGGCCACGTAGGCGAGTCGGAACTCTTCGAGCATGTCGGCACCGATTCCGTCGGTACCGAGAGCAACCTCGAGACCGAGCCGACGGGGCCGGGCGTAGCCGACCGAGTTGTTCATGTTGGATCGCGGGTTGTGGACGAGGGTGCCTCGCAGGCCGTGTTCGTCGGGGAGATGGACACCGTGCACGATCAGCCAGTCGTCCTCACTGTGATCGACGAGGCGGTCCCAGGTGTCGTCGGCGCCCTCGGCGACATGGACGTGGACGCCGACTCCGTGCTTGTCGGCCAGCTCGGCTGCGGCGGCGATCGTCTCGTCGGAGCACGTGAATGCAGCGTGGAGGCCGACATAGCCCTCTCGTTCCCCGTCGCCGAGGAACCGGTCGTTCTCCGCCAATCCGGCTGCTGCTCCGTCGGCGCCGTGGCGATCGGTGATGCCATAGGAGCACGACACGCGGACACCGACCTCCTCGCATGCGTCGGCGATGACGGTGAGCGAACCTTCGATGGCGTTCGGTGACTCGTGGTGATCGATGATGGCGGTGGTGCCTCGTTCGAGCGCCTCCAGGGCCCCGAGCTTTGCCGACCACTCGATCGTCTCGAGATCGAGCGCCCGGTCGAGGCGCCACCACACGAGATCGAGGACCTCCCGGAAGTCACTCGGTGTGCGAGGTGGAGCCGGCATCCCCCGAGCCAGCGAACTGTAGAGGTGATGGTGGGCGCAGACCATGCCCGGCGTCGTGATCGTCACCGCGCGATCATCTCACCTCGGGACGGCTGCGTGCTCGGTCGTCACGCCCGCTGGGGAGGTTGCCGGGTGGTCACTGCCACGCACTGGCCCGTTCGCGGTTCTTTTTGGTGCGCATGGGTAGCTCGTAGCGCCACTCTCCGTCATGGGACTGGAGTGCGGCTGCGACGGCGCCTGCGGTGGGAACGAGGCCGATCTCACCGACACCCTTGATCCCGTACGGCGAGTTGGGATCGGGCGATTCGACGAGGATGACCTCTGTCTGGGGCATGTCTTTCGGGCGAATGATGTCGAGTGAACGGAGCGTCTCGTTGAGCGGTTTGCCGTTCTCGTCGCACGGAAACCCCTCGCTGAGCGCATACCCGAGACCCATGTGTACGGCTCCCTCGATCTGGCCCTCGCACAGCAGTGGGTTGACGGCTCGGCCGACGTCGTGGGCCGCGACCACCTTCGCGATGTCGCCGGATGCGGGGTCGAGTTCGACGAGTTGGGCTGCGTAACCGAACGTGGAATGGATGATCGGATGCTCGAGCCCGTCGTTGATCGAGTTGGTCCAGTCGACCACATAGACACCCTCGTACTCGACCCCGACCTCGCAGCCACCGGCGACGGCGTTGCGGCACGCATCGGCGACCGAGCCTGCGCCCATGACCGTGCCCCGAGATCCGGTGGTCTGTCCGGCACCGAGTTCACGGGTGGTGTCGACGATGACCTTAATGCGGTCGGCGTCGATGCCGAGTTCTTCGACGGCGACCTGGCGAGCGACGGTGTGGATTCCCTGTCCCATCTCCGTCCAGCAGTGGCGGATTTCGACGGTGCCGTCGGGCTCGAAGCGGACGGTCGAACGACTGACCTCGTGTGCGCCGTTGCCGAGCCCGGAGTTCTTCAGCCCCAGACCCACGCCCACAGGGCTGCCTGCCGCTTCGGCTGCGTCCCAGGCGGGTTTGACCGCATCGAGGCAGGCGCGGGCACCGAGGCAACCCTCGTCCATGATCTGCCCGGGACCCCACACGGCGCCGGGCTCGACGACGTTGCGGCTGCGGATCTCCCATCCCGAGATGCCGACCATGGCTGCGAGGCGATCCATCATGCCTTCCATGGCGAACTGCGCCTGGTTGGCGCCGAAGCCGCGGAACGCACCGCAGACCGAGTTGTTGGTCCGTACTGCGATCGCCTCGATGTCGATGGTCTCGGTCACGTACGGACCGCTCGCGTGACCCGCAGCGCGCTCCAGCACCTTCATGCCAACTGAGGCGTAGGGCCCGGAGTCACCGATCATTTTTGCTCGGACGGCCAGGAGCGTGCCGTCGGCATCGCAGCCGACCTCGTACTGCATGCGGATCGGGTGCCGTTTCGTGTGCACGAGAAACGATTCTTCGCGAGAGAAGGTGGTTTTCACCGGCCGCCCGAGCAGCCAAGCGGCGAGCGCCGTCTGGCCCTGGTTCGACATGTCCTCCTTGCCGCCGAAGGCGCCACCGTTCGAGACGAGTTCGACCGTGACCTGTTCGGTGGGGACGTCGAGCATGCGGGCAATGTCGTTGCGGTCATCCCACACGCCCTGCCCACCCGAGTAGACGTACAACGATTCGGTGGCACCGCCGCGCCCGATGGTGGGTACGGCCAGGGTCGACTCGGGTTCGAGAAAGGCGTGATCGATGCGCTGGGTCTGGAAGGTGGCGCGAGCGATATGGGTCGCTCGCTCGAAGGCAGCGTCGATGTCGCCGCGGGCATACGCCGAGCGGCTGAGCATGTTGCCCTCGAGTGTCCACACGGCGTCCTCGTCGGCGCCGAGCGCGTCGGCCGGGTTGGTGAACGGCGCCAGGACGCCGTACTCGACAGCCACCGCCGATGTCGCAGCGCGAGCTTGGGCGCGGGTTTCGGCCACCACGAGCGCAATCACGTCGCCCAGATACGACGTTCGGCCACCGACCGGGATGAATGCCGGCCAATCCTTGTGGATCAGCCCACTGCGAAGCTCACCGGGAACGTCGGCTGCAGTCAGAACTGCGACCACGCCGGGCATGGCCAGCGCAGCCGACGCATCGATTGCGTGGACGTCGGCCCGTGCATGCTCGCTCAGAACAACCGCCCCGTGCAGACACCCGTCCGGCTCCATGTCGTCGATGAAGTCGCGATCGCCGAGCGTGAGGGACTGTCCCTCGTACTTGGTGCCGCGGTCGCCGACGCCACCAGCATTGATCGCAACCGGTGTTTCGCCCTTGGCCAGCGATTCGACCGCATCGAGGATCTTCACATAGCCGGTGCAGCGACACAGGTGGGCTCCCAGGTGGCGGGCAGCGTCGTCACGGGTGGTTTCCTTGTCGCGGCTGAGCAGGGCGACCGTGCGCATGACGATGCCCGGAGTGCAGAATCCGCATTGGAGCGCGCCATGTGCAGCGAATGCGTCGGCCATGCGAGCCCGCTCGGCTTCGGGAACGCCCTCGAGTGTGGTGATCTCGGCGCCGCTGGCCTTGTCGAGTGACGTCTGGCACGAGATACGGGCCTTGCCATCGATCAGTACGGTGCAGCATCCGCACTGCCCCGACGGGGAGCAGCCGTCCTTGGGTGAGGTGATGCGGAGTTCGTCGCGCAGTGCAGCGAGCAGATGCTCGTGATGCTCGCCCACCTCGACGACCTCTCCGTTGACGATGAAACCAGGCATCTCAGTCCTTTGGTGGGATCGCGCCCCGCTGGGCGGTGATCGGTCCGTACACCTCGGGGCGCCGGTAGCGCTCGAAGTCGAAAAGCGTTTCTTTGAATTTGGCGGTCTCGGCGAGGTCGACCTCGACCGTGATGACCTCGTCGGCTTCGGTGTGACACTCGGCCAGGATCATCCCACTCGGCCCGATGATGCAGCTTTCGGCGAGGGAGTCGACTCCCTCTTCGCAGCCACCCTTGGCGACGCCGATCACGTAACAGCCGTTCTGGTACGCGCCCGCCTGCATCACGAGTCGATTGTGGAAGCCCTGCAGCGGATTCTGGCTCGGATCGGGGGCGTAGTGCTTCGGCGTGTTGTAGCCGATGAGGATGAGCTCGGCGCCCTGCAGCGCAAGGACCCGGTAGGTTTCCGGCCACCGTCGATCGTTGCAGGTCGCCATGCCAACGACACCGCCGAAGGCGTTCCAGGTCTCGAAGCCAGGGCCAGGTTCGAAGTATCGCCGCTCGAGGTGCTGGAACTCGCGCCAGGGCTCGTGCTCGCGATGCCCGGGCAGATGGACCTTGCGGTAGTGGCCCACGATCGAGCCATCGCGCTCGACGAGGATCTGGGTGTTGTATCGGTGTTCGTCCGGGGTGAGTTCGGCATAGCCGAGGGCGAATCCGATCCCGAGTTCTGCCGCGCGATCGAACAGCGGCTGGGTTTCAGGCCCGGGCATCTCGGTCTCGTAGAACGAGTCGAGATCCAGAGCCGGGTCGCCTTCGACGTACCAGCGCGGAAAGAACGTGGTGAGCGCGAGTTCGGGAAAGGCGATGAGTTCGGCCCCGTTGCGGTGGGCTTGCTCGAGCAGATGGATCAAGCGGTCGACGACCGATGTGCGTGGTTCGGATGCGCTGATCGGTCCGAGTTGGCCGGCAGCCACCCTAAGACGGCGCGGTGGTCGATCCTGGTGGGCGGTGGGGGCCGCGGCGTCGGGGTCGATGGGGGTAGAGGTCATGTCGCCGCCAAGTCGAGCATCACGTGGAGCAGCACGTTTGCGCCGGCCTCCAGATCTTCGGGCGAGGTGTATTCGGCAGGGTTGTGGCTGACCCCGCCGACGCTCGGGACGAACACCATGCCGGTCGGGCAGACCCGCGCCAGCATCTGGGCGTCGTGGCCAGCTCCCGACGGCATGCGGCGTACGGCGTGACCCTGCGCGGTGGCAATGTTCTCGACAGCGCAGACGACGGTCTCGTCGAAGATCACCGGGTCGAATCGAGCGAGGCTGCGGAGCTCGATCGTGCAGTTCTCGGACGCCGCCGCAGCAGTGAGGAAGTCCTTGGTGCGGCGCTCGGCCTTGAGGAGCATGTCGTTGTCGGTGTGCCGCAGATCGATGGTGAATGTGGCTGATGCAGGGACCACGTTGACGAGGTTGGGGTGCATCTCGATCCTGCCGACGGTGGCGACCTGTGGTGCACCGAGTTCGTGGGCGAGTTCGTGCACGAACGAACCGACCTTGAACGCGACGACGCCAGGATCTCTTCGAAGTTCCATCGGTGTCGTGCCGGCGTGGTTGGATTGTCCGGTCACGGTGACCTCGGTCCAACTGATGCCCTGGACGCCGGTGACAGCACCGATCGTGAGGCCCTCCGTTTCGAGGACCGGACCCTGCTCGACGTGCAGCTCGACGAACGCATGCGGAGCGGCTCCGGGCAGTGGTGCGGAACCGAGGTAGCCGATCCGGTCGAGTTCGCTGCCGACTGTGGCCCCGTCGATGCCCGTGATGGCGTGTGCTTCCTCGACTCCCATTCCACCGACGTAGACGAGGCTGCCGAGCATGTCGGGCGGGAAGCGAGCTCCCTCCTCGTCGGTGAAGAAGGCGACGGCGAGGGGACGGTCGGGGGTCACGTTCGCGATGCGAAGGGTCTCGATCACCTCGAGGCCTGCGAGCACGCCCAGGTTGCCGTCATAGCGGCCACCGGTACGGACGGTGTCGATGTGTGAACCGGTCATGACCGGTGCCCCCTCGGTGCTGCCGGCCATCACGCCGACGACGTTGCCGATGCCGTCGATCGTGACGTTGAGTTCGAGATCGTGCATCCACGAGACGACCAGGTCGCGGCCGGCCCGGTCCTCGTCGGTGAGCGCCAAGCGAGCGCACCCCTCTGTGCCCGCAATCGCGCCGATCTCGGCCAGCGCAGCGAGGCGCTCGATCAATCGATCGATGTCGATGTGAAGATCGGTCATCGGGGAAAACTTAACAAATTGTCAAAGGTGCGGCTACGGTGGATCCGTGGCCGTGGATGCCGTTCGTGCCGAGTTCTTGGTCGAGCCGTTCGTCGAGGGTCTCCCGGGGCCGCACGTCTCGGCGGCACTCGAAGCGTGTCGGGCCAACGGACTCGAACCAGATGTCGGTCCGTTCGCCACCACCATCGTCGGATCGGTCGATGCGGTCACCACCGCGGTACACGACATGAGCCGAGCCGCGCTCGCCAGTGGAGCGACTGCGGTCCAGATCCGCTTCGGTGAGTCGCCCACGGCAACCCGGTTCGGAGATCTCCACGATGCCCTCGCCCAGATGGTGGCAGCGGTGGAAGAAGAGCTCGGCGGATCACTCTCGGAACTCTCTCGCAAGGACAAGCAGGCCGCAGTTCGGCTGCTCGACGAGCGCGGCGCGTTTCTCCTGCGCAAGGCTGTCGAGTCGGTGGGGGAATTGATGGGTGTGAGCCGCATCACGATCTACAACTATCTGAATGCCCTCGCTCCCCCCGAGCCGGGCGATGCTGATCCCCGATGACCGACCTTCTGATTCGGAATGCAGCGCTGGTTGCCACCGTCGATGCGCAACGTCGTGAACTCCCCGGTGGATGGGTGGCGATCACCGACGGGTTGATCTCCGGAGTCGGCTCGTCCCTCGATGCCGAGCCCATGGCCGACCGGCTGATCGATGCTGACGGCTGTCTGGTGACACCGGGACTGGTCAATACCCACCATCACCTCTTTCAGAATCTGACGCGGGCGTATTCGCCGATGACCTCGGCCCCATTGTTCGGCTGGCTCCAGTCGTTGTACCCACTGTGGACCGCAGCAATCGACGAGGAAGCCGAGTATCTCGCGGCCTGGATCGGGTTGGCCGAACTGGCGCTGAGCGGCTGTACGACGTCGTCGGATCACCACTATCTCCATCCTGTTCGGGCCGGTGACCTCCTCGGTGCCGAGATCCGCGCCGCCGTCGATCTCGGGATGCGATTCCATCCGACGTACGCCTCGATGTCGCTCGGGGAGTCGAAGGGTGGGCTTCCCCCCGACGATGCCGTGCGGGACGAGGACGACATTCTCGCCGAGTCGCAGCGCGCAGTGGAACGCCACCACGACCCGTCACACGGCTCGATGCTGCAGGTGGCGCTCGCGCCGTGCTCGCCGTTCACGGTGTCAACCGATCTGATGATCCGGTCGGCGGAACTTGCCGAGCGGCTCGATGTGCGACTGCACACACACCTGGCCGAGAACGCCGAGGACGACGACTTCGCCATCGCTACCTTCGGCATGCGTCCCGTCGACTATCTCGAGCACTGCGGGTGGATGTCGAGTCGGGCCTGGGGTGCCCACGTCGTGATGCCCGATCCCGGGGAGATCGAGCGCCTCGGCGCCGCCGGTGTCGGGGTTGCTCATTGCCCCAGTTCCAACATGATCCTTGCGTCGGGTATTGCCCCGATCACGGCCCTTCGCCGAGCCGGGTGTCCGGTTGGTCTGGGCTGTGACGGTTCGTCGTCAGCCGATTCGGCGTCGCTTTGGCAGGAGGCTCGGCTCGCACTGTTGCAGGGGAAGTTGACGTCGGGGCCTGGGGCAATGGATGCCCGCACCGTGCTCGAGATCTCGACCCGGGGTGGCGCTGGTTGCCTCGGTCGCGACGGTGAACTCGGTGAATTGTCGGTCGGTGCCGTCGGCGACGTCGCGATCTGGAAGCTCGACGGGCCGATCTTCGCAGGCGTGCTCGACGATCTGGTCGAGGGATGGCTGCGGACCGGTCCTCATGCCGCGTGGCACACCATCGTGGGTGGTAGGTCGGTTGTCGAGGCCGGCATGCTCCTCGCCCCCGATCTCGACGAGAAGTTGGCTGCTCACAGCGCTGCTGCTCGACGGTTCCAGCCCATCGCCTGACCGGTCGGTCCGACTCGGCCGCCAGCGTCCGATGTCATGACCTGCGCGCTCCCTGGGCCCCGGACTACGTTCGCGACCATGCGCACTCCACCGACGACCCTCGTCGAACTGATCGACCATGGCGCGGCCAACTGGCCGGATCTGCCGATGCTGTTGGCCCGGCAGGGCGACACAGCCACGTACGGCGAGTATCGGCGCCGGGTCGAGGAGATGGCAGCCGGCTTCGCCGATCTGGGGATCGGTGAGGGTGATGTGGTCAGTTGGATCTTGCCGACCTGGGTCGACACGGTGGTCCTCGCCGGTGCGCTGGCCCGGGTGGGTGCCGTGCAGAACCCGATCATCACGATCTATCGCGATCGGGAGGTCGGCTTTTGTTGCCGGCAGGCCAACACGACGTTGCTTATCACCCCCGGTGTCTTCGGTGGTTTCGACTTCGGTGCGATGGCAGAGCGGATCGCTGCGGCGCAGCCCGGTCTCCGCACGCTGGTCTTCACGCCCGGCAACGTTCCGACCGGTGACGCATCGTCGCTGCCTGCGCTTGCGCCACCGGCCCCCGACACCGTGCGTTGGCTCACCTACACATCCGGTACCACGGCTGATCCGAAGGGTGCTCGTCACACCGATCAGACCGTCGCTGCCTTTCCCTACGCGCTCGGCCAGCGCCTCGATGTGCAGGCCGGCGATCGGTATTCGCTGACCTTCCCCTTTCCCCACATCGGTGGGCTCGGGTTGTTGTTCATGGCGCTGCAGACGGGGTGCCTGCACCTGCTCGACGAGACGGTCGATCCGGTTGCCACCATCGATTTCCTGTCGGAACACGACTGCACTCATGCCGGGACTGGCACTCCCTTCTTCCTCATGTACCTGGCTGCGCAAGCGCGTCGGACCGAGGCTGGCCAGGGTCCGCTCTTTCCAACGCTCAAGGTCTGTCCGGGCGGTGGTGCGCCGATCCCGCCCGCACTGCACCATCGGGTCGTGAACGAACTTGGTGGGGTCGGGGTGTGCTCTGGTTGGGGTCTCACCGAGGCTCCAGTGCTCACCAATCTCGACGTGACCGACCCCGACGAGAAGATCGCAGTGTCGGAGGGTCGAGCGATGCCGGGTGTCGACCTGATCGCTGTGGCCGACGACGGGTCGATCTGTGCCCCCGGCGTCGAAGGCGAGCTGCGGGCAAAGGGCCCACAGGTCATGCTGGGGTATGTCGATCCGTCGCTCGATGCCGAGGCTTTCGATGCGAACGGGTACTTCCGCACCGGTGATCTCGGCGTTATCGACGAGGACGGCTACGTCACGATCACCGGTCGCCTCAAGGACATCATCATTCGTCACGGCGAGAACATCTCGGCGAAGGAGGTCGAAGACCTCCTCTACACGTGCGCCGACATCGCCGATGTCGCCGTGTTCGGTGTGCCCGACGAAGGGACCGGAGAGCGGGTGGTGGCTGCGGTGGTGCCGACCGCCGGTGCGTCGCCGACGGTCGAATCGATCGGGGCGTTCCTGAGGGCCGCTGGACTCCGGAACCAGGCACTACCCGAACGGGTCGACGTGGTCGATGCGCTGCCGAGAAATCCGGCCGGCAAGGTTCTCAAGCGAGAACTCCAAAAGAACGGTTGATGCCGACGTGCCGGTGACGCTGGAGCGCAGGGACGGCGTCGTCGTGGTCCAGCTCGACCGCGACGAGAAACGCAACGCGATCAATGCCGAGATGACCGAGGCGATCGACTCGGCGCTCAACGAGATCGAGGACGATCCGACCGCACGGGCTGCCGTCCTTGCCGGTGGCCGGCAGGTCTTTTGCGCAGGCACCGACATCGCCGAGGGGGCTGGCGAGCCCACGGTCCGAGGTGGCGAGTACGGAATCATCCGACGCCGATCGTCCAAACCGATCGTGGCAGCGGTCGAAGGCGCGGCGCTCGGAGGAGGGTTCGAGATCGCCCTTGCGTGTCACATGATCGTCGCATCGACGACGGCCACGTTCGGATTGCCCGAGGTGCGCCGCGGCCTCGTCGCCACCAGCGCCGGCCTGTTCCGAGTCCCGCGAGCGCTCCCCCTCAACGTCGCTCGTGAGATGCTGCTGACCGGTGACCCGGTCTCGGTCGAACGACTGGAACGGCTTGGTGTCGTCAACCAGGTCGTTGCTCCGGGTCTCGCCGTCGATGCTGCGGTCGGCCTCGCCGCTCGAACTGCGGTGAACGCCCCCACCTCCGTCCGGGCAACGCTCACTGCGCTCGAAACCGTGTTCGCCGCCGGTGACGAAGCCGGTTGGGCAGCCACAACCGTGGCGAAGGACACGATCATGGCCAGCGAAGATCGCAGCGAAGGTCTCGCTGCGTTCTTCGAGCGTCGAACCCCGGACTGGCCGGGCCGCTGATCGACGAGCGCGCCGATGGTCGAGGTCAACCGTTGGCCCGCAGACCGGCCAGCACCCGACTCGGCGTGAGCGGGAACCGATCGAACCAGACGCCGGTGGCGTCGTACACGGCTGCGGTGAGCGCAGGTGCATAGGTGATGAACGGCATTTCGGCCACGCCGCGCGCGCCGAACGGCCCGAGCGGATCTGCGAGTTCCAGGATCTGACTGTCGACGACGGTCGGGATGTCGCCGATGCCGGGAATGAGGTACCCGGAGAAGCGAGGGTTGGTGATCATGCCGTCACGAAGTTGGAGATCTTCGGACAGCGCATAGCCGTGGGCCTGGACGACGGCACCCTCGATCTGCCCGCGCACGAGCCTCGGGTTGATCGCCTTGCCGACGTCGTGGGTACTGGTGACTCGGTCGACGCGGATGTGGCCAGTCTCGATGTCGACGGTGACCTCGATGCACTGCGCCATGTAGCCGTAGCAGAAGTTCGGGGTTCCTCTGCCGGTTTCGGGATCGAGTTGCTCGGTGGGCGGAGGGGTGTAGCGGAATCGACCGACGGCTGGGCGAGCTCCGTCGCGCCATGCCTTCTCGGCCTCCTCGGCCGCACCGAGAATCGAGTTGCCGGACATGAAGGTGAGTCTGCTGGCCGATGCCGATCCCGGGTCGCCCGAGGTTGCCGTGTCGGAAAAATGGCCGGTGACCGCATCCAGCGGGAGACCGGTGGCATCGGCTGCCATCTGTCGCATTGCGAGGTGGGCACCCTGGCCGACTTCGGCGCCTCCATGGAAGAGGTCGGCGTGCGTCGGTTCGGTGTCGTCGTCGGAACCGTGGAGGTGGATCTCTGCTTCGCATCGTTCGGGAAAGCCGAACGAGAAGCCGACGTTCTTGAATCCAGACGCGAACCCGCGGCCACGACGCAGCGATGACGATTCCGACGGCAACGAGGCCACTGGCGAAAAGGGAGCTGGGTCGCGCAGCGGCACACCGTGGCCAGCGCGTTGCGCGCAGGCGGTGATGACCTCGGCAACGGTCACTCCCTCCGGCATCGTGGTCTGGGTGATGCCGTCGTCGCCATCGACCAGGGCATTGCGCAGGCGAAGTTCGACCGGATCGATCTCGAGTTCACGCGCCAACTTGTTCATCGCTGATTCGATGGCAAAGTGACCCTGGGGGCCACCGAACCCTCGGAACGCGCCGCCGGGCACGGTCGTGGTGTAGATCGCTCGACTGTCGATGCGGGCGTTCGGGATCCGGTAGGCCCCCCCGACCGACAGGTGCGCGTTCCCGAGGACCTTGTTCGACGTGTAGTTGTAGGCGCCTGCGTCGAGATCGATGTCGGCTTCGAGCGCAGTGATGTGACCGGTGGCGGTGGCGCCGAGTCGGAGCCGGATGCGGCCGCGATGTCGTTTGTGGTGGCCGACGATCGACTCTTCGCGTGACCACTGGCAGTGGATCGGCCGTCGTTCGCCGCGTTCGGCCAATCGCATTGCCGCCAACCCGAGCACGATCTGGATCGACATGTCCTCCTTGCCGCCGAACGCTCCGCCGATTGCTCGATAGATGATCCTGACCTGCTCCCTGTCGAGTCCGAGCGCATGGGCGACCTGCTCCTGATCCTCGGAGGTCCACTGACCGCCGACCTCGATCGTGATCCGGCCCTGGTCGTCGACGTACGACGTGCCCGCTTCCGGTTGGAGGAACGCATGTTCTTGGTGGGGAACCTCGTAGATGCTGTCGACCACGACGTCCGCCTCGTCCCAGCCCGCATCGAGATCGCCCTTGCGGATCTTGAGGTGGTGATAGGCGTTGGAGTCGAGGCCGTCCTCGGGATGAATGATCGGGGCGCCAGCGGCAAGCGCAGCATCGATGTCCTCGACGAGGGGCAGGTCCTCCCACTCGATCTCGAGCGCAGCGGCTCCGGCGCTGGCGGCCGTTGCCGTCTCGGCGACGACGATGGCGACGTGGTCTGCTTCCCAGCGCGAGACATCGCTCGGTGTCGCCGCTTCGCCACTGTCCTCCACGCCGATGAGGACCGGTTGGTCGAACTTGGTGAGGCCGTACTCGTTCACCGGCACGTCGGCTGCGGTCAGGACAGCGACGACCCCGTCGGTCGCTTCGGCTGCTGCGGTCGACATCGACACCATACGGGCGTGCGGTTTGCCCGAGAAGACTGCTGTGGCATGGAGCGCGCCGGACGGTACGGCATCGCCGGCGTAGCGGGCCGAGCCATCCGCCTTCGCCGCTGCGTCGTCGCGACGTGGGGAGTCACCGACGCTCATCAGTCCCTCGTTGCTGCAGCGCGGATGGCTTGCTCGATCGGGTAGTAACCGGTGCAGCGGCACAGGTTGCCCGACAGTCCCAGATGGATTTGCTCATCGGTCGGCTCGGGAATCTCGGTGAGCAATGCGGATCCGGCGACGATGAAACCAGGAATACAGAACCCGCATTGGACGGCGAACTCGTCGATGAACGCTTCTTGCAGACGCGTGGGCCCGTCGTTGCCGACTCCCTCGACGGTGACGATCGTGCTGCCCTCGGCCTGTGCTGCGTTCACAAGGCAGCTCATGACGGCTTGGCCGTCGAGGGTGACGGTGCATGCTCCGCATTCACCTTCACCGCACCCTTCTTTGGCACCGGTCATGCCCGCTTCGTCCCGAAGCCAGGTCAGCAGCGATCGGTTCTGCGCGCTCGTCGATCGATATGTCTCACCGTTGACGACGACGGCGATCTCGGTGGGCTCGTCGATTACCGGAACAGTCGGGGTCGTCTGTTGCCTGCGGCCGAGGCAGGGCGGATCGCTCGGCCACCGGCTAGCCCCGTTGTCGTCTCGCAGCGTGATGAGCGTCCGACGCACCAGCGTCGGGATCGTCTCGGTGCGGTAGTCACCCGTTGCTCGGATGTCGTCGATCGGTGACACTGCTGCGGTGGCAGCCAACCCGGCGGCAGCGATCGATTGGTCGCTGAGTCGGTCGCCGACGAGTGCAGCTTCGGCCTGGGGGAGGCGGACGACCCGGGCGGCGACGGAACCGATGGCCAACCTGGCGTCGACGACGATGCCCTCGTCGTTGCGGGTGATGAGCGCAGCAAGATGAACGACCGAGATTGCCTGAGCAGCGCGATTCCCGAGCTTCACCCACATCCCGACGGTTGCGGGTCCCATCGGGGGGAACTCGATCGCCGTGATCAATTCGCCGGGCCGTAGATCGGTCGATCGAAAGCCGGTGAAGAACTCGTCGAGGTCGACCCGGCGCGAACCGGTCGCCGAGCGCAGTACCACTGCGGCGTCGAGGGCGAGCAGGGCAGAGATCGTGTCGTTGGCGGGGCTGGCGGTTGCGACATTGCCGGCGACGGTGGCTCGGTTTCGGAGTTGGGGTGACCCGATCTCGAGACATGCCTGTGCCAGTGGAAGCGCCACACGGCGCAGGTGGGGGTGGGCGACGACGTCGTTGTGGGTGGTGAGGGCGCCGAGGGTGACACGATCGGCGGAGACCGTGACACGCCGGAGTTCCTCGATCCCAGTGAGATCGAGGAGTTCGACGTCGGGGCCAGGGCCACCGCGTTCGAGGTCGAGCAGGAGATCGGTCCCACCGGCAATCGGGTGTACCGACGGATTGCGCAGGAGCGAGAGCGCCTCGTCGAGAGTGGTGGGCCGCAGGACCTTCGTCACCGAGCGACCCGGTTGTTGCACCTGGTGGAGGGACCAGGATGCGTTCGGCGTCGACGATGCTGACATTTACAAAGTGTAAAGCAACCGCCGGGCTGGTTGGAAGCGGCACGACTAGGTTCTGCGCATGCTGTTGACTGCGGAGCCGGATCCGATTTCGTGCTGGCGGTCCGACGAACTCGGCGGACCGGCTGCAGTGACCGTCGAGATCGACCTTTCCCACCTCGTCGACCACGCGGCAGACCTGCTCGCCTCGGGACGTAGCTACCTCGACCTCGCTCGAGAAGACCTGCCGCTCGGTCCTGCCACCGATGCCGTCGCCCAGATGCAGCACGACGTCATGCACGGCCAGGGCATCCGCATCGTCCGAGGGTTCCCGGTCGACGATCTTGCCATTGCCGAACTGATCTTCTGGAGAGTTGGACTCGAACTCGGCGAACCGGTGAGCCAGAGTGTGATGGGTGACCGACTCGGCCATGTGATCGACATGACCGACGTCGATCCGAATGCCCGTGCGTATCGACGCAGCGAGGAACTGTCACCTCACACCGACCCTGGCGATGTGTTGTCGTTCCTGTGCATCCGGCCTGCATCGCAGGGCGGGGCGAATCACTTCGTCAGCTCGATGACGATCTACGAGACGCTGCGCAGTGAGCACCCTCGACTGCTCGAACGCCATGTCCGTGGCTGGCGATACCACCGCTTCGGCGAACAGCCCGACACCCACGAACCCATCACCGAGTATCTCGTGCCGACCTATTCCGAAGTCGATGGGGTGCTGTCGAATCGCTATCTCCGGCAGTACATCGAGATTGCCCATGCCGAAGATCCTGAGCAGTGTCCGCTCGACGACATCGATCGAGAGGCGCTCGAGATGATCGACACCCTCGGGCGCGATCCCGCCATGGCCCTCACGTTCACCCTGCAATCAGGTGAAGCTGTCTTCGCCAACAACTACACCGTGATGCACAGTCGCGACGCCTTCTCCGATCCTCCGGGCGCCGCCAAGCGACTCTTGCTCCGACTCTGGCTCGAGGCCCATCAGCCTCGCCCCGTACGGCCCGAGACGTTCCTGTATCCGGGGGGCGCCGGCATCCAGGCGTTGCCCGGACGGCAGCCGAGCTACGCAACCGACGTCGAGATCATCTGAATGTCCTCGATGCGACGACGTTTCTCCTTTCTGATCGTTCTCGCCCTTGCCGCCGTGTCGTGCGGCGGCAGCGGTGAGCAGACCGCCGCGTTGGTGACGACGACAACCACGGTTGCGTCGACCACTTCCACGCTCGCGTCCGCGTCGACCACCTCTTCGCCTGCTGCAGTGACGACCACTACGACGACCACCGCCGCACCCCTGGAGCCGGTCGAGTATGTGGGCAGCGGTGACTACCAGGTCGGGGTCGCCACGATCATCGTCACCGACGAGACTCGGGCGCGTCCCCTGACTGTCGAGATCTGGTTCCCGGTCGGTCGAGCTGACGACGAGGTCGCCCCCCATCGCTACTCGTTCATCACCGGCGACTACTACGAATCGCCCCGTGCCGTCTCCGCGGCGGCGGCCGATGCAGCGCCGGGCCGCTTCCCCCTTGTCGTGTACTCCCACGGCTCTGGAGGACTTCGTTTCAACCATTCCGATTTCACCGAGACGCTGGCTGGTCACGGCTATGTGGTGGTCGCCCCCGACCACACCGGCAATACCGCAGTCGAACAGGTGCTGGGCACCCAGGACGAGCTCGAGACGATCGCTCTCAACCGACCGCTGGACGTGATCGCCGTGATCGATGCGATGACGGCAGCCGATGACCCCGAGACGAAGGGCTGGGTCGACATCGTCGACCCGGAGTCGGTCGCTGTCGCCGGTCACAGCTTCGGCGGCTACACCGCGCTTGCGGTGGCAGCAGGGATCGAACTGGAGGGTGGCACCGTCGCGGCCGACGAGCGAGTCGATGCGATCATCCCGCTTGCGCCGGCGTCACGCTTCTTTTCCGACGAGGACTTCGCTCGCATCGACCAGCCCATGCTGATCCTGGTCGGCACGGCCGACCAGTCGACCCCGATCGACCCGAACGTGACTGCACTGTGGGGCGCAAGCGTCTCGACAACGGCCTACCGGGCCGAGTTCGTCGATGCCGCCCATGCGTCGTTCAGTGACGTGTGCGACTACCTCGACGAGGTCGCCGAGCGCCCGGATGCAAACGAACTGGTCGTCGAGTTTCTGCGGGCGTGGGCCGACACAACCTGTTCGCCACCGACGATGAGCCCCGAGCGGGTCAAGGAACTGACCAACACGCTCGCAGTGCGGTTCCTCGATTCGGTGTTCGGACGTGACGAAATGATCTCGTCGCAGACCCACGCGCTTCCCGAAGATCTGATCTGGTTCGAGCGCTAGGGCAGCGAACTGCGCCGCCGCGCCCGGTCGGCGGACCGACCGTTCGGCTCAGCGGGTCAACAGTTCGGCGATGACACGAAGCCCATCGATGTCGTGGATGTCGTCGGCCAACATTGGCACCGTGGCAAGCACCGCGTTCGGTGCGGCCCTGGAGAGATCAGCGACCCGATCGTCGTCCGCCTCGCCTGCGGTGGTGAGGTCGAGCAAGGCTTGTGCGGCACCGCCTCCACCGGAGTCGGCCAACGAGGTGTGAAGGGTCTGCGCCTGCGTCACCGACAGCCCGGTCCTCGGGAGCATCCGGTTGACGATCACGGCGGCTGCATCGAGATCGGCGCGGCGGATTCGGTCCAAGAAATAGCGCGCCTCGTCGAGGGTGTCGCGGCGCGGTGACGCCACCAGAACGAATGCGGTGCGCTCGTCACCCATGAGGGCGAGGGTTGCCTCGGCTCGTTCCTTGAACCCCCGTTCCATCCCGTCGAACGATTGAAAGAACGCAACTGCCTCGTCGACCACATGAGCCCCGACGACACGGGCGAGTTGGCGCACAACCGTCTGTGCCGCCCTGTTCGCCACCCCGAGCACACCGCGATTGCCGGCGGTGATCAGCTTGTAGATCGGATTGTCGAGCAGCCGCGAGAGCATCTGGGGAGCCTCGAGAAACGCGAGGGCGTCGCGGGTCGGTGGCGTGTCGACCACCACCAGGTCCCAGTCGCCGTCGGCGTGCAGCTCGGCGAGCTTCTCGACCGCCATGTAGTCCTGTGTCCCGGAAAGCGTGCCCGAGACGTTTCGGTAGAAGCGGCTCGACAGGATCCGCTCGGCCTGGTCGTCATCGGTTGCATTTCGCCGAACGACCTCGTCGAACGTCGACTTGGTGTCGAGCATGAGTGCACCGAGCAAGCCTGGCCACGGTCCATCGATCACCGTCGGGGTGTTGTCGAGTCGGCTGACCCCGAGCGCATCGGCCAAGCGCTTCGCCGGGTCGATCGTGACGACCACAGCGCGTCGGCCGGCCTCGGCCGCGGCAAGAGCGATGGCAGCCGAGGTGGTGGTCTTGCCGACGCCACCGGTCCCGCAGACGATGACGACCTGCCGTTGCGCAAGCAGTTCGGCACAGGAAGGAGCGTTCACGAGTCGACCTCCGGCAGCGCCTCGATCTCCGCAAGCAACGCATCGGTGAGTACCGACAGCTCGTCGGGACCGACGGTGGTGCTGAACAACTGCGGCAGTCGGAGCTGCTCGAGGGGAAGTTCGGAGCCGAGCCGAGTGAGTTGTTCGTCTTGCAGCGCAGACCGCCCAACTCGAAAAGTGACCGCCATCTGTAAGGCATTCCGTTCCGTGTCGGAGACGTCGAGCGATGAAAGATCGACGTCGAGCCCATCGACGGTGGGGAGCACGCTGTTCACCACGACCGGCCCGAGTCGCACGCCCATCTCGTCTTCGATCGCAAACGACGTCTCGATGAGTTCGTTCACCGGCGTCTCCTCCGGGATCGTGACCAGGACCACCTGGCATCGAGCCGGATCAGAGATCAGCTCGAGCACCTCGACCGCTTGACGATGGATCGTCCCGGTGCGGGCCGCGTCCCGCACGCCTGCGGGGGAACGGAGAAAGCCGAGCGCATGACCCGCAGCGGGCGCATCGACGACGATGAGGTCGAACGCTCCCTCGCTCTCGAGTGCCTTGATGCGACCGAGTACGAGCAGATCCTTGATTCCGGGCGTGGCCGTGGCGACCACCTCGAGGATGCCGGATGACGCCATGCGGGTCACGATGCCCTTGAAACCGTGGGTGGTGAGCCACTCCACCAGCGCCTGATCGGGCGTGATCGACCGAAGCATGATCCGGCCGCTCGGCGGATCACTGTGCTCCGCCTCGTCGACTGCGGTGACTTGCTCGTAGCCTTGAGGTTCGACTCCGAAGATCGGAGCCGACGCCGAGCGACCTGCGACCTCCACGAGGAGAACGGAACGCCCGGACCTCGACGCAGCCGAGGCGATTGTCGCCGCGGTCACCGTCTTGCCCACTCCACCTTTCCCCGCCACGATCAGGACTCGCGACGATGCGAAGAAACGACCGGGATCCATCTGCCTCCTCGGGCCCGTCAGTCGGCTCGGGGGCCCGTTCGCCGTTGCGGCGACGTCGAATCACCCTATCGGCCGCCTTTGTGGCAGTTCTGATCGGGCTGTTGTCGCTGACGAACCCGGCGCGGGCACACTCGGCCCCGATCGGGTTGGCACAGGACTCCCTTGATCCGAGCGTGTTCGACGTCTTCCAGATGTCGGGTCTGCTCGACGACATCGTCGCCGATTACCTCGAGCGGCTCATCGACGAGACGGAACGGGCCGGCTCCGCCGGCCTCGTCCTTCAGGTCAACAGCACCGACGCCGTGATCAGCGATGAACGCCTCGACGCGCTCGCCCGGCGTATTCACGATGCTGAACTCCCGATCTATGCATGGGTTGGCCCGTCAGGTGCAGCAGCCCACGGCAAGGTCGCCCAACTGCTGGCAGCAACCGATGAACTCGCCGTGTCGGTCGGCTCGAGTTACGGCAACATCGGCGAACTGGTGATCGACGAGAAACTGCTCTCCGAGCAGTTTCTGGCGGTCGCCGAAACGCTGCGTGATCGCACGGTCGACGAGAACTCGGTCCGTGAGTTCGACCTCGCCGATCGTGACTCGCCGACCATTGCCTTTTTCGTGCTGGACCTGCCTGGTTTCGAGTCGGAGGTCGACACTTCCGGTGACGAAGCGGTTCGAGTGCCCGTCTCCAGTATCCGCTTCTGGAAGCTTCCGCTCTTCGACGGCTGGATGCACACCTTCGCCAGCCCACCCATGACCTACCTGTTGTTTCTCATCGGGGCCGGTCTGCTGATCTTCGAGCTCTACACGGCAGGCGTCGGTATCGCCGGTGTGCTCGGGGCGGGTTGCTTCATTCTGGGCTGCTACGGCCTCGACGTGCTCCCGACCCGTCCGTGGGCGGTTGCGCTGCTGGTGATTGCGATGCTCGGATATGCGGTCGACGTCCAGACGGGGGTTTCCCAGGCGTGGTCGGTGATCGCGACGATCTGCCTGATCATCGGTTCGCTGTTTCTCTTCGATGGCTTGGGGATTTCGATCATCACCCTGCTCGCCGGCATCGTCGGGATGTCGCTTTCGATGATCTCTGGCATGCCAGCCATGATTCGCACCCGATTCGGGACCCCGACCATCGGCCGCGAATGGATGGTCGGGTCGATGGGCGAAGCGGCTGAGGACATCAAGAAGGAAGGCGTCGTGTTGGTCGACGGCGCTCCGTGGAGGGCCAGGGTCAACCGCACGACCCCCATCGCCGCTGGTGACCCTGTTCGGGTCGTGGCCATCGAGGGGTTGTACCTCGAGATCGAGCCCGAGGAGGGCGGCGCCCGCGATTATCGCGAACACCGCAACCGCATCGACGAGAACGAGCCCGCGCCAGAGAGCTGAACAGAGCGCCATCTTCGTGTCGTTCATGCCGGTGCTGCCACCGGGAGTGCGACGACCCAACCGCTACCGGGTTCGTTTGTGGTCCGAGTACGGCGTCTGCTATGTAGTTGCCCAGTACTCGGGAGTTTCCATGGCGAGCAGCACCAACCAGGTGGAGTGGCAGTTTCGGGCAGCCTGTCGGGGCCCGCAAGCCTCGGTGTTCTTCCCTCCGCCTGCACCCGAACGGCGTGACGAAAAGCGCTTTCGTGAAGCCTCCGCGAAGGCCATCTGCAAGACGTGCCCTGTCCAGTCGGAATGCCTCGACTACGCCTTGCAGATCCGTGAGCAGCACGGGATCTGGGGTGGGCTCTCCGAAGCCGAGCGCCGCAGCCTCAGCACTGTCTGAACAGCACTGTCTGAACGGTTCTGTCTGAACGGTTCTGTCCAGCGTTTCGTCAGATCTCGGGGAGCCGTGGTCCAGCGATGCGAAGGTCGTCGCGACGGCGGGTCACCCCTGTCTCGTCGAGTCGGGTGATCAGGGGAATGGCGAACTTGCGGGTCGTGCCCCACGCATCTCGAGCCTCGGCCACCGTGATGCCGTCGGGCTGATCGGCAAGCAGTCGAGCGACGACCCGTGCGGCCTCGTCGACCGCGGAGGCAGCGAAGACGACGCCGGACTGCGAAATCAAGTCGCCGCGTCGGACGAGTTCGCGGATCTCTGCCGCCTCACGTGGTACAGGGTCGGGTGGATTGAAGGGATCAGCTGCGAAGCGGGCGACGAGATCGCTTTCGGCAAGCGCGTCACCCGTGGCTACTGAACGAACATGGCCCCCGTCGATCACCAGATCGGTGAGCGTTTCCAGCACTGCTCGTCCGAAGTCGTCGACCCGAGCGAGGTCGAGTCCGAGTGGGCCTGCATCGGCGACCTCGGTTCGGAGCCGATCCGTTTCGACCGCAAGGAGGTCAGGGTCCACCACCCACTTCCCGACCGTCGGCTCGAGGTGCTCGCCGGTGAGGCGGCGGAGATGCTCGACCTCCACTTTGCCGCGCTCTCGGACCACGCGGTCGACATCCCGGTCGGGTGTGGCTCTCGCCGCCGCGACCAGGGGATCAACGTCGAGGATCTCGCCACCACCCAGCGTCACACCCTGCCCGGACTCGCGAAGGATGAAGCGGTCGCCGGGCACGAGCGGCAAGTCGATCGGGAGATGAAGTCGAATAGCGCCCGTGGCTCCCGGGTCGATCGCATCGGGACCGAGCACGCGGACCCGCACAGGATGTTCCCCCGAGCCGATGTAGGCGAGGTGGGCTCCGCGTCTGGTGACCGGTCGGTCGAGCGAGTCGAGCACGTGGAGTGAGGCATCGACCCGTCGGGTCACGTGCCAGTCGCTGCGCCGCACGAGCACGTCACCCCTCGAGAGGAGATCGTACGAAACCCCTGACAGGTTTGCGGCAACACGATTTCCAGGACCGACCTTCGTGCGATCGGCGTAGTGGCTCTGCAGCGCACGAATTCGGACCGCATGGCCGTGAGGGAGCACGATCAGTTCGTCGTCGACCCGGAGCATGCCGCCGGCGAGTGTCCCGGTCACCACGGTTCCCGCCCCTTTGGCGGCGAACACCCGGTCGACCCAGAGTCGAGGCTGTTTGCGGTCGGCTGCGGTCGGCGTGACGTCGAGCAACCGGTCGATCGCCTCCGTCAGGCTGCGCAGACCCACGCCATCGACCGCGTCGACTGGCACGACCTCGGCATCGGCCAGAAAGGTGCCCTCGGTCCGCTCTGCGATCTCCATCTCGGCCAGTTCGACGAGATCATCATCGGCCTGACCGATCTTGGTGAGTGCGATCACGCCGCGCTGGATCCCGAGCAGACTCAGGATCCGAAGGTGCTCCTCGGACTGCGGCTTCCAACCCTCGGTGGCCGCAACGACGAACAGGCACGCATCGACTCCGCCGACGCCTGCGAGCATGTTTTTGAGGAATCGAACGTGGCCCGGTACGTCGATGAACGAGATGCCACGACCCGACGGCAGCGTTGCACCGGCGAACCCGAGATCGATCGTGAGGCCTCGTGTCTTTTCCTCCTCGAGTCGGTCGGGGTCTGTCCCGGTGAGGGCGGTGACGAGGGTCGACTTGCCGTGGTCGACATGTCCGGCGGTGGCGACGACATGCATCAGTCGAGCGAACGCAACGCCTCGATGACGTTGCCGTCATCGTCGGGGTGCACGGTGCGCAGGTCGATGTACGTCGTGTCGTCGTCGACTCGGGCGATCACCGGCCGGGAACGATTGCGCAGCGCGTCGCGATGGTCGCCGACCCGAGCGATGCCGATCGAGTCGATCTCCACGCCGGGAAGGGTGCCACCACCCGGGGTCGACGTTACGTCGGCGATGTCACCGACACCTGCGGCCTCGAAGGCGTTCGCACGAACGCGCAGTTCGGCGACAGTGAGGGTGGCCATTCGCCAGAACGGGATGGCATCACCGTCTTCGCGCAGGTAGGCGAGAGCGGTGTCCTGGAGTGCACCAAGGACGAGATCTCCGGGTCGGAGGGCTCGTGCCAGGGGATGGTTGGCGCAGCGGTCGACCAGTTCGGCATCGCCGGCGATGATGCCGGCCTGCGGTCCGCCGAAGAGTTTGTCACCGGAAAAGGCAACGAGACCGGCCCCGGCGGCGAGTGTCTGGCGGGCGGCGGGTTCCTCGGCGAGCCAACCCGGTGGTCCTCCCTTCAGCCAGGGGCAACGGCTGTCGAGAAGTCCGGAACCGATGTCGGCCACGAGCGGCGCATCGAGCCCGGCGAGTTCGGCAATGGTCGGGGCCTCGGTGAAACCGACGATCTTGTAGTTCGACTGGTGGACGTGCAACACCACGCCGACATCGGTTGCGGGGTCCTCCACGGCTCCGGCGAAGTCGGCCACTCGGGTCCGGTTGGTCGTGCCGACTTCGATCAGGTTGGCTCCGCTGCGGGCCATGACATCGGGGATCCGAAAGCCACCCCCGATCTCGACCAGTTCGCTGCGGCTGACCACGACGTCGCGTCCGTCGGCCAGGCCGCTGAGCACGAGGAGAACGGCAGCTGCGCAGTTGTTCACGATGATCGCCTTCTCGGCGCCACATGCCTTGGCGATGAGATCACCGGCCGTGGCCATTCGGCTCCCGCGCTCACCGTTGGTCAGGTCGAGTTCGAGGTTGGTGTAGCGCTCGTCCTGGTGGACGGCCAGTGGTGCCCGGCCGAGGTTGGTGTGCAGGATCGTGCCGGTTGCGTTGATCACGGGTCGCAACATTCGACGACGTGCAGCGATTGCGAGGGCACGGGCCGACTCGGGATCTCTGTTCGCGATGGCAGTCCGGGCCGCATCGACCAGCATCGGGTGCGGCAGGCCGACGTCGGCGATCGACCGGGCAAGCGTGTCGACGGAGGGTGGACGGTCGGCTGGACCGGGGGTAGGCACGTCGGCAGCTTAGAAGTCGCGTCGCCCATCTCGCCGTTCGCGATTCGTCGTACGCTGAGTGGCGCATGTTTCGCATCTTGGCGGTTTCGTTCATCGTTGTCCCGATCCTCGAGATCTGGGTGCTGACCCAGGTTGCAGGCGGAATCGGGTGGCTGAACGCCATCTCTCTCGTCATCGTCGTTTCCGTCGTCGGGGCATGGATGGTGAAGCAGCAGGGCCTCGGAACCATTCGTCGTGTCGAACAGCGCCTGGCCGAGGGGTCGCTTCCCAGCAAAGAACTCGTCGACGGTGTTCTCATCGCTGTTGGTGGTGCCCTGATGCTCACTCCTGGCTTCATCACCGACGCCGTGAGCCTGCTCCTGCTGTTCCCACCGACTCGTGTGGTTGCGCGGTCCTGGTCGATGGCGCGCTACGGCAATCGGATTCGGACGACAACGACGGGGGGAGCTGCAACGGGATCGTTCGGCTTCGGCCCCGGGTTCAACCCCGGTGGTGGGTTCCGTAGCGGTCAGGTGATCGATATCGGTGAGGCGACCTACGACGCCCGAGACGACGATCAGCCGGGATCCGGCGCCACCGACTGACGGGCTCTCACTGCGCAGTGCGGCCGGCCGTGCCGGCCAATGTGGCGATCAGGAGGCGGCTGTGTCGACGTCGTGATCGTCGAGCGCGTCGAGGGCTGCCATGGCGGCGTCGAGCATGCGGGCGCTACAACCCGCCATCTCCACAGGCGGCACGTATTCCTCGGCGATGAGGGTTGCGATCGCGCGGAGGGACTCAGCAGCTGGACCGTCACCGAGTGCAGCGGGTTCGCCCCTGTCACCCCCCTCGCTCACCGCCGACTCGATCGGCACGCTGCCGAGCATCGGCGCACCGACATCGGCCGCGAGTTGTGCACCACCGCCGGCGCCGAAGATCGGATGGCGGCTGCCATCGGGAGCGACGAACTCCGACATGTTCTCGATCACTCCGACGATACGGAGATAGTTCTTGCGTCCCATGTCGGCCACGCGGGCTGCGACCTTCTGGGCGTTGAGCGCAGGCGTGGTGACGATGATCATCTCGGCTCTCGGCAACATCTTGGCCAGCCCCATCTGGACATCGCCGGTCCCGGGTGGCATGTCGATCAGGAGATAGTCGAGGTCAGCGGGCCAGTCGACGTCTTGACAGAAGTGCTGCACGGCGCGGTTGAGCATCAAGCCCCGCCACATCAGGGCGGTGTCTTCCTGGGCGACCAAGAACCCCATCGAGACGACCTCGAGACGGCCCGTACCGATGGTGCGCACCAGGGGCTGGATCTTGCCGCCCTTGCTGAGCAGCTCACCGTCGACTCCCAGCATGCGGGGCACGGAGAAACCCCAGATGTCGGCGTCCATGACGCCGACCGCATGACCGTTCTCGGCGAGTGCGGCTGCGAGGTTGGTGGTGATCGACGACTTGCCGACCCCACCCTTGCCCGAGGCGATCATGATGACCTTGGTGGTCGACGGAATCGAGGTGTCGGGGGCGTTCTGGCTGACGTTGAAACGAGCTTTCGCCATCGCTTCGGCGCGCTCGTCCTGGGAGAGTTCCCCCCAATTGATCTTCACCCGGGTGACGCCGGGCAGGTTGGTGAGTCGACTTCGGATGTCTTTTTGGATCTGGGCCCGAAGAGGGCATCCCGACGTCGTCAGTGCGATCTCGAGGGTGATGACGCCGTCGTCGGAGACGTCTGCGCTCTTGGCCATCCCGAGTTCGACGATGTCGGAGCCGAGCTCGGGATCGATCACGCCGCTCATCAGACCCATGACATGATCTGCGGTGGGGGGCGCGGTGGTCACGCTCTCAGGATAGGTCCCACCGTGGCCAAAGAACTGGCCGGCTACCGCCGAAGGAATATCGACCGGTACACTTGGGTTCGTTCCGGTTGACGCCCATCTCTGGAGGCCCCGACATGATCACGCTCACCGACAACGCAGCGTCGAAGGTCAGTGAACTCATCACCGCTGAAGGTGAGGAAGGCCTGGCACTGCGCGTCGCAGTTCGCCCCGGTGGATGCTCGGGCTTCTCGTACGAGATGTACTTCGACACCGACAGGGCCGCCGACGACATCACCAAAGATTTCTCGGGAGTCGACGTGGTCGTCGACCCGCAGTCGGCCCAACTCCTCGAGGGCGCCACGCTCGACTACAAGGACGGTCTGCAGGACGCCGGGTTCTCGATCGACAACCCGAATGCGCAGCGCACCTGCGGTTGCGGTCAGTCCTTCAGCTGACGGTCACCCGCTCCGGCCAACTCGACGATGCCGGCCTTCGGTCGGCATCGTTTCGCGTCCCGGATCATGCCAGCGCGAGTGCCTCGGCCAGTTCGGAGCGATCGAATGTCGTGTCGACGCGTGCCAGCACGACACCATCGCCGTCGAGGACGAACAGGACCGGTTCGAACGGCAGATTGGTGGCCTGCACGATCGAGGTCAGCTCGGGGAAGCTGCCTGATGCGAAGTCGGACGGGTCGACGTACACCTCGGCGTGGATGACATCGACATCGTCGCGGTCGGCTGCTGCATCGATCAAAAGATCGACGACCGGTCCGCAGATGTCGGTCTGACAAAAGCCCGGTGTCGCAATCAGAAGGACTGTTGGCCGACCGTTGGTGGCGACGTCGGCATGGGAACGGTCGTGGAACGGGCACGGGATCGCCCGGGTACAGATCGGACTCACACCCCGGTCGTCGTCGTTGGTGGGTGTGGCGGTCGGTGCAATGGTGTCGCCCACCTGTGGAAGTGCCACCTGGTCGGCATCGACGACAGTGAAGGGAACGGCGGCGACCTTGGGGTGACCAGGGAGCGACGCCGAGTACTCGCCCGGCTCGCCGAATTCGACCGTCAGCGCAAAGTAGGGCGTGATGATGCCGTCGGCCCGCCGATCGACCTGTGCATCGATGACGAGCTCACCGGCCCGTTCGATCCGGATGTCGAGGGTCGCAGGGGCCTGCTCGCGCAGGTTGTCGATCTCGTCGGCGACGATGAACGGCAGCCGTTGTGGCGTGTTGGCAACGACCGTCGGGTCCTGTCGGGCCCCGGTCGCGAAGACCGGGATCAAGAACGCGATCTCGCCGGTCCCGCCCTCGCCGAACACCGAAACGTCGTCGTTGCCGCCGCATGCAGCGGTGAGGGCCAGGGTGGAGGTGCCGAGCAAGAAGGTACGCCGGTCGAACTGAGCCATTGCTGCTGACCGTAACCTGCGACTGATGGAGATCATCGTCAACGGTGAGGCTCGGACGGTCGCCGACGAGACGTCGACGCTGCTCGACGTTCTTCGTGGGGAGTGTGGCATCACCTCGGTCAAAGACGGCTGCTCACCGCAGGGTCAGTGTGGTTGCTGCACGGTGCTCGTCGACGGCCAGGCGCGAGTGTCGTGTGTCACGCCGGTTCGTCGGGTCAGCGGTCGCGCGATCACCACGGTGGAGGGGCTCGACCACCGAACCCGTACCGCGTGGGGTGAGGCGTTCACGTCGACCGGTGGGAGTCAGTGCGGGTTCTGCACACCGGGCATCGTGTGCCGGTTCGAGAGCTTGCGAGCGAAGGGTGGGCAGCATGACGACCGCAGCACAGCCGAAGACGCGCTTCTCGCGCACCTCTGTCGGTGCACCGGCTGGCAGCCGATCGTCGATGCGTGGGTGGCATTTCCGGCTGCGCCGTCGGTCTCGGTGACGGACGCCGCCATCCGACGAGCCGAGATCGAGGGCGGCGCAGCCCAAGGTGTCGGCTCGAACGTCGCGCTCGGCGAGGGTGGATTCGCCGACGACACGGCTCCTGCGGATGCGCTGGTCGCCGTGCCGCACCCGAACCTGGCCGGGGAGTGGATCGTTGCCGCATCCCGCACCGATGCCGTGCGCGCCGCCGGCAAGGTGCAGGGTCGGCGCACCACCGCAACCTTCCGCCCGCCCATCGACCTTCCGGTGGGGGATTGGGACATCACGCTGCAAACATCCTGGGTCGAGCCGGGGTATCTCGAGACCGATGCCTCGTGGTGTGCTCCGGGTGGTCCCCCGGCGTCAGCGCTGGCCAACGGGGGCGCGTTCGGGGGAAAGGCCAACACCGAGGTGGTCGCTGCGGCGCGCCGGTTGGCCGATGAGCACGATCGACCGGTTCGCGTGCTCTACGCCCGAGAAGATGTGGTCCGGCTTGGCGCCAAGCGTCCCCCGCTCGCAGCGGGACTCAGGTTGGACGGCACGGGTGTGATACGCGTTGCCCGAACCGCCGGCATCGTCGATGCGATCGTGCGGGTGCTTCCCGAGGTCACTGTCGAGGAGGTCGACATCCCCGGCCCGGCGACCGATGGGGTGGTGCGCGGCGCGGGGTGGTTGGAAGCATCGGTGCTGGCCGCAGCAATTCGCGGTGAGGTCGGTTGGATCGATTCACCTGGAGGTGGGTCCGCAACGGCTGCCATCGCCGACGACGGCAGTGTCGAAGTCAGGGTCCGGGCCGGCGCGGTTGCCGACGAAGTGGAGGCGACCGTCCTGCGGTCGTATTGCACCGGTGCAGCACACATGGGACTCGGGCTGGTTCGCAGCGAGCACCTTGCCGTCGATCCCGACGATGGTTCGATCCACGACCTCACCATTCGTTCGTTCGGCATTCTGCGCGCGGTCGACACCCCCACCATCGACGTGACGTTGGAGTCGAGCGATGGCGAACCGGTCAATGCAAGCGACGCCGTCATGGCTGCTGTTGCCGCGGCAGCCTGGCTGCACGCAGCGCTGCCTTCGTCGTGGCCGACGCAAACAACGTAGGCTGACAGACTATGAGCAAGCCTGTCGGTCCCTACACCCCGATCGTCCGAGGCGGCGATCTTCTCTTCACCGCCGGCCAGGTCGGTATTGCCGACGGCGCAATCGTCGAAGGTGGCCTCGAAGCCGAACTTCGGCAGGTGTTCGTCAACCTCCGCAGTGTGCTCTCGTCGGCCAACGCATCACTCGCCGACGTCGTGAAGACCACAGTGTTCTTGGTCGACATGGATGACTACGCCACGATGAACGAGATCTACATGGAGGAGTTCGGCGACCATCGCCCGGCTCGATCCGCCGTGGCGGTTGCCAAGCTGCCGCTCGGTGCCCAGGTCGAGATCGAAGCGATTGCGACGGTCTGACCCGATATCGGGTTAACTATCGCCATGGACGTCGGAACCATCATCTTCATCGTGGTCTTGCTCGTGGTCATGCCCGTGGGCGTGCTCATGAGCATGCTGCCCCTGGCCGGCTTCCTCGGTTCACTGATCGGGCGCAACAGTGACCGGGAGAACACGACCGACGATGGCGAGCCCAACGAGTACCTCGCGCTGTCGGAGTCGAACCCCTACGACGACTGAGTGCCAGCCGGTCTCAGACCCAGCGACTCGTGCCGAAGCTGTAGCCGACCGACCGAACGGTCTGGATCAGATTCGCGTGTTCCTCACCCAGCTTCGAGCGAAGACGGCGCACATGGACGTCGACGGTGCGAGCACCGCCGTAGTAGTCGTAGCCCCAGACGCGGCTCAGCAGTGTCTCCCGGGTGAACACTTTGCCGGGATGCTGGGCCAGGAACCGCAAGAGCTCGTACTCCATGTAGGTGAGGTCGAGCGGCTTCCCCTCGATCGCGGCCTGGTAGGTCTCGAGGTTCATGCCGAGGGGGCCGTACTCGATGATCTCGGCGCGTTCGGCTTGACCGGTGCGGCGGAACAGGTGCTTGAGGCGCGCCTCGAGTTCGACGGGGTGGAACGGGTACAGACAGAAGTCGTCGAAAAGGTCCTCGCGAAAGTCGAGAGACGCGAGTCGGCCACCACCGATCAGCAATAGCACCGAGCCCACGTGGACGTCACCGCTGCGGATCGACCGACAGAGCCGGAAGGCATCGTCGGGTTCGTTCCCGGCCACGATCAGCGCGCCGACCCAGCCGTCGGGGGGTTGTTCGCTTCGGGCCTGGTCGAGGTCAGCCGCGGCCTTCCACGCCCAGCCACCGAGATCGAGCGCTTGGGCCAGTTCCGGCGGTGCCGGGGACGGAAAGACGAGCAGTGGGTCCATTTCGGTGCGACCTACCAGGTGGAGAGGTACCGGTCGAGTTCGAACGGGGTCACCTGAGCCTGAAACTCGGCCCACTCGGTCCGCTTGTTGCGCAGGAACCACTCGAAGACGTGTTCCCCCAGGGTGTCGCGAGCAAGCTTCGACTCTTCCATGATGTCGAGCGCCTCGTCGAGGGACCGGGGGAGCGGTTCGATACCGATCTCGCGGCGTTGATGGTCGTTCATTTCGAACAGGTTGACATTGATTTCGGTGGGGAGGTCGTAGCGCTCGGTGATGCCCCGAAGCCCAGCGGCGAGTATCAACGAGAAGGCGAGATAGGGGTTCGTTGCGCCGTCGAGGCCCCGGTACTCGATGCGGGCCGATTCGGGCTTGCCGGCTTTGCGAACCGGGACCCGTACGAGCGCTGATCGATTGTTTCTGGCCCAGGCCACGAACGGTGGCGCCTCCGACTTCTCGGCGAAACGCTTGTAGCTGTTGACCAACTGATTGGTGACCGCAGTGATCTCCCGCGCGTGATGCAACACGCCAGCGGTGAACTGCCGCCCGGTAGCCGACAGGCCATACTCATCGTCGGGGTCGTGGAACACGTTCTGCTCGCCCTCGAACAGCGATAGGTGGGTGTGCATTCCTGAGCCCTGCACGCCGTTGAGCGGCTTGGGCATGAACGTGGCGTAGCAACCGCGATCCATGGCGATCTTCTTCACGACGAGACGCAGCGTCATGATGTTGTCGGCCATGTCGAGTGCTTCGGTGTACCGAAGATCGATTTCGTGCTGGCTCGGCGAGTCTTCGTGGAACGAGTACTCGACGGGGATCCCCATCGCCTCGAGCATGTGGATCGTCGTCTTGCGCAGATCGCTCGACACGTCAGAGGTGGTGAGATCGAAATAGCTGGCTCGATCGAGCGGCGTGGGACGACCACTTGCCGGATCGCCCGACTCGAAATAGAAGAACTCTGCTTCGGGAGCGGCAAAGAACGTGTACCCGTGGCCCCGCGCCAGTTGCAGATTCCGCTGCAGGATCTGGCGTGGATCGCCTTCGAACGCCGTGCCGTCGAGATTCTCGATGTTGCAAAACATTCGCCCGGACGGTTCGTCGGCCTTGGCCCACGGCAACAACTCGAACGTGGTCGCGTCGGGTCGGGCGAGAACGTCGGACTCGTGCACCCGGCTGAACCCGTCGATGGCTGTGCCATCGAACTGCACACCTTCGTCGAACACGGCATCGAGCTCGGCCGGTGAAATGGCAACCGACTTGAGCTGGCCGAGGACGTCGGTGAACCACAGCCGGATGAGGCGCACGCCGCGCTCTTCGACCGTGCGAAGGACGTATTCCTGTTCTCTCGACATGACGACTCCCACTGGTGAGGTTCAGCTTGCCGGAACGACGAGCCATTTCACAGCGTGGCGGGCGCGGACGCACCGCGGAAGGCCTGCGGGGGCTCGTTCACACTCCGTTCACAATCGAGCAACAGCGTTGAAAACGACGGCTGCGAACCTGCTCGCCGAGGCGGCTGTTCGCCGCTCGACGTCATGTGCGCCGATCGGGCGCCCACAACCACCGCAAGAGGAATGCACCATGGCCTACAGGGCTGAATATCTCTGGATCGACGGGTCGGAGCCGACTCGTGAAATCCGTTCCAAGACCAAGATCCTGGCTGACGGCGATACGCCTGGCATCTGGGGCTACGACGGTTCCAGCACCAATCAGGCGACCGGTGACAACTCCGATGTCGTCTTGCAGCCGGTCTTCGAATGTCCCGACCCGATTCGCGGTGGCGACAACATCCTGGTGCTGTGCGAGACACTGCTCACCGGCGATCTGTCCCCGCACCCGACCAACACCCGTGCGGCGGCTCGCGCTGCGATGGAGCAGTTCGGCGATCAGCAGCCGTGGTTCGGCCTCGAGCAGGAGTACACGCTCATCAACCCTGCAACCGGCTGGCCCGCCGGCTTCCCGAACAACGGGTTCCCGGCGCCACAGGGCCCGTACTACTGCGGCGTCGGTGCACTGAAGATCCACGGTCGTGACCTCATCGAAGAGCACACCAGCGCCTGCATCGCAGCCGGCCTCAAGATCTCCGGTACCAACGCCGAGGTGATGCCGGGTCAGTGGGAGTTCCAGATCGGCCCAGCCGACACCGTTGAGGTCGGCGACCATCTGTGGGTTGCCCGCTACCTGCTGTTCCGTCTCGCCGAAAAGTACAACGTCGAGGTCAGCATCGAGGCGAAGCCGATGAAGGGCGACTGGAACGGGGCTGGTATGCACACCAACTTCTCGACTGCCGCCATGCGCGAGAGCTACGACGCAATCGAGGCTGCCTGCGAAGCGATGGGCGCCCCCGGCAAGCCCGAAGAGCACCTGGCCGGCTACGGCGTCGGTATCGAGGATCGGCTCACCGGCGCCCACGAGACCCAGCGCTACGACCAGTTCAGCTACGGCGTTTCGGACCGCGGTGCCTCAATCCGGATCCCGTGGCAGGTTGCGAAGGACGGGAAGGGCTACATCGAGGACCGCCGTCCCAATGCCAACGCCGACCCGTATGTGGTGAGCACCCTGCTCACCAACACCATCTGCGCCGCGTTGGCCTGATTCCCCCCGTCAGCCCGACGCACGCGAAGAAGCGGTGCCTTCGGGCGCCGCTTCTTCGCGTTGTCGGCACCGCTCCGTAGACTGTGGCGGTGGCCGACACGCTTCGCCTCGCCATCGCACAGCTGAACCCGACGGTCGGTGACCTCGACGGCAACGTCGCACTGGCACTCGACGCGCTCGGCACGGCGACCGATGGGGGCGCTGATGTCGTCGTTCTCCCCGAGATGATGATCACCGGCTACCCGCCCGAAGACCTCGTCTTCAAGCCCGGTTTTCTCGCCGATGTGCGAGCCGCGCTCGAAAAGTTCGCCGCCGGCAGCGGGCGCACTGCAGCAGTCATCGGATTTGCCGATGGGGGCGATCCGAGCAGCGGAGATGTGTGGAACGCGGTTGCTGTGTGTGCCGGCGGAAAGATCTGCGGCACGTATCACAAGCGACATCTGCCTAACTACGACGTGTTCGACGAGGTTCGCCACTTCCGAGCCGGTCAGGAGCCGCTGCACCTCTTCGAGATAGCCGGCATTTCGCTCGGCGTCACGATCTGTGAAGACTCGTGGATTGCGGGAGGGCCGGTGGCGCAGCTCGCCCACGGCGGTGCCCGTCTCGTGATCAATGTCAACGGCTCTCCCTTTGCGACCGGGAAGCAACAGCTCCGTGAGGCGGTCATCGGCCGTCGAGTCGAGGAGGCCGGTGTGCCGGTCGTCTACGCCAATCTCGTTGGCGGACAGGACGAACTCGTGTTCGACGGCGGTTCGTTCGTGATGAGTCCGTCGAATGAGGGCCCGGTCGTGATCGCTCGGTGCAGGTCGTTTCGCGAGTCGCTCGACATCTTCGACGTCACCGTCGCTCCGGCGCCCGATGTCGGAAACACGAGCTCTGGAGGCGGGCGCTCGTATCCGTGCATTCAGGTCACTCCACCGGTGACGATCGAACGGGCACCGATCCTGCCGCCTCTGGTCGAGCCGCTCGGCGAGCTCGCCGAAACGTGGGAGACCCTCGTGGTCGGCACCCGTGATTATGTGACGAAGTCGGGATTCTCGAAGGTCGCAATCGCGCTGTCGGGTGGTGTCGACTCGTCGATCGTTGCCGCGATTGCGGTCGACGCCCTCGGCGCCGACAACGTCCACGGAATCCTCATGCCTTCCCGGTACTCGAGTGATCACTCGGTCACCGATGCCGAACAACTGGCGGCCAACCTTGGCATCGAAACGTCCATCGTTCCCATCGAACCCGCTCATGCCGCATTCACCGACATGCTCGTGCCGGTCGTGAGCGACGAAAAGATCGAGGTGGGCGACCTCACCGATCAGAACCTGCAGTCGCGAATCCGTGGCATGGTTCTCATGGCGATGGCCAACGAGCATGACTGGCTCGTGCTGACCACCGGGAACAAGTCCGAGGCGGCGGTCGGCTACTCCACGCTCTATGGCGACACCGCCGGCGCGTTCGCCGTGATTCGCGATGTCTGGAAGCTCACCGTCTACGAGCTGTGTCACTGGCGCAACGAGCAGGAGGGTCGAGATCTCATCCCGCGCCATGTGCTCACCAAGGCACCGTCGGCCGAACTCCGGCCCGGTCAGCGAGACGATCAGTCGCTGCCGCCCTACGACATTCTCGATCCGGTACTGCGGGCGTACGTCGAGGGCGACAAAACCGTGGCAGAGATCATCGCACTGGAGATCGACGGTGCCGACCCCGAGATGGTCCGTCGGGTGTGCCGATTAGTCGATGTCGCTGAGTTCAAGCGGCGGCAGACACCACTCGGAACCCGCGTCACCCATAAGGCCTTTGGTCGTGATCGGCGAATCCCGATTGTCAACCGGTACCGCGGTTGAGTTTCTTCTCGCACCAACTTTTCGGTGGACCGATTCCTGTCCGGCGAGATCGCGCGGTGGGTAGCAACCGCGCGATGGATACAGTTCCACGAACGAACTGATCGAAGGAGGGTCTTCGGTGGCGAAGGAGCGAGTCGAGCGGGACGAAGAAGACCTTGTTCGGCTGTATCTGACCGATATCGGTCAGTACCCGCTGCTCACCAAGGAAGACGAAGTTCGACTCGCGCAGGCAATCGAGGCCGGTGCCGAGGCTCGAACCGAGTTCGAGTCCGTCGAAACCGAACTCACTCCGGCCAAGAAGCGTGAACTCCGGCGGGCCATACAAAAGGGCGAGCAGGCTGAGCGAACGTTCGTACAGTCCAACCTGCGACTGGTCGTCTCCATCGCAAAGAAGTACCAGGCGTCGGGACTGCCGTTGCTCGACCTCATTCAAGAGGGCAACCTCGGCCTCATGCACGCAGTCGAGAAGTTCGACTGGCGCAAGGGATTCAAGTTTTCGACCTACGCCACGTGGTGGATTCGTCAGGCGATCACCCGGGGTATTGCCAATACCGGCCGGACCATCCGCCTCCCGGTGCACGCCGGTGACACGCTCGCTCGCCTGCAGAAGGCGCGTGCTCGTCTCGAACTGAAGTACGGACGTCCGGCCACGCTCTCGGAGTTGGCGATCGAAGTCGAGATGCCCGAGGACAAGGTCACCGAGGCGCTGCGCTTCGCAGCGGAGCCGCTGTCACTGTCCGAACCACTCCGGGAGGACGGTGATGCCGAACTCGGTGACGTCGTCGAAGACCGTGGTGCCGACTCGCCGTTCGAGGTCGCAGCCACGGCACTGCTTCCCGAGGAGATCGCCCGGTTGCTCGGGCCGCTCGACGAGCGAGAACGCGAGATTCTCAAACTCCGGTTCGGTCTCGATCGCGGCGAGCCACGCACGCTCGAAGAGGTTGGGGAACATTTCAATCTGACTCGCGAGCGCATTCGGCAGATCGAAGCTCGAGCCATGTCGAAACTGCGGCACCCGTCGTCGGACACGGGTGCCCGCGACCTCCTGAGCGTCTGACCTGCAGCGTCGACGGCACGAGGGTAGGCGCGTCGACGCCTACTCGAGCGCAGCCACGATGGTGGCGAAGAGCGCGTCGTTTGCGCCCTCCATGTCGGCCTCCTCGGTGGTCGCCGTTCCGTAGGTGCGATTGGCGGACAGCTTCACGATCACCGATTCCGTCAAGGGATCGACGTGGATGTATTGGTTGTAGATGCCAATCGCCTGGTAGGCGCCGCGGTCACCGGGTGGCAGCCACCACTGGTAGCCGTAACCGGTGGGAAGGGTCCCACCTGCGATGACGGGCTTGCCGGGCTGGGTATGTGGCTTGTCGGCGCGAGTCGCAGCCGCCACCCAGTCGGCAGGCACGACTTGTTCGCCCATCCAGTCACCGTTGCGCCGGAACAGTTCTCCGAGCTTGGCGAAGTCGTGTGGCGTGAGCATCAGTCCACCGGCAGTCATCTCGACACCCGCTGTGTCGGTGATCCAGTAGCCCTCAGCCGTGAACCCCAACGGGTCGACGAGCTTGTCCTTCATGTACTCGGCGACCGAGCGGCCGACCGCTCCGGCGAGCATCATGCCGAGGGCCTGGGTGTCGGCGGAGTTGTAACGACAGAGTGCGCCCGGTGGGTACTCCGTCTCCGTGCCGTGCACGAACTCGTCGAGCGTGAGCTGACCGGTCATGGCAGCGCCGAAGCGGTGGATGTCGGAGTCGGGGTCGGCGTAATCCTCGTTCCACCGAGCACCGGACGACATCTGGAGGACGTCTTCGATCGAGACAGCTTCGTAGGCGGAACCGACGAGTTTGGGGTGGTAGTCGCTGATTGCGTCGCTGATGTGTCGGATGTGTCCCTCTTCGACCGCGATACCGATCAGGGTCGAGATGAAACTCTTGGCGACCGACCAGGAGATCCAGTGGACGTCTGCGCCGCCGGTGAGGCGGTACTCCTCGTGGCGGATCTCGCCGCGTTGCAAGACCAGCAGGGCAACCGTGTCGGTCCGGACGAGGCAGTCTTCGACGGATCGTTCGGCACCGTCGAACCACATCGTCTCGGGTAGCTCGAACAACTCCCCGGTTGGGAAGGTGTACGGCTCCGGCGAAGCATCCATGCGCTTCGACGGCTGCGCCTTCATCATGATCGGGAAGTAGTCGTGCATCGGCGCACCACGAAACAGCGGCCGGCGACCCAAGGACTCGTCGTCACCCATCACCCGATGATGCTCTGCGGCGAAACTGCGGTTCCAGTCCGCAGTTCAGCCGGCGCTCGTCGAGCGAAGCCAGACATCGGGATCGGGATCGCTGTCGGGCGAGGTCGGACCGAACGAGTCGACGTCGGCCTGGAGGGCCTCGAGGCGCACGCGGGCATCGACGTAGGTTCGATAGGCGGCAGCGGCAGCGGCATCGGCCGCCTGCACCGCAGGATCGTCGGGGTCGTCGGACTCGAGTCGCTGTTCCTCGGCGGCGACGAGCAGTCGGGCGGCCTCGCGGTCGAGGTCGGCAACCCAGCGCGACGTGGTCGCCACTTGATCGGTGAGCCGAGCCAACTCGGCCTGGTCGGATTCATCCGGCTCTGCATCGAGGTCGACCTCCTCGGAGACGAGGGTCATGACCGCGAGCGGCAAGCTCTCGACCAACATGCCGAGGGGTGTCCCGAACGGTCCCAGAGCCGCCCCCCGACGGATGCGCAACGGTGCGAGGGCCATCGTGGCGCTCGACATTGCCGCGGTGAACGCAGCGGGGGTCGGATCGACAGGCACGACCTTGGCTGTGATGCGAGCGGCGGCGAGGAGCGCGTCGACTCGGCCCGGATCGGTGTCGTCGTCGTGGGGCACGTAGACGACGATCGTCGAGTGAGACCAGTCCGGGTGGCGGGTACACAGCCAACCCAGGAGGGTCGTGAGCTGGCCGGTCTGCTCGTTGGACCACCACAGCGCGATCGACCGCTTCTTCGGATCGGTCGACGCAAACCGTTTCCAGGCGTCGGAACGCACATTCACGACCGCGACGTTCGTACCGAACCGAACGCACGTCTGCAGCATCGAGCCGTAGGCCACGCGATCGATCTCGGAACCGCGCAGATCGCGCACGCCGAAGACCGTGAGGTTTGGGCGGACACGTCCAATGCCATGGGCCTGGAGCAACGTCTGGACGGCAGCTTGGGCGTCGTCGACGGCCAGCACGCGCGCAAAGGCACCCGGCGCAATCACCGAGAGTTCGCCCGCAAGGTCTGTCTGGACCTCACGGGACTGTCGACGATGCTTTGGACCGGCTCCGTCGAGCAGCCGTATGGCGGTCAGGTAGCCGGAATCGCCTTCGAGCCAGGAGGCCACGGTGAGCATGCGTTGTCGATTGTCGGGATCGCGAGGGACGAAGGCGAGGATGCAGGGCCGCCAGTCGCGCGGCGTCGACGGTGCGTCGGCCAACGCTCTCAGATGACTGCGGGCCCGGGTGAAGTGGTGGGCACCGCTGCTGTCGACCCAGCGGTCGGGCGCATCCCGATTTCGCAGGTAGGTGTAGAGCGCGAGCAGCACGACCGCGGCAAGCGCGCCGGCGAGCGGGTTGATGGCGATGATCGCCCCACCGCACAGCACGGTCCCCGCAAGGCTGGCACGGTGGTCCCCCCATCGGAACCGCGGACGAAAGGACGTGCTGCCGGCCCGAAACTCGAAATAGGTGGCGTAGTTGATCATTCCGTAACTGGCCAAGAAGAACATGGAGATGATCGGCGCAATGAGGTTGAGGTCACCAGCGGCGACGGTCGCCAGTGCGATCACCACCGACAGGGCAAGGGCTCGACGCGGATTGTTGGCCGGTCCTGCGCCCAGGGCGAACGTCTCGAGGCGAGGGAGGATGCGATCTTCTCCAAGGCGCTGCAGCACTCTCGGGGCACCAAGGGTCGACGCAAGTGCCGACGACAGCGTCGCGGCGAGCACGCCGGCGAGCATTGTCCAACCGGCCAACGAGAGATCACCCATGATTGTCGTGGTGTCGTCGACGAGCGTTCGTGCGGATGTGGTACCGGCGAGGAGGATGATCACACTGAGGTAGACGACGGTCGACAGGCCGACTGCGGCGAACGTTCCTCGTGTGATGGAGCGGCCGGGATCCTTGAGATCGCCTGACATGGCGACGCCCTGGCTGAAACCGGTCACTGCGGGAAAGAAGATGGCGAACGCTTCCCAGAAGCCGACACCGTCTGCGCCCCCGGCGAGATTGTCGCGGAACTGGCCGCCGTCGAAGTCCCCGGCCGCGCCCAGGAAGAACGATCCGAGCGCCAGCACGAGGAGGACCATCACGACGTACTGGAGTCGGGTCGCCAGATCGGCACCGACGAATCCGATGAGCGCCAGTGCAAGCACGACTGCAGCGGCCACGAGGCGGATCCACACGGTGCTGGAGGTTCCGGTTGCAACCACGGCCGCTTCTGCAAACCCGATTGCGTAGAAGGCGATCGACACCGAGATGGCCAGGTAGAGCACGAGCCCGACCGCGCCCCCGAACTCGACGCCGAGGGTGCGTGAGATCAGGTAGTACTCGCCGCCGCCACCGACCCGCATGTTCGTTGCGACGACCGCCAACGAGATGCTCGTGAGGACCGAGACCGATGTCGCCAGCACGAGAATGACGAGGGCTCGGCCAAGCCCGACCGATCCCACCACATACGCAACGCGGAGGAAGAGCACCAGGCCGAGGATGGTGAGGATGCTCGGTGTGAAGACGCCGCCGAACGTTCCCAGCGTGCCGGTTGCGCCGCCGCGATCGGTCGTGGTCATCGGGTGGAGAATAGTCGTGCGAGCCACTGGCAGCAGCTGCGCAGTGGTGGCGGAGGTGGACGGGAATCGAACCCGCCGGACAGGGATCACCCATCCCACCCGCTTTGAAGGCGGGGGAGCCCACCAGGCGCTCGGACACCTCCGCCGAGGACCATAGCTGCGGGCGACCGGAAATCTCGCAGCAAGGTCGCTACGGTCGGGCGATGTCGAAGAACCGTGCCCTCCTCCTGGTTGTTCTCGCCGCTCTCGTGGTGGTGCTCTCCAAGAAGGTCAAGGATGTCTGAGCGGGCCTCCGGGCGACACGGCTAGTCGAACTCGCCATCCTCGGGAGCGAAGTCCTCCCATCGAGGCGGTTGCGCTGTGTTGGGAGGTGAGCCTGCCGGGGGCGCCGGATCAGCGTCGATGCGATCCTTCACAGGGAGCCCGTGGGTCACGGTCCCACTGGTGGCGACGGCGGCAAGCACTGTGGTGAGCGGCACTGCTGCGACCAGGCCGATCGACCCGCACAGTGTGCGAACGATCTCCACGGCGATCAGCTCGGCGTTGGCGACCATGTCGAAGGATTGGTCGGAGATGCTGAAGAGCAAGAGCAGCGGCATCGAAGCCCCGGCGTAGGCCAGCAGCAGGGTGTTCACCGTGGCCGCAATGTGCTCCCGCCCGACCGCGATACCCGAGGTGATGAGGCTGCCGGTGGAGGCGGTCGGCTCCCGGCGTCGCATCTCGGTGATCGTTGCTGCTTGCGTCACCGTCACGTCGTCAAGCGCGCCGAGCGCGCCGATGATCGCGCCGCCGAGGAGCAACTTGGAGAGGTCGAGTTCGACACTGAGGTACGGGATCAGGAGCGCTTCGTCGGTTCCGAGGCCGGTGATGGAGGTGAGCTCCCAGAACACGTACGACAGGCCGAGGGTGAGCACGAGTGCAGCGAGCGTGCCGGCGAGGGCAACCGTGGTGGAGGGCGAAAGCCCGTGGGTGAGGGTGAGGCTGGTGATCGCGATGGCGGCCGCGGCGACGATGCACACGAGCAGCGGGTCGTTGCCGTCGAGCACCGAAGGCGCAACGAAGCCGAGCAACACGACGATCGTGGTCACCATCGACACAAGAGCGAGCACTCCGCGAACTCGGCTGAGTGCGATGACGAACACCGCAAAGAGCAATGCGAGCCAAACCAGCGAACCTCGCCGGTCGAAGTCGGCGAAGAAGTAGTTGTTGGTGCTTGCCTCGAACCCGAGGATCACCTCGTCACCGGCCTCGAGTGGCGGGATCGAGCTGTCGAATCGAGCATTGATCGGTGGGATAGCGACCAGGGCGCCTGCTTCTGGGCCTTCGTTCACGATGAAGGTGATCTGCCGACAGAACTGGATGTCGTCGGGGGTCGAGTAGCTGCACTCGACGAGGGATTCGTCGTCGACGGTGGCGGAGAGCCGTTCGGTGACGATGCCGAGTTGTCGACCGGCGGCGATCGCTTCGTCTCGACCCTCCCCGGTGGGCCAGAGGAGGATCACGCCAAGGAGGGTGAACAGGGTGGCGATGCCAACGCCGATCACGGTGGCTCGCATTGTGGTGTCGTGCGACAGCCGGGCCCACCCGTCGATCAGCTTGTCCTCCCCGTTGCCGTGCACGTGACCCGCTCCCATCAGCGCTGCCACCAACGAGACGCCACCGGTTTGCGGCTCTTCCACCAATAGGCGGTACCGAAGGCCACTGCTGCGCCGATCGCTCCGAGTGTGCCGGGGTGCGGCACTCGAACCGTTCGACCCTGGAGCAGCAGTTGTGGATTGTCGAAGACCCGGATTTCCCAGCCTCGTTGTGTCGCTTCGCGAAGCAGGGCTCGGTCCGGGTTGACGGCCACCGGATGACCGACGGCCTCGAGCATCGGAAGATCGGTGATGGAGTCGGAGTACGCGAACGACTGGGAAAGGTCGAGACCGTAGTTCTTCGCTTCGTCGTTGATGGCGGTCACTTTGTTCTCGCCTGCCGAGTAGAACTCGATCTCGCCGGTGTAGCGGCCGGTGGCGTCAGTGCGGGCACGGGTGGCGATGGCGTGGTCGACGCCGAGATGACGAGCGAGCGGGAGCACGATCTCTTCCGGCGACGCCGAGACCAGATACACCCGGCGGCCTGCCGCGTGGTGGGAATCGATCAACTCGATGGCCTCGGCGTACACCAGAGGATCGATGATCTCGGTGAGTGCTGAATCGACGAGCTCTGCGATCCGCTGTCTCTCCCAGCCGACTGCGACCTTGAGGGCGGTCTCTCGCATCTTCTCCATGCGACCCTCATCGGCGCCGAGGTAGCGAAACACCATCTGCCCCCAGAGCGCGCGTGCCATGAGACGCCTGGTGAGCATGCCCTCCTGGTGGAGCCGTGGCCCGAGGGCGAGCATCGCCGCCTTTGCGATGACCGTCTTGTCGAGGTCGAAGAATGCTGCTGCCACCACGTTGGCATCGTAGGTGGCTCTCCGTAGTGTCGAAGGGCGGTTGTCGAGCCGACGATCTGGCGCCATGCCGCCGACTTCCCCGTCGAGTGTCTCTCCGGGAGAATGTCGTGCTCGTCGTGTGTTGGTCGCCGAAGGGTGGCGTTGGGACGTCGGTCGTTTCGTGTGCGTTGGCCCTGCGATCCGCGGCCGATGGCACGCCAACGCTGTTGGTCGACTTGGCCGGTGATCAGCCGGCGATTCTCGGCGTCGACGTTGGATCGTGCGAGGGTGTCGGTGATTGGCTCGGTGCCGGCGACGATGTCCCGATCGATGCATTGGCTGCGCTCGAGGTCCCGGTGGCCGAGCGTCTCCACCTGCTGCCGCAGGGCGAACTTCGAGCCATGGATCGGCTGCCTGTGTTCGGTGGGCTGATCACAGCACGCAGTCGTTGCGTCGTTGTCGATGCCGGGAACGAGTGCGGCTCGTCGTGGGCCCCGCCTGGGCACCGGTCGGTGCTGGTGCTTCGCACCTGCTATCTCGCCGCCCGGCGGGCGGGTGTCGTCGACCCGTCGACCCATCTGGTCGTCATCGATGAGCCCGGCCGAGCACTGCGACCCTCCGACATCGGCGCTGCGGTTGGTGTCGCGCCGTGGGTCCGTTTGTCGTCAGACCCTGCCGTTGCGCGAGCGGTCGACGCGGGGCTGTTGGCGGCGAGGCTTCCACGGTCGCTCAGGCCGCTGACGGTGCCGTCATGAGCGAGGCTGATCTGGTCGCCGCAGTTCATCGTCTCCTGCTCGAACACCCTGATGCTGACCCAACAGATCTGCTCGTCGACCTTGCTCCGCTGGTGACTGCCGACCGACGCGTCGCCATCATTGGGGAGGTAGAGGCCCGACGCAGCGGTCTCGGCGCGCTTGATCAGTTCTTTGCCGACCCGACGGTCAGCGAGGTCATGATCAATGGTCCGGGTCCGATCTGGATCGAACGTCACGGCCGGATCGAGTCGACGGAGGTCGAACTCGACCGGGCCGAGATCGACCGGTTGGTCGAGCGGCTCGTCACGCCGATCGGGCGTCGGGTCGACCAACGCTCGCCGTGTGTTGATGCTCGGCTCGCCGACGGAAGTCGGGTCCACGTCGTGATCCCTCCGATCGCACTCGACGGGCCGTACGTGACGATCCGTCGTTTCGTACTCCGCACCGTCGAACTCGAAGCGTTCGTCGACGGTGCCGGCGTGGGAATCCTCTGCGACGCGATTGCAACGCGACGGTCGGTGGTCGTCAGCGGAGGTACCGGGTCCGGCAAGACCACGCTGCTCAACGCGATCGCAGCCCACATCTGTGCGAACGAACGACTCGTGACGGTCGAGGATGCCGCCGAACTCCAGCTTCGCCACCCCCATGTCGTCCGTCTCGAGAGTCGCCCCGAGTCAGCGGAAGGGGTTGGTCTCCTCACCATCCGCGATCTCGTCCGAAATGCCCTGCGAATGCGGCCCGACCGACTCATCGTCGGTGAGGTACGGGGCGAGGAGGCGTTCGATCTGATGCACGCCCTCAACACCGGTCACCGTGGCTGTCTGTGCACGATCCATGCGAACTCACCGATCGATGCGTTGCGAAGGCTCGAGGGACTGGCGGTCATGGGCGGTGACGGGCTTCCGCTCGACGCCGTTCGCGCACAACTCTGGTCGGCGATCGATGTGATCGTTCATGTCGAGCGCGGAACGGACGGGAGTCGCAACGTCACCTCGATCGCTGACGTTGTCGACGAACGCCTCCAGGAGCGGTGGCCCCGAGTTGCGACCTGAGTCACTGCTCGTGTTCACCACCCTGTGCGGAGCCGGTCTCCCGGCGATCCGAGCCCCCCGTCGCATGGACGACCCCGGGAGGTCGACGTCGTCCAGTACCGATCGGGCCGGACGGCTCCGGCCGTGGCTCGATCGGCGCCGACGCCGACGTGCGAGACGCGAGGCGCTCCCGTTGGCTCTCGAACTCTTGGCTCGCGAACTTCGATCGGGCGTGTCGATCGTGGGCGCGTTCGAGCAAGTCGCTCCCATCGTCGATCCTGCGCTCGAGATGCCGGTGGTGGTCGAACGACTTCGTCAGGGGTCGATGCTCGCCCCTGCGGTCGATTGGTGGGTCGATCGTTTCGACGCCGATGACGGCTCGGTCGTCGCCGGCGTGTTCCACCTGGGCACCGAGACGGGAACGGCGATCGCCGGTGCACTCGATCGCGCCGCAGCGAGCATTCGAGCGCGACGTGAGCTTTCGGCCGAAGTCGCTGCGCTGACGGCACAAAGTCGAGCCTCGGCGATCCTGGTCGGAGCTGCACCGGTCGGGTTCGGCCTCCTGCTCGCCGTTGCGGAGCCATCAGCCATCTCGTTTCTCTTCGGATCTGCCTCGGGGCTGACATGCCTGGTGATCGGCCTCGGCCTCGACGCGCTCGGCTTCTGGTGGATGCGTCGACTCGTGGCCCGGGTTGCGCCATGACGCTCGTGGTCGGCTCGCTGTTGAGCATCGTCGGGTGGGTGTGTCTCTCGTTCCTCGATCCCCCGCCCCGCCATCGCCGGAAACGGATGCGCAGCACGGATCCTGTTGCCCGGCTCGGCGCCCTGATCCACAAGCACACCGGCGAGTGGCTGCCCTCGCTCGACGCAGTGGAAGCACGTGTCGTCGGTTCGTCGGCGATCCTTGGTGTCGTCATGGGTGGGGTCATCCTTCCGCTGGCGCCGATACCACTCCTGGTTGTCGCTGCGGTCGGTATCACCCGAACCCGGACCGATCGAGTTCGGTATCGAACGACGATCGACGGGGGCATGGTGCAGCTTGTCGATCTGCTCTCGCTGGCGGTGGCAGCTGGGCTCTCGTTGCGCCGTGCGTTCGCAGTAGCAGCTCCGAGGCTGCCTCGAGAACACAGGGTTCTCGTCGAGGCTCTGCTCGAGCGGGTTCAGCATGGCGAACGCTTTGTGACGGCGCTGCAGCAGTACGGCGATGAACTCGGAAGATCGGGCCAGGAACTGGTCGCGATCCTGATCGCATCGGAGCGCGACGGGGCCCCGCTCGCAGGAGGGCTGGAACGGGCGGCCGATGCGGTGCGGCGGGCGCAACGACGTGATCTGGAGCGGCGTGCGCGGCGGCTTCCGGTGACGTTGCTGGTGCCGCTGGTCTGCTGTGTGTTGCCGGCCTTCGTGGTGTTGACCGTTGTGCCACTCCTTGCCGGCTCGCTCGCCGATCTGCGGTTCCCGGTATGAGCACGCGGTTTCTGGACTCCCCCCGCTCTGCACACGACGCCGGGCCGCCCGGCGAAAAAGGAGAAGATCATGTCCCTCGAGTTCCGCGCCACCCGTCGATGCGTGTCGCCGCTGCCGTTCGTCGCCTCGCGTCACGACCGGGGCCAGGCCACCGCCGAATACGCCCTGGTGATCCTCGGCGCGGCAGCGATCGCGCTCTTGGTGATCGGCTGGGCGTCGAGCACATCAGCGGTGAGCGATCTGCTCGACCGGGTTGTGCGCGCTGTCGCCGACCGGGTCGCATGATGCGTCGGTTCGGGGCTCACGGTTGTGCCGGGGGCCCCGACCGGCCGGGCCGCACCGGTGCTGGACAGGCGACGGTCGAAGTTGCGCTCGTCTTGCCGCTGATCGCAGTCATCGCACTCGCGGTGGTGCAGGTCGGACTGATCGTCCACGCCCGGGTGATGGTCACCCATGCTGCTCGGGAGGCGGTTCGCGTCGCTGCGGTGGGTGGCACCGATGCGTCTGTCGAGCGGGCGGCAGCGTCGGCAGGGGGTCTCGATCCAAGTCGTCTCGAAGTGACCGTTGCACCCGCGCAAGGTCGGGTCCACGTTCGGATCTCCTACGCGGCGGCGACCGATGTACCGCTGCTCGGTGGCCTCGTTGGCACGGTGCCGCTCACGGCGAGCGCCTCGATGCGCCTCGAGTGATCAGGCCACCGACTTGAAACCGGGGGCAAGTTCGGGGTGGTAGTCGCCGTCCTCCTGTGCTCGTACAGCGGCGGGGAGCGCCATCGATCGACGTTCGGTGAGGTTGAAGCACAGGTCGATGGTTTCGGACGCAACGATCGCTTCCCCCGTCTCGGTGTTGAAGCTCCAAGCGATGTCTCGTCCGATCTTCTCACCGGCTTCGAGCGACGCCCGAAAGGTCTGTACCGGGGTGCCCAGCGCAAGGGGACGGTGCCGGAACCAGACTCGCTGTTCCATCACGACGAAGGCATAGCGGGTGCCGTCGGGAAGGACCCGCACCCACGATGCCTCGTCCTCCATCCGCTCGCCACCCCACAGCACGCTTCCGTAGTTGGATGCTGGAACCGTCTCGGCCCCCATGGTGTCGTCTCGGTCGATGACCCGCGGCTTCCGGTTGGCCAAGCCGAGTTCGCGAACTCGGGTGAGCGATGGCGCAGTTGCGAGCGCATCGGTGTCGAGATCGAGGCTCCGCGGCGCTCCGTACCGGGGCGGTTCGAATGCCGGCGCATCGACCGGTGCATGCTCCAGTTCGTGCACGAAGGTTGCGGCCAGGTCGTCGTCGGCCCGGTTTCGCAGCTCGTGGTAGATCCGAAGACGGTCACCGCCGGGAATGACGGCACTTCGGACCTCCAGTTCGTTGCCCTCCATCTGTTCGTGGTGGTGGCGGGTGTAGGCGCTCAGCAAGTGGGGCTGCTCGAGGCCGAGCTGCTCGCAACACGTCCGGGTCGCGGCAGTGGCGTTCATGCCGTAGTACCGCACGTTCATGTGGCCCAGATCGTCGATCTGGTCGGGGTCAACCGTGCTCTGGTGGGTGACGACGAGTGGATTCACCGGTGCAGTCTGCCGTCGCCTGGTTCGATCGCACGCCCGGACGTGGCGCTCCTCGTGGTGTCGTGGCCGAAGGGACCCGCTCCGTTCACACGATGTGGTCGAGGAGCATCAGGGCTCCGGATTTGTCGAGCGGCTCGTTGCCGTTGCCGCACTTCGGTGACTGGACACACGAGGGGCACCCGTCCTGACAGGGACAACTCCGTATCGCTTCCCGGGTTGCTTCGAGGTGCCCGGCCCCGGCCTCCCAGCCGAGTTCGGCGATACCGGCACCGCCGGGGTAGCCGTCGTAGATGAACACCGTCGGGCCCGCCGTGTCATGGTGATGCACCGTCGACACACCGCCGACGTCCCATCGATCACAGATGGTGAACAGAGGCAGCATGGCGATGGCTGCGTGTTCGGCGGCGTGCAGCGTGCCCGCCGGGTCGCCGCCAGCTGCCACGACTGCTTCTACGACAGTGGGGTCGACGACGTACCAGAAGGCCCGGGTATGCAGACGTTGGTCGGGCAGGTCGAGCGACTCGGTGGCGAGGAGCTTGCGCGAGAAGGTGTCCCGGAGCTGGTAGCCGATGACGCTGGTGACCACCTCGACCTCCCCGAGGAACAGTGTCGCGTTGCCGACCCGCCTTGACGCATGAACAGCAGTGACCGAGATGTTGGTGTCGCTGCGGGCCTGCGTATAGGCGGTGTTGTCACACTCGACGACACGCGCATGCCCTTCGTCGAGGTCGAGCCGGACGACCTCGAACGATTCGCCTCGGTGAAGGTACACCGCACCGTCGTGCACCGAGGTGAGTGCACGGTGCTCGTCGACGGTGCCGATGAGCCGTTCGGAGTGATGCTCGATGATCTTGATCTCACCCGAGGTGCCGTTCCGCAGACCGACGGCGCGCGCCGGAAAACCCGTGCCGCGCCAGTGGGCGAATGGCTCGTCGTGGCCGTTGCGCCGCCGCTGCCGCAGTCGGAGTTGGTCCTGGCGAACGAGGTCACGCACGCCGTCGTGAAGCTCGGATTCGGGCCAGAAACGCAGATCGTCCCACGAGAGCGGAAGTTCATATGCGGCACAGGCGAGGTGTGGGCCGAGAATGTACGGATTCGACGTGTTGATCACGGCCGGTTCCGGTGACCGTTCGAAGACGTCGCGAGGATGGCGCATGAGGTAACGGTCGAGCTGGTCTTCGCCGGCGACCAGTACCGTGACGCTCGGCTCACGACGGCGTCCGGCGCGACCGGCCTGCTGCCACATCGACGCGATCGTCCCCGGGAAGCCGTTCATCACACAGGCATCGAGGTCGCCGATGTCGACCCCGAGTTCGAGCGCGGATGTGGCGACGACCCCGCGAAGCGCGCCGGACGTCAAGTCGTCTTCGATCTCTCGACGCTCGTCGGCCAGATACCCGGCTCGGTACGACACGACACGTCGCTCGAGATGTGGGGGAAGGCGCCTCCTGATGTCGGCGGCGATGAGTTCGGTGCCCTTTCGGCTTCGGCAAAAGATGATTGTGCGGTGGCCGGACGCAATGAGGGCAGCAGCGACCGTGGCGACCTCGCTGTTGGTCGAGGAGCGAGCTCTGCTGTCCTCGTCGATTGTCGGAGGATCGAGCAGTGCGAACCGACGGGGTCCCTTTGGTGATCCGTCGTCGGACACGGCCTCGACCGGAGCGCCGCACAGCTCGGCGGCAAGTCGCTCGGGACGACCGATCGTCGCCGACGTGAACACGAAGGTCGGGTCGGCACCGTAGTGGCGACAGATCCGCCGGAGGCGACGAAGCACGTGGGCGACATGAGAGCCGAACACACCACGAAGCACGTGCAATTCGTCGACCACGACGTATCGCAGGCGCATGAAGAATGTGTCCCACTTCTCGTGCCGAGGGAGCAGACCGCCGTGCAGCATTTCGGGGTTGGTGAGCACGACGTTGGCGGTATCGCGAATGGCGACTCGTTCGTCGGGTCCGGCGTCACCGTCGTATGCACCGGCAACGAGTCCGGGGTAGGCAGCGTCTTCGAAGGCCCGAAGTTGGTCATGGGCAAGGGCCTTGGTGGGGTACAGCAGCAGTGCGGTGGCCGGCTTGATCGGGTCGGCCACGGCCTCGGCAATCGGGAGCTGAAAGCATCGCGACTTCCCCGATGCGGTACCGGTGGCGATGACGACGTTGTGACCGGATCGGATGAAATCGATGGCCTCGGCCTGATGACGCCACAGCGGCCAGCGCTCGAGGTCGGTTTCGAGCCAGTCGGGGAGCGGGTGGCTGAGTGTGCCGTGTCGTTCAGGTCGCTCGACAAGGTGCTCGATGTGGACCAGCCGGCCATCGGCGTGCAGCTGGTCGAGCAGTGCCTCGAAGGGTGCCGACGAGTCCGAAGCGAGCGCCACGGACCGATGTTATGGCCCGTCGATGACCGAATCACACCGATGTGGTCCGATACCGTGCGACGAGTGAATATTGTCGCGCACGCCCACCGAGACGGTCAGTGGTCGGTGATCACCGTGGCCGGGGAACTCGATGTCGTCGGTGCACCTGAACTTCGGCAACACGTGATGCGCGCCGTGTCCGATGGCCTTCACCATCTCGTCCTCGATCTGTCAGGGGTCGATTTCATCGACTCGTTCGGCCTGGGTGTGCTCATCGGCGCGCTCAAGCGAGTGCGACTGCTCGACGGTGATCTTCAGTTGGTCGTCACGGAGTCGCGGGTGCGACGAGTGTTCGAACTCTGTGACCTCGACCGTGTCTTCACCCTGCACCGTGATGTGCGAACTGCAGTGGCGCTCACCGGGGATGCGAGTTCGTGAGCGAGCTGTTCATGCCGGGCACGATTGTGCTCGAGATACCGGCGCGCGCCGACTTCGTATCGTTCGTCCGGGTGGTTGTTGCGGCGGCTGCCGAACTCGAACCCAATCTGCCGAACGAGCGGATCGAGGACCTCAAACTTGCGGTGTCCGAGGCGACCACCAATGCGATCGACGCCCACAGTCGCAGCGACTCCGACGACCGGATCCGAGTCGAGTGTCGGCTTGCCGACGACGAAGTGACCGTGCTCATTCACGATGAGGGGCCGGGCTTCGAGCCCGAGGACGTTCCGATCCTTCCCGAACCCGACCACCCCGACCGACTCCTCCATGAATCCGGCCTGGGGGTACACCTAATGCAATTGCTCGCCGATGATGCATCGATCACCTCTGATGGCCTCGGCACCGATGTCAAACTCACGGTGTACGCATCCAGGCGTCGGAACTCCGGGTGACGTCCCGCTAGGTTCAGGCCCGTTATGGCTGGAGAGACTCTCGAACCTTCACCGCTGACGTGGTTGGGCGGCGAGCGCCGCCTGGCGCGCCGCGTGGGCCGCCCGGTCCGGAACTTCCTCGCCATCGAGGCGGCCAGTGGCGTCTTGTTGATCGGTGCCACCGTCGTTGCGCTTGTCTGGGCGAATTCACCATGGAGCGAGTCGTACTTCGATCTCCTCCACACCCACATCACGATCCAGTTCGGTGACGTTTTGACGCTCGACGAGTCGATCGAGCACTGGGTCAATGACGCCCTGATGGCGATCTTCTTCTTCGTTGTGGGACTCGAGATCAAACGCGAGCTCGTGGCCGGCGAGCTCCGGAACCCTCGTGCTGCAGCGCTTCCGGCAATCGCTGCGGTCGGGGGCATGGTCGTACCTGCGCTCTTCTTCATCCTTTTCAATGCAGGCGGTGCGGGTGCGCACGGTTGGGGCATCCCGATGGCCACCGACATCGCCTTCGCAGTGGGTGTGGTGGCGCTGCTCGGCAACAAGGTGCCGAGCGCAATGAAAGTGTTCCTGCTGACCCTGGCGATTGTCGACGACATCGGCGCCATTGCAGTGATCGCGATCTTTTACACCGACGATTTGTCGACCGGTTGGCTGCTCGTGGCGGTCGGCATCACGATGATTGTCGTGCTGATGCGCACGGCTCGTGTCTGGTACGTACCGGCCTATGTGTTGGTTGGCGGGTTCCTGTGGTTGGCCGTCTTCGAGTCCGGAATACACGCCACGATCGCAGGTGTTGTGCTCGGCCTCATCACGCCGGCCCATCCGTTGCGTTCGTACGGCGAGCACGACGACGATGACGACGAAGATCCCCACGTCGGCGCAGCGATCTCTGGGCAGGCGAGTGCGTCGGTGGTGCGACGGGCCACCTTCGAGATTCGCGAACGGTTGTCAGTTGCCGATCGTCTCGAAGATCTGCTGCATCCGTTCAGTTCGTTCCTCATCGTTCCAGTCTTCGCCCTTGCCAATGCCGGCATCGAGATCAGTGGGGATTCGATCAGGGGCGCAGTGACCAGCGACGTGACGATCGGTGTGGTCGTTGGCCTCGTGCTCGGAAAACTTGTCGGCGTGAGCGTGTTCACCTGGGCGGCTGTCAGGACGGGCGTGTCATCACTCCCGCGCGGTGCGACCATGACCCACGTGGTGGGGCTGGCGGCGATCGCTGGCATCGGCTTCACCGTGTCGCTCTTCATCACGAATCTGGCCTTCGAGGACGCATCGCTCGTCGAAGAAGCGAAGCTCGGCATTCTGGCGGCATCGCTGCTCGCAGCGATCGTCGGTGTGCTCGTGCTGAGCCGGGCGAACGAGGTCATCGAGATCGAGATGGAAGACGTTGGAGTTGAGTCGTGAGTGGGCCGAACGGAGGTCATGCGCTGGTCATCGTCGAGAGTCCGGCCAAGGCGAAGAAGATTCAGGAGTACTTGGGATCGGGCTTCATTGTCGAGTCGTCGATCGGCCATATTCGCGACCTTCCTCGAAATGCCGCCGATGTTCCCAAGGCGTACAAGGGTGAGCCGTGGGCCCGCACCGGTATCGATGTCGAGAACGGGTTCAAGCCGCTCTACGTCGAACATCAGGACAAGAAGGATCACATCCGCCTCCTCAAGTCGCTGTTGAAGGAGGCCGACGAGCTGTATCTCGCGACCGACGAGGACCGAGAAGGCGAGGCCATCGCCTGGCACCTGATCGAGGTCCTCAACCCGACCGTGCCGGTCAAGCGGATGGTGTTCCACGAGGTCACCGAGAAAGCGATCCACGCAGCCCTTGCGTCACCGCGTGAACTCGACCGAAAGATGGTCGATGCCCAGGAGGCTCGCCGGATCCTCGATCGGTTGTATGGCTACGAGGTCAGCCCGGTGCTCTGGAAGAAGGTCATGCCGCAGCTGTCGGCGGGTCGCGTGCAAAGTGTTGGGACCCGGATCGTCGTCGAGCGCGAACGTGAACGGATGGCGTTCATCGAGGCGAGCTACTGGGACGTGAAGGGCACCTTTGCAGCGGAGGAGGGTGACGATCAACGTGCGTTCGATGCTGCCCTCGTTGCCATCGATGGTGTCCGACTGGCCACCGGACGAGACTTCAGCGATGACGGACGCCTTGCCCGCAACGACGTGACGGTGCTCGACGAAGCAGGCGCACGGACCCTCGGTTCCGATCTCGACGATGCGTCCTTCGAGATTCGCTCTCGTGAGACCAAGCCGTACCGGCGTCGTCCCGCAGCACCGTTCATCACGTCGACGTTTCAACAGGAAGCGGGTCGCAAGCTTCAGATGTCGTCGGCGATGGCAATGCGCGCCGCCCAGGGTCTGTACGAGAAGGGCTACATCACCTACATGCGAACCGACAGCACCACGCTGTCCGACACAGCACTGCAGGCGGCCCGTTCGATGATCTCGGAGCGCTACGGCAAGACCTTCCTGCCCGATGCGCCGCGTCAGTACGCCACGAAATCGAAGAATGCCCAAGAAGCGCACGAGGCCATCCGGCCGGCCGGTGACACCTTCCGGCTCCCCGCCGAGGTGGCCAAGGAAGTTCCGCAATCCGAAGCTCGCGCCTACGAGCTCATCTGGCAGCGTACGGTCGCGTCCCAGATGACCGACTGCACCGGCGAGACGGTCACGCTCCGTCTCGGGGCGACGAGCGCCGCAGGCACCGATGTCGAGTTCTCGGCATCGGGCACGGTGATCGCCCACTCCGGCTTTCGCGAGGTCTACGAGGAGAGCCGGGTCCAGGATCGCAACGCCGAGGAAGACGCGGACGAGCGTCGACTTCCGCCGTTGGCCGAGGGTGATGCAACTCGTGCAACCGGTCCGCTCGAGGTCGAGGGCCACACCACGTCACCACCCGCTCGTTACACCGAGGCGTCACTGGTCAAACGGCTCGAGGAACTCGGTGTGGGCCGCCCGTCGACGTACGCCTCGATCATCGGCACCATCCAGGATCGCGGCTATGTCTGGAAGAAGGGTGCTGCACTGGTTCCGTCGTTCACGGCGTTTTCTGTCGTCAACGTCATGGAGGGCCATTTCCCGAACCTCGTCGACTACGCATTCACCGCTCGGATGGAGGACGATCTCGATCGCATCGCCAGTGGCGCCGAAGACGCCGAGCCGTGGTTGAGTCGCTTCTACTTCGGCGAAGGTGAAGGCGGTGAACCCGGGCTCAAGGAGAAGGTTTCGACGCGTCTTCCCGACATCGATGCCCGCGCCGTGAACACGATCCCGTTGGGCATGTCCGACGACGGCAAGCCGGTCGTCGCTCGCGTGGGCCGCTACGGCCCGTACGTCCAGAAGGGTGACAGCGAAAACGCCGACGACAATGAGACCGCGTCGATTCCCGACGATATTGCGCCGGACGAACTCAGTCTCGAGAAGGCGATGGAGTATCTCGCCATTCCGAAGGAAGGCCGTGTCCTGGGTGAGCACCCCGAGCATCGGATGCCGATCTATGCCAAAGCGGGCCGGTTCGGACCATACGTGCAGGTCGGTACGTTCGAGGACTGGGAAGAAGTGGGTGAGAAGCCACCCACCGCATCGCTCTTTCAGACGATGACCCTCGAACGGGTGACACTGGAAGACGCACTGCAACTGTTGTCGCTCCCCCGCACCGTTGGTGCCGACCCGAATGACGGTGAGGTCATCACGGTCCAGAACGGCCGGTACGGCCCGTATCTCGCGAAGGGTTCCGACAGCCGCAGCCTCGACAACGAGGAGCAACTGCTGACGGTCACGCTCGAGGAGTGCTTGGCGATTCTTGCCCAACCCAAACGCCGTCGCGGTCAGGCTGCACCCAAACCCCCGCTGCGTGACATGGGTGCCGATCCCGAGACCGGTAAGCCGATGATCGTCAAGGACGGCCGATTCGGCCCGTACGTGACCGACGGCGAATTCAATGCCTCGCTTCGCAAAGGTGACACCGTCGAAGAGTTGACCGTCGAACGGGCCGCCGAACTACTCGCCGACCGGCGGGCCAAGGGACCGGCGAAGAAGAAGGCGGCGAAGAAGAAGGCCACCAAGAAGACGGCGGCGAAGAAGAAGGCCACCAAGAAGAAGGCGGCGAAGAAGAAGGCCACCAAGAAGAAGGCCACGAAAAAGACGGCGGCGAAGAAATCGCCCTCGACGCCGACCCTGAACGAGTCTGACGACTCCTTCTGAACGCGTGTCGGAAGTCCGGTCAGCCTGCGGGGTGTGTGACCGCCTAGTCTCGACTCCGTGAATCCCCCGGCTTCCAACAGCGCGCACCGACTGCAGGACGCTGTCGGGGCCACCAAGCCGGGCAACCGAATCGAGGCGATTTTCGGGTCGCGCGCGTTTTTCAGACTCTGGATTGCGCAGGTTGTCTCCGCGACCGGCGATTGGTTGGGGCTGATCGCCATCATCTCGCTCGCAGAGCGGATCAGCGACGGTTCCGAAGGCACGGCTATTGCGCTCGTTCTCGGCGCGCGGATCGCGCCCGGCTTCTTCCTCGCAACGGCGGCGGGGGTGATGGTCGACCGACTCGACCGCAAAAAAGTGATGCTTGTTTGCGATGTTGGGCGGGCTCTCGTGTTGTTTGCGTTGCCGTTCGTCGACACGATCGTTGGACTCGTCATTGCGTCGTTCGTGCTCGAGATCTTCACGATGCTGTGGTCACCCGCGAAAGAGGCAGTGGTTCCGAACCTCGTTCCCCGTGACAAGCTCACCACGGCGAACTCGCTCAACGTTGCGGCCGCCTACGGGATGTTCCCGGTAGCGGCGGGTATTGCAGCGCTCCTCGCAAAGCTGTCCGAACGGTTCAGTGACGAGGGTTGGGTCGACACGTGGCACCTCAATGAGGAGGGTCTTGCCTTCTACGTCGATGGACTGTCCTTTCTGCTGACCGCACTCATCATTTGGCGTATCACGTGGCCTCGCCGGAGCCGCGAAGAGCGACGCTCGGCCGAGCGAGGCTCGTGGGATCTCGGTGGTGCGATCCGAGAACTGCGGGAGGGATGGCAGTTCATCGCGGTCAATCCCATCGTTCGAGCGGTCAACGTCGGTCTGGCCACCGCCGTGATCGGAGGCGGCATGTTGGTCCCGTTGGGTGCCATTTTCGTGGACGAGGTGATCTCGGGGGATGGTGCCGACTTCAACCTTGTACTGTTTGCGCTCGGTACCGGCATGGCGGCGGGCGTGGTGACCGCCTCGGTGACACAGGCCCGTATCAACCGAGCGCGGCTGTTCCCCTTCGCTCTTGCCGTTGCCGGTGGTGGACTGCTCGTCGCCTCGTCGTCATCGGTGCTGTCGATCGTGGTGCCCATGATTGCGGTTGTCGGCTTCGCCGCCGGCCCGATCTATGTGCTCGGGTTCACCCTGTTGCACGAAAACGTCGATGACGAACTGCGTGGGCGAATCTTTTCGGCCCTGCTGGTGCTGGTTCGGTTCTGCGTGCTGCTCGCACTCGCCGTTGCTCCCGTGCTCTCCGAAGTATTCGACGGGTTGTCCGCCACGCTGTGGGACGATCGCATCGCCGAGTTCGGCGGGGTCTCGGTCTTTGTTCCCGGTGTGCGACTCACCATGTGGTTGAGTTCGGTGATCATCATGTTCGCAGGGGTGCTGGCTATGCGGAGTCTTCGGGCTGGTTCTGGGGCCTTCGTGTCCAGTACGTCCGCTCCCGTCGATGCGGAGGACGAGTCGTGACTGGACGACTGATTGCCTTCGAGGGGGCCGATGCATCTGGGAAGTCGACGCAGGCGCAGCGGCTCGCCACTCGGCTCGGTGTGGAACTGACCTTTCAGTTCGGTGCAACGGAAATCGGAAGCGCCATCCGATCGATCCTGCTCGATCCCGCACACGACATGCTCGACGACCGAGCCGAGGCCTTGCTCGTGATCGCCGACAAGGCCCAACACGTGGCCGAGGTCGTCGCTCCCGCACTCGCGCGAGGCGAGACGGTCATCACCGATCGTTTCACCGCGTCGACCACCGCCTACCAGGGGTTCGGTCGTGGCCTCGATCGCGATGAACTGACCCGGATGATGCACTGGGCGACGAACGGCGTCGAACCCGACCTCACCGTGCTCCTCGATGTCGACCTCGACGTCGCCCGGCAGCGCCTCGGTGACGAGGTCGATCGAATCGAGGGGGCGGGCGCCGAGTTCCACACGAAGGTTCGTCAGGGCTATCTGCAGATGGCAGCGGCTGATCCTGATCGCTGGGTGGTCGTCGGGGCCGACGGGACGGTCGAGGACGTGGCTGCTCGCGTCGACGCCGCCGTCGATGGGTGGCTGGCTGCGAATCGATGAGTTGGGACACGGTGATCGGGCAGCACGACGCAGTCAGGCGGTTGCAGGCAGCCGTTGACGCACCGGTGCACGCGTATCTGTTCGTCGGACCGCTCGGCGCTGGAAAGCGTCACGCTGCACTCGTGTTCGCCGGTGAGCTGCTCGCAGCCGCTGACCCCGCCGGTGCAGAGCGCCACCGTCGGCTCGCCGTCTCGGAACGTCATGCCGACATCCACGTCCTCGATCCTGCCGGCAACAATCTGCGGCGCGAGGAGGAAGCCGAGCCACTGATCGTGCAAGCCAGCCGCTCACCGGTGGAAGGCAAGCGCAAAGTCTTGATCGTCAACCGGTTCCATACCGCCACGCCTGCGGCGGCGGCCTCCTTGCTCAAGACGATCGAGGAGCCTCCGGCGACCACGATCTTCGTGTTGCTCGCAGAGGATGTCCCTCCCGAGCATGTGACCATCGAGAGCCGCTGCACTCGGATCGACTTTCCACCGGTTGCTGTTGCTGCAATCGCCGAGGCGCTCGTCATCGATGGACTCGTCGATGCCGAGCGGGCTGCCGTCATCGCTGCCGCCGCTGGGGGCAGTGTTCGGCGGGCACGCGACCTCACCAACGACGAGCGCCTCGCGACCCGACGTCAGGCATGGTGGGGTGTGCCCGACCGGCTCGACGGGTCCGGCGCGGCGGTTGCGCTCATCGTCGAGGAACTGCGAGCGCTGATCGACGAGGCGAGTGAGTCGGCGGGCACGGCTGCGCGGCACCGAGCCGAACTCGATGCCCTCGACGCTCGCGAAGAAGCGTTCGGTACGCGAGGAAGCGGTCGCAACGACCTCGACGTCCGTCACCGGCGGGAACTCCGTCAGCTTCGTACCGACGAGTTGCGTTTCGGGCTTGCAACCCTTGCGGCGAGGTATCGCGAGGCGATGGTCGGTGGCGATGAACGCAGCAGTGTGCTCGCTGCAGCCGGCCACATTCGAGCCACCCATGCGTCGCTCGGCCGCAATCCGAATGAGGCGCTGGCGCTCCAGGCGCTGCTGCTCAAGCTCCCGCTGCTCCAGAGGTGAGGGGAGAGGATCGCGTGGGCTGCTTTGGTACCTTTGCAGTCCTGCCCGAGTAGCTCAGTTGGTAGAGCGACGCTCTCGTAAAGCGTAGGTCAGGAGTTCAATCCTCCTCTCGGGCTCGCTCTCGTTTCGGGGTGCGCCCGAGCACTCCCCAGGAGGTCCCGTGGCAGAAAAGGCCATGTTTGCCGACGATGCCATGCCGCTGATGAGCGGTTTGTACTCTGCGGCGCTTCGCATGACTCGCAATGCCGCCGATGCCGAGGACCTTGTCCAGGAGACCTATCTCAAGGCGTATCGCGCCTACGACCGGTTCGAGGAAGGCACCAACCTGAAGGCGTGGATGTACCGCATCCTCACCAACACCTACATCAACGCCTATCGCAAGAAGCAGCGTCGTCCCGACGAATCCGACATCGACGATGTCGAGGACCTCTATCTCTACCGCCGGATCGGCAGTGCCGAGAGCGCAGTGCTCGGTCGTTCTGCTGAAGATGAACTCATGGAGCTCTTCGGCGAAGACGAGATCAAGGTTGCGCTCGAGGACCTTCCCGACCACTACCGGATGCCGGTCATCCTGGCCGACGTCGAGGGGTTTGCCTACAGAGAGATCGCCGAGATTCTCGAGGTGCCGATCGGCACGGTGATGAGCCGCTTGCACCGGGGAAGAAAGCAGCTGCAAAAGCGGTTGCACGGTTTCGCAGAGGAAAATCGTCTTTTGCCCGAGCCCGAGTCAGCGGGTGTGGGCGTCGACGCGGGGGCTTCGTGACATGACCGACGATCCGTGTGCCGAGCTCGGCTCTGGTGAGTGCCAGGAGGCGCTGCAGGAGCTGTACCACTATCTCGACGGTCATCTGACCGTCGAGCGTCGAACCGTCATCAAGAGTCATCTCGACTTTTGCGGACACTGCGGTTCCACCTATGCGTTCGAGTTCGAGTTGCGCCAGGTCGTCTCCAGGCGATGCAACGATCAGGTTCCCGAACGACTCAGGGCTCGTATCTTCCAGGCGATTGTGGACGCCCAGCACGAGGACTGATCAGGGGATCAGCACGAACTTGCCCACGTGGGCCTTGGTCAAGAACTCCTGTTGGGCTCTCACGATCTCGGTCAGTGGGAACGTTTTGGCAATGAGAGGACGGATCTCGCCTCGCTCGATGTAGCCGACGAGGTCGGGAAAGACCGGCTCGTCCCATGCAGTACATCCGATCATGTGGATGTCTCGGAGGTAGAAGGTGCGCATGTCGAGATCGACGATCGGCCCAGCGATGGCCCCTGACGACACATAGCGACCCCCGCGCGCAACCGAGTCGAGGGCCACCGAAAAACCGGGTCCAGCCACGTTGTCGACCACGACGTCGAACGACTGTGGGTGGGGGATGGTGCCTCGTTCGATCACCTCGTGCGCACCGAGTCGGCGGACGGCGTCGAACTTCTGGATCGACGCCATGGCGACGACGTGTGCACCGCGACGACGAGCAAGCTGCACCGAAGCAGATCCGGTGCCACCCGACGCGCCAGTGACGAGCACTCGGTCGCCTTGGCTGACGCCAGCTCTCCGGATCATGTTCTCGGCGGTTCCGTAGGCGCACGGGATCGCACCGAGTTCTGCGTCGCTCCAGTCACAGTCGACAGGGAACACTTCTGACGCCGGAACCTTCACATACTCCGCGAATGCACCGTCGAAGTCCGACGCCATCCAGACGTTCTCGAGGGAACCCCAGCCGTCGGAACGCATGCAGGCGCGGATGATCACCCGTCGTCCACGCAGGGAGGGGTCGACGCCAGCGCCAAGTTCGTCGACGATGCCACAGCAGTCAGTGCCCTGGATCAGCGGCCATGGTGTCGCATCGTTCCAGCCGCCATCGGGGCGGTGCACCGCAGCGTCGGCCCGGGCGGCATCGGATGCAGTGTCGCTGGTCGAGTTCGTGACCGAAGCGGAATACCAGCCCAACCGAGTGTTGATCTCGGTGTTGTTCACGCCGGCGGCGAGGACCCTCACCCGGACCTCACCGGTTCCGGGCACCGGAATCGGTACCTGCTGCAGTTCGAGCATCTCGAAACCGCCGGTTCCAACGGTCACAACGGCGGTCATGGTGGCTGTCATGGTGAACTCCCCAACGGGATTGCTTCGTGACAGTTCCATGACGAGTGGAACCGCAGCACGTTGTCGCTCCGTTGTACCCGACATGCGGGTCATCGGAGAGAAATTCACCAGCATCGAACGAAACCTCCCGGTCAGTGACGCGGGCCGTGTCTGCCTCGAACCGGAATGTGAAACCCAACTCAGTCGCTACAACGACCAAGAGTTCTGCTCACTGCATGCGCCCATGGTGGTGCCCCGCATGCGAGGCAAAATCCTCGACGACTGAGGACGCAACGCCTGGGTCGTCGAGAACCAACGAGGACTCGGTGACCAGGGGGTAGCGTCGAGCGCCATGGTTGCAACGTTGCGTCTCGCCACGTGGAACACCTGGTGGCGCAATGGCGACCTCGAGGCTCGAACGCCGGCCATCGCCGCGACGTTGCGATCCGTCGCCCCCGATGTCGTGGGATTGCAGGAGCTGTGTGGGCGCGAGCCCGACCAGATCGCGTGGCTGCGAGACGAACTCGGGTACTTCGTGGCGGCGGCACCCGGCGGCGAGGACGATCGTTTCAGTGTGGTGAACGCTGTCGTGTCGCGGTGGCCCATCACCGACTCGGGGTGGGCGTTCCTCGATGTGGGAACCGCACCCAAACATCGCACGGTGGTCTGGGCCGAGATCGAGACACCGGTTGGCCCATGGGACGTTTTCACCACCCACCTGTCGCACGGCTTCGATCAGAGCGCGCTGCGGTGTCGACAACTCGACGAGATCGCTCGGCTGATCGCCGAGCGTCGTGAGGCCGCCCCGGATCGGCTGCTGCCACCGGCACTCGTCGGCGATCTGAACGCCGTGCCCGACAGCGACGAGATCCGGCGTCTGACTGGCCGATCTGCCGGCGCAGTCCCCGGACTCGTCTTCTCCGACGCCTGGGAACTGTTCGGTACCGGCAGCGGAGCGACCTACTCTGCGTCGAACCCGTACGTCAACGATTCGGCGTGGCCGGAGCGCCGACTCGACTATGTGTTGATTTCGTGGCCGCGCCGACGCCCCCACGGCAATCCCGTGCAGGCCGAGCGTTTCGCGATGACGGCGATCGATGGTGTCGTGCCGTCCGATCACTGGGGGGTCGTCGTCGACGTGGCCGTCTCGGGCGCCTGACTGCGGGTCGGGCAGCCAGGGCGTCTACACTCGCGAGCATGTTTTCTGCAGTCGTCTGGCACTTCTGGATCGCTCCGGTACTCGCTGTCTCGGCAATCGTGGCGATCGTCGCCTCTGTCGGTGGGTATCTCGCCCAGGTGACCCGCCAGCGTTACCCGCGCGACTGACATGAGTGGCGCCGTCGATTGGGACGTCGCCCGCACCGTCGCCAGGAAGGTCGCCGGTCGCGAGCCGTACACCGCAGCGCGCTACCGCGACGGACTCGAGGAAGATTTCGACCGCTACACCGCGCAAGCCGAAGACCTTGTCGCTGCGTGCACCGGTCTCCGCTCGCTTTCGGGCAACGCACGTGGTCGGGTCACGGATCGAGCGGGTTGGGTCGATGCCAATCTTGCGTCGTTCCAGCGGCTGCTGAAGCCGGTCACCGACAAGCTCGAAGACAAGATGGACGACAAGACGTCGACCATCGGACCCAAGTTCGCCGGCGCCGAACTCGGGGCAATGCTCGGTTGGATGTCGACTCGGGTGCTCGGTCAATACGACTTGCTCGTGATCGAGGACGAAAAGCCCGAGGAACAGGACATCGTCTACTACGTGGCGCCGAATGTCCTGGCACTCGAGAAGCGTTACGCCTTTCCGCCGGATGAGTTTCGGTTGTGGCTCGCATTGCACGAAGTCACCCATCGGGCCCAGTTCACCGGTGTGCCCTGGATGCGTGAACACTTCCTCGGGCTGGTCAATGGCACGATGGAGTCTGTCGATCCCGATCCCAAGCGGTTCCTTGCTGCTGCACAGCGCTTGGTCGAAGCTCGCAGGCGTGGTGAAGATCCGATGGATCAGGGCGGCATCATGGCGCTGTTCGCCTCCGAGGAGCAGCTCGAGGTGATCAACGAGGTCGCCGGCCTCATGAGCCTGCTCGAGGGCCACGGTGACGTCACCATGGACCGGGCCGGACACGGACTGATTCCATCGCAAGAGCGTTTCGCCCGCGTCCTGCGCAATCGGCGTATGGGAGCCAGTGGTTTCACCAAGGTGTTCCAACGGCTCGCCGGCTTCGAGGCCAAGCTCAAGCAATACGCCGAGGGCGAATCGTTCATCGCCGAGGTCGAGAAGGCCGGCGGTGCAGCACTGATGGACCTCGCCTGGTCCGAACCGGCAAACGTGCCGTCGATCGCCGAGATCCGCGAACCGCAGCTCTGGATCGACCGGGTCCGAGCGTCCTCCGTCGCCGCCTGAATCGATGGCCACGGCCGACCTGCTCGACCGATGCGCCTTCCCCGACGGTGAGCTTCACCTCGGCGTGAGTGGTGGTGCCGACAGTGTCGCCATGGCTGTGCTGGCGAGGATTGCCGAGCGGCCGTTCACCATCTGGCACATCCACCATGGTGTCCGCCCCGGGGCCGATGCCGATGCTGCGTTCGTCGAGGCGCTCGCAGCTGCATGGTGTGTGCCCTTCGAGCTCCGCCGACTCGAGCTCGACCCGGGGCCGAACTTCGAAGCGCGCGCTCGTGCGGCGCGGTACCACGCACTGCCCGCCGGGGTCTGTGTCGGCCACACTGCGAACGACCGAGCCGAGACGGTGCTCTTGAACCTGTTGCGCGGAGCCGGCTTGGCCGGCAGCGCAGTGCGAATGCAATCCGCTCACCGGCCGATTCTCGAGCTCACGAGAGCCGAGACGATGGCGGTGTGCGAGGAGGCTGGGATCGCACCGTGTGAGGACGAAACCAACCAGGACACGTCCAATCACCGCGCCGCTGTGCGTCTGCGGGTTTTACCCGAGATCGCCAGCGCTCTCGGGCGCGATCCGGTGCCGATCCTCAACCGTCACGCCGACCTCATCTCCGACGCACTCGACGTTGTGGAGGCCGCCGCCGCAGCACTCGACCCCACAGACGTCGCTGCGTTGCGGACTGCTCCGAGAGCAGTCGCATCCGAGGCGCTGCGATCCTGGATCCAGGCAACGACGAGCGATCCGTACCCGGTCGACAGTGCCACGATCGAGCGGGTGCTTCAGGTCGTTCACGGCAACCATCGGGCCGCCGAAACCGTGGGCGGTCATCGGATCGCCCGGTCGCAAGGGAAGCTCTCGATCTCGCTAGCCTCACCGAATGGACAAGCCGACACCTGACCCTGCCAAGCTCCTCGGGTTCTGGGAGGAGTGGGAGCGCGGTGACACGCCACCGGGCAAGGTACTGAGCAACCTCAAGACCGGTGGTATGCCCGACCTGCTGAAGTCACTGCTCGAGGATCAGTCCTGAACGATCGACCGGCCCGCCTGTTTGCGCCGCCCCCCGGGCGGGGAGGGCCGCAGCACATCCCGCGTCCGGCCGACGCCGAGCTGGGTGGCCCGCCGCCCTGGTCTGAACTGCCGGAGTCGGATCGTCGGCTGTCCCTCGACGCACTTGCGACGCGGCTCGATGCGCGTCGGCCTCCGACCAACGTTGGACTGATGGCGCCGACGACGCGGGAGTCTGCCGTGCTGTGCGTCCTCTACGAGGAGGCGGGCGAGCCTCACGTCGTGCTCACCCGGCGATCACCCCGAATGCGGAGTCACGCGCACGAGGTCTCCTTTCCGGGTGGCCGAAAGGACGAAGCAGACCCCGATCTGTGGTGCACGGCCCTGCGGGAAGCCGAGGAAGAGGTTGCACTCGACCCGTCCGCGGTCACATGTATCGGTGAGCTCGATCGCTTCGTGACGGTCGGTTCGCAGAGCCTGATCCATCCGTTCGTGGCCGTTGCGCAGACCAAGCCGGACCTCTACGTTGCGTCGCCTGCAGAGGTCGAGACGATCGTCCACGTGGCCCTCGGCGAATTGTTGCGCGACGACGTGTGGCGCGAAGAGATCTGGGGTTTTCGTGAGTATGGCGTGCGAGCACTCACGTTTTTCGAGATCGAAGGCGACACCATCTGGGGAGCCACCGGCTCGATGCTGCGGCAGTTGCTGGCGATCGCCACCGACACCGACGCGCGGATTCTCGGCGGCCCGGGTTGAGCTAACGCTCGTCGGTCCGCGTTCCCTCGAGGGCGACATAGTGGGCGGGAATCGGGCGGGAACTTTCGCAGTCGGCTGCCGTGCGTGGAGCGAGGAAGCGAGTCTCGAGCGGGATGACACCTGCCCACCACGGGCCCTCGACGTCGTGTTCCTCATCGATCGGGTCACCGGTTCGAATCTTGGCCGACGCCTCGGTCAACGGCATCTGGAGCACCAGAGTCTTGCGATTGTCGGTCGGGGAGACTGGCCGGCCCACGTCCCAGTTGGGAACCACATGATCGGTGATGATGCGGAGCGCCTGAAGCTTTGCTGCAGGATCAGTGATTTTGGTGGCGAGGCCTCGTACCACCACCGAGCGGTAGTTCATCGAGTTGTGGAATGGAGTGCGGGCCATGACCAAGCCGTCGAGGAGGGTGATCGAGGCGCAGATGTCATGGCCGGCGCCGCTGCCGAGGAGGTGGTTCGCAGCGGCACCGTGGAGGTAGAGCGCCTCGTCGTCGCAGCCATAGGCCATTGGGAGTACCAGCGGCCCATCGGAGGTTTGGACACCGACATGAGCGATGAGGCCTGCGTCGAGGATCCTGCGGATGGTTCGTTGCTCGTAGTCGGCGCGGTTGGCACCGCGACGGACCTGGGTCCGTGGTGATGGGGCGACGTTCATTCCACCGTTTTAGTTTCCCACCGAGCGACGCAGCGGAAAAGAGGTGCCGGGCAGAGCGACCCTCGGTGCGAGCGTCGGCCTTCGGTCGGGTGCTGACGTCGCCAAGGACTGAAGTTGGCTCAGCGGTCGGTCGGCACCCAGTTGCCGTGGAACCCGAACGGGACTCGCTGGGGCAGGTGCACGGTGGCGACAGGTTCACCGCTGAAGTCCTGAGCATCGAGGATCACGACGTCAGCGGTGTCGGTGTTGGCATCGTGGACATACGACATGACCCACCCGTCATCTTCATTGGTGGGGTCGTCGATCGGTGCAGCGGGGTCTCGGGGGACGAACACCATCTCCTGGGTTGCCCGTCCCGCACCGAAATCATGAACCTGGACCGTGCCAGTCTGGAGGTCGTGCTTGTACCCCGGGCCTTCGGTGCCGGTGAATCCGACGGTGTAGCCATATCGAGCCCTGCGTCCCAGGCGCCGTTCGTCATGCCGGGGGAACTCATGGGTCCGGTCGTCGAGGCGCTCTTCGTGGGTGGTTCCTGTCGTCGGGTCGAGTGTCCAACGCTCGAAGGTCGGGTCACCCTCCGCAGGGCCATTGGTGACTGTGCGAAACATCGCCGGGTGACGTGCAACCTCCATCTGGATGCGACCGTCGGGGAGATCGAACGCGTTGCAGGGATGAAAGACGTAGCAGGGATCGACCTCGCACCAGCGAACGTCGTCGGCGCCGCCGTCGAGTGGGAGCACGCCAACCCGCCCTGGTTCGTCCTCGACCCAGAGATAGGGGAGCTGATGACCAGCCATTGCAGCATCGAGGTTGAAGCGACACGGGAAGTCGAAGAGCAGCGCAGCGGTCTCGGTGATGTGGATGTCGTGCACCATCGGGCTGTATCCGACCGGAACATCGACCTTTTTGGTGACCCCGGTGCCGTCGGCATTCACCACCAGGTAGCGGATGAAGTCCCAGGTCCAGTGATAGGCGGCGACATGCAGTTCTCCGGTGAGCGGATCGACCTTGGGGTGCGCAGAGAACGAGCCGTCGAGGGTCCCGTTGAAGTCGATGCGTTCGATCGTCTCGAGTTCGTCGGACAGGAGCACGGGCTGACCGCCGGCCTCCACGATCGCAAGTGTCATGCCGGCGTGGCCGATCACGTTGGTGTTTGCGGTGCCGTCACTCTCGCCGAACCGAGGACCCGGTGTCACCGGCTTTCCCAGAGCAGTGCTGACCCGGTCGGAAACGACGTAGCGGTTGCGGTACCAGTCGGCCCGGCCGTCGCGAAGACGGACGCCGTGGACCATGCCGGTGCCGGTGAACCAATGGGCTGCGGGATCGCCGCCGTCGACAGGGTTGGGGCCGTTGCGGATCAAACGGCCGTCGAGTTCAGGGGGGATCGTTCCCGTGACCGGGAGGTTTGACGCCGTCGTCTCCTCGGCAATCGGGGCGTAGTTGCCTCGCAGGTACATCTCGGTCGTGGTCACGTCGAGAGGCTGGCACGGAACCACGGGGCCACACCAATCTCGGCTCCGATGTCGGAAACCTGAGCGTCGGTCGCATACCTCAGCGTCGAATGGGCTGGAGCCGCCGGTAGGTGGCGACCCGCCACAGCCACTCGACGGGTCCGAAGCAGAACCGCGAAAGCCATGGTCGCGACCACGCAAGCTGCGCTGTCCACACACCGACGACGAACACCAGGAGCTGTGTGCGTCCCAACGTGCCGAACTCGAAGACGCCGTCGAGCACGAGCAAGCCGAGCATCGTCTGGGTGAGGTAGTTGGTGAGCGCCATGCGGCCAACAGCTCGCACCCGTTCGTGGAGCCATGTCGTACGCCCCTGGTTCCACAGGGTGATCAGCGCCATGTAGCCGATTGCCAGTGGTGCCGTTGCAAGAATGTTCGGAACAGCACCGATCAGAGCGACGTCACCGTTCCAGTTGTTCGACGAGTGGATCACCACGCCGGCGATCGACAGCGGCAGACCGATTCCGAGTCCACCGAGTGCCAGTCGCCGGTAGAAGGCTGCCGGTCGTGTGCCCTGCACGATCTCGGTTCGAAACAGCGCGACACCGATCAGCATCATTCCGAGACCACGGCCGCCGAAGTCGACGATGAAGGCCAACCCGACGGGATCGCTCATCGCAACGCGCTCGTTCAGCCAGTAGTCACCCAGATCGGCGGACGGATCGATGACCATCTGGGTCCCCGTCATCCAGAGTGCCGACACTGCGAGACAGGCGGCGCCTGTGATGAAGAGGGTCCGACCCGATCGCTTCCGGAGAAGAAGCAGAATCGGCGAGCACAGGGCGTAGAGGGTGAGGACGTCGCCGACCCAGAAGGCGGCGTGAACGAGGCCGATGCCGAAGAGCAGAAGGTTCCGCCACAGACTGAGCAGTACCGGCCGGCGACCGTGCTGTTCGGCCCGATCGGCGAACAGCACGATGCCGGCACCGAACAGCAACGAGAAGAGTCCCATCGCTTTCTGATCGATGAGGATCTCGCCGATGATGCCGACCGCCCGGTCGAGCAGCGTCTGCGAACCGGCATAGTCGATGTTGAAGTAGGCGGGGGCAGGAAGCCCGAACGACACGGCGTTCATCGCCAAGATTCCGAGGGTTGCAACGCCGCGCACAGTGTCGAGGTTGGTGATGCGTTCGTCGCTGCCCACCGGAGCAGCGCCATTGCTCATGTGAGATCTTCTCCGATCCACTTGGGGTCGTGTGAACGCTCCCAGGAAGCGAGTTGGTCGAGGAGTCGGGCAGGGTCGGGGTCGTCGAAGACGAGCGAGCGGTTCGTCGACTTCAGAATCGCACGGTCGACCATGTCGTCGAACAGCGACAGCAGCGGCTGCCAGAATCCACCGACGTCGAGTACCCCCACCGGTTTGGCAAGGAGTCCAATCTGGTTCCACGTCAGGGTCTCGGCGAGCTCCTCGAGTGTGCCGAATCCGCCCGGCAACGCGATGAATGCATCGGCGAGGTCGTACATGCGTGCCTTGCGTGCATGCATCGATGCCACCGTTTCGAGGCGGGTGAGACCTTGGTGGCCGACCTCGTCGGAGAAAAGGCCCTCCGGGATCACGCCGATCACCGAGCCACCCGCTTCCATCACGGTGTCGGCGATGAGACCCATGAGTCCGACAGCGCCACCGCCGTACACCAATTCGATGTTGCGTTCGGCCAGCAGGCGACCCAGTGCAGCGGTGGCTTCGGTGACCGCCGGATCGGATCCGGGCGACGAGGCACAGAAAACGCAGACGCGATGGATCCCGGTGGAAGCCATGGCGTGACACTAGCCACCGCTGCTCCTGCGCCCCGCGTGGTCGTCGGACTCTCGGGCCATGTGGCTGATCCGACTCCAGGAACGGGCCTCCGGAGGAGTCCCGGCTAGATTCTTCGCCGTGACCGATTCGTCAATGCAGGCCAAGATCGACGACCTCCGCCACCGCAAGGAGGCGGCGCGGCAGGCCGGGTCGGAGCGATCGGTCCAGCGTCAGCACGACAAGGGAAAGATGCTGGCTCGCGAGCGCATCGACTATCTGCTCGACCCTGGCTCGTTCCACGAGCTCGACATGCTTGCCCGTCACCGAGCTCCCGACGATGCCGGTCTCGCTGAGCGGCCCTACACCGACGGTGTCATCACCGGATGGGGAACCGTCGAGGGTCGCAAGGTGTTCGTCTTCTCCCAGGATTTCACCGTGATGGGGGGCGCCCTCGGCGAGGTGTTCGCCGAGAAGCTTCACAAGGTGATGGATCTCGCCATTGCCACGGGAGCGCCGATGGTGGGCCTGAACGACGGTGCCGGTGCCCGAATCCAAGAAGGCGTCGTGAGCCTCGATGGGTATGGCGGCATCTTCTACCGCAATGTCCAGGCGTCGGGTGTCATTCCGCAGATCTCGGTCATCCTCGGCCCGTGTGCCGGTGGTGCCGTCTACAGCCCGGCCATGACCGATTTCATCTTCATGGTGCGGGAAAAATCGCACATGTTCATCACCGGTCCCGACGTCGTGAAGACGGTGACGGGTGAAGAGGTCAGCCTCGAAGATCTCGGCGGCGCCGGCTCCCACTCCACCAAGTCGGGCGTCGCCACGTTTGTTGCGAACGACGAAGAAGAGGTCCTCGATCAGGTGAAGGATCTCTTGGCGTACCTGCCCTCGAACAACCTCGAGACCGCGCCGATCATGCTCGGCGACGATGCCCCGGATCGTTTCTGTCCCGAGCTCGACACGATCCTCCCCGAAAGCGCCAATGTGCCGTACGACATGAAGCAGGTCATCGCCTCGGTTGTGGATGACGGTGACTTCATGGAATACCACGCCTCGTGGGGGCGGAGCATCGTGTGCGGATTCGCCCGTATCGAGGGTCGCAGCATCGGCGTCGTCGGGAATCAGCCGATGATGTTGGCGGGCGTCCTCGACATCGAGTCGTCGGAGAAGGCGGCCCGGTTCGTTCGTACCTGCGATGCGTTCAACATCCCACTCCTTACGTTCGTCGACGTGCCCGGGTTTCTTCCCGGAGTCGATCAGGAGTACGGCGGCATCATCCGTCATGGCGCGAAGCTGCTCTACGCCTATTGCGAGGCAACTGTCCCGAGGATCCAGGTCATCACCCGCAAGGCGTACGGCGGGGCGTACGTCGTGATGGATTCGAAGGGGGTGGGTTGCGACATCTCCTATGCGTGGCCCACCGCCGAACTTGCGGTCATGGGTCCTCAGGGCGCGGTCGAGATCATTCATCGTCGAGATCTGGCCGAGGCCAGCGATCCCGAAACCCGTCGAAATGAGCTGGTTGCCGATTATGCGAACCGGCTCGCAAACCCGTACCTCGCAGCCGAGCGCGGCTATGTCGACGACGTCATCGAGCCGGCCGAGACCCGCCGCAAGGTTGTCGCGGGGTTCCGTCTGCTCGAGACCAAGCGGGAAGAGGTTCCGGAGCGCAAGCACGGAAACGTTCCGCTGTAGTCATGTCGTTCACCGTCGACCCGCAGCCCAGCGAGGAGGAGATGGCTGCCATTCTCGCGGCGTACGAGATCTTGTGGCCCCGTCCGAGTGCGGCGGTCTGTCCCGATCCAGCCGGTCGCTGGAGGTTCGCAAGTCGGTCGTGGGGTCTGCGACCGGCGTACGGTGGCTGGCGCTGATGCACTCGGTGCTGCGTTTCGTGCAGACATGACCGTGCCGCAGCTCACCAAGACCAACGACCAAGCCGGCCATCGGGTTCGCTTCGAGTGGGGTCGTGAAGGCATGGCCGAACTGGCGCCCCACGTCGACGTCGTGATCGTGGTCGACGTGCTTTCGTTCACCACCTGCGTCGATATCGCCCTCGGTCGTGGGGGAGTTGTCCTTCCGTACCCGTCGAGCCGAGACGGGGCAACTGCCTTCGCCGAGTCCGTCGATGCTGCCGTCGCCTCGAGCCGACGTGATGCCGGGACATTCTCGCTGTCACCGGCGTCGCTCGACGCAATGCCGAAGGGAACCCGGCTGGTGTTGCCGTCACCGAACGGCGCAGCGCTGCTCTTCGGCGCAGTCGCAGCGGGTGCCGATGCCGTCGTTGCTGCGTGTATCCGAAACGGGGCTGCCATCGGTTCGTGGTTCGCTGATCAAGATGTGTCAGTCGCGGTGATCGCGGCGGGTGAGCGCTGGGGTGATGCCGACACACCGATTCGTGTCGCCATCGAGGATCTGTGGGGTGCAGGCTGTGTGCTCTCGCTGTTCGAGCCGGCTGATCTTTCACCGGAGGCGAGAGTGGCGGCCAACGCGTGGCGGGCCGTCGAGGCCGACATCGTCGACGAACTCCAGCACTGTTCGTCGGGACGCGAACTCGTGTTCAACGGCTTCGAAACCGATGTGCAGTTCGCAAGCGCAGCCCACGTCAGCGACTCGGTTCCGGTTCTCGTCGATCAACGGTTCGTCGATCTCACCGGTGTCGGGTGACATCCAGCATCCACAGGGCCATCTCGCAACCGAGAACGGCAGCGATTGGGTCCAGCTGCCGATGCCGACGGGGATCCAGGATGGTCACTGCCGGCGGGTCGCAACGAAGATCCAGCCGTCGACGCCGGAGACAGGCATATGGGCGCCGTGCTCGCGGAGATCGAGTGAGAGGATGCCATCGGCATCGAGTTGTTCGAGTTTGGGCACCAAGGTGTTCTCGTTCACGAAGACCTCGTTGACGCCGATGATCAGGGTGCCGCCCGGGGTGATGATCCGACAGATCTCGTCGAGCGCATCTGCGTAGACATGACCGAACGAAAAAATTCCCATCGCGGCGGCGGCGCCGTACGCCCCGTCGACGATGTCGAGCGGCTCGTTGAGGTCGGCGCTCCAAAGGTCTCGATAGATCCCTGTCGCTTGGGCCTGCGCGATCATCTCGGGTGAGTAGTCGATGCCGTCGATGGTTTCGAAACCAAGTTCGGCGAGTTCACGACCGAGCAATCCGGTGCCGCAACCGAGATCGATGACCGGTGTGCGTCGATCGACCACGTGAGCGTCGAAGGCAGCGCGACAGCGCGCCGGCATCGCGTAGGCGCGACCCTCGACAAGTTCTTCGTCGTAGGTCGCAGCCCATGCCGAGTAGAAGTCTTTCGTCTCGTGCTCTTCGATCGTGTAGGCGCGTTCGTAGAAACTCGAGACCGGTCGTTCGGCGTCGGCTCCCATGAGGGAGTTCTACTTGATCTGATTGCGGAGCGCTTCGAGCCACCGGTCGGCAAGGGCGGTCCCGTCTCGGTTGGCTTCCTGCACCTCGGCGGCTCCGTATGCCGACGGATACGAGCCGAGGAACTTCACATTGCCCTGTTTCATATGAATGTTGCGCAAGGCGTCACCGACGACTTCGTCGGAGATGTGGCCTTCGCAGTCCGCCAGGAAGCAATAATCGCCGAGGCCTTTGCGGGTGGGCCGACTTTCGAGGCGGGTCAGGGTGATGGACCGTGCTGCGAACTCTTGCAGGATGCCGACCAACGAACCCGGAGCGTCCTCGCGTTGGTAGATCAGGATCGAGGTTTTGTCGTGGCCCGACGGAGGAGTGATCCCGTCGCGTCCGACAAGCACGAAGCGGGTTTGGTTCTCGGGGTGATCCTCGATGTCTGCCACGAGAACATCGAGGCCGTAGACCTCGGCGGAACGAGCGGGTGCCACGGCCGCCGTGTCGGTTCGGCCGCTCTCGGCGAGCTCGCGGGCTGCGTCTGCTGTGGAGTTCGTCGCCTCGATCGCAGCATGGCCGAGTTGATCAGCGAGGAACCGACGGCACTGGGCGTAGGCGATCGGGTAGGACCTGACGTGCTGGATGTCGGCGAGCTGCACCCCGGGGTGGACGAGCAGGTTGAGGCTGATGTTCATCACGATCTCACGCTGGATCAGCAGTGCCTCCGCCTCGAACGCCAACGTGTCGAGGGTGGCGTTGACCGATCCTTCGATCATGTTTTCGATGGCAGCGAATCCGTAGTCGACCTCACCGCGCTCGGCCGCACGCAACACCTCGACGATGCTTCCTGCTGGGCGGAGCTCGAGTTCGGCAAGGTCGGGTTCACCGCACAGGGCCTGCTCGGTGAAGGTACCGGCCGGTCCGAGGTAGGCGATCGAAGCAGGATCGTTGCTCACCCCGGAAAGGATACGACCTCGTGGCGGTGCCGCCGCCGTCTCTACCCCTTGACGGAACCGGCCAAGAGGCCGCGGACGAAGTATCGCTGGAGGCTGAAGAACACCACGAGCGGCACGAATGCCTGGACGAAGGCGCCCGCCGTGAGGAGGTGCTCCGTTCGGCCGAAGTCACCGGCAAGGTTTGCGATGCGCTGGGTGGTCGGGAAAACCTCCGGCGTGCCACTGTTGAGCATGATCACCGCAATCAGATAGTCGTTCCAGGTCCAGAGGAATTGGAAGATCGCAAATGCGGCAATCGCCGGCACCGACAACGGCAGGACGAGTCGCATGAAGGTGCTGAAGTGGTCGGCGCCATCCACCCGCGCAGACTCGATCAGTTCGTCAGGCAGGCTCGACATGTAGTTGTGGAGCAGAAAGATCGCGAACGGCATGGCGAAGCCGGTGTGGGTGAGCACGACAGCCCACGGCCCCCCTGCCAAGTCGAAGTCGGGGATGAGCGTGAGCGTTCGCTCGGTGAACGGCACCGTGAAGTGGGCCCCACCGAGGTACATCCGCAGCAGCGGAATGAGCGCGACCTGCAGCGGAATCGAGAGCAGCGCCACCGTGGCGATGAACAGGGGTTTGCGGCCTTTGAAGTCGATCCAGGCAAAGGCATATGCGGCGAAGCAGGCGATTGCGATCGGAATGATCGTCGACGGCACGGCGATGGCGAGCGACGAGATCACCGATGTCAGCATGCCCGATGCCTGGTCGTTGCTGAGGACGACGCAATAGTTCTCGAGTACGTGGAACAGGTCGTCGCGAAGGTATTCCTCGGGACAACCGGCCTCGAAGTTCCGGTCGTTGTCCCACAACGCCTCCCAGAAGCCGGTTTGACGCTGACGGGTACGACTGCGGAAGGAGTTGACGAACAGCGACAGTGAGGGAATCGTCCAGATCACAACGATGCCCCACATCGCCCACATCGGAACGTTGCTGAGTTTGCGGTAGGCGCGGTCGATCACGGAGTTGCCGTTCCTCATGATTCCGCCTTCTGCATGTTGAAGACGTTGAAGATCAGCACGGGCGCAACGATGAGAAGAATGACCACTGCCATTGCTGAGCCGACGCCGCGGTTGAGGAACTGGAACGACTCGGTGATGAAGTCGTGGGCCAGCACGTTGGTGCCGAAGTTGCCCCCGGTGCTGACGCGGACGATGTCGAACACCTTGGCCACGGCGACGAGAATCGTGGTGAGCACGACGCCAACGGTCGGCAAGATCTGCGGCAGCGTGACGTTGAAGAACTGCTCGGATTCGGTGGCGCCGTCGATGCGGGCCGCCTCATGGAGTTCCTCGGGCACCGCTTTGATCGCTGCCGACAGGATCACCATGGCGAAGCCGGTTTGGATCCAGATGAGAATGAACATCAAGTAGACGTTGTTGAACGGTTGCACCAGCTCGCGGAACGCAACCGCCTCGGCTTGGATGGAACCGTCGTCGTTGATCTGGAAGCCACCGAGATCTCGTAGGAGAATCTCGATGAACAGCCAGCCGACGATGACTGCCATCACGCCGGCTGCTGCGAAGCCTTCGTCGCGCTGCCATCTCGCCCAGATCGTGAACCCGATCCGGGCGAGGATCGTTCCGAGGGCGATCAGCACGGCCCAGCGGATCCAGCCGGGGTAGTCGGACCCTTCGACGCCGGCGTGGCTCAGATCTCCGAGCTCCACCCAAACGGCGTTGAGGACTCCGGTCTGCTTCTGGCTGGTGTTCTTCGGGGCGTATTGGAGGCGCCAGATGACCGATGCGCCGACCATCGAGATCGCCATCGGCATGAACACGAGCGACTTTGCGATGCTCTCCCACCGGCCGGCCTTCTGGGAGAGAACCGCCATCGCCAAACCGAGCGTGGTGGCGCCGATCGTGACGGTGAACATCCACCAGATGGTGTTCGGCAGTGTGCCGCGAATGACCGAGAAGAAGGCGAAGGCGATCAAGACGCCACCGACCAGGATCGATCCTCTCGAGGTGGGGGAGTGGTCGAGACCCCGGGTGCGGTTACGGGTCCAGTTGATCGACGCGGCGATTGCGAAGCCGACAACAATCAGGAACAGGCCGCCCCAGGTGAGTCGGCTGGTGAGGACGTTCCAGGTGCCATCGTCCCCACTCCACGACCGCCAGTCGAGGAATCGTTCCGATCCAGCAAGTTCACGGTAGTTGTCGAAGCCGACGAACTCCTCGCTGTCGCGATCCTGAAACGAGGTGATGATCGTCCGAATCGCAGGAACGACAAGGTTGACGGTCAGGAAGGTCAGTGCCGGGGCCAGAAAGATGACGGCGCGGGCGCGGCGGTCGAACGAGGCCATGCCGTTCGCGTCACGGGCCGAGGGCCAGCCGAAACGCAGGCCGACGAGGCCGAGCGGGATCATGCACACCAATTGAGATGTCGTGGCCGAGCCACCGCTGAGGTCGGGGAGCAGCCAGCCGCCAGCCGTGGCCCCGAGCGCTGCGCCGAGCAGACATCGCTCGACGAGAACGCAGCGCTTCCCGGCCAGATACGAAGCACCACCCACGACCGCGGCACCGATGACTGTCATCACCGCGACGGTGGTGAGCGATGCATCGGGTCGGTTTCGGAACAGCAGGTTGCCGCCGACGATCCAGCCACCGCCAAGTCCGATGAGGGTCGGAATGGCGAGGCGGACCCGGCGATCGGCGAAACCCGTTGCCATGCCGGCGAAGGCACCGAGAACGGCACCGAGGATCGGCCACTCGACGAGACCGATCACGCCGGTGGCGTATTCGATCAGCGTGGGGTCGGCGATCTTCGCGATGGCGTCGACCAGCGCTCGATCCTCGACGACGATCGCCTCGCCGTCGTCGAGGATGAGCTGGAACTCACTGTCTGCGACGAGCGCACCGACGGAGCGGTTGCCTCGGAGGAGACCAAACCCGATACCGCCGAGCAGCGCCCCGGTGAGACTCCGGTAGGCCGTCCAGCTTCGTCTCGCCAGCGAAACCATGAGGTTGAGCGACACGAACACAACGGCACTGGTTGCGACGACGACGACAATCCAGAACGTGATGCGGCCGAGGCGGCCGAGCTGCCCGATATTGGCGGAGGCACCGACCAGGCCGAGCAGCAGGAGGCTGAGAACGATGCCGCGAAGGCGGTTGCCCAGTTGCAGGCCCGACCGAACGGTTTCGTCGGATGTGAGCTCGGTTGCCGAGTCGTCGGCAACTGCGGTCATGTGTTCTCCCCCGAGGTGTGTTGAAAAGGTGTCGAGGGCGGCGGCCGGAGTCGACCACCGCCCTCGACGGCGCATCATTCAGAATGCGGTGCAGCCGAGGCTGCGGTTGGTTACGACGGCCAACTGGCGTCGATGATGGCCGCAGCCTCTTCGACAGTTGCCTCGCCGTTGACCATTGCGGTGCCCTGCTCCCAGAAGGTGCCGGCACCGACGTCAGCCGGCATCAGGTCGGATCCGTCGAACCGAACGTCGTTGTTGGCCATGATCTCCAGGAAGCTCTGCTCCAGCGGATTCCACAGCGAACGGTCGACGTTCTGGTTTGCTGTGTTGAAGCCGGAAAGTACGTCCCCACCGCCCTTGGCATCCTTCTGGATCTGCTGGCGACGGTTGGCGAACTCGGGCGAGCCGAAGTACTCCATCACGGCCCAGACCGCAGGGCTGTCGGTGAACGCGCCGACCAGCGTGCCGGCGGTGAGCACGATCGGAGGATCGGTGTCACCTTGCGGGAACTGGAAGACGTCGATTGCGCCCTCGGACCCGTCCTGGACGGGCGTGCCGTCGGGGAAGAAGGCCGAGAAGAAGCTTGCCTGGCGGTGCATGAAGCATTCGCCGTTGACGAGCGGTTCGCCGTTGTCACGGAACGAGGTCGATGCGATCGTGCCACCCTGGGCGTACACCATGCCCGGGGTGTTCCAGATGTCGAGAACCTCCTGCATCACACCGGAGACCTCGGGGCTCGAGAAGAGCAGGTCGCCGCTGGTCCAGGCGTCGTAGGTCTCACCGCTGTGACGGCGAAGCATGATGTCCTCGACCCAGTCGGTGAAGGCCCAACCGGTCGCAGTGCCGGACTCGATACCGACACACCATGGGGTGTTGCCGTCGGCGATCATCTGATTGCTGAGCTCCCAGAGACCGTCGAGCGTGGTCGGAACCTCGTAGCCGGCGGCTTCCCAGCGGGCCGGCTGGTACCAGACGAGCGACTTGAGGTCGGTCTTGTCGGGCACGCCGTACTGCACGCCGCCCACGTTGCCGAATCCCATGGCACCGGCGGACCAGTTCTGCGAGACCGACGCGGTGACGTCGTCGGGCAGCGGCAACACGAACCCGTCGTTGGCGAAGTCGGCGAGCTTGCCGGGCTGCGGGAAGATCGAGATGTCCGGTGGGGTACCGGCTTCGATCTGCACGTTGATCTCGGACTCCCAGTCGGCTGAGCCGACGTAGAAGATCGTCATGTCGTTTTCGGCAGCGAAGATGTCGAGGGCGCCTTGCAAGCCGGCAACCTCGGCCGGGGAGCGGACGGGCCCGGTGATGCGGACGGCCGTACCCGCCAGCGGGTTGTCGTCGCCGCCAGCGGCAGCGGCAGCGGCAGCTGCTGCTTCTTCGGCCTCGGCACGAGCGGCCTCGGCGTCGGCCTCGGCAGCCTCCTTCGCGGCTTCGGCTGCGGCCAGAGCGTCTTCGGCTGCGGCCAGGGCATCTGCGTCGCCGCTGTCGGCCGAGGTGTCCTCGGCAACATCGTCGTCACCGCACGCGGTGGCGATGAGAGACAGGGCGAAAAGCGACGCCAACAGTTTCAGCATGGTGCTTTTCATGTGGTGTTTCCCCTCCAGGGGTGCTTTCCCGAACGGCACGACGGCCGTCGGACTGTAAACGTTTACAGTCGCCGACAAGCTAGTGGAGAGAATCAGTTCTGACCACTGCGCGCAGCACGAATTCGCGACTCCCGCCGTCGCCATGGAATCGGCCAGGCGATCAGGACTGTTACGGAACTTGCGGTACGTGTCGGATTGTCCGTAATGTCTCCACATGGACTTCTCGTTCACGGCCACCGGGACGCTCCGGCCTGCGGCATCCGTCTCACCGGAGATGGACCACGACGATCGTGTCACCCGCTTCACCGGCGGTCTTTCGCCAGCGGAGGAGACGGTTCCGCCCTTCGAGGGCACCGACCGACTCCGCCCCGACGGACGCCCAAAACCGGCGTTTCGGGCCGAACTGCGGCGGATTCCGAATCTGGTGAACGTGTTCCACACCGTTGTTGCGTTATCGCTGCCGTTTGCGTACACCTGGCTGGCTGTCGCCGCCGGCGCGTGGACCCTCGCTGTTGCGATTCCCACATGGATCTTCGTTTTCGTGATGATGGGAAGCTGGTTTCAGCGGGTACTCACGCTCCACCATGAAGCCGCGCATCGACTCCTCTTTTCGAATCGACGCTGGAACGATCTCATCGGTGAAAAGTTGATCGGGTGGCTCGTCTTCGGCGACGGCGGCAACGGGTATCGACTCGTGCACACGCAGCACCATCGCGACGAGTTCGGTGAGAAAGAACCCGACTTCCTGCTGTACTCGCTCTATCCGATCTCGAGGGCTTCGTTGCGGCGCAAGCTCGTTCGCGATGCAGTCGGAATCTCTGCCTACAAGAACCTCAAACCGGCGTTCGTCGGTCTGTTCAAGCCAGGACGCCGTATGCGGGCGATCCGGTACCTCTCCGGTCAGGTCTTCGTCTTCACGATATTCATGGCCTTTGGTGTGTGGTGGGCCTATTTCCTCCTGTGGCTCCTGCCGTGGGCAACCTATTTTCGAGTCTTCAACCGGTTGCGTGCCCTCGCCGAACACGGAGGCATGACCCGCTCGGCCGACCGGCGGTTCACCACCCACAACATCCGGCAGGGCGTTCTTGCCAAGCACGTGTTCTTGTCCCAGGGCATCGGCTACCACCTCGCCCATCATGTCGACTCCGGCATACCGATGAGCAACCTGGCCAAACTGCATCGAGCCCTCGAAGAAGACGGCTACATCGTCCCCGGCATGACGCAGCCGGGGTACTGGTCGTTCTTCCGAACACTCGTGCAGTGATCGGCCGATGAGCGGCACCGCGCTCTCGGCCCGCTCCGTCGTCGCATCGACACTCCTCGGCACGGTGCCGCCTCGGCTTCCGGCCCGGTTGCTCGTCGCCTTTGCCGCAGAGTTCGGGATTCGGGCCGGTACGACGAGAACCGCACTGTCCCGCATGGTCGAGCGCGGCGAGCTCGTCCATGTGGCCGGTGGAGAGTACGCCCTGACCGGCGCACTCCTCGACCGGCATCATCGCCAGGAGATCGGCCTCCACCCCGCCTCTCGAGCGTGGGACGGTTCGTGGGAGATGGTTGTCGTGCCAAGCGGGGCTCGGTCATCGCGAGACCGGGCAGCCCTTCGGCGAGCGTGCGCTCACCTTGGGATGGCTGAGCGGCGCGATGGCGTGTGGCTCCGCCCGGCGAATCTGGCGCCCGACCGTCTGCCGAGTGCGGCACGTATCGTGGAGGCACAGGCCGAGCGATGGTACGGACATCCCGAGCGTGACAGCTCGGCGTTGGTCGCCGAACTGTTCGATCTCGAGGGTTGGAGCGCTCGGGCCCGGACGCTGTGCGAGACGCTCGGACACGGTTCCAACTCGCTTGCGGACGGTTTCGTGCTTGCCGCTGATGCACTCCGACATCTCGTCACCGACCCGCTGCTGCCCGTCGAGCTTGCGCCCCCCGAGTGGCCGGCCGCCGAGTTCCGAGCAGCCTACGCCGACTACTCGAAGAGCTATCAGGCTTCCCTTCGGACCTTTTTTCGCGCACAGCTCTCCGCGCTTGGGTGAGTGTGCTTGCGGAATGCGGTTCTACAGTGGCGACATGACCGACGTGAGCGAGCGTTTCTACTTCCGGCAGTTGCTCTCGGGCCGTGACTTTGCACAGAGCGATCTGATGGCGCAGCAGATGGTGAACTTCGTCTATGCCATCGGGGATCGTCACACCGGTGAGGCGGTTCTCGTCGACCCCGCCTATGACGTCAACGCGCTCGTTGACGCGCTCGAGGCGGACGGGATGAGGTGCACGGGTGTGCTGGCCACCCATTACCACCCGGACCATGTTGGTGGTTCCATGATGGGCTTCGAGCTCGAAGGGATTGCAACGCTGCTCGAGCGCATTGATGTACCCATCCACATCCAAGCGCAGGAAGCCGAGTACGTCCGGAAGGTCACAGGCGTCACCGACGAGTCGCTCGTCGAGCATGCAAGTGGTGACATCGTTCGAGTGGGCGACGTCGAGATCGAACTGATCCACACCCCCGGACATACCCCGGGAAGCCAATGCTTCCTCGTCGACGGTCGCCTCGTCGCCGGTGACACGCTGTTCCTCGACGGTTGTGGTCGAACCGATCTCCCAGGTTCGGATCCCGAGCAGATGTACGAGAGTCTCACGACTCGCCTTGGCCGGGTCAGTGATGACACCATCCTGTGCCCGGGTCACCAGTACTCGGCGGAGGCAACCGCCACGATGGGCAACACCCGGGCCCGCAACATCGTGTTCCGGCCATCCACGAAAGAGCAGTGGATGATGTTGTTCGCGAACTGACAGCGAGGTCCGAATCGATGGGGGCGCACTCGCCGAGCGTCCCAGCTCTGGTCGGGGTCGGCGGGGGGCGTTGTCGACCGATCGTGTTCAGCCGCAGGTCGAGCAGGGACCTGTGCGCAATCAGGGCTGCTCGGGTGCAGAGAGCAATTCCACGATCGACGTATGGTCCCACGCCAACGTGATGCCAGAGGCCCGGAGCAGCTGTGAAGCGATCTGGTCGGCATCGAGGGGATGAATCTCGGCAAGTCCCCGGACGATCGTGCCGAGGTAGGCGGCGGATGGAGATCCGGGCGGCCGGATCTCGGGCGGCTCGGGACTCGTGAAGGTCAGGACCGGATGGCCGTCGATCGGAGAGAGTGTCAACACCTGTCCGTACGGCCGTTCGCAGACGAGCTGACGATCACCCACCGGCCGGTCGGTATCGACGAGCACTGGCGCATCGATGCGGTTCTCCTGGGCCAGAACGTCCTCGAATTGTTCTTTGGTGATCAGATAACGCCGTCCCAGCGCCCCCGGATCTGTCGACGTGTGTTCGAGGAAGGCCGGGGATCCTCCCCACCCCACCGAATGGCCACGGAAGCAGATGGCGTGAGGAAACGTGATCGGCCCATGGGCAACCGGTGGGGACGGATCGCGGGCGCCTCGGTGCACGTGGTCGCCGCCGTCAGGCGACCCGCCCTCGAGGTACGCGCGGAAACGCTGGTAGGAGCAGTTCGAGCCGTAGCAGGCGTACCAGACGAGGCTCGTTGCGTCTGAGATCACCCCCCGACCGTAGGTGCTGGCTGGACAGGCGTCGTGGCCGAACCTAAACAAACGAAGCGCTCGGCCGATGAATCCAGTGGGGCGTTGCGACGACGGAGTACGGAGGCGGTTCAGAGATGGCACTCGAACAGGTTGGTACTGCGCCGCAGGAGGCCGTGCCACGAGCTGCGTCGGTGCGGATCGCGAACCCTGTGGGTCGAGTGCTGAAGCCATGAGTTTGCGAAGCCCCTTTGCTCGTCGCTCGGGCGACGATTTCGACACGCTGGTCGAAGAGTGGACGCTGGACTCGGCTGCCGCACGCGACCGGACCGTCGACCTTGTACGAACGGCTCACGTGGCTATCGGACCCCCTGTGGTCATGAGCTGCATGTGGCTCTTCCCCGGGAACTCACTCACGATCGCAGCTGTGATCTACATGCTCAGCTTGGTGGTCGTCGTCTTCTTCGTGCAGCGCACCTCACAGGTGGGTTGGCTCGCGGCGTTCGATGTCATCATCATCGGATTCGCGTCGGCAACGGATCCGGTCCTCTGGGTGGTGTTGCTCACCCCGACACTTGCTGCGACCACGGGAGGTTGGCTGGTCAGCCATCGGGTCACATGGATGCTGTGGGCGCTCGCGTCGGCATGGACGGGGCTGGCTGGAGCCTTGACCGAAGCCGAGCGTTGGCCGGTCGTTTGGGCGATCTTTGTCGGCACCTCCATGGCGCTGCATCGCAACAATGTCGAGATCATCGACCAGGGCCGAGTGGGTGTCCTTCGGGTGACCGACCTGATCGACAGCCTCCCCGTCATCGTGTGGGAGAGCGATCCGGCCACCGGACGCTTGACCCGAGCGCTGGGGTGGGTCGAAGACATGGTCGGGTTCAGCCCGGCTGCGTGGCGAACGCTCACCATCGACCGCCGTATCCATCGAGATGACCTCCGCACCTATCTCGACTCGACCGACGCTGCGATGGAGAGCGACCAGCCCACGGTCCACGAATTCCGATTGAACGCTGCCGATGGATCGGCCCGGGTCGTTCGTGAGGTCCTGCGGCGCGTCGACGGACCGACCGGCCCACGCCTGCGAGGTGTTGTGCTCGACATTTCCGACGAAGTCGCAGTGCGGGCCGCCGTCGATCGTCTCGCTGCCGTGATCGATCGTCAGGTCGAGCCGCTTCTCGTCATTGCGCCCCGCGCCGATCATGTCGATGATCCGGTGGTCCTGCAGGCCAATCCCGCCTTCGCCAGGATGGCCGACGCCGATCCTGCAGATATCGAGGGTCGTCCGGTGGGAGTGGTTCTGCCGTGGCTTCCCAAAACCGTGCTCAGCGACCTCGACGAGCAGGCCCGGACGAAGCGAGATGTCGAGCGAGAGAATCTCCGGATCGTCACCCCGACTGCGACGCGGATCTACGACTATGCCCTCGTCGGTCTCCCAGACGGCAGTACCGCAGTCGAGTTCAAGGACGTCACTGATCGGCAGGAGGCAACGGAGACGATTCGCCACCAAGCGTTCCACGACCCGCTCACGGGGTTACCGAACCGCGCCCTGCTGTTCGATCGACTCTCGCACGCGCTCGCCAGAATCGGGCGTGACGAGACAACACTCGGCCTGCTCTTGATGGATCTCGACGAGTTCAAGGAGATCAACGACACGCTCGGCCACGGATATGGCGATGATCTTCTGACGATCATTGCTCATCGGCTGAACCAGATCACCCGAGAACTCGACACCGTCTCTCGGCTGGGTGGCGACGAGTTCGCCATGGTGATCGCCGGCGCAGACGACGAGACGCTCAGCCATGTTGCGGCCCGCGTCGTCGAGGTGGTGCGAGAGCCGGTGAACCTCGGTGGCATCGATGTCGAGGTCTCGGTGAGCATCGGTGGGACGGTCGCCCCAGTGCACGGGCGCGATCCACATGGCTTGTTGCAACATGCCGACGTTGCGATGTACAGCGCAAAGCGATCGGGTGGGGGGTTTCGCCTCTATGTCCCCGACGACGACCGGCATACGCGCGATCGATTGGAACTCATGGGCGAGCTTCGCAACCTGCTCGACACAGAACTCGAACTCCGGTTTCAGCCGAAGGTCGATATCCACACGGGCCGGGCCACCGAGTTGGAGGCGCTCGCCCGCTGGCAACATCCCGAACGCGGTCTTCTTGGCCCGGAACAGTTCCTGGAACTCTGCGAAGTGTCCGGGCTGATCGGCGAGCTCACCTATCGCGTCATCGATCTTGCCATCGAGGCAATGGTCGACCTTCCCGGTACCCGTGTCGCCGTCAACGTGCCGGTGCGCAATTTGTACCAACGCAAGCTTCCCGAACAGCTTGCCGAACGGCTCGAAGCCGCTGGCGTTGCACCCGAACGACTGATCCTCGAAATCACCGAGCGGGAGGTGATGGAGGACCATCGTGCGATCTTCGACGTGCTCGAAGCCATCGACCGACTTGGGATCTGTATTTCGATCGATGACTTCGGCACCGGATTCTCCTCGCTGACGCACCTACGACGACTACCCGTCCGCGAGATCAAGATCGATCAGTCGTTCATCAGTGGCATGGTCGCAAACGAGAACGATCGCATCATTGCCCGCTCGATCATCGATCTTGGTCACAACCTGGGCCATCGCGTGGTCGCCGAAGGCGTGCAGGACAGAGAGACGCTCGATCTGCTTCGCGACCTTGGATGTGATGCCGCGCAAGGGTTCTTTTTCAGCCGACCCGGTTCGCTGGCAGAGGTTCGCGCCCTCCTCGACTTGGGATTCGCGATCAGCGAGGACGGGTCCGTTCGCTGGCTCACGCCGAGCTAGCCGCATGGGTTGGCGGAGCGAGCATGTCGATGTCGTCAACGCCACCACCACGAAGGTCCGCAAAAGCACGAAACCCCCGAACCGGTGGTTCGAGGGTCACGGGTTGTGCGCGAGGAGGGACTTGAACCCTCACACCCTTTCGGGCACAGGCACCTGAAGCCTGCGCGTCTGCCAATTCCGCCACTCGCGCGGGTCGCATCGAACGATGCTTTGGCGAGACTATCGCAACGCTGGTTCGATGCGGCAGGGGTAATCTCGGGAGCTGTGGGCCTGCAATCTTTGGAGCGTCGCCTCGAGCGTTTCGTCGACGGTGCGGTCGGCCGGTTTTTCCGCGGCGGTGTGCGGCCGGTCGAGATCACACATCGAATCGCTCGTGAGATGGCCGATTCGCGCTCGGTTGGGGTGCGGGGCCAGACCGTCGTCGCAAATGTGTTCGAAGTCGTTCTCGCCATCGCCGATTTCGAGCGCTTTGCAGAGGTGGAGGACTCGCTGATTCGCGAGCTGGCTGATGCGGCGCGTGAGACTGCTCGTGATGAAGGTTGGCAGTTCATGGGTCCGGTAAGCATCACCCTGAGCAGCAGTGCGTCGGTGCGTGATGGCCAGCTTCGAGTCGATGGCCGCCTGAAAGAAGCCGATCGTGCGAACGGGGTACTGCATCTGGGGTCGGGTGAGCAGGTTGTCCTCGGTGAGTTCCGCCTCACTTTCGGCCGGCTGCCCGAGTGCACGGTCACGTTCGACGACACCAATGTCAGCCGAGAGCACGCCGAAATCCGACCAGAGCAGGACGGGTTCGTCCTCGCCGATCTCGGCTCCACCAACGGCACCACCGTCAACGGTGAGCGGGTGGCGTTTCGTCGTCTCGAGGACGGTGACCAGATTGCCCTCGGCGGCACAACCATGATCGAGTTCCGGGTGGGGTGACCAACCGCCGCGGCCCCGCTGGCCCGCAGGGAAGCAACTACGATCGGCACACCGTGTCGGACTCACTCCTCCTCGTTCTGCGAATCTGTCTGCTCGCGCTCGTGTACCTGACCTTTTTGCGCGTACTTCGTGCCGTATGGGCCGAGCTACGTGCCGAGCATCGGGTGGCTGCTGCGGCGTCGGCAATCGCAGTGCCTGCGGCGGTCACTGGGAGTTCAGGTGTCTCCCCTGGCGCCGAGGTCGATGAACGGGTGAGGGCGCGCATCGTCGTTGTTGCCCCGGCGTCTGCGGCCGGCTCGGTCTTCGAGATCCAGGGTGAGGCCATCATCGGACGCGCGCCGGGTTGTGAGGTTGTCATCGACGATGCTCGGGTTTCCAAGCTGCACGCTCGGGTGGTTTGCCGCAGAGGACGTTGGGTCGTCGAGGATCTCGGTTCCACCAATGGCACGCTGCTGAACGATCGCGTTGTCGCCACCGCCGTCGGCATCGGTCCCGGCGACCGTGTGCAGGTTGCCGATCACGTCTTGGAGCTGGTGTGACCGTCTTTGCCGTTGGTGCTTCGACCCACGCAGGCAAGGTCCGGCCAACCAATCAGGACAACCTGCTCGCAAACGATCCGATGTTCGTCGTGGCTGATGGGATGGGTGGACACCGGGGTGGCGAAACAGCGTCAGCGATCGTTGCCGATGCGCTGGCTGCGGCGGCAACGGTCGCCACCGTCGACGATCTCATCGAAGAGGTGCAGAAGGCCAACAGCCAGATCGTCGATCGGGGCGAACTGGAGCGTGAACTGCGAGGAATGGGTACCACCGTCACCGTGCTCACCGACCTCCATGGCCCCGGGCCTGATCGGCTCGGTGTCGCGAACGTGGGTGACAGCCGCCTCTACCGAGTGACCGATGGTGTGCTTTGCCAGCACACCACTGACCACAGCCTGGTCGAATCGCTCGTCCGCGACGGTCGGTTGACCCGCGCAGAGGCTGCCGTGCATCCCCAGCGCAACATCATCACGCGTGCGCTCGGTATCGACGAGCGAGTGCTGGTCGACGCGTGGGAACTCGTCCCGGTGAAGGGTGATCGTTACCTCCTCTGCAGTGACGGACTGTTCAACGAAGTCGACGAGGACGAGATCTGCGGTGTGTTGACGTCGTTCGGGTCTGCGCAGGAAGCCGCCGACGAGCTGGTCGATCGGGCGGTTGGTGCAGGTGGTCGCGACAACATCTCCGTGGTGGTTGTCGACATCGTCGATGCCGAGATCGGCGATGCGCCGCCGAGCGACCGCGTCACCGCCACGCATCTGGCCCTCGATCACAGTGCCCCGATCGTCGAGCCACCGAGCATCGATACCCATGACAGTGACGTCTCGGAGCTGCGATCCGGTGGATTCGGAGCCGAGTCGATCTCCGCGAAGACGACCGGTCGCCTCGTGTTGCTGGTCGTTGCCGTGTTCGTTGTGCTCGCCGTGCTGTTGGCAGCGTTGGCTGCCTAGATGCACGTGGTGACCCCCGTCGGCGTCGACGGCGACGCCCAGGTCGAAGCGTCCAGGTCGCTGTGACTGCCGCCGGCTCGTCGGCCCAAGAAGTGAAGACCGACCTGCGCAACGAGGTGCACCCCCGCCGAGTCGAGGCAGGTCTGCTGCTCATGGTGGGGGCGACGGTGGCAGCCGCGTATGGCATGGCCTCGTTCGGCGCAAGCGAGACGATCCCGGCCGATGTCGGTCCCTTTTTATTCTGGATGTTCGGCCTCGGGCTGGTTGTGCATCTTGCCGTGCGGCGGTGGGCTCCGGCCGCTGATCCGGTGTTCGTGCCGGTGGCGTTGCTGCTCAACGGTCTCGGTTATGTCGTGATTACGCGTCTTGACGGTGGACTTGCAGCCTTGCAGTCCACCTGGACCGCAGTCGGTGTCGGGGGTCTCGTGGCGACGCTTGTCGTCCTTCCGAGGGTTCGGGTCCTCGAGTCGTACCGATATCTCCTCGGGCTGGCCGGTCTGGGTCTGCTGGTGCTCCCCCTGGTCCCCGGGTTCGGCCGAGAGATCAACGGAGCTCGGATCTGGGCCAGCGTCGGGCCGGTCAACTTCCAGCCGGGGGAATTCGCCAAGCTGGCCCTCGCTGCGTTTTTTGCTGCGTATCTGGTCGATTCGAGGGAACTGCTTCGCACCCGACTCGAGTTGCGCGATCTCGCGCCGATCGGCGTTGCTTGGGCCGGCTCCCTCGGGGTGATGATCCTCGAGCGCGATCTCGGGTCGTCCCTGCTGTTCTTCACCTTGTTCGTCGTGGTGTTGTGGGTCGCGAGCGAGCGCTGGATCGTGCTTGGGGTGGGTGGTGGGCTCTTCGTGGCGGGTGCGGTCGTGTCGTGGCAGTTGTTCGACCATGTGCAGGCGCGGGTGGACAGCTGGATCGATCCGTTTGCCGATCCCAAGGGTGACGGGTTCCAGATCGTCGAGGCGTCATTTGCCCTCGCAGATGGTGGTCTGACCGGGACCGGTCTCGGCCGGGGCGAACCCGGTCGTATCCCGTTCGTCGAGACCGACTTCATCTTCGCGGCGATCGGCGAAGAACTGGGTCTGGCCGGGTCCTCTGCAGTACTGATGGCGTTCTTGATCCTCGTGGGGTCGGGGTTGCGGATCGCCATTCGAACCAGCCGGATCTTCGACAAGCTGTTTGCTCTCGGTCTCACGACCCTCATCGGTGTGCAAGCGTTCGTGATCATCGGTGGCGTGTTGCGCGTCGTGCCTCTCACCGGCATCACCCTTCCGTTCGTCAGCTACGGCGGCTCCTCGCTGGTAGCGAATTACGTCCTGCTCGCTCTGCTGGTCAAGCTTTCGCACGAGCAGCGGTCGGCGGAGGCGATGTGAATCCTCGTATTCGTCGGCTCGGTATCGCCTTTGTCGTGCTGTATGTGCTGCTGTTCGTGCAGCTCAACCGGGTGCAGTTCTTCGGCGCAGAGCGCCTGCAGGAAGATGTCAACAACACTCGTGGTCTGATCCGGGAGTTCGGGCGCCCTCGGGGTTCGATCGTCACCGCCGATGGTGTGGTGCTCGCCCGTTCGGTGCCGTACGACGGTTCGGTCGACTTCGTCCGCCAGTATCCCGAGGGTGACCTCTACGCACACATCGTCGGGTACCAGTCGCTGAATGTTGCTGCGACTGGACTGGAGCGGGTCTACAACGATGAGCTCGCCGGCACCCCGGTCGGGCAACAGCTCGTGTCGTTCGGTGATCTCTTCGCTGACCGAGACACCACCGCCATGCTGCGCCTCTCGATTCGTCATGACGTACAGACCGCAGCCCGCAACGCGCTCGGCGATCGTCGTGGCAGCGTCGTCGCACTCGATCCGCGCACGGGCGAACTCATTGCGATGTGGACGTATCCCAGTTTCGATCCGAACCGTCTGGCCGACCCCGATGGATCCGCAGCCAACGCGGCATACAGCGAGCTGCGATCCGATCCCGACGATCCGCTGCTGGCCAAGGCGTACCGCGAGATCTTCTTTCCCGGTTCCACCTTCAAGCTCGTGACCGCTGCTGCGGGAATCGAGTCGGGCCTGATCGATGCGACTGCCCCAGTGTTTGCGGCGGGCGAGGCGTACGACCCGATCCCGTCCGGCCTCCCGATTCGGAACTTCGGTGGTAGTACGTGTGGAGGGGACCTGGTCGAGATCTTGCGGGTGTCGTGCAACACCGCCTTCGCCGAGATGGGGGCAGAGTGGGTCGGTCCCGCCGGCATGGTCGATGCTGCCGAGTCGTTCGGCTTCAACACGGCGCCGGGCATCGACTTGCCATCACCGGCAACCTCACGCTTCCCGGTCGAGTTCGGCAACCGGCTGGCCGACGTCGACTTCTACCGGGGAATCGACGAGGCTCGAGATTTGGCTCGACCCAATGGATCGGTATCGATCCACGAGGATTCGGCGCGCCTTGCTCAGACCGCCATCGGGCAAAACGACGTGGCTGCCACACCGTTGCAGATGGCCTTGGTTGCTGCGGCGATCGCCAACGGAGGGTTGGTGATGACACCGCATGTTGTCGCCGAGCTCGTGGCTGCGGACGGGTCGCTCTACGAAACGATCGAATCGGAGATCTCCCGCATTGCCATGAGGACGTCGACAGCGAACACGCTTGCGGAGGCGATGCGAGTCGTTGCCAGCGAGGGAACCGCACGAAACCTCCTCGTCGATGGCCTCGACATCGGCGGGAAGACCGGGACTGCCCAGCTCGGCACCGATCCCCCGAACTCCCACGCCTGGATCGTCGGCTTCGCGGGACGTGCCGGCGAGGATCCGTCGCTTGCATTCGCCGTGATCGTCGAGGCGCAGGAAGGTGCGAGTGAACAGACTGGTGGTCGGGTTGCTGCACCGATCGCTCGATCGGTCATCGAGGCGTTCTTCGGCGTGTCGTGATCCCGCTCGGGTCCGGCTCCACTCGAATGTGCGGGTGCAGCGTTGCGGACTACCCGCGCCGGTAGGCTTCGTGGTTATGTCCGAGCAGGGACCAACCGTCTTCAACGGTCGCTACGAGTTGCTGCGTCACATTGCACGGGGTGGCATGGCCGACGTGTATCTCGCTCGCGACGAAACCCTCGGCCGTGAAGTCGCCCTCAAGGTGCTTTTCCCCGAGTTCGCCAACGACCCGAATTTCGTCGAACGCTTTCGTCGGGAGGCCCAGGCGGCTGCGACCCTCAACCACCCGAACGTCGTGGGCATCTACGACTGGGGCCAGGAGCGCGGCACCTATTACATCGTGATGGAGCACGTGTCGGGCCGGTCGATGTCCGACGTGTTGCGCAGCACTGGGCCCCTGCACCCGGACCGAGCGGCCGAGATCGGTTCTGATGTCGCAGCGGCCCTGGCTCTTGCCCATGGAGCGGGCCTCGTCCACCGCGACATCAAGCTCGGCAACATCCTCGTGTCCGACAGCGGTGACGTGAAGGTGGCCGACTTCGGCATCGCCACGGCGCTGGTCAGCGGGGGTGAGGCGGGACTCACCCAGCACGGCTCGGTGATGGGCACGGCCACCTATTTCTCGCCTGAGCAGGCACAGGGCAAGTCGCTCGATGGGCGCTCCGATCTGTATTCGCTCGGTGTCGTCATGTACGAGATGCTCGCTGGTGTTCCGCCGTTCCAGGCTGAGACACCCGTCGCTGTTGCGTACAAGCACGTGCAGGAACAGCCGCAGTCGCTGACGGCGCGAGGGGTGCAGGTGCCTCAGTCGCTCGAGGCGATCACGATGAAGCTGTTGGCCAAGAATCCCGGCAACCGCTATCCGACTGCCGACGATCTTCGCAGCGACCTGCGTCGCTATCTGCAGGGAGCACACAGTCTTCCCGGGAGGGCAGCGGCTGCTGCGGGGGCCGGCGCAGCATCGGCCACCCCGCATGACGCTGTCGCCTCGCCACCCCCGAGTGCGCCGGTCGAGGCCACGACTGCGCAGCCGGTGACACCGGCTGCAGCCGTGCCAGCCCAGCAGGCGGTACCGATGCAGCAGGTCCATCCGGGCTACACCGTCGATCCTCAGCAGCCCTATTCCTCCGGTGGCTACTACTACGAGGAACCCGCACGCGGGGCCGGATTGTGGCGGACGGCTGCCTTGGTCGGCTCGTTGCTCGCGCTCGTGGCGGTCCTCGGGTATCTCCTGTCCGCTTTCATCGGTGAACTCGGTGGTGATGGTGGCGACGGTCCGGCTGACGAAACCGACCCGAGCGCCGAGTTGATCGAGATCCCCGACATCGTCGGTATGGATGTGCAGGCCGCTCGTGAGGTGCTGCTCGAAGCGAACCTCGGCTTCGACGTTCGCTTCGAGTCGAACAACGAGGTGCCGACCAACGAGGTGTTCGGACAGGACCCGCCGTCGGGGCAACGAGTCGAGGCCGGTGAGGTCATCGAACTCACGGTCAGTTCCGGTACCGCCGACACGGTTCCGAACGTGATCGGCGAGACCGATGTGAGCGCCACCTCGATCCTGCAGGGCCTCGGCTACGTCATCAGTACGGTGACGAGCACCAGCCCCCAAGAGGCCGGCACGGTGATCAATCAATCGCCGGCGTCCGGAGCAGCCTTGGCTCCGGGTGAGACGGTCGAAATCACGGTCTCCAGCGGTCCGGAAGTCGTCCCCATGGTCGATGTCGAGGGCCTGTCGGTGATCGATGCCGTCAACGCGCTCCGCAGTGCCGGCTTCGAGGTTGGCAGCGGGCAGATCGAGGAGGCCTCCGAGGAGATCGAGGAGGGCATGGTCATTCGCACCGAGCCCGTTGCCGGTTCGCTCGTGCCGGCCGGCACCCAGGTGACACTCGTCGTCTCGACCGGTCTGCCGACGGTATCGGTCCCTGCGGTGACGCAGGTCTTTGCCGACACCGCAATTCAATCGCTGCGCAATTCCCTGCTCGAGCCGATCGTGCAGTACGAGCAGGTACCGGCCGGGTCAGCCAACGTGGGTCGAGTCATCGCGCAGCTGCCGGAGGCCTTCGTCGAGGTCGAGGTGGGTTCCGAGGTCATCATCACCGTCGGGGAAGCAGCCCCCGAAACGACCACCACGACAACGATCGTCACGCCCAGTACGGCGCCACCCGAGGACTGATATCGCCGGGCTGCCGCAGTTAGATGGGGCAGCGATCGAGGAAGTTCTGGAGCAGATCGTGCCCGGCGTTGGTCAGTACCGACTCCGGATGGAATTGGACACCCTCGATGTCGAGCTCGCGGTGTCGAAGGCCCATGACGAGCCCGTCGTCGGTCTCGGCGGTGATTTCCAGGACACCCGGGACCGTGGTTCGATCGACGATCAATGAGTGGTAGCGCGTCGCTTCGAGCGGATTCGGCAGCGCCCGGAACACGCCGATGTCGTTGTGCTGGATCAAGGATGTCTTGCCGTGCATCACCTGCGGCGCACGGATGACGTCCCCGCCAAAGGCCTGGCCCATGCATTGCATGCCGAGGCACACGCCGAAGATCGGTGGACGGTCGGCGAGTTCGGTGAGCACGGAGAGGCTGACACCGGCGTCGTCGGGGGTGCCCGGACCGGGCGAGATCAGAATCCCGTCGGGCGCCAGCGCGTCGATGGCTGCGACATCGATCTCGTCGTTGCGGTAGACGAGCGGTTCCGCACCGAGTTCGCCCAGGTATTGAACGAGGATGTAGACGAACGAGTCGTAGTTGTCGATGACCAAGATGCGGGGCGCGTCCGACACCCCTCGGAGGCTAACGGTGTCGGCCTGGTCAGCGATGGAGTTCGTCGGCCCGCCGAGCTTCACCGGCCTCGACAGCTTCGAGAACCGTCATCGCAATATCGGTGACGCGGACCTCGTCCTCGTCCTTGCCGGCTGCCTTTGTGCCGTCGTCCATCATCACGTAGCAGAACGGACACGCCGTTGCGATGCGTTGGGCCCCGGTGTCGACCAACTCCTTGGCCCGGACGTCGTTGACCTTGTCGCCGATGTCCTCCTCCATCCACATGCGGGCACCACCGGCGCCACAGCACATGCCCTTGGTCCCGTTTCGGCCCGCCTCGACCAGCTGGATGCCGCCGAGGCTGCCGAGCACCTTGCGGGGCGCCATGTAGACGTCGTTGTGTCGACCGAGGTAGCAGGAGTCGTGGTAAACGACCCGCTCGTCCAGTTCGGCGTTGCTGAGATCGAGCTTGCCCTGGTCGACGAGCCACTCGAGGAATTGTGAGTGGTGCACCACTTCGTAGTGGCCTCCGAGCTGGGGGTACTCGTTGGCGAGCGTGTTGAAGCAGTGGGGGCACTGCGTGACGATCTTCTTCACACCCATTGCGTTCAGCGTCTCGATGTTTTGGGTTGCGAGCATCTGGAACAGGTACTCGTTGCCGGAACGGCGAGCCGAGTCACCGGTGCAGTTTTCGGCCGGTCCGAGGATCGCAAAGTCGATACCAGCACGCTGCATCAGCTTTGCCATCGACTGGGTGACCTTCTTGTTCTTGTCGTCGAACGAACCAGCACACCCCACCCAGTACAGGTACTCGGCTTCGAGTGGATCGCCACCCTCGAGGATGTTGATCCCGTCGACGCCGGAGGTCCAGTCGGCTCGTTCGCCCTGGGACATTCCCCACGGGTTGGCAGAGTTCTCCATCGAGCGGAATGCCTGACCGAGTTCGGAGGGGAAGTCCGATTCCATGAGCGTCAGGTAACGACGCATGTCGAGGATCTTGTCGAGGATCTCGATGTTGACCGGGCAGATCTCGTCGCATGCCTTGCACGACGTGCAACTCCACAGTTCGGTCTGGGTGATGCGATCGAACATCCAGTTGGCCGGCACGGTGATGTCGTCGTCGACCCCGATGGGGGGTGAGACGGCAGGGTCTCCGGTGCGGGCCATGACCTCGCCGGTCTTGAGGACGATCTCGCGCGGGTCGAGTGGCTTTCCGGTGGCGTGGGCGGGGCACACCGAGGTGCAACGGCCACACATCGTGCAGGCGTCGGTGTCGAGCAGTTGCTTCCAGGTGAAATCTTCGATGACCGAGGCACCGAACGTCTCGAGTTCGGTGTCGCCCTCGACCAGGTTCGGCATCGGCTTCATCGCGCCCTTCGGACGGTCTCTGTCCTTGAGGTACATGTTCAGCGGTGACGTGAACATGTGGCGCAGCATCGTGGTCGGAAGGATCAGCAGGAACGCAATGAAGCTGACGACGTGGGCGGCCCACCAGAACTGGTGCCAGCCGGCCACGTTGCCGTTCGTCTCGACGAGTGTGGCGAGCGGGTAGCCGACGAAGCTCCACTTCTCGAAGTCGGGCATGCCTTGCTCGGCGATCCGGAACATCTCTGCGGCGTAGCCGGTCACTGCGATGGCAAGGAACACGCCGAGGATGACGGCGTGCTCGGGCTTGCTCTTGATGCGGATGCGGTAGGGCCGCCAGCCGAACGGGCCGTATCGGCGGACGATCGCCCACACGATGCCGATCGTGAAGATCAGCCCCGCACCGTCGCCGATGGCGGCGTAGGCCCGGTACACGTCGCCGTGCAGGAACTTCAGGCTGGTGGGGACCTGGTGGTTGACTTCGAGGACTGTGGTGACCCCCAAAAGGATGATGAACCCGAAGTAGATCATCGAGTGCATGATTCCGGCGCCCGGTTCTCGAAGCAGCGTCTGCATGTAGACCCCGGCTCGGAAACTCTCGGCTCGTTTCTTTGCGTTCTTCAGCGTGGTGCGGCGGTTGTCGGGGCGCCCGCGTTGCCAGTTCTTGACGCGGTTCGAAAACTCCCACGCTCCGATGATCAACAAGACCGGGATCACGGTGTAGAAGGCGAGTTTGAAGGCGTCGGGAATGTTTTCGAAGACGTGGCGGGTGACGACCTCGTCGTCGTCGAAGTCGAAGACGAACGGAGCGAGGTACGAGCCGAACGTGAAGAGGGCGATGCCAACGCCCAGGAGACGGACGAGGTGGTGGGGCTTCATTCGCGAAAGCATGACGTTTGCAACCTACTCGCCCGGTCAGGATCGGCGCGCAATCAGGCGCTGTTGCGTTTCACGATCCTGAAACAGACCGGAAATGACCGATCCCTAGGGTTCGGTCATGGATGTTCGACTGATTCGGTGGCCTGCGGCACGGGCCCAGCTCGACGAACTTCGTGCCGCAGGCGTCCCTCGACTGGTGGTGGTGGACGGCGATGTCGTGCCCCCTCCACCGATCGATGAGCTCGAGGACTGGGTCCGGCTTCCGGCCGACCAGGCCGACGTGCGGGTGCGAGTCGACACACTGGCCGAACGAGCACGGGGGAAAGCGTTCCCCAGACTCTCGCCGGAGGGAGTGCTCCGCCACGCCGGAGTTTGCGTCGCCCTGTCACCGGTGGAGCATCGGCTCGTCGATGCGTTGATCGCCCGGTTCGGCGCGGTGGTCAGTCGTCACGATCTGATGGATGCAGCCTGGCCCGACGAGCGCCCGCCCCGCAATGCGCTCGATGTGCACATCTCGAGGTTGCGTCGACGTCTCGGCGACCTCGACCTGGTGGTCACGACCGTCAGGGGTCGGGGGTATCTCCTCGACTCACTGTCAGAAAACGGTCAGCAAGTCGCAGCAAACGGGTAACGCCTAGCGAACGAGCGTGAAAAGCGATCTCTCTAGCTTGCGGCCAATACCGCGACGACGCGGTGAGCAACGCTGCAAAGGAGACGATCGTGTCAACTGCTTTATTCGCCAACCTCGCCCAAGAGGCCGGTGCAGAAACCGTTCAGGCGGTGATGGACAATCTCTGGTTGGTCGTCGCCGGTTGCTTGGTCTTCCTCATGCAGGCCGGGTTCGCCTTTGTCGAGGCGGGTCTGACCCGAGCCAAGAACCTGGCAAACATCATGGCCAAGAACCTTGCCGACATGGCGGTGGGGGTCACGATGTTCTTCATCGTCGGCTACACGATCGCCTATGGCAGTGGAGGCAGCAAGTGGTTGGGTGGCTTCGGTGACTTGTTCTTCCAGGAGTCGGCCGATCCTGACGTGTTGTTCGACCTGTCGGCCGGTCTGACCCCGGCAACCAACTTTTTCTTCCAAGTCGTCTTCGCAGCAACGGCGGTGACGATCGCATCGGGTGCGATGGCCGAGCGGACGAAGTTCACGACGTATCTCATCTTTGCCGCAGTCATGACTGCGGTGATCTACCCGGTCGTCGTGCACTGGACGTGGGGAGGTGGCTGGATCGCACAGATGTCGATCGGCGACGCGGTGTATTCCGACTTTGCAGGCTCGACGATCGTGCACCTCACCGGCGCAGTCGCCGCGCTCGTCGGGGCCAAGATGATCGGGCCCCGGCTGGGCAAGTACGGTCCTGATGGTTCGCCTCGGGCCATCCCCGGACACAACATCGGCTATGCCGTGATCGGTGTGTTCATCCTCTGGTTCGGTTGGTTCGGTTTCAACGCCGGCTCTGAACTTGCCGCCGATGTCTATCTGTCGTTCCTGGCGATGAACACGCTCCTGGCCGCTGCAGCTGGTGTGCTCGGCGCCACGACCATCATTTGGGCCAAGACGGGCAAGGCCGATGTCGCCATGGCCGGCAACGGTGCCCTTGCCGGTCTGGTGTCGATCACTGCGCCCGTCGGCGCGGTCACGCCGTTCTGGGCATTCGTGATCGGCCTGATCGGCGGTGTGATCGTCGTGTTCGCCGTGCTGGCCTTCGATTCGATCAAGATCGACGATCCGGTCGGTGCGATTTCTGTCCACGGCGTGTGCGGCATCTGGGGCACGTTGGCGATCGGACTGTTCGCCAAGTACGACGATGCCTTCCTCGGTCGTGAGGATGCCGGTCTCATCTACGGTGGCGGCCTTGACCAGCTGGCGATGCAGTTCGTCATGGTGGTGGTGGTCGTTGCGTGGGTCGGCATCACCTCGGTTGTGCTCTTCGGCGCCTTGAAGGCGACGCTCGGCCTGCGGGTCGACGAGGAGGAAGAGGTCATGGGCCTCGACGTCGCCGAGCACGGCTCTGCCGGTTACGGACTCGAAAGCTGATACCCCCCGGCTGGTGTGCGTCGTCGTTGTTCGGCGCACACCAGCACGGCGGTTCGCCCACTCGGTTCGGACGCAATCGACGGGCGGCACACGGCGCACGCCGTTTCCGAGTCGCCCACTGCTTTCTCGTCGCCCCTGGGGCGGCGATCGTCGGTTTTGGCCCAGGGGGCAAGCATCTGTCGAGGTCGTCGGCCATCGGTGAACGTTCGCCCAGGAAAGTTGATACGAATACGCTCAACTTTTCGGTGTCAATGGGAATGTTTCCCCCTAGGATCGGGTTCTGCTATCCGAATCCCCCCAACGTGCGGCCCCGCCGAGCAGCGGTGCCGTCATGAGTGAAAGAAGCGAACATCATGCCAAAGGCTGTCGGTATCGATCTCGGAACCACCAACTCCGTTGTCGCTGTCCTCGAGGGTGGCGATCCCGTCGTCATCCCGAATTCCGAGGGGTCCCGCACCACCCCGTCGGTCGTCGCCTTCGCGAAGGACGGCGAAGTCCTCGTCGGTGAAGTTGCGAAGCGTCAGGCGATCACCAACCCCACTCGCACGATTCGTTCCGTGAAGCGTCACATGGGGACCAGTTGGTCGATCGACATCGACGGCAAGGGCTACAACGCCCAGGAGATCAGCGCCCGCACGTTGATGAAGCTCAAGCGCGATGCCGAGGAGTATCTCGGCGACACCGTCACCCAGGCCGTCATCACGGTTCCGGCCTATTTCGACGATGCGCAGCGCACCGCCACCCAGGAAGCCGGCAAGGTCGCCGGTCTCGAGGTGCTCCGTATCATCAATGAGCCCACCGCGGCCGCCCTCGCCTACGGGCTCGACAAGGAGGACACCGAGCAGACGATCCTCGTGTTCGACCTCGGCGGCGGCACCTTCGACGTGTCGGTCCTCGAACTTGGTGACGGCGTGTTCGAGGTCAAGTCGACCAGCGGCGACACCAACCTCGGCGGCGACGACTGGGACGAAGCGATCATCAATTGGCTGGCCGACACCTTCAACGGTGAGCACGGCGTCGACCTGCGCAAGGACCCGATGGCCGCCCAGCGTCTCAAAGAGGCCGCCGAAAAAGCGAAGATCGAGTTGTCGCAGACCACGTCGACGCAGATCAACATGCCGTACGTGACGGCAACCGATGCCGGCCCGCTTCACCTCGACTACGAACTCAGTCGGGCCAAGTTCGAAGATCTCACATCCGATCTGTTGGAACGCACTCGCAAGCCGTTCGAGCAGGCCATCAAGGACGCCGGTCTGTCCAAGGGCGAGGTCGACCATGTCGTGCTCGTCGGCGGTTCCACGCGGATGCCTGCGGTTGCCGAGCTGGTCACCTCCATGACCGGCAAGGAGCCGAACAAGACGGTGAATCCCGACGAGGTCGTTGCGATCGGCGCCGCCGTGCAGGCGGGCGTGTTGCGCGGTGAGGTCAAGGATGTGCTGCTACTCGACGTCACTCCGCTGTCGCTCGGTATCGAGACGAAGGGCGGCGTCATGACGACGCTGATCGAGCGCAACACGACGATCCCCACTCGCAAGAGCGAGACCTTCACCACGGCCGAAGACAGCCAGCCGTCCGTCGAGATCCATGTTCTGCAGGGCGAGCGGGAGATGGCCGCCTACAACAAGACGCTGGGCAAATTCCAGCTCGTCGACCTGCCACCGGCGCCGCGCGGCATGCCCCAGATCGAGGTCACCTTCGACATCGATGCGAACGGCATCGTGCATGTCGCAGCACAAGACAAGGCCACCGGCAAGGAGCAGTCGATGACCATCACCGGTCAGAGCTCGCTCGACAAGGACGCCATCGATCAGATGGTCAAAGACGCCGAAGCGCACGCAGAGGAAGATCGCAAGCGCAGAGAAGAGGCCGAGATCCGCAACACCGCCGACGGTCTCGTCTACCAGACTGAGAAGATGCTCAAGGACCAGAGCGACAACGTCAGCGACGACGAAAAGGCCACGATCGAGGCCAAGGTTGCCGATGTGAAAACGGCCCTCGAGGGTACGGACATGGAAGCGATCAAGGACGCCACCGAGGCGCTCATGAACGCAAGCCAAGAGTTCGGTCAACGTCTGTACGAGCAGGCTGCTGCCGCCGAGCAGGCAGCTGAAGCTGCGGCCGGTACCCCGGACGACGACGAGGTCGTCGACGCCGAGATCATCGAGGACGATGAGGCGGCGGAGTGACCGCCGACGCCCAAGACGATCAGGCACCGCTCGCCGACGACACCGCTCGGTCCGACTCCTCGGAGTCGGACGCGAGCAACGCCGGCTCGACGGATGCCGGCGACCGGCAGGACCCGACCGAAGATGGGCAGGAGCAGGAGCTGACCGTCGAAGTGCTGGTCACCACGTTGGAGGTCACCACCGCCGAGCGGGACGACTACCTCGACCGCTGGCAGCGCACGTCGGCTGAGTTCGCCAACTTCAAGAAACAAACCGAGAAGCGAAACAATGACGTCGCAGCCCAGGCCGGATCGCGGGTTGCCGAAGCCCTGCTTCCGGTACTCGACGCCTGTGAGGCCGCTGAGCTTCAGGGCGTAGACGGTGTCGAACCCATCGCCGCGCAACTTCGGGCCGAACTGGAGCGGGCCGGATTGCAGGTGATCGCCGATGTCGACGCGCCGTTCGACCCCAATCTTCACGAGGCAGCGATGAGTGAGCCGGGCGATGACGCCGCCGATGGACCCGTCGTGGCGCAAGTGCTGCGAACCGGGTACGCCTGGAATGGCCGGGTGCTTCGAGCTGCAATGGTGAAAGTGAGGGGTTGATGGTTGCCCGAGCCTGCACCTCTTGCTCCGGTTGGGTTGACGCCGGGAGCAAGTGATGACCGAGCCGCAGCGCGAGTGGTTCGAGAAGGACTACTACAAGGTGCTCGGGGTCGCAGAGGGTGCCTCTGCCAAGGAGATCACCAAGGCTTATCGAAAGCTCGCGCGCGAGCTGCACCCTGATGCGAACCCCGGTGACACCGCCGCCGAAGAACGGTTCAAAGCGGTGTCGGCGGCCTACGACGTCATCGGTGACGACGAGAAGCGCAAGGCCTACGACGAGGTGCGTCGCATGGGCCCAACGGCCGGCATGTTCGGCGGAGCTGGACCGAGCGCAGGAGGCTTCAACGTCGGCTTTGACGACATCGGTGATCTCCTCGGGGGTTTGTTCGGCCGTGGAGGAGGTGGTCGATCCGGCGGCCGTCAGCAGCAGGCGTCGCGAGCGCAACAGGGCGCCGACCTCGAAACAGAGCTCTCGCTCGACTTCACCGATGCCGTAAACGGGCTCGAGACCGAGATCCATCTCACCTCCGAGGCGACCTGCTCGACCTGCAACGGCGTGGGTTCTGCACCCGGTTCCGCGCCCACCAAATGTGGTGTGTGTGACGGATCGGGCATGCAGAACGACAATCAGGGATTTTTCTCGATGAGCCGTCCGTGCGGCCAGTGTGGTGGCCGCGGCTCGTTGATCACCGATCCATGCCGAACCTGCCAGGGAAGCGGAGGTGAGGTTCGAGCCCGTGACGTCAAGGTGCGTATTCCTGCCGGTGTCAAGACCGGCCAGCGGATCCGGCTCAAAGGTCGCGGTGGTCCCGGTCGATTCGGTGGTCAACCGGGCGACCTGTTCGTGAAGGTCCGAGTGAAGGATCATCCGCTCTTCGGTCGTCAGGGGCGTGATCTGACACTCGAGGTGCCGATCACCTTCCCCGAGGCGGTACTGGGTGCCGATATCAGCGTCCCGACCCTCGGTGGTGAGATGGTCAAGATGCGGATCCCGGCCGGCACGACCTCGGGGCGCACCTTCCGGTTACGGGGCAAGGGGGGCGATACCGGAGACCTCCTGGTGACAGCGACGGTGCTCATTCCCGACCAACTGTCCGATGAGCAACGAGCGGCGGTCGAGAGCTTTGCCGCCGCATCGCCTGGCTCGCCTCGCGCTCATCTGGAAGTCTGAGGAGAGGAGATGTCATGAACGACGAGCGATTCACCCGTGCGGTGTATGTGATCAGTGTCGCTGCCGAACTCGCCGGCATGCATCCGCAGACGTTGCGGATCTACGAACGCAAGGGTCTGGTCGACCCGGCGCGCACCGGTGGGGGCAGCCGTCGCTACAGCGATGCCGACATTGCGCTGCTGAGCCGGATCCAGGAACTCACCAACGAGGGTCTGAACCTTGCCGGTGTCAAGCGGGTACTCGACCTCGAAGCTCAGGTCGCCGAACTGGAGGGAAAGCTCGCCGAGGCTGAGCGATCGGCGGCGTCAGCAGTTGCAGAGGCGCATCGCGAGTATCGACGCGATCTCGTGCCCCTCCATCAGAGTGTCACGATCTATCGGCGCGGCACCTAGCGCGAAGCAGCCAACGGCGAACGCCGTTCGGCGAGTTCGTAGGTCCACGACGTGAGATCGTCGACCGGATCGTCGGCCCATTCCAGCATCCGGTCGCGGTTGGCGGTTTGGCGTTCGTGGGCGGCAGGAAGGTCGTCGATCAGGCGGTCGAGTTCGGCAAAGAACGCGGCCTCGTCGTCGAGATGAAACGCCTTGGTCAGACCCCAACGCTCCTCGAGTTCGACCTGGTAGGGGTGGCGTCCGGCCCAGGTGTTGAAGCGAAGTGATGGCGTGCCGATCACGCCCGCTTCGGAGCTGACCGATTGGCTGTCACTGACGACCAGTTGGGCGGCGGCGAGCACGTGGTGGAAACGCGCGGGTGCCGACGGGATGCGGAGAGTTTGCAGTGTCGGTGGGAGATCGTGCTCCGACGAGATCAGGACTCGGCCGATGTTCGAGAGTCGCTCGATCACCTCGTCGACCTGTCGACGGTTCATGCCTGCCTGTCGGGTGTCGTGACTTGCGGTGAACGCGGTGAGGCGGAGAACGCTGAAGGGTTCGTCAGGGGCGAGTCCGAGGTCGTGGCGGATGGCCGGGTCGGCTTCGAAACGCCGCGGGTGGAGGTAGCAGAGCTCTTTGTAGCCCTGGTATTTCCGATGGTGCTTGCCGTAGGTCCTGTTGGTGGCAGTGGGACTGGTGATGATGTCGGCGAGCGGTCCCGCCACGTAGTACAGCAAGCCGGCGACGTGGCCGTCATCGGTGTCGTAGAGGACGGGGGTTCTGGTGAGACGGGCGGCGTGGACGCCGCTCGGCGAGCGGGTGAGGATCACGTCGGGAGCGAACGAGCGCACGGTGTGCCATACCCGCCAGTTGCGGGCAAGCAGTTCGAAGCCGAGTGTGGGTATCGAGGTGCCGGCCGGCGGACCGTTCACGTACGGTCGGTTGCGAGCCTCGATGAGTTCGCCGACAGCGTCCTTTCCGGGTCGCGAGATCCACAGCGTCTCCTCGCCGTTGTCGAGGAGACGGTCTTCGACTGCGCCGAGCGTCCAAACATCGGCTGCGTGCACGGCATCGATCAACACCTTCATGCGGGTCCGACCGTAGCGCCGACCCTGCGACACCGCGGGAGCGCACGTCGGGAGGTGAGGACGGGAATAGAACGACCCGGGGCAAAGTTGAGTCTATTGCACTCAACTTTGTACCCGTAGACTGACCGACCAGGAGGACCCCCACCCATGGCGCTCGACCCGAATCGTTGGACGATCAAGACCACCGAAGCCTTCACGGCCGCCTCAGAGGCAGTGCGGGCAGCCGCGCATCCCGAGGTTGTCCCCGAACACCTCTTCCTTGCGCTCCTCGGACAGGAGGAGGGCATCGTGTTGCCTCTTCTGCATCGCGTCGGGGTCGACATTGTGGCGGCCCGCAACGAAGCCGAGGCCGTCGTCGCCAAACTGCCGAACGCCTACGGCTCTGATCCGCAGATGAGCAAGGCGCTGCGAGAGACCTTCCAAGCCGCCGACACCGCGCGAGAGGATCTCGGCGACGAGTATCTGTCGACCGAGCACCTGCTATTGGCCTTCGCAGGCAAGGTCGCCGGCCTCAAGCAGGTCGACAACGAGGCGCTGCTGGTGGCGTTGCGGGAGGTGAGGGGCAGCCACCGGGTCACGAGCCAGAACCCCGAGAACCAATACCAGGCACTCGAACGATTCGGGCTCGACCTCACCGAACGCGCGCGTAAGGGCGAACTCGATCCGGTCATCGGCCGCGACGACGAGATTCGCCGGGTCATCCGAGTGCTGAGCCGCCGAACCAAGAACAATCCTGTCCTCATCGGCGAACCCGGGGTCGGCAAGACCGCGATCGTCGAGGGGTTGGCTCAACGCATTGTCGAAGGCGACGTGCCGACCAGCCTGCAGAACAAGAAGCTCATCAGCCTCGATCTCACCGCGATGGTGGCTGGCGCCAAGTACCGAGGCGAATTCGAGGAACGACTCCAGGCCGTGCTCAAGGAGATCGAGGATGCCGATGGCGAGATCGTCACCTTCATCGACGAGATGCACACCGTCGTGGGTGCGGGTGGAGGCGCTGACGGGGCGATGGATGCAGGCAACATGCTCAAGCCCCTGCTCGCTCGGGGCAAGCTCCGCATGGTCGGCGCCACCACGCTCGACGAGTACCGCAAGTACGTCGAGAAAGATCCTGCGCTCGAGCGTCGCTTCCAGCAGGTGCTCGTCGAACCACCGTCGGTCGAGGCGGCTGTGGCGATCCTGCGCGGACTCAAGGAGCGCTACGAGATCCATCACGGTGTGCGTATCCAGGACAGTGCGCTCGTGGCAGCAGCGGTCTTGAGCGACCGCTACCTCACCGGACGGCACCTCCCCGACAAGGCCATCGACTTGATCGACGAGGCGGGCAGCTCACTGCGGATCGAGATCGACTCGGTACCGACCGAGATCGACGTCGTCGAACGCCGGGCCCGGCAGCTCGAGATCGAGCGCTTGGCGCTGGCCAAGGAGACCGACGTGGCCAGCGCCGAACGTCTCGACGATCTCGACCGAGAACTCGCCGACCTCCGAGAAGAGCTGTCGGCGTTGACCGTCCGCTGGCAGAGCGAGAAGGACGCCATCGACGAACTCCGTGCAATCAACGAAGAGCTCGAACAGCTCCGAGGTGAGGTCGACCGCGAAACCGATCTCGAAGTGGCGGCGCAGTTGCGCTACGGCCGCATCCCGGCCCTCGAGCGGGCCTTCGACGAGGCCAAGGAACAGCTCGACAAGATCCAAGCCCAAGACTCGATGCTCAAAGAGGAGGTCACCGAAGAAGACATCGCCGAAGTCGTCAGTCGCTGGACGGGCGTACCCGTCAGTCGCCTGATGGAAGGCGAAGTGCAGAAGCTGGTTCGACTCGAAGAACACCTGCACGAACGTGTCGTTGGCCAAGACGCTGCCGTATCGGTGGTGGCCAACGCGATCCGTCGCAGTCGGGCCGGGTTGTCCGACCCCACCAAACCGATCGGAAGCTTTTTGTTCCTCGGCCCGACGGGGGTTGGCAAGACCGAACTGGCCCGTTCGCTGGCCCAGTTCCTCTTCGACGACGAACGCTCCATGGTGCGCCTCGACATGAGTGAATACATGGAGAAGCACAGCGTCAGTCGTCTGATCGGCGCACCTCCCGGCTATGTCGGCTACGACGAAGGCGGGCAGTTGACCGAGACCGTGCGCCGTCGCCCCTACTCGGTTGTGCTACTCGACGAGGTCGAGAAGGCCCATCCCGATGTGTTCAACACCCTGTTGCAGTTGCTCGACGACGGCCGCTTGACCGATGGCCAGGGTCGAACGGTCGACTTCAGCAACGTTGTGCTGATCATGACATCGAACCTGCCGGGAGAGCCGGGTGACTTCTTCCGACCCGAGTTCGTGAACCGGATCGATGACATCGTCCGCTTCCGCCCCCTCACCGAAGCCGACCTCGTCGAGATCGTCGACATCCAACTCGCGGCGCTGGCCACGCGGCTTGCCGATCGTCGCCTCGAGCTGCACGTGACTGCCGATGCCAAGGCGTTGCTGGCCAGTCACGGGTTCGACCCGGCCTTCGGCGCTCGTCCCCTCAAGCGGCTCATCCAGCGCGAGATCGGCGACCGTCTCGCTCTCGCCGTTCTCGAAGGCCGCTACCTCGAAGGCGACACCGTCACGGTGGCGACCGGTCCAACCGATGAGTCGGACGAAACTCTCGCCGGTGAGGCGGCCGATGGTGACGAGCGAGGCGGCCAGCGCTTCGTACTGACCTGATACATGCGGCAACGGCTCCTGGCGGCGTGCCTCCGCCACTGTCGGTGGTCAAATTCCAACGAAGCGTGAGGAAAGGCTTGCGCAACGCAGCCAAGATCGGATACTCTTTCCAGTGACGGGGATCGCTTTGATCCGTGGGCTGCATTGGTCGCTTTGGTCCACGGGGAGCGGAGAGCGAAACCGACCCCTCCAAGGTTCCGCACACTGCGGTTGTTCACGGTAGGAGAAGTTTCGTGTCAAAAAAGGCTCTTCAAGCCCTTGTC
>JAPOHW010000010.1 GCA_029979265.1 Actinomycetota bacterium | reverse complement strand
TAGCTGATAGGCCGCGAGACCCTCCCAGAGCGCCAGAGCATTTCTTCACTCGGCCATGCGACCATGTGAAGGCATCCGGTATTAGCCGCCGTTTCCAACGGTTGTCCCGGTCTCTGGGGCAGGTTTCTCACGTGTTACTCACCCGTTCGCCACTGTCCCCTGGAGCAAGCTCCAGGTTCTCGTTCGACTTGCATGTATTAGGCACGCCGCCAGCGTTCGTCCTGAGCCAGGATCAAACTCTCCGTCGAGATCTTGGTCGCCCCGAAAGGCTTCCACGATCGGTTTGCGTTCGCTCCCAATCCCGAAGGATTCGCGTGGGAGGTCGTGCGTACGTAGAGCGGGACCGTCGCTGGCTGCAACAGTCCGCTTCACCCGACCACCGGTTCGGTGGCCGGTTCGTCACCCGACCCGAAGGCCTGGTGACTGGCTCGCCGGCCCCGTTGAGTGGGCCGGCATTTGAATTGACAGAAGATTGTCGTGCGTCGCGAAACGCATGACATCCCCCGCACTCGCTTTTGCGTCCGTCTCTTCCGTTTTCAAGATGCAAACGACACTGTGTTCTCAGACACGGTGTGCCGGGCACGCTGTCCGCATGCGGACTGGAGGTGCCAATTGCTCCCCTCACAACGGCCTGTCGACCGCCGCATGGGGCGAAGCGCTACGCTATCGGTCCCCCTAGGGAAGTTCAACCCTCGATCGTCAGATTTCTTCGGAATTGCGCGGAAATCGTCGGCAGACGCACGAGAACCGCAGTCCTACACCCGAAGCAGGCCGACACGATCGTGTCTCTCGGCGTCGACGCCTCGTCGAGCACCGCCGACTCAGGCCGAGATCACCACGAGATGACGCTGCTTCTTTCCCTTCTGGAGCAGCACGTAGCGACCGTCGACAGGGCTGACGGTGGCATCGGCGGCCTCGACCTTCTCGCCATTGATCCGAATGCCTCCCTGCTGCAAGGTTCGCCGAGCATCACTCCTCGACGACGCAACCCCACTTGCAACGAGCACCTCGACAACGGGTTCAACACCGGTGAGCAGGTCGGTGGTGATCTCGCTCTCCGGAACGATGCCCCGGAGCGCCTCGAGCGATTCGGCGTCGAGCACTCCCCCGCCAAACAGCGCTGCGGCTGCCAGTTTGGACTGACGAACCGCCGCATCACCGTGCACGAATCCAGTGACCACATCAGCGAGGACCTGCTGTGCCCGGCGAGCCTCCGGTTCACCCCTGTGGTCGGCCATGATCTCGGCGATCTGCTCGACCGGTAGCAAGGTCAGCTGCAACAGGAACCGCTCGACGTCGCGGTCGTCGCTTCGCAAGAAGTACTGATGAAATTCGTAGGGCATCGTTTGCTCCGGATCGAGCCACAGCGCACCTGAGGCCGACTTCCCGAACTTCGTTCCGTCGGCCTTCGTGATCAGCGGCCACGACAGCCCGTACGCACCCTTGGCCTCCCGACGACGAATCAGATCGATGCCCGCCGTGATGTTGCCCCACTGATCCGAGCCGCCGATCTGCATGTCGCATGCCATGTGCGTGTGGAGCCACCAGAAATCGAAGGCCTGCAGGAGCATGTAGCTGAATTCGGTGAACGAGATGCCCTGCTCACTGTTCATGCGCGTCCGCACCGATTCCTTCGCCACCATCTGATTGACGGTGGCGTGCTTGCCGACGTCGCGAAGAAAATCGAGGATGCCGACGTCCTTGGTCCAGTCGAAGTTGTTCACGAGTTGGACACCCTTGCCGGCGGAGGCGCCGACAAGCCGCTCGACCTGACCGCGGATACCTGCCACGTTCCCTTCGAGCGTGGCCGCATCGAGAAGGTTGCGCTCCTCGGATCTGCCCCCCGGGTCGCCCACCATCCCGGTCGATCCGCCCACGAGGGCGATCGGCAGGTGGCCATGGTCCTGGAATCGCCGCAGTACGAGAATGCCGATGAGGTTGCCGAGATGCAGGCTCGACGCCGAAGGATCGATGCCGTGGTAGAGGGTGATCGGTCCCTCGTCGAGGCGGGTACGCAGCGCTGCCTCGTCGGTCGTGTCGTGGACGAGGCCGCGAGCCTTCAGGTCATCGATGATCGCGCTGCCGGACATACGGTCAACGATACGCGGGGGTGCCGAGGATCATCGCCGTTTTCGCAGCAGAATGAGCGCCCATGGGTCGTGTCCGCCGCCTGCTTCTCGCCACCCTCAGCGGGGTTCTCTTCACCGCGAGCTGTTCCATCGAGACAAAGGACTTCGATGCGCTGTTCGGCGAGAACTTCTCCGTCAACACGCTCGAGACCGCCCAATCGTCGCGGGTCTATGACCGCAACGGCATCCTGATCACGGAACTCCGAGGTGATCAGAACCGCACCGACATCGGTTTCGAGCAGATGCCGGAGGTGCTGATCAATGCCGTTGTGGCCATCGAGGACGAGCGCTTCTGGGACCACTCCGGTGTCGACTTCAAAGCCATCCTGCGAGCTGCCCGATCGAACGTCAGCGCCGGCGGGATCTCCCAGGGCGGCTCCACGATCACCCAGCAGTACGTGGGCAACGTCTTCCTCGACCGCTCCGAACAGACCGGTTCTCGCAAGATCGAAGAGATCTTCATGGCTCGTCGTTTCGAACAGCGCTACACCAAAGAGTTCATCCTGGAGCGCTATCTCAATTGGGTGTTCTTCGGTCGGCAGGCCTACGGGGTCGAGGCGGCCTCCCGCACGTACTTCGGTCCTCCGGCCTGTCAGGGGCAGACCGACCCCGGCGACGAGACCTGTCTGAAGGTCAGCGAGCTCACGCTGATCGAGGCGGCCACCATCGCCGGCCTCATCCAGGCACCGAGCCGCTTCAACCCGTTCAACAATCCCGAGGCAGCGCGCGACCGGCGTGACCTCGTGCTGTTGCGGATGTTCGCCAACGACTTCATCACCGAAGAGGAGTACCAAACGGCGCTACTCCAACCGATCGACCTGATCGAGGACGTTCCGATCCTCGAGGAGCGCTACCCGGCCGCCCACTTCGTCGACGACGTCAAACAGTGGTTCCTCGACAACGAGTCGTTTGGGGCAACCCGCGCTGAGCGAACGACGTTGCTGTTCGAGGGTGGACTTGACATCCACACGACACTCGACCTCACTCTCCAGGCCCAGGCCGAGGCAGCCGTGGAACGGGTGCTGCCCCAGGTGGCAGCGGACGGTTCGCTGAACCCCGATGCTGCTGCCGTGATCCAAGGCGTCACCGACGACGACGACGGCCACATTCTCGCCATGGTCGGTGGCCGTGACTTCTTCGCCGGCGACAACGATGCCAAGTTCAACCTTGCCAGCGGGTCCGGTCGACAGGCCGGCTCGGCGATGAAACCGATCGGTCTGGCGGCGGCGCTCCAGATCGGCATCCCGATCACCCGATTCTACGATGCGACCTCACCGATCGAGATCGAGAACGAGCCGGTGTGCGGTCCGATCTGGAAGGTCCGAGGTGGCACCGACGGCGACAGCACGCTCGCCGACGCCACGAAGTGGTCGCGCAACACGGTCTTCGCACAGTTGATGGTCGACATCGGGCCGCCGCGCTTCGTCGACATGGCCGAGCAACTCGGCATCGGCGAGGGCCGTCTCCAGCCGGTTTGTGCCGCCATTCTCGGAACCGAGAACACCAATATGGTCGAGCTTTCCACGGTGTACGCAACCTTTGCTCGCGACGGCGTTCGTGTCGATCCGGTAATGGTCACCCGTATCGGACGCCCGGACGGCACGCAGCTCTACCAGTACGCCGAAACCTCCACTCGAACGGTGCTCAACAAGACGGTCAACGACCAACTGACCTGGGCGCTCTCCACGGTCATGCAGGGCACCGGCTGGCGTGCTGCGCTCGAGGACCGGCCTTCGGCCGGAAAGACCGGCACCGCTCAGAACAACGCCGACGCAACGTTCGCCGGCTACACGCGTCAGCGGGCTGCTGCGGTCTGGGTCGGTTTTCCTGACGAGCAGATCCCGATGGAAACCCAGTTCGGTGGCGAGAAGGTGCAAGGCGGGACCTTCCCCGCATTGATCTGGCATGAGATCATGAGCGATGCCCATCGGGGTTTGGAGGTGCTCGACTTTCCCAGCCCACCGGTCTCATCCACCACCACCACCCTTCCCGACATCCCGGAGGAGGCGGAGGTGCCGAACCTCATCGGGCAAGAGATGACCGAAGACGTCGTGATGGCACTCCAGGACGAGCCGAACTACTGGGTCATCCGGCAGGTGTTCGTCCAAACCCGAGACTTCGAGATTGGGAAGGTCTTCAACCAGATCCCACAATCGGGCCAGGTCGTACCCGGAGGTTCGGTGATCACCGTCGAGGTTGCAGTCGAGCCCATCCTGCCACCGGTACCTTCACTGATCGGACTCGATGAAGCAACGGCCGTACGAATCCTCGAAGATGCCGAGTTCGTCGTCGAGATCGTGTACGAGTCGAATCCCGACGCCGACGAACCGGTTCCGGGCACGGTCTGGGCCCAGAGTCCGGAGGCCGGAACCGCGCGCGACGACGTGGAGCGGGTCACGCTGCGGATCGAGCCCGACCCCGACAGCGGAGACACAGGCGGGTGAACGCAGACGGGAACCATCCTCCGTCCCCGGGATACGCGTCGGACGGGCAGTCGCGGATCGGGCGAGTCGCCGTGATCGTCGTGATCGTCGCGCTCATGGCCATGTGGGCCTGGATCTGGTTCTTCGCACCTCGCGAGAACGTCGATCGGTTTGCTCAACGAGCCTTCCCGGAAGCCGCAAACCCGATCTGTGCCGCTGCCCACGAGGAGATTCTCACCCTTCCCAGTGGCCGCCAGACTCCAGACGTTGCCGAGCGGGCAGCCGTCGTCCGCCGAGGCACCGAGATCGTCGAAACGATGGTCGCCGACCTCGAAGCGATCGCCTACCTCGTCACCGATCTCGACGACGCAGCCATCCTGCGTCAGTGGTTTGCGGATTGGCACGATCTGTATCTCGCAGACCGCTGGACGCATGTCGAGCGACTCGAGGCAGCCACGGCCGAGACCCCCGACGAAGATCTTGCGTTCTTGGTGCAAGACCTCCAGTACGGCCGCCGGATCGACGGACTCGCCAACGTCAACGACATGGAGGCCTGCGTCATCCCCGGCGACATCTAGCTCATCCGCACGGTTCGATCACGCGCGGATCGACCGTGCGAGGGCCAACCCGTTCGTGGCCAAACGCTGCAGACCGACATCAGCCCCGAGGCCGGCGAGCTCCTCGGGCCGAACCCACCGGTGAGCCTCCGACTCGTGGTTGGCGTGGATCGCCGCCCCATCCGGGGCAAGGACCACAAATCGAACGTCGAAGTGTTCGTGGGCATCTTCGCCCGGCGGATCGACGCGATGGATGTCGAGATCGACGGCAACCGGCCAGACGCACAACCCCTCGATTCCGGTCTCTTCCTCGGCCTCGCGCAACGCAACAGCAGGCAGATTGGCATCACCATCGGCATGACCGCCCGGCTGCACCCAGATCTTCAGCTTTGCGTGGAACAGTACGAGTGTGCGTTCGAGATCGGCATGCACGACCAGCGCCGAGCCGGTGAAGTGGCCCGGCCGCTCCGACCGATCCAGCGGTTGGGGACGCGAGTCGATGAGCTCCCGCATGCGGCGTCGTTCGTTTGCCAACTCGAGTGCTCCCACCGACCCGACCGACTCCCAGGCAAACTCGGGGTCGGTGACACGATGAAGTGCAGGGGCACCGGGGGCGAGCAACTCGGGCACAATCGGAGCGTAACGGCGATCTACGCTGAGAGCCGTGACGACCTTTCGCATCGGCCAACGCTTTCAAGGGCCATCGGGGACCGGTCAGGGAGGATGGACGGCCGCACTGTTCGAGCGGGCGGTCGGTGAGCCACTCACCATCTCCATCCGTCGCGGTATTCCGCTCGAGACCGATCTGGAAGTGATCGAGGTGGCGGGTGGCTGGGAACTCCGCGACGACGGACCGGAAGCGGTGATGACAGCGCATCCTCGCAACGAGTCGTTCGTGGACACCGATCCGGTACCGCTCGACGCTGCGGTCAGGGCCCGGCAACGGTTCCCCGCCGCTGCTGAGGTCGTTCATCCGGTTCCCGACTGTTTCTCGTGCGGACCGATCGAGTCGTCGATGGGGGTTCATGCCGGGCCGCTCGATGACGGCACCGACCGGTTCGCAGTCGACTGGACCGTCCCGGCTTGGACCGACACAAGCGGCGAGGCGGACCAGGCCCTGCTCTGGGCTGCCCTCGATTGCGCAACCGCTTGGTATGTCGGGTATTCGTCAGGTCGGCGGCCCGCCTTCACCGTCGGCTACGCCGTGGAGGCACTTGTTCCGATCGAGAGCGGTGAGACCTACAGCCTGGTCGCCTGGAACGGTGACTACCCGGCGCAGTGGGACGGCCGAAAGCGAGGCGGCGCGTCCGCAGCCTTCGACCGACAGGGTCGCTGTGTCGGGCGCTCACGCTCGTTCTGGGTCGCAGCGGCGATCGACGACCCCCGTATCGCGATGTGACGATCAGGGTCGAGGTCGACTGATATCGGCGACGCCCGGCACTGCCCATCGCCACGGAAGATCCGCACCGTGCGTGAGTCCGACCCGAACGCCATTGGCCGGCCGTGCCGGTGACGGCGTCCCGTCATCGATGATCCGGACGCCGGCGCCGTTCCGTAACGCATCGATGCCGTCGTGGGCACCGTCGAAGCCGAAGGCCGCTGCGAGCTTGGCTGGACCGCTGCAGAGATCGACATCTCGTCGGACCTTCGGCCTGCGCACACGCATCACGTCGAGCCCGCCGAGCGGCGTGACGGCGCGAAGGAGCACCGCCGATGCGACTCCCACTTCGCCACACACGATGTTGACGCACCAGTGCATGCCGTAGGTGAAGTAGACGTACAGGTGGCCCGCCCGCCCGAACATCACCTCGGTACGCGGTGTAGGACCTCGATGGGCGTGCGACCCGGGATCGTCTGCCCCCATATACGCCTCGACCTCGACGATCCGGCCCCGAACGCCGGGTGCGACGAGCACCTTGTTGAGGAGCTCGGGAGCAACCTCGGTCCCGGGCCGAGCAAAGAACGATCTGGGAAGCCGTCTCACCCGTCGAGCAGCGCGCGGAACCGGTCGAGTTGCGCAGCGACTGCGGCGGGCGATCCACCTCCATGGGTGGTCCGTCGCGTCACCGACACACCGGGAGCGAGCAGCGCAGCGGCCTCGGCCCCCAGTCGTGGATCGGCAGCGACGAGCTCGGCCAGCGAGCCTTCGCCCGCCAACGAACGGCGTACCTTCTCACCGACGACGCCGTGTGCGTCTCGGAACGGCATTCCTCGACCGACGAGCCATTCGGCAAGATCGGTCGCAGCTGCGTAGGGCGAGTCCGCCTGCGCAGCCATGACGTCCACGTTGAACGTGGTCGTCGAGAGCATGCCATCGAGCGCAAGCAGGGTGAGTCGAACGGTGTCGACGGCGTCGAACATCCCTTCCTTGTCCTCCTGCATGTCCTTGTTGTAGGTGAGCGGCAGGCCCTTCAGCGTGGCGAGGAAACCGGCGAGATGGCCGATCAACCGACCCGCCTTCCCGCGGGCCAGTTCAGCGATGTCGGGATTCTTCTTCTGCGGCATCATCGACGAGCCGGTGGAGAAGCCGTCGTCGAGCGTGATGACCCCGAACTCCGTGGAGGCCCAGACGATGAGCTCTTCGCCGATCCGACTCAGGTGCACACCAAGCAGCGCCACCGAGAAGAGTGTCTCTGCCACGAAATCGCGGTCGGCGACGGCGTCGAGACTGTTGTCGAAGACACCGTCGAACTCGAGATATGCCGCCGTCTTCGCCGGATCGAGCGGCAGCGATGATCCTGCGAGTGCACCGGCCCCGAGGACCGACACGTTGAGGCGAGCTCGTGCGTCGCGAAGACGACCAACATCGCGCGCCAGTGCCCACCCATGGGCGAGAAGGTGATGCGACAGCGCAACCGGCTGGGCCTGCTGCAGATGGGTGTACCCCGGGAGGTAGGCATCGCCGGCTGCTTCCGCCTGTGCGAGAAGGGTGCGCATGAACCGGTGGGTGAGATCGATCACCTCATCGATTGCTGCGCGCGTCCAGAGCCGCATGTCGGTTGCGACCTGATCGTTGCGGCTTCGCCCCGTGTGCATCTTGGCACCGTGCGGTTCGAGTTCGGTGACCCGACGCTCGACTGCGGTGTGGATGTCTTCGTCGTTGACCTCGAACTCGAAGGAACCCGACTCGATCTCGCGCTCGACGGCATCGAGCGCACGGACGATGCTGTCGCGTTCGGCTTCGGAGAAGAGCCCGACATCGCAGAGCATCCGGACATGAGCGCGAGAGCCTTCGATGTCTTCGCGAAACAGCCGCTGGTCGAACGGCAAGCTGTCGTTGAGTGCCTGCAGCGCTTCGGAGGGTCCACCTGCGAAGCGTCCGTGCCACAGTGTCGAACTCACGACCCCGACCGCTTCCGGGCCAGGTTCCGAAGTCGGAGGGCGTTGAGCTTGATGAAACCCTCCGCATCAGCCTGATCGTAGGTGCCGTGATCCTCCTCGAACGTTGCGATCTTTTCGTCGAACAGCGAGTACGGGCTCTTTCGACCGACGACGTCGACGTTGCCCTTGAAGAGCTTGAGTCGAACGTCGCCACTCACGTACTGCTGGCTGTGGTCGATGGCCACCTGAAGCATCTCCCGCTCGGGACTCCACCAGAAGCCGTTGTAGATCAACTCCGCATACTTGGGCATGAGCGAGTCCTTCAGATGGGCGACCTCACGATCGAGGGTGATGGACTCGATCGCCCGATGGGCTCGCAGCATGATCGTGCCGCCCGGTGTCTCGTAGGCACCGCGACTTTTCATACCGACGAACCGGTTCTCGACGATGTCGAGACGGCCGATGCCATTCTCCCCTCCCAGACGATTGAGCTCGGTGAGGATCGCGGCCGGACTCATCACCTTCCCATCGATGGCGACGATGTCGCCCTGTTCGTAGGTGAGATCGATGTAGGTCGCCTCGTTCGGCGCCAGCTCGGGGCTGACCGACCAACGCCACATCTCCGAGGGGGGCTCGGTGAAGGGATCCTCGAGCGGACCGCCCTCGAAGCTGATGTGGAGCAGGTTGGCATCCATGGAAAACGGAGACTTCTTGCCCCGCTTCATCTCGATCGGAATGTTGTGTGCTTCGGCGTAGGCCATCAGCGTTTCGCGCCCGCCGAGTTCCCATTCGCGCCACGGCGCGATGACCCTGATCTCAGGGGCGAGTGCATAGGCCCCCAGCTCGAAACGAACCTGATCGTTACCTTTGCCGGTGGCCCCGTGGCTGATCGCATCAGCACCATGTTCAGCAGCAATCTCGACGAGTCGCTTCGCAATGAGCGGGCGGGCGATCGAGGTACCGAGAAGGTATTCCCCCTCGTAGATCGTGTTCGCCCGGAACATCGGGAAGACGAAGTCGCGAACGAACTCCTCGCGCACGTCCTCGATATGGATGTTCTCGGGTGGGACGCCCATCTCGAGCGCCTTGGCCCGAGCGGGTTCGACCTCTTCTCCCTGTCCGAGGTCGGCCGTGAAGGTGATGACCTCTGCGTCGTACGTCTCTTGGAGCCAGCGCAGGATGATGGAGGTGTCGAGACCACCGCTGTAAGCGAGTACGACCTTCATGATGCAGATACTTCTCTCAGGGTTCGGGGGTGGGTTCAGCCAAGACCGGCGAGGGTTCGGAGGCGTTCGGCGAGGGCGGCACCGCCGATGTCTTCGGCGGCCACCACGATCAAGGTGTCGTCACCGGCGACGGTACCGAGAATCTGGGACATCCCCGCCCGATCGAGGGCAGAGCCGACGACATGGGCGGAGCCTGGTGGCGTCCTGAGCACAACGACGTTGAGCGAGTGGTTCACATCGGCCACCCAGTCCGACATCACCCGACGCAGATGATCCTCGGGCGCGATGCGGTCGACCGGGTGTTCCGGGATCGCGTACACGGTCTCCCCGCCTGGACCCCGAACCTTGATCGCCCCGAGATCATCGAGATCACGGGACACGGTCGCCTGGGTCGTGTCGAGGCCTTCGGCCTGGAGCAGTTCGGTGAGCTTGCCCTGGGATGTCACGGCGTGCTCCTCGAGAAGGGCGGCGATGCGGTGCTGCCGACGAGCCTTGCTCATGAGAGGGCCGCCATATCAGGCTCGCTCCTGCATCAGCCACGCCATTGCCCCCCGAGCTGCGTGCATTCGGTTGGCGGCCTGGGCCCAGATGCGACTGCGGGGACCGTCGAGCACGGCATCGGTCACTTCTTCGTTTCGATGAGCCGGCAGGCAGTGCAGGAAGATCGCATCGACACCGGCGAGTTCCATCAGTCGCTCATCGACCTGAAAGCCCTCGAAGGCTCGGCGCCGTTGCTCGGCTTCCGCTTCCTGCCCCATCGACGTCCAGGTGTCGGCGTACACGGCATCCGCTCCCGCAACCGCGTCCTCGGGACGGTCGACCACCTCGATCTCGACCCCTGCAGTTGCAATCCGGTCAGCATCACGATCGGAGAAGCCGTAGTCGACCGGGCTGGCGATCCGGAAGTGCATGCCACTGAGCCCAGCGGCAAGCGCAAGGCTGCGCGCGACATTGTTCGCGTCGCCGACGTAGGCAACGGTTCGGCCCTCCAGTTCGCCGAACTCCCGACGCATCGTCAACAGGTCGGCGAGCGCCTGCAGCGGGTGCGCATCGTCGCTGAGCATGTTGACGATCGGGACCAGATCAAGCGCTGCCATCCGCTCCACCACCGTGTGCGCGAAGACACGAGCTGCGACGATGGCGTGAAAGCAGGCCATCGTCCGAGTCACATCCTCGACGCTTTCGCGACTGTCGATGCCGACTTCCTGGCCCTGGATGTAGACCGGATGCCCACCCAGTTGCACGACCGCCATCTCCATCGAGTTGCGCGTTCGGGCCGAGGGTTTCTCGAAGATCAGCGCAGTGCCCTTTCCCGCCAGAACGCGTGGCGTTTCGACCGACGTGGCGATCGAGAGGATCCGGCCGAGTTCGTCGGACGTGAGATCGTCGATTTCGAGCAGGTGACGCATCAGACAACTCCTTCGCCGATGACCGACGCCATGATGTCGATCGCCTCGGCGATCTGCGCATCGGTGAGTATGAATGGTGGCGCGAGCCGCAGTGTCGTGGGGGTGACGCCGTTCACGATCAGTCCGCGCTCGAGACAAGCACGGGCGACTTCCGCACCGGTGCGGCCGGCGAGGCCGACGTCGTCGAGTTCGACCCCCAGCAGCAGTCCTCGACCGCGAATGTGATCGACGCCCGACAGCGGTTCGAGGCCGGCCCGCAGGGCTGCCTCGATCCGGCGAGCAGCGGCCGGCGCGTCGATGGCTTCGAGTTCGGCGATGGTCGCCCGCGCCGCCGCCAGCGCAAGCGGCTGCCCGGCGAAGGTCGAGCCGTGATCACCCGGAACGAAGGCAGCCGCAACCTCGTCACAGGCCCAGATGGCACCTACGGGCATGCCGTTGGCGATGCCCTTGGCCATCGTGACCACATCGGGCCTGATGCCCGCCGCCTGAAAGCCGAACCACTGGCCGGTACGACCGAACCCTGTCTGGATCTCGTCGAGGACGAGCAGGAGCCCACGCTCGTCACAGATGTGGCGAACCCCTTGCAGGTACTCGACGTCGGCCGGGTTCACCCCACCTTCGCCCTGCACGGGCTCGAGAATGACTCCCCCGACCTCGGGGGTCAGCGACTTCTCGAACTCGTCGAGATCATTCCAGACGACATGGCGAAACCCTTCGGGGAGTGGCTGGAACGGCTCGTGCTTTTCGGGTTGGCCGGTGGCAGCCAACGACATGAGGGTGCGTCCGTGGAAGCTTCGAAGGGCGCTGACGACGCCGTGCCGCCCTCGGCCCTGGTACTTCCGGACGATCTTCAACGCCGCTTCGTTGGCCTCGGCTCCGGAGTTCTGGAACAGGACTTGCCCCGAGCCGGAATCGATCAGCCGCGAGATCGCCTCGGCCACCGGTGCCTGATGCTCGTTCGCAAACAGATTGGAGGTGTGCGTGAGCGTGCCAGCCTGTGCGGCGATCGCCTGGGTGACACTCGGGTGGGCGTGCCCGAGTCCGGTCACCGCCAGACCGCACAGGAAGTCGAGGTGTCGCCGGCCGTCGCGATCCCACAACTCGGCGCCACTACCTCGCATGAAAAGGCGCGGTGGCGAGCCGTAATTGTTCATCAGTGGGCTGTGGGTGCCACCGGCACCCCAAGCGGCTGCTTGTTCTGCGGTCATGTGGTTCCTCCGACACCGGTGATCTCGTCGCCCGAGGAGGGCGAGCCGGTGATCTCGTCGCCCGAGGAGGGCGAGCCGGTGATCATCGTGCCAATACCGGCATCGGTGAAGAGTTCGAGCAGAAGGACGTGCGGCACACGCCCATCAAGCATGTGTGCTGATGTTGCACCTGATTCGACAGCGTGAATGCAGGCTTCGACCTTGGGAATCATGCCGCCGCCGATGCTGCCATCAGCGATCAGTCCACGGACCTCGTCGACCGAGGCACGTGCAACGATCGACGTCGGATCGTCGACATCGGTCAGCAGTCCCGGCACATCGGTGAGATAGACGGCTTTCTCGGCACCGAGGGCACCGGCGAGGGCACCCGCGACGGTGTCGGCGTTGATGTTGTAGGCCTGACCCGACTCGTCGGCACCGATCGTCGACACCACGGGGATCATGTTCTCGGCCAGCAATCGTTCGATGATGGTTGGCTGCACCGAGGCGACATCACCCACGAATCCGAGGGCTTCGTCTCGCGGCACTGCCGTGATGAGGCCGCCGTCTTCTCCGGAGAGTCCGACCGCATACGCGCCATGCACGTTGATCGCTCCGACGATGTCGCGCCCAACCTTGCCGACGAGCACCATTCGGGCGACATCGAGGGTCTCGGCGTCGGTGACTCTGAGCCCGTCGACGAACTCGGTCTCTTTCCCGAGACGGCCGAGCAGTTCACCGATCTGCGGTCCGCCCCCGTGCACGACGACCGGCTTGAGGCCGACCGAGCGCAGCAGCACGACGTCTTCGGCGAAGGTCTGGGACAGCGCCGGGTCGACCATGGCGTTACCGCCGAATTTCACCACCACGATCGCGTCTCGGAATCGCTGGATATACGGCAGGGCCTCAACCAGCGCGCCGGCCCGCTGCGAGGGTGAGAACCCGCGACTGGGCAACAGGTCGTTCGGTTCGGTCATGAGCGATATCCCGCGTTGATCTCGATGTAGCCGTGCGTGAGGTCACACGTCCACACCGTTGCGCGCCCCTCACCCACACCGACATCGATGCGAATCTGGACCTCGTCTTGGCGGAGATGCGCAGTCGCTCGCGCTTCTGAGTAGGCGGGAACCACTGCGCCGTCTGCAGTCACCTGTTCGGATCCGAGCCACAGTTCGAGCTTGTCGCGATCAGCCGCTTCACCCGATTTTCCGACCGCCATGACGATCCGGCCCCAGTTGGCGTCCTCGGCAGCAAGTGCCGTCTTCACGAGCGGCGAGTTCGCAATGGCAAGACCGATGGTCTTCGCTGCTCTGTCATCAGCTGCACCGGTGACGGTCACCTCGACGAATTTGGTGGCCCCTTCCCCGTCACGCACGATCTGATGGGCGAGATCGAGCAGCACGCTGTCGAGCGCTTGTTGCAACGCCGGCAGCCGCGGATCGTCGTCGGTGGTGAAGTCTTCGTCGATTTGTTCGCCCGTGGCAAACAGCAAGACGGTATCGCTCGTCGATGTGTCGGAGTCGACGGTGATGCGATTGAAGCTCCGCTCGACCGACCTGTCGAGGCACCGCTGCAGGAGACCGGGTTCGACGGCGGCGTCGGTGAACACGAACGCAAGCATGGTGGCCATGTCGGGGGCGATCATGCCGCTGCCCTTGGCAATACCCACGATGTGCGCAGCACAACCCTCGATCCGAGCGTACGCACCCTTGGGGTACGTGTCGGTCGTGCAGATCGCAGCTGCGCCGAGCTTCCACCCGTCAGGGCTCGAGGTGTCGAGTTTGTCGGCCAGCAGCGGCAGACCATCACGCATCACCTGTTCCGGCAGTGGTTCGCCGATCACGCCGGTGGAAGCAAGAAAGATCTCTGCAGGCAACACCCCGAGCGCGTCGGCGATGGTGTCGGCGGTGAGCGTTGCCGCCGCCCCTCCAGCCCGACCGGTGAACGCATTGGCGTTGCCCGAGTTGCACACCAGCGCCCGGGCGGTGCGGGTGCCGTCGGCAAGGATCCGGCGGCACCAGTCGACGGGTGCAGAGGGACACTGCGATCTGGTGAAGGTCCCGGCGACCGTGGTTCCGGCCGCCACCGTGGCGAGGAACAGGTCGTCACGTCCTTCGTACTTGATTCCCGCCGCGTGCGTTGCAAGCTGAACTCCGGCGATCGGAGGCATGGCCGGAAACTCGTCAGGAGCGAGTGGAGATACGACGTCAGACATCGCCACCGCCCTACGGATACATGCCGGCCACCGCAAGGCCAGCCGTTTCAGGCAATCCCAGGGCGAGGTTCGCGCACTGGACCGCACCACCCGAGGCCCCCTTCACCAGGTTGTCGAGCGCGGACAACACAACCACCCACCCGGTGCGGGGATCGACGCGGGCGGTGATATGGCAGCTGTTCGAGCCGAGCGTGGCCTTGGTCGATGGCGAGCGTTCGCTGACGACGACGAACGGTTCGTCGTCGTAGGCGTCGTGCAACAGACCCAAGACGTCGTCGGTCGTGAGGTCACCGACAGGCCGTGCGTAGCAGGTGGCGAGGATGCCCCGATTCATTGGCGCGAGATGGGGGGTGAAGATGACCGAGACCTCGGTACCGGTGTGCTGACGCAGCACCATCTCCATCTCGGGGGTGTGGCGATGGTCGAGCAGCCCGTAGGCGCTGAAGTCCTCGTCGACTGCACAGAAGGTGGTGTGTGGCTTGGGTGGCCGACCCGCCCCACTCACCCCGGTCGCAGCATCGACGATGAGGCCTGCCGAGTCGATACGGCCAGCTTTCAGCAGCGGCGAGAGGCCGAGGACGGCGGTTGTGGGGTAGCAACCGGGCACGGCGATCAACTCGGCTCCAGAGAGTTCGGCTCGGAACAGCTCGGGCAGCCCGTAGGCGAACTCGTCGAGCATCTCGGGTGCCGAGTGTTCGTCGCCGTACCACTCCGGGTAGAGGCCGGGATCGTCGAGGCGGAAGTCAGAGGCAAGATCGACGATGTGTTCGACCTGCCCTCGCAGGCCTGGCACAACCGACTGGCTGGCCCCGTGAGGCAGGCCGAGAAAGACGAGATCGGCCTCGAGCACCGACGTGTCGTCCGTCGGCACGTACTCCATGTCGCCATACGCCGCAGCGAGCGACGGGTAGAGGTCGGCCACCCGCTTGCCTGCCTGCGTCTCGCCGGTCGCAGCAATGACCTCGATGTGGGGGTGGGTCGAGCAGATGCGCATGAGTTCGGCGCCGGTGAATCCGGACGCACCGATGATCGCAACCTTGTCCATGGGCACGACCCTACGGCTTGTGGAATGTTTATGCAACGTCTTGCATATATCTCAGGAGGTGGGCAGTGGCAGCCATCATCGGGGACCACCCAGCGGTGCCCCGATCACAGAGCAATACCAGCGAGTTTGGTCTCGAGGTACTCAGCAATGCCTTCGCGGCCGCCCTCACGGCCCAACCCAGAGTCGCTCATCCCGCCAAAGGGCGCCGCAGCAGACGTCGGATTCACATCGTTGATACCGATGATCCCGAATCGCAGACCCTCCATCGCTCGAATCGCAGTGGACAGGTCGTTCGTGTACACGTAGGCGGCAAGGCCGTAATTGGTGTCGTTCGCAAGGTCGATCACCTCGTCGACATCGTCATAGACGATGATCGGAGCCACGGGCCCGAACGTCTCTTCGCGATAGATCGTCATCTCGTCGGTGACCCCGGTGATCACCGTCGGTGCATAGAAATGACCGGCGTCGAGGCCATCGTCGAGGAGACGTCTACCCCCGACCGGAACCGCTGCGCCCTTGGCCCGCGCATCATCGACCTGGGCAGCAACTTTGGCCACTGCGGCCTCGTTGACGAGCGGCCCCACCCCGACACCTTCCGCAGTTCCCGGACCTGCCTTCACCTTGGCGACGCGCGGCACCATCGTGTTGATGAATGCATCGGCGTGATCACGATGCACATAAAGACGGTTCGGACTGATGCAGGCCTGGCCGGAGTTCAGGAACTTCAGCGCTGCTGCACCCTTCGCAGCATGGACCGGATCGGCATCGGGATAGACGATGAACGGGGCATGACCGCCGAGTTCGACCGAGACACGCTGCAGATTCGCACCGGCCTTGGCTGCAAGAATCCGGCCAACTGCGGTCGAACCCGTGAAGGTCAGTTTCTTGATCCGAGGATCGCTCGTGAAGACGTCCCCGATGGGGGCCGGGTCCGCTGCCGTGACCAGATTGATGACGCCATCGGGAACGCCTGCATCGATGAAACACTCGAAGATCGCTTTGGCACACAGCGGTGTGGCCTCCGCCGGTTTGAGCACGAGGGTGCATCCTGCGGCCAGGGCCGGCCCCATCTTTCGGGTCAGCATCGACATCGGATAGTTCCACGGCGTCACCGCGGCAACGACACCGACAGGAGTCTTGACCGAGAGGAAACGCTGTTCGGGACGAGCCGACGGCAGCCATTCACCGGTTATGCGGCGGGCCTCCTCGGCGAACCAGCGAAGGAAGTCGGCTCCGTAGGCGACCTCGGCTCGACTCGCCTTGAGCGGCTTGCCCTGCTCCTCGGTCATGAGGTCGGCAAGTCCATCGGCCCGCTCCCCCATCAAACGCCAGGCACTCATCAAAAGGTCGGCACGGTGGTACGCAGTGGTCGCGCCCCAGTCCTTCTGGGCTGCCACGGCGGCGTCGACGGCGGCTGTCGCATCGGCAGCACCACCAGCCGGCATCTCACCGATGACCTCGCCGGTCGCTGGATTGGTGACGGTGAAGGTCTTCCCCTCGACTGCGGCGACCCACTGGCCGTTGATGAACATGGAGCCGAGGCTAGCCGCCGGCCCGGTCAGCCGAAGAGGTCGGCAAGTACCTCGTAGTGCCCGAGGCCGAGTGTGCCGTCGAGATCGATCGGCCGCGACCTGCGGAAGACCCCGGAGAGGTCGGCATCGAGGGTGAGGGCACCGATCTCGACATCGGCACGATCGTCGATCGCCGTCACGACAGCCGCCAAGTGATCGTCGAGAAAGCCGTCCCGATTCGCGGCCGATGTCGCTGTCTCCATGGGTGCACCATCGCTCACGACCACCAGGAGACGCCGACTCGCCTCCAATCCGACGAGCCGCCGATAGGCCCAGGCAACCGCTTCCCCGTCGACCCCCTCGCGGTAGTGGTGGACCGACAGCATCGTCCCGATCGACCGTCGCGCCCGGCGCCACGTCGTGGCGGCGTCCTTGTAGACGATGCGCTCGACCTCGGCGATCCGGCCCGGACCGGCCGGCGAACCTGCGGCCCGCCACGCCTGGGCCGCCCTGCCGCCAGCCCACGAGCGAGTCGTGAACCCGAGAATCTCGACCGTTGCACCCGCCAGATCGAGCGCCTGTGCGAACGTGTCGACGAGCACCGCAGCCGCTTCGTATCGCTGCTGTTTCATCGAGCCCGAGGTGTCGACCAGAAACGTCACAGCCACATCGGTGAGAGGTTGGAGCCGAGGCTGTCGAAAGATCCGATGCTCGACCGGATCAGTGATGATCATCGACAGCCGAGCAGGGTCGATGTCACCCTCCTCCTCGGCGATCTGCCAGCCCTCCATGGTCGGACGAGCAAGGAGCCGAACGAGCCGGTGGGCAACGCGTGCAGCGCTGACCGATTGCGCCGTTCGGTGCCGGTCGAGCTCGGCCCGAAGCGACGGCAATCGACCGGCTGGAACAAGCAGTTCAGCAGCGATCTCCCGATCGAACGTTCGGGTGAAGATTCCGTAGTCGCCGAGTTCGTCGAGGTCGCCGACGCGGCCGGGAGCCCGCGATCCGGCAGCAACGACCGACCCGGTGCCGTCGTCGTCCTCGTGCCAACCCGCCAGGACGAGTTTCATTCGATCGAGATCACCACCATCCGACGCGAGGGTGGCATCACCGGCCACAAGCGCAACGGCCTCTGCGATGCTGCGGGCGTGGAAGGCGAAGGCTCGCTGGTCGTGCCGGTGCCGGGAGAGTGCGACGAGGTCTTCGCCGATGAGCGGCGCCAAGGAGAACCGCTGCGCCTCGGTGACGTCGTCGACAATCTCGTTCGTCAGCGGCCGCAACAGACGACCGCGAGCCATATGAGCGACGGTGAACACCAGGAGGCCGACACCTGACTCGGCCACCCGTTCGTGCAGACAGTCATCGGACCAACCACGAAATGCGGTGGCGAGGTTGTCGTCCATTCCCCGCCAGGTGTCGGGACGCAGCGACTCGCACCGAAGCTGTTCGAGGAGATCGAAGACCACCCGCTCGAGCGGCTCGGTCGGCGCAAGCTCATGATGAAGCGCGAGATCGCAATGACACAGGAGCAAACCGAGCGCATCGGCGATGCCGCGAGCGCGAGCCGGGACGGCCGAACCGAGGTCGGCGGCGAGGTGGGGCGATGCCAACCCCACACGTCGCTGCCCAAGGCGAAGTGAGCCACCTCGCAGATCGGCGTCGGGCCGCCTGCCGACGGCCCGCACGACCGCAGCACCATGCCGCTCTGCCCTGCGCCGGCGAGCGGTCGCGCTGGTCACCCGAGGTCGGGGAGTTCGAGCCCCGTCGCCCGTTGGAGGTATTCCGACAGGATGGGCCGCTCGGCCGGATCGCAGGTATTGGCGAATGCCAGCTCGAAGGCTTCGACGAGATCCTCGAAGATCTCGAGGTTTTCGGCCCAACTGATAACGGTCCGAGGTGACATCACGGTCGAGAGATCCCCTGCCGCGAATCCGACTCTCGTCATGCCTGCCGTGGCAACCATCTGGTCAACCTCAGCAGCGTCGACCTGTGGAACACGAGCGGTGACGATCGCGGCCTCGACGGCAGGATCGAGGTAGTCGAGACGTGCGACGATGTCCCACCGGTCGACCTGCGCCTGGTTGAGCAACTGGGTGCCGTGGTAGAGGCCGGTCAGATTTCCCAGGCCGATCGTGTTGGATGTTGCGAACATGCGAAAACCGGTGTGCGCAGTGAGCACGCGGTTCTGATCGAGCAGCGTGAATTTGCCACCCCGCTCGAGCACTCGCTGGATGACGAACATGACGTCGGCCCGCCCGGCGTCGAGTTCATCGAACACGAGGGCAACCGGCCGCTCCAGCGACCACGGAAGGATGCCCTCTCGAAACTCGGTCACCTGCACACCGTCGCGCACCACGACGGCATCTCGGCCCACGAGGTCGAGCCGAGTGATGTGTCCGTCGAGATTGACTCGCACCATGGGCCAGTTGAGCCGCGCTGCGACCTGCTCGAGATGGGTCGACTTACCGGTGCCGTGTGCACCCTGCACGAGCACGCGACGGTTGTGCACGAACCCGGCGAGGATCGCCTTCGTGACCGCCGGCTCGAACCGGTACGCAGGGTCGATGTCGGGAACATGCTCGTTCGGCTCGGCGAAGCCAACGACCTTCAGGCCCGAGGGGAAGCCGAACACCGCTTCGACGTCGACGGGTACGTCGGGGATCACGACTCGAGGGGTCCGCTCGACCGAGGCGTCGACGCAGCATCGTGAGCCTCAGACATAGTCCTTGTACTTGTCGAGGTAGCGCGTCGGCGTCTTCAAGGCATCCTTGCGGAAGGGATCGCCGAGTTCCTTGGTGCACATGATCTCGACAACCGTGGTCGTTGCGTCGTTCATCTGCGCCTCGACCGCGGCCGTGAGCGCTGGACCGACCTGATCGAGCTGGTCGACACGAACGCCCTCGGCTCCCATCGCCTTTGCGATGTCGCTGTAGTTCTCGCCCCCCTCGAGCTCACCGGCAACGAACCGGCGACCGTAGAAATCGACCTGGTTCTTCTTCTCGGCACCCCACTGGCGGTTGTGGAACACGATTGCCGTGACCGGGATGTTGTGACGAACAGCTGTCATCAATTCGCTCATGCTCATCGCCCAGGCGCCATCACCTGCATACGAGATCGCCGGGCGATCCGGTGCTGCCTTCTTGGCTCCGATCACGGTGGGAAGCGCATAGCCACAGTTTCCCCAGCTCATGGGAGCAAAGAATGAACGGGGCTCTTCGAACCGCAGGTAGCTGTTGGCGACCGAGTTGATGTTGCCGATATCGGTCGAGACCATCGCCCGAGCCGGCATGGCTCGCTCGAGCTCGCGAAGCACCTGCCGCGGGTGAAGCCACGTGCCGGCCTCTCCATCGGCCTCGGCGATCATCTCCATCGAGAACTCATCGCGCTCGTGGGTCCAGGCATCGAGTTCCGCTTCCCACGCAGCCTTCTCGGCCGCCGTGGTGGCAGCACGTTCATCGCGGGTCGCATCGCAGGCCAGGGTCCTGTCCTCGATGCGCTGGAGCAGGGCCGTCGCCGCTGCGCCGGCATCGCCGACGATGCCGACCTGCACCTTCTTCACGAGGCCGATCATTTTCTGGTCGGCATCGACCTGAATGATCTTGGCGTCCTCAGGCCAGTAGTCCATCCCGTGCTGAGGGAGGGTTCCGAACGGACCGAGGCGGGTTCCGAGCGCCAGCACAACGTCCGCCTGAGCGATCAACTTCATCGCTGCCTTCGAGCCCTGGTAGCCGAGCGGGCCGCACCACTGGGGGTGGCTGGCCGGGAACGAGTCGTTGTGCAGGTAGCTGTTCACGACGGGACAGCCGAGGCGTTCGGCGAGGGCGATCGCCTCTGGGACTGCATCGCCCATGACCACACCGCCACCGCTGACCATGACCGGGAATCGGGCTGCCGCCAACAACTCGGCGGCTTCGCCGATGGTTCGCTCACCCCCGGGGCCACGGTCGATCCGCATCGGCTCGGGAATCTCGCAGTCGATGTCGCCGTAGAAGCGGTCGCGGGGGATGTTGAGTTGCGTGGGACCGATCTCGGACATGGCCCGATCGAAGCAGCGAGCCGTGATCTCTGCCATGCGGTTCTCGTTGGCAATATGCCCCTGGTACTTCACGAACTCCTGGAACATGGGGAGTTGGTTGGCCTCTTGGAAACCGCCCAGACCCTGACCCATCGTTCCGGTTTCCGGAGTGATCATCACCACCGGGCTGTGAGCCCAGAACGCGGCGGCGATCGCCGTCACACAGTTGGAGATGCCGGGGCCATTCTGGCCGATCACCACGCCATGTTTCCCGCTGACCCGCGCATAGCCGTCGGCCATGTGGGCTGCACCCTGCTCGTGCACGACCGGCACAAGTTCGATGCCGGCGGGAGCGAAGATGTCCATCGCATCCATGAATGCGCTTCCCATGATGCCGAAGGTGGTGGTGACACCATTGGCAACCATCGTCTCGACAAAGGCCTCGGACGGCGTCATTCGGGTCATGTCGTGGGGCCCCCTGCGTGGCTCGAAGAATCGTTGGTCGAACCTGCGTGAGAGGCTCTAACAGAACGGTGAGATGCTATCTCGGCGAGCCAGCCATGTCAGGTGCCGATTCCAGTTGCCGGATGCCGGCAAGGAGCAGGTCGACAAGCCCCGAGAACGTGTCCTCGAGGTCGTGTGGGTGGGGATGACCATCGCCGGATTCGAGGTGGGCAAAGCCATGGAACGAGCTTCGCAAGGCCCGAGCAACGTGGATCCGCTGCGAGTTGTCGAGGTCGAATCCGCCGAGGGAGCGTGCGATGATCGTGACGATCTCTTCGACTGCGTCCTCGAGTTCGGGATCACCGGCGCACGGGTAACGATCGGTCGCTGCATAGAGCCCAGGCGCGTCGCGCACGACCCCCCGCCATGCGTGACCGAGCGCTTGCACGACGTCGGGCCCGGCCACGCCTTGGGCTGCCGTGCTGAGTCGATCCGCAAGAAGCTTGCGGCCCCTGAGCCCGAGGCTTCGGATCAGGTCGTCGAAGCCCTCGACGTGTCGGTACAGCGCCGGTTGCCGAACACCGAGTCGATCAGCGACACGGGTGAGTGTGACCGCATCAAGCCCCTCGGCATCGGCGATGCGAGCAGCCTCGTCGACGACCTTTTCGGTATCGAGCGGCGTTCGCACCATGAGTTAGACCCTATCACGGATCGGTTAGATCAGACTGAACTTGTGGCCGGCCACTCAGCGCCACCTCACGATCTCGACCGCCTCACCCAGAGATCCACATCAGCCCGATGCCTGCAGTGACGCGATCACGGCCACATTCACGATGTCGTCGGCATGGCAGCCTCGGCTGAGATCGTGCAAGACCCCGTCAAGTCCCTGCAGCAGCGGTCCGAACGCCTGGGCCCCTCCGAGTCGCTCGGTGATTTTGTAGGCGATGTTGCCACTGTCGAGATCGGGAAACACGAAGACGTTGGCACGGCCGGCAACCGGTGACCCGGGCGCCTTGACCGCGGCGACCGAAGGCACCCACGCCGCATCGAACTGCAACTCACCGTCGACCACCAGGTTGGGAGCCTCTCGACGCACAATCTCGGTGGCCTCGACAACCTTGTCGACGCGCGGATGCCGAGCACTGCCCTTGGTGGAGAACGACAGGAGCGCGACGCGTGGCTCCTCGCCCGTCAGCTGCGCAAACGACGCTGCGCTGGAGAGGGCTACCGATGCCAGCTGTTCGACGTCTGGATCGGGCAGCACGCCGCAGTCGCCATAGACGATCGGTCGACCGTCTGGCAGCACGAAGAAGAAGCAACTGCTCACGGCACTGACACCGGAGGCAACACCGAGGATGCGCAGGCCAGCCCGGATGACGTCTCCTGTCGGCCGCGTCGCTCCGCCAACGGCGCCAGCGGCCCATCCGGTTTTCACCAGTGCCGCAGCGATCGTGAGCGGGTCATCGACATCGAGTCGACGTCCGAACCATGGATCGTCGTCGCCCACCGATGCGAGCCGCTCGATCAGTTCGAGGGCAGGTCCGTGACCGATGTCGCGCAACGAACCCAGGTCTCGTCCAATCACGAGCGCCTCCGCCAGACCCTCGGCGTTGAGTCGGTCGGCCGCCTCGAACGCTCTCGGATCATTGTCGGCAAGCAGGATTCGTCGCCGCGTTCCTGCAGCGCGTCGATACCAGCCATCGAGGATGCTCATGGCGACGGCTGCCTCGACAGGCCGTTCCCCACGACTAGTTTCGGCTCGATCCGCCGAGCGACGATCCGTGCTGCGCCAGCCACTCCGTGGCCTTGGTCACGACCTGATCGGCCCTGTCGTGCATGTCGTCGATGACCGCCCGGTCGGCGATCAACGGCGGGGAGAACACGAGCAACGTCGCACCTCGATCGTCAGGTCGGATCAGCAGGCCTGCGTCGCGGCAGGCGCGAGCGAGAACGCCCTGCTGGAGGGCGAGGGCATCCTCGGCGGCAAGGTCGCGGTCGGCGTCACGGCTCGCCATGAACTCGAGCGCATAGAAGTACCCGGTGCCGCGAACCTCGCGGAGCACGTCGTGTTTGTCGACGAGCGCTGCGAAACCGGCCGCCATGTAGCCCTCGTTGTCGCGCACATGCTCCATGATCCGCTCATCTCGCATTGCAGCGATGTTGGCGGCTGCCACGGCGGTGGCAACCGGATGCCCACCAAAGGTCGAACCGTGGTTGTAGAGCCCGACCTCGGAGTCCCAGATCGTCTCGAGCAGCGGACGGCGCACGATCACGCCACCGAGCGGCAGGTACGCGCTCGTCACACCCTTGGCGAAGGTGATCAGATCGGGGACGACGCCGAACCGTTCACTCCCGAAGAAGTGACCGAGCCGACCGAACGAGCAGATGACCTCGTCGGCGCACAGCAGCACACCATACGTGTCGCAGATACGACGAAGTTCCTGCCAGTACCCGTCAGGGGGCACCAGACAGCCGCGACCGTTCTGGACCGGTTCTGCAATGACCATGGCAACCGTCTCCGGACCCTCGGCAAGGATCATGTCTTCGATCGCCTTCGCCGATGCAAGCGCCTCTGCTGTGTCGCCCAGGGTGTTGCGAACGTGTCGTACACCGTCCCACATCATCGGAAGGAACGTCGTTCGGAACTTCGGTACTCCGGTCACCGTCAGCGTGGCGAGGGTGGTGCCGTGATAGCTCCAGTCGCGGCTGATGACCTTGTAGCGGGAATCGTCTCCGTTCGCGACGTGGTAGTTCCGCGCAAACTTGAGCGCCGACTCGACCGCTTCGGAGCCGGAACTCACGAAGAAGGTGTCTTCGAGATCACCAGGCGCAACCTCGGCGATGAGCGTTGCGGCCTTCGACACCGGCTCGTGCGTGGTTCCCCAGTTCGGATAGAACGCCAAGCGCTCCATCTGCTTGCTCGCTTCGGCTGCGAGGTCGGCCCGGCCATGACCGAGATTCGTGCAAAAGAGCCCGGCAAGGCCGTCGAGATACCGGTTGCCATCCCCGTCCCAGACGTAACACCCCTCACCGCGATCCATGACCAGCATGTCATCGGCCTTCCACGCCGCGCCCTTGGTGAAGTGCGGGACAACGTGGGCTTGTGATGCGGCGCGGAAATCCATTCGCGACCCCCTCTCTTGGCGCGACTCTAGTGATGCGGAGTTAGGGGGTCTAGCACGAACGCGAAGTTTCCTAACCCGCGTTCAGGGCGGCCACTCCGAAGCACCGAACAACCCACGAGAACCTGCACATCGGCTCGGCCCACGGTTCGTCGAGACCAGCCGGATCACGACAGATCGTCTTCAGGCGCCACCGGTGTTCGCACTGCAGCCGCTAGGAGCGAAGGGAGGCGCCGGTCTTTGCCGCGACCTGGTCGATGCAGGATTGGCGCACTGCGCCGAGCTCGTCATCGGTGAGCGTGCGGTCCTTGGCCTGGAAGCGCAGGCGGTAGGTGAGCGAGCGTGAGCCCTCGTCGACCCCCGGGCCGCGATAGACGTCGAAAAGTTCGAGGCCGACAAGAAGCTCGCCACCGCCCTTGCGCAACGATGCTTCGACCTGTGATGCCGCAACCGTGCCGGCGAGCACGAAGGCAAGATCGATGTCGCTCGACGGGAACTTGCTGACCGGCGTGTACCTCCGACTGCCGTGCGGACCGTCGAGCAAACCGCCAAGGTCGAGTTCGAGCCACGCCACGCGTCCATGCACCCCATAGGCCTCGAGAACGACCGGATCGACCTCACCGACATGGCCACGGGAACGGCCGGCGACGACGACTTCCGCTGTGCGGGTCGGGTGCAGACCGGGGGGTCGATCGGACCTGAGCTGGAGGTTCGGCAGTGCAAGCGCTCGGTCGAGTGCATCGAGGACTGCCACCGCCGCCGGCGCTTCCTCCCCGGCAAGCGCCACCGCCAGATACTCGCGTTCATCGGGAAGCGGACTGCCTTCATCGGCGGGCAAGAACACGTGATCAATCTCGAAGAATCGAACGTCGGGGTTGCGATGTGACTGGTTGTAGGCGATCGCCTTGAGCTGGCCAGGCAGCAGAGAGGTGCGCAGGACCGACTCTTCGGCATGCAACGGGTTCGTCAGCGTCACCCCGTCTTCAGGGAGCCCCGCCTTGGCCAGATCGCCTGGCGCGAGGAAGGGCATCGGCAATGTTTCGTCGCACCCGGCCCCGATGAGCACGTCGCGAACGAGACGGCGATCTTTTTGGTACTGGCTGAGTCCGCCTGCGTTTTCTCCCTTGGGCACAGTGCGCTCGATGTTCATGTAGCCGAACATGCGCCCGACTTCCTCGGCGATATCGGTCTCGGTCGTCGTGTCCCATCGCCAGGTGGGAATGACCACGTCGATCGTGTGCTCGGAGACCGTTGTGCACTCGAACCCGATGGGCTCGATGAGAGCCACCATCTCGTCACTCGACAGCGAGGTTCCGAGCAGGCCATTGATCCGCTCGACGCGCACGGGTACCGGTGCGCGGTCCGGTGTCTGCCCTGCGACATCGACCATGCCGGTGACGGCAGTGACTCCATGTTCTGCGGCCAGTTGGACGAAACGTTTCATCGCCCGCGGAATGTTGTCGCCGTAGTCTGCGCCTCGCCGGAACCGGGTGGAGGCCTCCGACGGCAGGTTGAGTCGCTTGACGGTTCGAGAGATCGACGGCGGGTCCCACCACGCCATCTCGAGCAGCACGTCGGTGGTCGACTCAGAAATTTCGGTGGTGGCACCACCCATGACGCCGGCGAGCGAGACGATTGCTCCGAACTGGTCACAGATCACTCCGTCGTTGCTGACGAGTGATCGTTCGACATCGTCGAGCGTCACCAGCGTTTCACCGTCGCGAGCCCGTCGCACGACGAGCGTGCCGTTGGGAATCGTGCCCAGATCGAAGGTGTGATTCGGTTGCCCGAGTTCGAGCATCACATAGTTGGAAATGTCGACGATCGAGTTGATCGGTCGCATTCCCAGTTGGATCAGTCGTTCCTGCATCCACGCCGGCGACTCGGCAACGGTGACGTTGCGAAGGACGGTGGCAACGAATCGGCCGCACAGCGTCGGATCGTCGATGGTGATGTCGAGCAGTCCCTCGACCGGTTCCTCGGTGGTGGTGATCTCGTAGTCGGGGAAACGAAAGTCGACGCCGAGTGCTGCGGCGAGATCACGCGCCACGCCGGCGACCGAAAGTGCGTCGGGACGGTTCGCATTGACTTCGAGGTCCCACAGGATGTCGGGCTGCAGCCCGATTGCGGTGGCGAGTGGCTGGCCCAGTGCTGCGCCATCGACCACGCGGTCATTGAGAATCATGATGCCGTCGGTGTCGCCGTTGAGGCCGATCTCGGCACCTGAACAGCACATACCGTTCGATGTCTGACCTCGCATCTCGCGCTGGGCAATTTCCATACCGTTGGGCATGACCGTGCCGATCGTGGCGAAAGGGATGAGATCGCCGACCTGCATGTTGAATGCACCGCAGCAGACCTGCAACGGCTGCCCGTCCCCTTGGTCGACGTCGACGAGTTGGATCTTGTCGGCATCGGGGTGCGGGCGGAGGTCGAGCACCTTGGCGAGCACGACCCCATCGACGATCTCGCCGACGACATCCATCCCCTCGACAGCGAGGCCGAGTGCGGACAGCGTCTCTGAGAGCACGACAGGGTCACCGTCGATGTCGGGCGCGAACTCGCGCAGCCAGGACAGGGTGACCTTCATCAGAACTGCCTCAAGAAGCGAACGTCGTTGTTGACGAGTTCACGGATGTCGTCGAGTTCGTAACGCATGACCGCAAGCCGGTCGATCCCGAAGCCGAACGCAAAGCCCTGCCACTCCTCGGGGTCGATACCGCAGTTGCGCAACACCTTCGGGTGCACCATGCCGCACCCGCCGAGTTCGAGCCACGACCCGTCCTCGCGGCTGATGTCGAACTCGGCCGACGGTTCGGTGAACGGGAAGTAGGACGGGCGAAGACGGGTCTTGACCTCACCACCGAAGAACGCGTGGACGAACGCTTCGATGGTGCCGTGCAGGTCACCAAGGGTGATGCCTCGATCGACGACCAGCCCTTCGATCTGGTTGAACGCCGGCAGGTGCGTGGCGTCGGCGGTGTCGGTCCGGAAGGTCCGACCCGGTGCCACGATGTAGATCGGCGGTGCCGTGTTCTCCATCGTCCGGATCTGGACCGGCGACGTGTGTGATCGCAACATCACCTGTTCCGGTTCTCCCAAATTCACGAAGATGGTGTCGAAACTGCCTCGGGCCGGGTGCCAGTCAGGAATGTTGAGCGCTTCGAAGTTGTACCAGGCGGTCTCGACTTCGGGACCCTCAGCGACGGTGAACCCCATGGAGACGAAGACGTCCTCGAGTCGGTCCCGCGCCTGGGTGTTGAGGTGCAGCGAACCGCGCCGGACCGCCCCGAGTCGTTCGGTGAGGTCGAGTCGTTCGGACTCGTACTGCGCCTGGCGGGCGCCAACTGCGAGACGCTCACGGGCGTCGGCAACCGCCTGTTCGAGTGCGGCCCGCGCTGCGTTGATCGCCTGGCCCGCCGCTTTGCGATCGGATGGATCGAGTTGACCGAGCTGCTTCTTGGCCACGGTGACCGCCGACTTCTTGCCGAGGAACTCGGCATCGAGCGCAGTGATCGTCTCGAGATCCGGCGCTGCCGCCAATCGAGCGGTGGCATCACCGAGGACGGCGTCGAGTTCGGCGGTGACAGAAGCACTGCTCATGACAACGACAGGTTACGGGATCATCGACGCACCTGGTGCGTGTTTCGGTGGCACACTGCGGACGTGGAGTACACGGTTCGAGACAACGCCGAGCGCCAGCGCTATGAGCTGATCGTCGACGAGCACATCGTGTCGATTGCCGAGTATCGCCTCCACGACGAGGTGGTTGTGGTTCCACACGTCGAAACCGACCCACGCTTTCGAGGCCGCGGCATGGCTGATCGTTTGATGGCCGGCATGCTCACCGACCTTCGTCACCGGGGCCGCACGATCGAGCCGCTGTGTCCGTTTGCTGCCGAGTACATCGCGCAGCATCCCGACGACGAAGAACTCTTGGCCTAGTTCAGCCTCGTCGGGCCTCGAAGAGCAGGAGCGTCCCGGCCATTGCGACGTTGAGCGATTCGGTGCGACCGGGCATGGCGATGGAGCACCAGGTGTCGACTCCGATCCCTTCGTCGAGTCCGTGGGGTTCCGATCCCAGAACGATCGCCACCGGGCTCGTCAGCACGCCACCGTCGAACGGTTCGCCGCCCGCCACATCGGTACCGACGACCCTGACACCTGCCGTTCGCAGCGCGTCGATGGCGTCGGTGATGTCGGAAAACTGCACGATCGGCACCCGAAGGACAGAACCCGCCGAGGACCGGATCGCCTTGGTTCCCCACGGATCGGCTCCGCCGGCAACAACCACAGCATCAGCAGCCACCGCATCGGCTGCACGGATCAGGGTGCCGACATTGCCGGGATCACCGACATCGGCCAGGACGAGCACCACGGCCTTGGCCCCGAGCGGTGGAAGAGGCGACGATGGCCTGGGCACAAGCGCAAGCATCGGCTGCGGGGTCACGGACGGCGCAAGCTTGTCGAAGACGTGATCGCGCACCACCAGCCATTCGCACGAACCGGCCAGCCGGTCGTCGATTGCGACGACCGCCCCATCGTCCGCCGCTGTTTCCGGCACGACGACCGCGGTCGGCAGATGACCGGCGTCGAGCGCCTCCCCCACCGTGCGCGGCCCTTCGAGCACGATCGTCGTCGAACGCGAACTGCGCCGCCCCATGAGGCGACGCAGTTCAACGATTCTGGGATGCTGAGCCCCGAAGACCTGACGCATCAGCGCAGGGTCGACCTCGGGTCAGGAGGCCGCAGTCTCGGCGCTGGCCGAGCTCGCAGCTGCGACGAGAGCGGCGAACGCCTCTGGATCGTGCACGGCCAGGTCGGCGAGGTTCTTGCGGTCGACTTCGATACCCGCAGCCTTGAGTCCAGCGATGAACCGGCTGTACGACATGCCGTTGGCACGACACCCGGCATTGATCCGCTGGATCCACAGCTTGCGCATCTCACCCTTGCGGGCGCGGCGATCACGAAACGCGTAGTTGCCGGCGTGCATCACCGACTCGTTGGCGGCCTTCCAGACCCGGCTGCGGTTGCCGTAGTGGCCTTTCGCCCGCTCCATCACAACGCGGCGACGCTTTTTCGAATGAACAGAACGCTTGACGCGTGCCATCGGTCTCTCCTTTTCGTTCGGGTTCGGAGGGCTCAGACGCCCAGGTCGCGGAGATTGCGTTCGTCAGCTTTGGCGACAGCGATGTCGCCCCGAAGCTGACGAGTCCGCTTCGGTGACTTCTTCTCCATGATGTGGTTCTTGTTGGCCTGGCGGCGCATGAGTTTGCCGCTGCCGGTGCGCTTGAATCTCTTCTGCGCACCTTTGTGGGTCTTCATCTTCGGCATGTTGTGCTCTCTACTCTTCCTCGTCCGAACCCATGGGCTCGGCTTCGGCAGCCGCTGCGGCCGCCTGCTTCTTCAGTTCCTTCTCATGACGGGCCTGGGCCTGCTTGTCAGGAGCGAGCACCATCACCATGTTGCGGCCGTCCTGGCGGGGGTGGAACTCCACCTTCCCGACGTGTTCGACCTTGTCGGCGACATTGTCGAGGATCCTGCGTCCCAACTCGGGATGCTGCATCTCTCGGCCTCGGAACATGATCGTGACTTTGACCTTGTGCCCTTCACCGAGGAATTTCTCGACCTTCTTGGTCTTGGTGGTGAAGTCGCCCGGCCCGATCTTGGGTCGATACTTCATCTCCTTGACCGTCAGATTCGAGGCCTTCTTCTTCGACTCTTTGGCCCGCTGATCGGCTTCGTACTTGTACTTGCCATAGTCCATGATCCGGCAAACCGGTGGGTTCGCCCGATCGGCGACCTCGACAAGGTCCAGGTCTGCCGCCCGTGCGATGTTGAGCGCCTCGGGCAGGGGCTTGATACCGATCTGCTCGCCGTCCTGACCCACGAGGCGGACCTCGCGTGCTCGGATGCGTTCGTTGATCCTTGGCTCGTTGCTTGGCGGTGCTATCGCCCTCGACTCCTCGTGAGCACGGAACCTCCGTAGGTGGATGAATGGGTAGACATCGCCGATACCGATGGTCACCGGCAGAAAAACGACGATGCGGACGTCGGAATGTCGACGTCCGCGTAAACATCGTGCGGTGCACGCTGCTGCCGTATCGGCCGACCTGGCGCACCTCGATCGGTGGCCAGGTGGGAACAGATCCGAAGAACTGCCCCACTTCCGTCTGAATTGTCCCCGTTAGGGTACCAGCATGAGTTCTTTGTGGACACCCGGCGGCGAACACCAGATCCCTCGTGACCAACCCGCGGCCCCTGTCGATCCCCCGGCGCACGGAGCTCCCTCAGGGCTCGACCCAGAGATGGAGGACGCGATCGCGGCATCACTTCCCGACGGCGTCACGCTCGACGACCTCTCCCCCGAGCAAGTTGCGCAGGCCGAGGAGATGATCCACGAGATGGCGGCGGCACGTGAGCGACTGCTGCAAGCACCGGCGGCAACCGTCGTGGCGAACCACGCGATGGGTCTCTTCGAGCTCGCAGCGCTTCACCTCTCCCAGGAGACTCCCAACTTCAGCGAAGCTGGGTTGGCGATCGATGCGATGGCTGCGGTGGTCGACGGGCTCGGTGACCGACTCGAGGACGCGGGGCCGACCCTGCGCGAGGGGCTCCAGCAATTGCGGATGACGTACGTTCAGCTCAAGCAGCAGTCTGCGGAGTAGGTCGTCACGACCCTGGGACCCCGACGCGAGCGGCGGGCCACAACCGAAGGAAATTCTCGCTGAAGAACTTCGTCTGCGCATCCGCCGACGTCGACGCCATGTGTCCCTCGAACTTGCCGATGGGGTCACGACCTCCTTCGATATGGGGGTAATCGCTCGAGAACAGATACAGATCGTCGTTCGAATCAGCGATCAGTCGAGCGACGTCTTCGTGCGGGAAGGGGGTGAACCCCATTTGTTCGGTCAGCTGCTCCGACGGCCGTCGTTCGAACCGCATGGTCTCGTCGACGCGACCGAAAATGCGGGCCACCGAGTCGAGGCGACGGAGCAGCTCCGGCACCCATCCCGCACCGAGTTCGACCGCCGCACCGCGCAGGTCAGGATGCCGATCAAAGACACCGTCGGCGATCAGCATGCTGATGAACGCCTCGGGGTTCTGGTGCATGAGCATTGCATCCTTCGTTCGCACGTTCTCACCACCGCCCATCCAGTCACGGGTCTTGGCTCGGCCGTTGTTGCTCCAGGCCTTGCTGGCGTGCAGCGGAGCCCCACCCACATGAATGACGAATGGAACACCGGCCTCGGCCAAACGCGCCCAGAACGGCTCGAGATCGACATGTCCTGGTGACATGCCTATCGGTGCACGATGTGGCACCCAGATCGCCTCGAGGCCAGCATCGATCGCCCACTCGACCTCCTCGACCGCACGTGCGGCGTCGTCGAGCGCGACGACCCCAACGCCCATCAGCCGGTCATCCTCGGCGCAAAACGCTGCCATGTGCCGATTGTGGGCTCGGGCCCCGCCGTACTTCAGTCGAAGCGGATAGTTCGAACTGGGATGAAACGGGGTGACGACGGAGTGGGTGGCGAACACCAACTGCTTCTTGAAGCCGAGCAGATCCATCGCAGTCGTCCGGTCGGCGGAGTCGAAGGCACCCAGGCCCTGAATCTCCTTCGAGTTGGCGATCAGATCGTCGCCCAGCGCGATCTGGGCCGCTCGATGTTCGTCGCTGTGGCGATTTCCCTGGTCGACGATCTCGGCAACCTCCTCGTCGGTCACGATGGAGGCTGTGTAGTCCACGAGCGGAATCTCGTCTCGGATCTCGGGATCGGCGTAGGCCCGAAGGAAGTCCGGCAGCTCCATGATGTGGCTGTCGGCGTCGTAGTAGGGACGATGATCAGGGGCGTAGGTCATGACAGCAACCTCTCCTTCAGTGGGTGGCCTGCGCTTCGTCGAAACGACCGACCACGGCGGACTCACGCAACGACTCCACCGTACGCTCGTCGAACCCGAGCTCTCGAAGAACGGCATCGGTGTGCGCACCCAGGGCGGGCGACGGCCCGTGATGGCGAAGAGGTGTTGCATCCATCTTCAGCGGTGACGACACCGTCTGGTAGGCACCGTGGACCGGGTGCACCAAGTCCTCGATGTAACCGTTGGCTCGGGCTTGTGGGTCGTCGAAGATCTCGTGTGGGAAGTTGACGTTGGCGCACGGCACCCCGACCGCTCGCAGTGTCGCAAGCCAGTCGTCAGTCGTGCGCGTCGCGACGATGCGTTCTGCTTCGGCCATGAACTCGTCGAGCGCCACCCGAGCTGCAGGCGTCCCGACCTCGAAGCCTTCGGCGCGACGCGGATCCTCGACCCCAAGTGCATCACGGAGTTTCTGGTTGAGGACCGGGGTGAGGCATCCGACCGACACGAAGCCGTCGCTGGTGCGGTAGTGACGGAAGTAGATGTTGCCAGGTGGGTCGACCGCGAACTCCTCGCGCATCGCCCGCTTCTGTTGTTCGAACCCTGCACCGGCTTGGCGCAGGCGTGCGAGCTTCTCGGCAAACGCTGCCATCGGCTCTCGGTCATACGCCTCGTATCGGTAGAACATGTTCGACAGCAGGCCGAGCGATGTGTGGAACAACGACGTCTCCACCCGCTGCCCCTCGCCGGTTCGGTCCCGATGGCGGATGGCGGTGACCACGGCCAGGCACGAGAGCATCCCTGTGACCATGTCGGCGAGCGCAGGTCGCACCATCACCGGTGCATCGCCGGCGGCGTCGGCATCTGCGAGCAGAGACGACATGCCCGACAGGCCCATTGCCACGACGTCATAGCCTCCCATCTCGGCGAGTTCGCCTTCACTGCCGTACGGCGAGTTGTGCAAGAAGACGATCTCCTCGTTGTAGGAGCGAATCGTGTCGTAGTCGAGTCCGTACCGGGGAAGATCCGAGCCCTTCATCGAGACAAGAACGACATCGGCCCACCGGGCAAGCGCTTCGATCACCGCAGCAGCATCAGGTTTGGAGAAGTCGAGACAGATACTGCGCTTCCCTCGGTTCGCAATGGCAAAGTCCTTCCCCTCGTGCTTCACCGGACTCCGACTCTGGAGCCGGTAGGTGTCGCCTCGGGGAGGCTCGACTTTGACAACGTCGGCGCCCATGTCGCCCAAGAGCTTTCCGCAATACGGGATGGCCAGGGCCTGGGCAAACTCGACGACGCGCACATCGGACAGGGCGCCATCGGTGAATCCTGACTGGTCGGACATGGTGCGACCGTAGCTGTCGCCGCCGACGCGCTCCGAACATCGATAGAGCCGGATCTCTCGATCCTTCCCGAGTCACCACGACACAAGAACCGAGCCGACCACCACCAGCAGCGCACCTGCCGCCAGCCGACGAGTCACGGCCGTCGGAACCAGCGCAAGACCAAACAGGATCGAGGTGGCGCGCAGCGTTGCCACGTTCGCCGCATCACCGCGGGTATAGGCCAACAGGACCAGTCCGTAGGCGCTGTTGGCGACAAGACCGACCGCGACCGCTTCACGCGCCGAGGTGAGCAGCCTCCGGGGCGACACGCGACCGAGAAGCACGACCACGACTGCGCCGACGACCGCTACGGCAGCAAAGAAGCCGAGGCCACCGACGTCTTGCGCGCCCCTCGCATCGACCACCGTGTAGCCGGCGATGAAACAGCCGGTGATCATGGCGAGGAGGAGTCCCCGTCGATCCCCGCGGCCGAGCGCAACATTGCCGATCAACAGCAGACCGACGGCAACGCCAGCCGCCCCGCACAGGGTTCGCACGCTGGGCGTCTGATCGAGCACCCACACTCCGAACACGGCGACAACGAGGGGTGCCGAACCTCGGGCCACGGGATAGGTACTCGCCAATGTTCCCGATCGGTAGGCACCCGAGAGGCCCCACAGGTACAGCCCATGGATCACCCCGGAGACAAGGATGATCGGCCAGACGGACCACGGTGGGTCCATCACCACCCACGGCAAGAACAGCACACCTGCCACGACATAGGACCCGGCCAGAACGGCTCTGGGATCGTCCCCCGCATGCGTTCGGGCGTTCCACACAGCGTGGAGCAACGATGCTGCCAAGACGAGGACGACCGCCGAGACGGTCACGTCAGATCGCTCGCAGGCCCGCAGTGGTCAGCGCGGCCGCCACTACCACAGCGAGGAACGGCGCCCGACGCCACACGAGCACACCAGCGACCGCCATACCTGCAAGTCGTTCGTCGACGACGAGCGTTCGGCCATCCGCCATCGACAGCTGGATGATCACCGCCATCACCACCGCCGCCGGAACGAGTCCCACCGCCTGCGCCAACCCAGGGCGACGAGCAAGCACCGGACCGACCACGAAGCCACCGAGCAGCCGCTGTCCCCACACGGCGACAGCAAGCGCAACGATCGCAGACGTGGTCATGGTGTCGAACCCTTCTGCCGGCGAGTAGCGAGCACACCGATACCGACGCCGAACATGCTCAGGATGATCGGCACACCGGCCGGAGCGATCGGAATCAGCGCCAGGCAGATCACAGCTCCGGCAACGCCAGCGGCAAGCCCCTCGCCGGTTCGAAGCAGTCCGGCGATGATCGACAGCAGCGCAGCGGGAAACACTGCGTCGAGCCCAAGTCGATCGATGTCGCCGACGACGTTGCCGACCAACGTGCCGACGACGATCCCAGGGAACCAGCCACCGAACATTGCGGCAGTCACCCGCCAGAACTCTCGCTCGACGCGTCGTTCGTCTCGTTGCTGGACTGCGATCGCCACGTTGGGATCGAAAGCGTTGACCGATGCAAGCGCACGCCGGATCGTGCCGGCGGGAAGTCGCGGCACCAGCGCGGTGGCAAGAATCCCGAATCGGCTGGCGGCCACTGCGCCGGCGATGATTGCCGCCCAGTCACCACCACCGGCATCACGTACGGCGAGGTACGCGAACTGCGAGGTCGCAGACCAGATGACCGTCGTTGCGGTGAGCGCATTCCAAAGGGACGCACCGCGATCGATCAGCAGGACCTGGAGCGTCACACCCAGGCTGAAGAACGTGAGCGCGAGCGCTGCAGAATCAGCCAGGCCGAGACGAGGCTGCTCGTCGGTCACTGCCGGGCGCCCACGATCAGCTCGTCACGGGATGATCTTCGAAATCGGCATTTCGACAATACCCGATGCACCTTTGTCACGCAGCTGCGGAATCAGGATGTTGATCTCGTCCTTGGGCACGACGGTTTCGACTGCGTATCCTGCGCTGCGGAACAATTCGTTGACCGTCGGCGCTTTCATCGACGGCAGCACATCGATGACTGCATCCAGCGCATCGGTCGGGACGTTCATCTTCACCAACACCTTGCCTCGAGCATCGAGCACGCCCTGCAAAAGGGTGTGGATCTGGCCCATCGCATGCGCCTTGACCGGATCGGCGAACGACGCCGGGTTGGCGATCAACTCGGTGTAGCTCGTGACCATTGTTTCGATGATGCGCAGGCCGGCAGCCCGAAGCGCACGGCCGGTTTCGGTGATGTCGACAACGACGTCGACGATGTCGGGCACCTTTGCTTCGGTGGCACCGTACGAAAGCCGCACATCGGCATCGACACCGGCATCTGCGAGAAATCGCTCGGTGATCTTCGGATACTCGGTCGAGACCCGAACCCCGGCGGGCAAGTCGCCGACGGAGTGCCACTCGGAGTGCTCAGGCACCGCCATCACGATGCGGACCGGCTTGGCGGTCGCCTTCGAATAGCGGAGTTCTCCCAACGACTCGACCTCGCTCTCCGTCTCCTCGATCCAGTCGCGGCCTGTGATGCCCATGTCGAAAAGACCATCCGCGACATAGGTCGGGATCTCCTGCGGCCGCAGAATCCGGACCGAATCGATTCTGGGATCGTCGATCGACGCCTTGTAGGCCACCGACGACGACCGCTCGATCGGAAGGTCCGCTGCTTCGAAGAGTTCGAGGGTCGCCTTCTCGAGCGAGCCTTTGGGGAGGACGAGGTTGAGCACGATGGGTCCTAGCGGGGGATGCGACAGCGGTCGTGGGCCCTCAGGCTAGCGGTGAGCCATCACGACGGCCCCGGTTCGAATTCGATCCGCACGTCTGGACCGATCCGGTCGACCGCCACAAACGCACCACGGTCGACGGCGTCGATCGACGGTGCTCCCGGTCCGGAGAACAACCCCTTTGCGTCATCGCCTCCGAACAGCACCGGTGCCTGATAGACCACGAAGCGGTCGATGAGGCCGGCCCGATGAAAGTCACCGATGACGCGGGAGCCACCTTCGATCAGCAGTTGGACGACGCCGTCGCCACCCAACTGCTCGAGGAGCGCGTCGAGTGGACCGTCCCAGGCGAGGCAGGGCTGCACCTTTGCGGTTGCCGGCGCAGAGCCGAGCACGATTCGGCGAGGATCGACCGCCGGAGGCGTTCCCGCCGGCGGTGCCCAGTCACGCACGGTGAGCGACGGGTCGTCGGTTCGCACGGTGCCTGCACCGACGAGAATTGCATCGCTCTCGGCCCGGAGACGATGGGCATCGGCGCGCGCTTCCGCACTCGTGATCCACTGCGACGAGCCGTCCGGTGCCGCGGTGCGCCCGTCGAGCGATGTGCCGAGTTTGGCCAGCACGAATGGACGACCGGTGCGGCGGTGGTGCAGATACGGCGCAAGTGATGCTTCTGCCAGATCAGCGCCGACCCCGACGTGGACATCGATCCCCGCTGCCTCCAGTCGAGCGATTCCAGCGCCGGCCACCTGCGAGTCGGGATCAGCGATCGCAACCACGACGCGGGCAACGGAGGCCTCGATCAATGCGTCGGCACAGGGACCGGTCCTGCCGGTGTGACTGCAAGGTTCGAGTGTCGTGTACACCGTGCTGCCCGCCGCTGCCGAACCGGCCGCATCGAGCGCCACCCGTTCGGCATGCCGACCACCCGGTGGTTCGGTGGCGCCGTCGTGTGCCGCGCCATCCTTACCGACCACGACCGCACCGACCCACGGGTTGGGTGATGTCGCATGTCGAACGCGGGACGCGTTGGCCAGCGCCCGTTCCATCCACTGTCGGTCGGTGCTCATCCGGACCCGGGTTGGCTGCCGTGATGACCCTGCCCCGACCCCTCATTGGAGGGATGCGGGTCGTAGTTGTCGACGAGCAGCGCGACCGCGTGCGGCAAGACGTCGATCACGGCACCGATCGTCTCGACACACCCCTTCGACGAACCTGGCGTGTTCACGATCAAGGCGTTGTCGAGGGTTCCGGCAACGCCTCGGCTGAGTCGACCCAGCGGATTCACCAAGCGCATGGCCTCCGCCAGTCCCGGAGCTGCCCGATCGATCACCGCGATCGTTCCCTCGGGCGTGCGGTCGCGGGGACCGAAGCCGGTGCCGCCAGTGGTGACGATGAGACCATGAAAGTCGGCGGCAGCTCGTCGCAACGTGGCGGCCACGGGTTCGATTCCGTCTTCGGTGACCATGCGCTCCACCACATTCCACCCGGCCTCGCCGAAGTAGTCGGCGAGCACTTGGCCCGAGGTGTCACTGCGCGTTCCGGCGATCACCCCATCGGACACGGTCACGACTTTCACCGACAATCGGGGTTCGGGCATGTGCGCACCCTAGCCAGCCGGGTCAGGTTCGAGTCCAGCGTGCGAGTGCCATGCCGTCGGCATCGAGACCCGGAAGGAGCACGTTCGTGTCGGGACCGAACCGTTCCCAGTCGCCGGGTGGCGGGCCCGCGGCCACGAAGCCGAGCGAGTCCAACACCGATGACGTCTCGGCGATCACCTCCGTCGACTCCGCCTGTGTGAGTGTGCACACGCTGTAGACGAGGGTCCCGCCAGGTTTCACCATGGGTGCAGCGGCACCAAGTATCGCCACCTGCAGGGATGCCAACTCGTCGAGATCACCAGGCTGCACCCGCCATCGAGCATCGGGGCGACGCCGGAGTGCACCCAGCCCGGAACACGGCGCGTCGACGAGGACAGCATCGAAGGTCGCAGGCGCAAACGGAGGAGCACAGGCATCACCCTGGAACACGTGCAGATCGTCGAGCTCCAGACGTTGACGATTGGCAGCGACCAGGCCGGCCCGAGCGCGTCGCCGGTCGCCGGCGATCACACGGGCTTTCCGGCTGGCAAGTTCCGTCGCCTTCCCGCCGGGCGCCGCGCAGAGGTCGAGCACGAGGTCACCGGGCTGCACCGGAACCGCAGCGGCAACGCGCTGCGAGCTCGGGTCCTGCACATAGCCATCGCGCCGGGTGTGCACTGCGGCGGGGCGGTTCATGACAGCCATGGATGCCTCGGCGCGTTCTGGTCCCAGGTCTGTGCGCAATCGATCGACGATCCAGTCCGGATAGCTGAGTTCGATACCGAGCGAGGGAAAGGCAACTCCCTCGTTCACGGCACTGGACACCTTCCGAAGCACAGCGTTGACGAGACTGCGGAACCGTTTTGGAGCAGCAGCGACCGTCGCCGAGACGGCAGCGTGTGGCGGCGTGTTGAGGTGCAGGAGTTGATGAGCACCGATGCGAAGCGCAGCCCGAGCCGACGGTGGCGGAGGTTCGAGCAAGAACCGATCAACCAGATGATCGAGCTTCCGGCGCATCCGGGTCGAGCCGTAGACAAGTTCGGTGACGAACGCCCTGTCTCGGCGGTCGAGGGAGGTGTCTTCCAGCATGTTTGGCAACAGCACGTTGGCGAAGGCGCCGTCCTCGTCGATGCGAACGATGGCCGCAATGGCGATCCGACGAGGATCGTCGGGCGTTTCGCTCACGAGCCGAACCGATGCTCGCGACGCCACCGTGCCCCGTTGGCCCACGCGCCGCCAGCCATGCGCGACTTGCCCTCGGGCTGGACCTCGAGCAGTTCGAGGTCACCGGATCCAGTGGGGACGACGAGGACGCCGTCACCGGCTGTGAGGCGGGTTCGGTGGATCTTGAACCGTTTGCCCTGCCACGTGGTGAACGCCCCGCCGACGCGGACCTGTCGGTGGATGGCCGACGCTGGTTGCCCCCAGTCGATCTTGCGTTCGTCGACGGAGATCTTGTGGGCATACACGGGATCACCCTCTTGGGGTGTCGGTTCCCCGAACCCCTCCTCGAGTGCGCCGAGGAGTTGCGCAGAGCCGATCTCGACCAGTCGATCTCGAAGCTCCTCGAGCGTTTCATCGGGCTCGATCTCTGTTTCTGTGCGGCGGTACACCGCACCGGTGTCGAGTTCGACGTCGAGATCCATGAGGCAAACGCCAGTGCGCTCATCGCCGGCGAGCAGTGCGCGTTCGACCGGAGCGGCACCCCGCCAGCGGGGCAGAAGCGAGAAATGAAGGTTCACGAACGCAAGTTTCTGCAGCAGCGACGCCGGGATGATGCGTCCGTAGGCAACGACCACGGCAAGATCGACGCTGTGGTTCTCGACCAGGTCGGCAAGATCGGTGAGGTCCGACGTGACCCGAAGCCCGAGGTCGACCGCTGCGACCTTGACCGCCGTCGGCATCAACTCGTTGCCGCGGCCCCGTCGGCGGTCCGGCATCGAGACCACGAGCGGGATCTCATAGCCTGCGTCCACGAGGGAGCGCAGGGGTCGCACGGCGAGATCGGGCGAACCGAGGTACGCGATCCGCCGGACGCTCGCCGGCGGGGCAATGCTCACGGGAGTGTCAAGCCGCCCGTCGCGGGCCTCTCGGGACGCCCGATCTGGAGTTCCCGGAGTGTTTTCAGCGCAGCCTTCCTGGTGTCGTCGTCGAGTCGCTCGATCAGCAGCGTGCCGTCGAGGTGATCCAACTCGTGCTGGAACATGCGCGACTCGAGCTCGTCGGCCTCGTACTCGAGTTCGTTGCCGTCGAGATCGCGACCGACGATATGAATCGTCTTCGGACGCACGATCTCCCACGACAGACCGGGGACCGACAGACAACCCTCTTCGAAGACCCATTCACCGTCGGTTTCTCGGATCTCCGGATTGATCATCGCGAATGGGCCCTCGCCGATGTCCCACACGAAGAGGCGCTTGTTGACTCCGACCTGCGGTGCAGCCAGACCGATTCCGGGCGCGGCGTACATCGTGTCGAGCATGTCGTCGACCAACCGCACCAGCCTGTCGTCGACGTCGGTGATCTCCTTCGCTCGCTGGCGGAGCACCGGATCGCCGATGACTCGAATGTCATACGCTGCCATGGTCTCAGGCTAGCGATCCACGCCCGCTACCGTCGGACCCGTGAGCAGCGGTCACTACTTCGCCGGCGACCCCTCAGTCGGGTCAGAACCCCGGCCCGTCGACGTCGCACTCCCCGATGTGGCATTCACCCTGACCGCAGACCGGGGTGTGTTCTCCGCCGATCACCTCGATGGGGGGACCAAGTTCCTGCTCCTCGAGGCGCCGCCCCTCACCGCAGCTGATCGCACGGTGCTGGACCTCGGGTGCGGCTGGGGCCCCATTGCGTGTGTCGTGGCGGCCCGAGCGCCGCATACCGCCGTGTGGGCGGTGGATGTCAACGAGCGGGCGCGGCACCTCACTGCGCGCAATGCAGCCTCCATCGGTGCCGAGGACCAGATTCGTGTGGTCGAACCCGATGGTGTTCCAGCCGATGTGCGGTTCGATCGAATCTTGTCGAACCCGCCGATTCGGATCGGCAAACCGGCACTTCACGAACTGCTGCAACGCTGGCTGCCTCGGCTGATGCCGAACGGCTGTGCCCATCTGGTCGTGCAGAAACATCTCGGGAGCGACTCGCTCGCCGCATGGCTTCGTCGTGACGGCTACGGCGTCGAACGGATCAAGAGCCGGGCCGGATTCCGTATCCTCGAGGTGAGACCGGGGGAACGATGATGGGTCAACTCGACGGCACCGGCATGAAGCGACTCCATCGGGCATGGCGTCAACGCACAGAGGGGCGTCTCGCGCTGGTGCTCGACAATGTGGCCAATCCGTTCAACGTGGGGTCGATCGTGCGTACCGCAGCCGCCGAGCGGGTCGACCACCTCTACATCGGCGGAGGAACGCCGCCGAGTCATGCCAAGGTCAACAAAACCGCACTCGGCACCGCCCGCTATCTCTCCTGGACGATGTTCGAATCCGGGGTCGACGCGGTGGAGGCAGCGCGAGCCGACGGTTACCAGATCATCGCAGTCGAGCTCACCGACACCGCTGCACCGCTCCACGAGATCTCGATGGAGCCCGACGTGGCCGTGGTACTCGGGCACGAAGATCGAGGCTGCACCACGGCGACCCTCGCCGCCAGCGACACGATCGGTTTCATTCCGCAGCTCGGCAAGGTCGGCAGCCTCAACGTTGCATCCGCGGCGGCAATCGCGCTCTACGAGGTCCGACGGCGGAGCTGGTCCAGAACGTGAGTGCGATCGACGACATCGCCTTGCTGCGCGATCGGCAGGGGCGGGCATCTGCGTCGATCGACTGGGATCGGGTCATCACCATCAACTACCGGTCCTACATGCCACCCGATGCACTGGTGATCGATGTCGGAGCGGGTGAGGGTCTTCAGAGCCGTCGTCTTCGACGATATGCCCGACCCTCCCAGGTGTTCCTCGTCGAACCGGACCCGAAGACGGCGGCGAAACTGCGCTTTCAGTGGTCCCGGAAACGGGGCATGACGGTCGTGCAGGTCGCGCTTGGAGCGGAGACCGAACAGGGTGACGACCGCGACACCGATCGCCTCGACGACTGGACGCTGCCGAGGCCGGTCTCGTTCCTTCGCGTATCGGCCGGTGGCAACTCTCCCGACGTGCTCGAGGGAGCAACCACCGTCATTGCTCGCGACCGACCCACGATCGGCTTCGAGTACTGCGCCGCACCGCACGCGCTCACGCGAATCTCGAACCGGCACGATCTCACCGTGCTCGACCTGCTCGGCAATGTTGTCGAACCTCGGCACACGTCGGAGGTCCTCGCCTACCAGCCCGCTGTGATCATGTTGCCGACCGAGCAGTTGGGACGACGCGAGCACCACCAAACCGCGCTTCGTGCCGATGTCCTTCGGTCGATCGCCGCCTACCGGCCCTTGCACGAACGCCTCAGGCGCTGGCTGGGGGTCTAACCCGAGACGCTCTGCGTTGCTCGACACACATCGACGATGGCGTCGATCAAGCGGACGTCGCCGCCAGGGCTGAGAGAGAGCCCGCACTCGACGTAGAACTCACGTCCGTCGCCGAACGCTGCGACGAACACGATGGCGCCACCGGCGGCGCTACGGGTGACCATCGTTCGATGATCGGCGGCGATCTCGTCCTCGATGATCTCGAGCTCCGAAGTCGGGGCAAGCGCCTGGACGAACGTGGGCAGCGTGACGGCGACATCGAGCCACTCGTCGAGCGTGCGTGTCGAGCAGCCCTCTGGTCCACACGAGCGAGCCACCGTCCAGCGATCGAACACCTCGGCCAGTCCCGAGGGCGGATGAAACTGGAACGCAAACTGCTCACTGCGCTCCCAACCCTCGGGCACTTCGGTGACCAAGCCTTCCTCGGTGACGACCGGCGTGAGGGGTGGGCCCTCGTCGGGAGCAGTGATCAGCACCAGGAAACCGACGATCCCGAGCAACAGCAACAAGACCAGAACGAGGCGTCGACGGCGGAGGCTCAGAGACATCCCCGTCATACTCGCAGCGGATCGACTTCGATCCGCACGCGGGCGGCAGGCCGGGGAAGTTCGCTGAGGCGATCGAGGACCGGGGCGTGGTGCTCGGCTCGGATCAACCACCGTTCGTCGACCGGTCCACGCACCTGTACTCCTTCGACGTCACCGAAGGACTCGACCATCTCCGCAGCACCTGCGCCACTCAGCGCTACCTGCGCGCCGTAGGGCGGCAGCATCAATGCCTTGCGGCGATCCCGCTCGGCGATCGCAACGACGGCAGGATCACCTTTGCGGGCTGCGGCGATGACGTCATGGTCGGGTTGGCGCGTCTGCACGATGATGCGTCCCCCCGTGTGACGACCACCGGTGAGCCGAGCTGCGTGGGCAAGGATTGCCATGGCCTGCTCGGCAGCCCGCTGCCGCACGGCGAGCAACTCCTGATCGAAGTCGAGAAAGACCACCACATCGGACTCGATCGTTCGGTGCAGGACAGCTTCGGTCCCGATGACGACTCGGGAGGTCGGATCTCGCTCGCTGGTTGCCGTGACCTCGTCCACCGGCTCCCCGATCAATGCCGCCAGTTCCTCGGCGGCCCGCTCGACACCGATCCGCAGCGTCTTCAGCCTGGTCGAGCCGCAATCGATACACACGATCGGGCGACGCTCCGAACCGTCGATGCTCACGAGTTCGTCGTCGTCGAGACGCATGATCGATGAGCCGTCCTCGGTCCGCACGAGCTCACCACACGAGCCACATGCGAGGAGACGGGCGCGTCCCGTGCGATTCAGCACACACACGATCCGTTTGTCGGGAGGCAGATACGACATCAGGCGTTCGGCAAAGAGACCCGCCTTCGCCGGATCGTCGAGACGGCGATCGAGGACGTCGATGATCGGCCAGTCGTTTCGTTCGACAGACCGCTCGCGACGAAGGAGGGGGCCGGCTCGCAACGCTTCCAGCGACGGAACCGGCGAGGTGAGGACCGTCGGCACCCCGGCCCGACGGGCTCGTTCGAGCACGACATCGCGTGCGTGCCATGCCGGCGTTCGTTCCTCCTTGAGTCGCTCGTCGTGTTCGTCGATCACGACCACTGCGGCGAGATCGGGCATCGGCATCCAGGCCGCAGACCGAGTCCCCACGACGGTCGCACCTCCGGCCGCGACCGCCCAGTCGTCGGGAGCGAGCGCCACGGCGATACCGGCGCGGCGGAGGGCCACGGCGAGGTGACGAGCCCGACGAACGTCGGCGGTCACGATGAGCGCATCGCCACGCCGACACGCAGCGAGCGCAACGTCGTAGCCGTCGTCGTCCGGAGCGACCCGAACGGTGGCGACACCGTGCTCGAACGCCTCATCGAAGACATCACGCGGTCCGGTCGGCACCGTCGGCGGTGGACGGCGACGAGGAACTGCGGCCACCATCCGTTCGGGTGACGCAGCACGCAGGAATGCGACCCTGCGGCCGGCCCAGCGCCATGCCGCCCATCCTGCGAGGTCGATCAGTTCCCTCGGTGGACCGGTTCCCGACAGCTTCGCAAGCGGCACCAGCCGCACATCTGGAGCCGGATCGACGTCGACGGCGGTGACCCAACCTGCGACGCGGCGGCCCGAGAGTGGGATCCGAACCATCGACCCGACATCGAGTCGTTCGACTCGGCCGTCTTCGACCCACGCCGGCGGCACCAGATAGTCGAACTCGCGATCGATCCCCACCACATCGGGCAAGACACGGACGACCCGCGCATCAGACACATCGGTCTCATGGGGCGGATCGGCCAGGGCAGGCCCAGCGTCGTCGCCGAGCGCCAGTCGGCCCTGGTCTGGGTCGCTCAGAGGCCCAGCGCCGACTTCACGTCGTCGACGCGATCGGTCTTCTCCCACGGGAACAGACCTTCAGTGGCTTCTCGACCGAAGTGGCCGTACGCCGCGGATGTTCGATAGATCGGCCGACGCAGATCGAGATCTCGCAGGATCGCTCCGGGCCGCAGATCGAAGACCTCGTCGACAGCCTTCTCGATCGCCGCCTTGTCGACCGTCTCGGTACCGAACGTCTCGACCAGTACAGACATCGGTCGGGCCATGCCGATGGCATAGGCAACCTGAATCTCGCAACGGCTCGCAGCACCTGCGGCCACAAGATTCTTCGCCACCCATCGGGTGGCGTAGGCCGCTGATCGATCCACCTTCGACGGATCCTTGCCCGAGAAGGCGCCACCGCCGTGACGCGCCATGCCGCCGTAGGTGTCGACGATGATCTTGCGGCCGGTGAGACCTGCGTCACCGACCGGGCCACCGATCACGAAACGGCCGGTCGGATTGACGTGCACGTCGTAATCGTCATCGGCAAATTCCTCTGGAATCACCGGCCGAATCACGTGCTCGATCAGATCAGGCCGAATCATCGAATCACGGTCGATGCCGTCGTTGTGTTGCGTCGAGACGAGCACCGTCTTGAGTCGAACCGGTCGGTTGTCCTCGTACTCGAACGTGACCTGGGTCTTGGCATCCGGCCGCAGGTACGGAATCGTCCCGGCTTTGCGCACCTCAGCATGCTTTTCGGCCATGCGATGAGCGAGGTGGATCGGCAGCGGCATGAGTGCGTCGGTCTCGTCACAGGCGTAGCCGAACATCATTCCCTGATCGCCGGCCCCCTGCTGGTCGAGTTGGTCGTCCTCGCCAACCGCTCCGGAACGCACTTCCTCCGACGCCGAGACACCCTGCGAGATGTCGGGTGACTGCTCGTCGAGCGTGACCATCACGCCACAGGTGTTGCCGTCATAGCCGAAGGCCTCGTTGTCGTAGCCGATCTCGTTGATCGTTCGCCGGACAGTGCCGGGAATGTCGACGTACGCCTCCGTGGTGATCTCACCGGCGATCACTGCCAGGCCCGTCGTGACGAGCGTTTCGCAGGCAACTCGACTCATCGGATCCTGCGCAAGCATCTCGTCGAGGATGGCGTCAGAGATCTGGTCGGCCATTTTGTCGGGATGGCCCTCCGAAACGCTCTCGGAAGTGAAGGTCCAACGGGTCACTGCTGTGCTCCTGGGTGGTCAGCCGAGCTTGTTCGCTGCGGTGTCTAGCACGCGCCGGGCAACGTCGCGCTTGTCGGTGAGGGGAACGTGTTCGCAGCTGCCATCAGCCTGAATGATGACCACCTCGTTGGTGTCGTACCCGAAGCCGACACCGGGTTGTGAGACGTCGTTCGCCACGATCAGGTCGAGCTTCTTGCGTTCGAGCTTGGCCCGGGCGTTGCCGACCAGATCGTCGGTCTCGGCTGCGAAACCGACCAGGACCTGACCGTCAGGCTTCTTTTCGCCGAGATCGACAAGGAAGTCGTGTGTTTTCTCGAGCGGGATCTCTGGGGCGGCCCCATCGGTCTTCTTGAGTTTGTGGTCGGCGGGATCGGCCGGACGGAAGTCGGCGACTGCGGCAGCCATGACGATGATGTCGGCATCGTCGATCGACTCGACTGCTCGTTGCATGTCCGCTGCCGTCTGCACGTCGACCCGATGGACCCCGACCGGCTCGGGGGTTTCGACTGTCGTCACAAGGGTGACCCGGGCGCCTCGAGCCCAGGCTTCGGCGGCAACGGCATACCCCTGTTTGCCGGTGGACTTGTTGCTGATGACACGAACCGGGTCGATGGGTTCGCGAGTTCCACCTGCCGTCACGAGCACGTGACGACCAGCCAAGTCGTGTTCGGTGAGGGCGCGCTCGACGTGGGCGACCACCGTGGCCGGGTCGGCCAGTCGTCCATCACCGGTGTCTCCCCCGGCGAGACGCCCGCGTTCGGGTGGCACGATCGACACGCCGCGCCGCTCGATCACGTCGAGATTCTCCTGGACTGCAGGCTGTTCCCACATCTCGGTGTGCATCGCCGGGCACACGACGACCGGCGCGCGGGTTGCGAGGATGGTGCTCATCAACAGATCGGCTGAGCGACCGGTCCGGATGTCGGAGATGATCCGAGCCGTTGCCGGACAGACAAGCACGAGATCAGCGGCCTGCCCCATCCGCGTATGAGGAATCGGTGTCTCCGGGTCGTCGAAGAGCGAGGTTTTGACCGGTTCGCTGGCCAATGCAGAGAACGTGGTGGCGCCAACCATCTCGAGCGCACCATCGGTCATGACCGGCTGCACATGCGCACCCGCCTCGACCAAGCGCCGACAGACCTCGACCGCCTTGTAGGCCGCGATTCCTCCGGTGACGCCGAGAACGATGCGTTTCCCGGTGAGCGCGCCCATCAGTGTGACTGGGTCAGGCGGAGTCGTCGCCGAGTTCGGCTGCTGCGGCAGCCTCCGCAGCGGCGAGCAAGGCGGCCTCGGCCTCGGCTTCGGGATCGATCTCGATGGAGATGATCTTCTCGGCTGCGATCTCCTCGAAGGCGATCGACAGCGGCTTCGCGGCGGTGCTGGTGACCTGCGGCGGAACGTCGGACCCAGCACCCTGGCCGAGTCCGCCGTGATAATTCGTGATTTCTCGCGACCGCATCGCCGAGAGCGACACAAGACGGAACTTCGAACCGGTCTCCTCGAGAAGTTCCTCGATCGAGGGGTTCATCATGGTGTCGTAGCCGTGGGCCATCATGGTCTCCGTTGCGTCAGCCGAATGCTCAGGCTAGCAGCGAGGCTTCGGGGACCGACGCGATCGTCGTCCGGCCTCGATCAGTTCCTCGATCTCGGTGATCGCCCGGTTCAGGTCGTCGTTCACCACGAACTGCATACCGATTTCTGACGCCATCGCAGTCTCCTCTGCCGCCTTCGCCAGGCGAGCCTCGATCTTCTCCTCGGGATCGCCCCTCCCCCGCAGCCGCTCCTCCTGTGCAGCGCTGGAGGGAGCAGCGACGAACACGAGCAGAGCATCGAGGTACCGTTCCCTGATCTGCCGGGCTCCGTGGACGTCGATCTCGAACACCACGTCGTGTCCGTCCGGAGGGATCGGCACGGGAGTTCCCTGCAGGTAATCGAGAAACTCGACCCACTCCAGGAAGCCGTCGGCATCGACATGCGCACGGAACCGCTCGGCGTCGGTGAAGTGATATGCATCGATCGGTTCACCCGGGCGGCGTTCCCGGGTGGTCCAACTCTGCGACAGCCATAGCGCCGGATCGCGATCGAGGAGTTGCTCGACAATCGTGCCCTTGCCGACCCCTCCCGGGCCGGAGATCACAATGATCAGCCGATCGACAAGATCGGTCATCTCAACCGAACGCAGCCAACAGCCTGCGTCGCTGGTTGTCACCGAGCCCGCGAATCCGGCGGCTCTCGGCGATACCGATCGCCTCCATCGTGCGGCGAGCCTTCACCTTGCCGACGCCAGGGAGCGATTCGAGGATCGTGAGGATCTTGGTGTTGTTCAAGATGTCGTCGGTGTCCGCCGCGCTGAGCAGCTCTGCGAACGAGAGCTCGCCTTCCTTGAGACGGTGCTTGGCGTCGGCGCGAACACGACGCGCCTCAGCCGCCTTGGCGAGTGCAGCCCGACGCGCCTCGTCACTGAGTATGGGTGGAGTCGCCATGGGCCTGACCCTAGCGGGATGGTCAGGCGGGGGCGGCGGCCGACGCGTGGATCTGTTGCGCAGCGGCGATCGGATCGTCGGCCTGGGTCACGGCGCGTCCGATCACCAGCAGGTCGGAGCCTCCGGCGAGCGCAGCGCTCGGTGACGCAGCACGGGCCTGGTCGTCGGTCGTCCCTCCCGGAAGACGGATACCCGGTGTCACCCGCAGGAGGCGGGGCGCATAGTGATGCGCCTCCTCCAAGTCGCCAACGGCACAGACAATGCCCGAACACCCAGCCTCGGCCGCAACCATGACCCGCTTCGGCATGATGTGCGCTGGTGCATCGCCATCACTGGTGAGCACGGTGATGGCGAGCGTCTTCGGTTCGGCAAGGCCGGCGTTGCGCGCACCGTCCGCCAGCCCCTCGACTCCGGCCCGCAACATGTCGATGCCACCGTGCGCATGCATGGTGAGGTACTGCACACCGAACGCGCCGAGCACGCGTGCCGCCTTCCCCACCGTGGTCGGAATGTCGTGCAGCTTCAGGTCGAGGAAGATCGAATAGCCGAGATCGGCGATCGCACCGACCGCCTCCGGGCCGGCGGCGGAGTACAGCTCGAGGCCAATCTTGGCCACGGAGAAGTAGTCCTTCATCTGCCGCCCGATACGAATCGCAGCAACCAGATCATCGACATCGAGTGCCAACGCAAGACGATCCTTCGTGACGGGGTCGATCTCGAACTCAGTCATGGGCTCCTCCGATCAGTTCGGCCACCGCTTCGACACCATTGCGCTCGCACCATTTCTCGAACTCCGCCAAGATTCGTCGAGGCGCCCGAGGATCGGCGAACGTCGCCGTGCCAATCTCGACTGCAGAGGCTCCGGCAAGCAGGAACTCTACGACATCGGTACCGGCCGATGCGCCACCGACACCAACGATCGGGATCCCCGGCAGTGCCTCGTGCACGTCGTACACGGCTCGCACCGCCACTGGGTGCATTGCTGCACCGGACAGACCGCCTCTCTTTGCACCGAGTACGGGACGGCGAGAATCGACATCGATCACCATGCCGAGCACGGTGTTGGTGAGGACCACAGCATCGGCCCCAGCCCCATGGGCTGCCTCGGCGATCTCTGGCAGATCAGCTGCGTTCGGGCTGAGTTTGGCCCACCTCGGCCGGTTGCATGCCGCAGTCGCCTCGATTGCCTCGGCGGTAGCGGTTCGGCTGTGCGCAAACATCGAGCCACGGTCTTCGAGGTTCGGGCACGAAACGTTGACCTCCACCGCGACGACCTCGCATGGCGCATCGGCGAGCGCTGCTGCCGCTCGGGCATAGTCGTCGACGCTGCTCCCCCAGATCGATGCGACAACGGTCGCTCCGGTTGCGATGAGCGGTGGGAGGTCATGGTCGAGCCAGTGCGAAACACCCTTCCCCTGCAGGCCGACGCTGTTGATCATGCCTGCAGCGGTCGGATGCACCCGTGGCGCAGGATTGCCGGCCCACGCATCGGCTTTCATCGACTTCACCACGACGGCACCGAGCGAAGCCGGATCGAGATAGTGGGCAAACTCGGCGCCGTGACCGGCGGTTCCCGACGCCGTCATCACGGGGGCGCGCAACCCGACCGATCCGACAGTCGTCGAAAGATCCATCAGTTGTCACCTCGGTGCGCTTCGAGCGCATCGATGCTCACACCAGCGTGGTACTCCTGGAGGCTCCGGACGGCTAGCCGGTGTGCCTTCCAGTCGCGCAGGCCCCTTGCGGCAGCCAATGCTGCCTTTCCGGTGGTGAGCAGCGGGACGCTCTCCATCCCGGCGGCCGACCGGATGTGGTCCCCGTCGGCTCGCGGCCCGCGACCCCGCGGCGAGTTGACCACAAGCTTCACATCGCCACGTTCGATCAGATCGACCGCATTCTCTCCATCGTTGTCGCCGAGCTTGGCCACCTCGACCGCCACGTCGAGACCGGCGACGCGCAGCGCAGCCGCCGTACCGCTGGTGGCCGCAAGCGTGAAGCCCAGCTCGGTGAAGATCCGAGCCGCTTCGACACCGACATCCTTGTCGCGATCGGCGAGCGACAGGAACACCATCCCATCGGTGGGGAGCTGCAAACCAGCCGCCAACTGCGATTTCACGAAGGCGAGCCCAGGGGTGAGGTCGATCCCCATGACCTCACCGGTCGATCGCATCTCGGGGCCGAGCACCGCATCGGCCTCGGGGAACCGGTTGAACGGCAGCACCGCCTCCTTGACTGCGACATGGTCACCCTCGACGGGCTCTCGCATCAAACCTTCCGTGCGGAGTTCGGCAAGCGTGGAGCCGACCATGATCCGACTGGCGATCTTGGCGAGAGGGACACCGGTCGCTTTGGCCACGAAGGGAACGGTCCGACTGGCTCGAGGGTTCGCTTCGATGACGAACACCTGGTTTCCCTTGACCGCGTATTGCACATTGATGAGGCCCTTCACGTCGAGAGCCTCGGCAATCCTGCGGGTGTAGTCCTCGATCACGGCGATGGTGTCGGCTGCGAGACTGGTGGGAGGAATCGAGCAGGCCGAGTCGCCGGAGTGCACACCAGCCTCCTCGACGTGTTCCATGACAGCGCCGATCACCGAGTCGCCCGTGTGATCCCGGAGGGCGTCGACGTCGACCTCGGTGGCATCTTCGAGGAACCGATCGACGAGCACCGGACGTTCCGCCGACAGGCCACCTTCCTTGCCGAGACTGCCGAAACCGGCCAGTTCTGCCATTGCCCGGCGAAGGTGATCATCGTCGTAGACGATCTCCATCGCCCGCCCACCGAGCACATAGCTCGGGCGCACGAGCGCCGGATAACCGATCTTGCCCGTGATTTCGAGCGCCTCGTCGATGTCCACCGCAGTGCCACCGGCGGGCTGCGGAATCTCGAGGCGGGCACACATGGCATTCCACTGCTCTCGATCCTCGGCCAAGTCGATCGATGCCGGTGACGTCCCGAGCACGAGGTCCTCGGGCAGTCGGTCGGCGAGCTTCAGCGGGGTCTGTCCACCGAGGCTGACGATCACCCCCTTGGGCTTCTCACGCTCGATGATGTCCATGACGTCTTCGTAGGTGATTGGTTCGAAGTACAACCGGTCGGAGGTGTCGTAGTCGGTCGACACGGTCTCCGGGTTGCAGTTCACCATGATGGTCTCGTACCCGGCGTCGCGCAGCGAGAAGCTCGCATGCACGCAGCAGTAGTCGAACTCGATGCCTTGGCCGATGCGATTCGGGCCCGAACCAAGAATGATGACCTTCTCTCGCTCCCCCTCACGGACCTCGTCGGAATCCTCGTAGGTCGAATAGTGGTACGGCGTGCTCGCTTCGAACTCGGCGGCACAGGTGTCGACCGTTTTGAAGGTCGTGGCGACGCCGGCTGCAAGCCGGGCAGCCCTCACCGCTTCCTCGGTCACATTCCACAGGTAGGCGAGCTGCGGGTCGGAGAACCCCAGTTGCTTCGCCCTTCGCCACTCACGCCGGGTGATCGTGTCGAGGGAGAGCGTCTCGAGGTGGGCCCGCTCCTCGGTGATCATCAACATCTGATCGAGGAACCACGGATCGACTGCTGTCGCCTCGAACACGTCGTCGATTCCCACTCCACGGCGGAGCAGCGCTTCGAGTTGGAAGGGCCGATCCGGCGTGCCGATCGACGCCATCTTCGTGAGTTCCTCGGTGGGGATCTCGTCGAGGGTGAGTTCTGCGGGGTCGGCATTGAGTCCGTGACGACCCTGTTCGAGTGAACGAAGCGCCTTTTGCAACGATTCCGGGAAGGTTCGGCCGATGGCCATCACCTCGCCCACCGACTGCATCGACGTGCCCAGCACACCACTTGTGCCGGGAAACTTCTCGAACGCCCAACGCGGGATCTTCGTCACCACGTAGTCGATCGACGGTTCGAAGCTGGCGGGCGTCTTTTTGGTGATGTCGTTCGGGATCTCGTCGAGCGTGTACCCGACCGCAAGCTTCGCTGCGATTTTGGCGATCGGGAAGCCGGTCGCCTTCGAGGCCAACGCCGAACTTCGGCTCACACGCGGATTCATCTCGATCACGATCTGGCGTCCGGATTCGGGATCGACCGCCCACTGGACGTTGGATCCACCGGTCTCGACGCCAACACGGCGGATGCACGCAAAAGACCCGTCACGCATCTTCTGGTACTCGACGTCGGTCAGAGTCTGCGCCGGCGCAACCGTGATCGAGTCACCCGTGTGCACACCCATGGGATCGAGGTTCTCGATCGAGCAGATGATCACGCAGTTGTCGGCACGATCGCGCATCACTTCGAGTTCGTACTCCTTCCAGCCCTTGATCGATTCCTCGATCAGGATTTCGGAGATGGGGCTGGCATCGAGGCCGTACTTGGCCATCCGCTCGTACTCCTCCATCGTTTCGGCGATGCCGGTACCGCGCCCTCCGAGGATGTACGCAGGACGGATGATGACCGGCAGCCCGACCTGTTCGATCGCCGCTCTCGCCTCGTCCATCGTGTGAGCGATGGCCGACCGAGCACAGTCGAGACCGATCTCGGTCATGGCGACCTTGAACTTCTCTCGGTCTTCGGCTGTCTCGATCGCTTCGGCATCAGCACCGATGAGCTCGACCCCATGCTGTTTGAGCACACCCGACTCCTGCAATTCCATCGCCAGGTTCAGGCCCGTCTGACCGCCGAGCGTCGGCAACACGGCATCGGGCTTTTCTTTCTCGATGATCTTCTCGAGGATCGAAAGGTCGAGTGGCTCGACGTAGGTTGCGTCGGCAAAGGTCGGGTCGGTCATGATCGTCGCCGGGTTCGAGTTGGCGAGAATGATCCGGTACCCCTCCTCCTTCAGGACCCGGCACGCCTGGGTTCCGGAGTAGTCAAACTCGCAGGCTTGACCGATCACGATCGGTCCGGAGCCGATGATGAGGATCGAGTGGATGTCGGTCCGCTTCGGCACCTCAGGCCGCCTTCCCGTTGAAGTCGTCCATCAGTTGTGCGAACTCCTCGAACAAATAGGTCGAGTCGTGCGGACCGGGTCCTGCCTCGGGGTGGTACTGAACGCTGAACGCTGGGTAGTCGTTGTGCACGAGACCCTCGAGCGCCTCATCATTGAGACAGACATGCGTCTCGGTCACGTTCGGAACCGAGCCTGCCTCGACCGCGAAGTTGTGATTCTGCGCCGTGATCTCCACCTTGCCGGTGCGGGAGTCTTGCACTGGCACATTGCCGCCATGGTGGCCGAACTTCATCTTGTAGGTCGTACCGCCCATGGCAAGCGCCAGAACCTGGTGTCCGAGGCAGATGCCGAAGATCGGCACCTTGCCGAGGAGTTTGGGCAACTCGTCGACGATCGGACCGGCTTCTTCGGGATCGCCGGGCCCGTTGGAGAGGAACACACCGTCGGGGTTCATGGCCAGCACGTCGTCGGCGGAGGTGTGGGCCGGAACGACGGTGACTGTGCCGATCTCGCCGAGATGTCGCAGCATCGTGGTCTTCACACCGAAGTCGTACGCCACGATCCTGCGGGGCCCGTCGCCAACGGTGTACGCCTCCTTGGTGGTCACGAGGCTCACGAGATCCACACCTGCGGTTCCGGCCTCGGCCTGTGCTGCTCCGAGCAACGTGGCGTGATCGGCAGGTCCGAACGCGCCGGGCATTGCCCCGCGATCTCGAATATGACGGGTCAGACGTCGGGTGTCGATACCGGCGATACCGGCCAACCCATGACGGCACAGGAAATCGTCGAGGTGCTCCTCACTGCGCCAGTTGCTCTGACGGCGAGCCAGGTCACGGATGATCACACCTCGACAGAACGGGCGACTGGCCTCGTCGTCGGCGGCATTCACTCCGTAATTCCCGATGTGAGGGTAGGTGAAGGTGATGATCTGGCCCGCGTACGACGGGTCGGTGATCACCTCTTGATAGCCCGACAGGACAGTGTTGAACACGACCTCCCCGGCAGCGAAACCGTCATCGGTCAGGGCGGCACCGATGCCCTCCCCCTCGAACGTCTCGCCGTCGGCGAGGACCAGTTGATACTCCTTCAGAGTCACCGTGTTGCTTCTCCCATGTCGACCACCTGATCTCCGTTCCAAAATGTGTGACGAACACTGCCGCGCACAGTGCGGCCCTCGTACGGGGTGTTCGTGCTCCGACTCGCCATCGCTGCGCCGGTCACCGTCCACTCGTCGTCGAGGTCGAGGACGGTGAGATTGGCGGGGCGTCCTGGCTCGATCGTGCCGCCATGTCGATCATCGATTCCGGCGATGCGCGCCGGATTGACCGACAACAGCCGGACGAGGTGTTCGATGTCGGCCCCGAGCTCGGTGTTTGCCACTGCGAACGCCGTTTCGAGACCCAGCATGCCGGGCGGTGCCGTCAGGAAGGGCCGCTCCTTGGCCTGGCGGGTGTGCGGCGCATGGTCGGTGGCGATCGCATCGATGGTTCCATCGAGCAGACCGGCCTTGATCGCAGCGACATCGTCTTGCGTTCGCAGCGGCGGGTGCACCTTGAACGCGGGATCGTACGTTCGGCACGCGCTGTGATCGAGCGTGAAGTGATGCGTGGTTGCTTCAGCGGTGATGGCCAGGCCCGCCGCTTTGGCTTCCCGGATCATCGACACGCTGCCCCGAGTCGAGACGTGCTGAAAGTGCACCCGGCCACCGGTCAGCCGAGCAAGAGCGATGTCTCGCATGACCATGAGCTCCTCGGCCTCCGCCGGCTGAGCGGGCACCCCAAGAACGCTCGACCATTCGCCCTCGTGCATCACGCCACCGGCGGCGAGCGATTCGACCTCGCAATGTTGGGCGAGCACGACCTGGAACCCGTCGGTCAGATGGTCGAGCCCGCGGGCATAGTCGAGCGCCGTCCGCATCAGCCGATCGTTCTGGAGGCCGGTCCCGTCGTCGGTGAACACACGCACCCCGGCCCGAACGAGCTCTGCCATCGGGGCAAGTTGCTCCCCAGCCCTCCCAATCGTCATCGCTGCGGACGGGACGATTTCACAGAGTGCGTCGGATGCAGCGTCGAGCACCTGCTGCACGACGGCCACACTGTCCATCGCCGGGTTGGTGTTCGGCATGGCCACACAGGCGGTGAAACCGCCGAGGGCGGCACTGCGCGAGCCGGTCTGGATCGTCTCGGCCTCTTCGTCACCGGGCTCGCGCAGGTGCGTGTGGAGATCGACGAACCCAGGGCTGACGACGAGACCATCGGCGTCGATGACCGTGTCGCCATCGAGCTTCTCCCCCACCTCCACGACCACGCCGTTCTCGATCCGGAGGTCTGCCCGACGAATCCCACCGGCATCGACGATGGTGCCGTTCGTGATCGCAATGTCGGCGCTCACGCGATCGCCCGTTGCTCGTCGACCACGTCGAGTCCGGATCCGAGAAGCAGAAAGAGGACCGCCATTCGCACAGAGACCCCGTTCGCAACTTGTTCGGTGATGACGGCGGCGGGCCGGTCAGCCACCTCACCTGCAATCTCGACGCCCCGGTTCATCGGACCGGGGTGCATGATCAGGGCATCGTTCGGTAACCGGTCGGCTCTGGCGCTGGTCAGCCCATATTCGTTGTGGTACTCGCGCAGACTCGGCACAACGGCCTGCCCCTGCCGCTCGAGCTGCATGCGGAGCAGATAGCAGATGTCGAGCTCCTCGAGGACTGCATCGAGATCGTGGGTGGCCTCGACCGGCCACCCGTCGAGCGTCGACGGCAGCAGGGTCGGCGGAGCGACGAGCGTGACCCGTGCTCCCATCGCCGAAAAGCCAAGTGCGTTGCTGCGAGCAACCCGGCTGTGCTTGATGTCGCCGATGATGGCGATGTGCTTGCCGTCCAGTTCATCGAGGTGTTGGCGGGCGGTGTAGAGGTCGAGCAGCGACTGCGTGGGGTGCTGGTGCCAGCCGTCACCGGCGTTGATCACCGATGCATCGGTCCACTCGCTGACCTGACGAGGAGCGCCGGCGGCGCCGTGTCGCACGACGATGCCGTCGATTCCCATCGCAGCGATCGTCTCGACCGTGTCTCGCAGGGACTCGCCCTTGTTGACCGAACTGCTTCCAACGCTGAAGTTCATCGTGTCGGCCGACAGCCGCTTTGCCGCCGTCTCGAAGCTGAGTCGAGTGCGGGTGCTGTCCTCGTAGAACAGCCAGGCGATCGTCTTGCCCCGCAGTGCCGGAACCCGCGGGATGCTTCGCTCCCCCACCTCCGCAAACGACTCGGTGAGGTTGAGGATCTGCTCGATGTCGTCACGATCGAGGTCGGCCATCGAGAGCAGGTGTTTGGGACCGCGTTGGCGCAGCGTGGTTGCAGTCATGAAACCATTTCGCCCAGTTCGACACCGGAATCATTGACGTCGACCATCTCGTCACGCCGCGTCGGCAGGTTCTTCCCGACGTAGTCGGGTCGAATCGGAAGCTCACGGTGACCCCGATCGACCATGACCGCCAGCTGGATCGCCTGTGGTCGTCCGTACGAATGGATCGCATCGAGGGCGGCGCGAACCGTCCGACCGGTGAACAGCACATCGTCGACCAGCACGATGGTCTTGCCCGTCGGGTCCTCGGGGATCTCGGTCGACGCCTCCGGCATCACCGGTCGGAGACCGAAGTCGTCACGATGCATCGTGGCGTCGAGCGTGCCGACCGGGATCTGGGATCCTTCGATTTCGGTCACTGCGGTTGCGAGCCGCACTGCGAGGGCAACACCACCGGTCTGCATTCCGATGAGCATCACGCCAGCGGAGCCGTGGTTGCGCTCGAGAATCTCGTGGGCCATCCGCTTGACGGCACGGGCAACGTCATCGGCCGTCATGACCTGAGTACGCGCTTGGAAGTGGCCGCTCGCGGATCCCGCGAGCAGGCGCTCTCGTTCTGCCATCTGTATCTCTTTCGTCCGTTCGGGCCTCACTGGACCCGTTTCACGGTCGAGCGTTGAACATACACGCCGCGCGTCGGTGTGGGGCGCGCGCGTGATGTGGATCTTGGCGTGACACGGCTGCAGGCGGCCGACGCCGCTCGATCAGCTGCTGCTGGAACGTGTCGACGAGACGCAGTGGTGACGGTGAACGTAGGCGTGGGGGCGGTCCTCGCCCCCGCCCCTGAGCAGCTCGAAGCCAGCCCGTTCGGCAACGCGGACCGATCCGGCATTGTCGATCCCGATCTCGGCAACGAGCGTGCTGATGTCGAACTCGTCGAAGGCAACGCCGATCAGCTCCCGAACTGCAGCGGTCGCAAAGCCGTTGCCCCGGTGGCCGATCCCGATCCACCAGCCGATCACCGCTGCCTTTCGGCCCCGATCGATGCTCGAGAGACCGACTTCGCCCACGCATGCGCCGTCGACGCTGACGACGCGATCGATCGCAAGCAGTCGTTCTTCACGAACGGCGCAACCCTCGATCCAGCGCGCTGCGGCATCGAGACTGCAGTCGTCGGGTGGCTGCGACACTGCCGCGATCGTGGGGTCGTTCCAGGCCGTTGCGAGCGCGGGGGCATCCTGCGCTCGCCAGGAACGCAGCCGCACCGAGGCCTCAGCCACGAACCTCGCCGGCAACGCTGCCCAGCACACCGTTGAGGAACCGGGGCGACTGTTCGGCGCAGTACTGGGTGGCGATTGCAATCGCCTCCGAGAGGACGACACCGGTCGGGACATCGCTACGGTCGCTGAGTTCCCACGCCGCGATTCGAGCGATCACCCGATCGACCAGCGGCATGCGCTCGACGCGCCAGTTCTCGAGGTGACGACCGAGAAGCGCATCGAGATCGTCGCGTCCCGCATCGACCTGCTCGACGATCTCGACTGCGTAGGAGGACAGAGGCACCTGCCGGGCCGCCAGGATCTCGGCCACGGGGTCACCGGTGAGTTCCGCTTGGTAGAGGATCGCCAAGGCTTCTTCGCGCGCCTCGCGGCGACTACCGAGGCCAGGGATCTCCGATCGCATGAGACGTCCGTCGCCGCTAGGCGCGGCTCAGATACTCACCGGAGCGGGTGTCGATCTTGACCCGCTCACCGGGCTCGATGAACAGCGGCACCTGGACGACAAGCCCGGTCTCGAGGGTGGCCGGCTTCGTGCCCCCCGATGATCGGTCGCCCTGCAGGCCCGGCTCCGTGAACTCGATGTTCAGTTCGACCGCAGCCGGCAAGTCGGTACCCACGATTTCCGAGCCGAACATCTCGAGAACGACCGACGAGCCATCGACAATGAAGTTTCCGGCATCGCCGAGCGCCTCTGGCGCGACGTGCAGCTGCTCGTACGTCTCGTTGTCCATGAAGACGTAGTCGCTGCCGTCCCGGTAGAGGAAATTGAAATCTCGCTTGTCGATGGTCGCACGCTCGACCTTCTCACCGGCCCGGAACGTTCGCTCGACGGTGCCGCCGGCGCGAACGTTGCGCAGGCTGGTGCGAACGAAGGCGTGACCCTTTCCCGGCTTGACATGCTGAAAGTCGACCACCTGGAAGAGGCCTTCCTCGAGCTCGAGGGTCATGCCGTTTTTCAAGTCGTTGGTCGTGATGGTGGGCATCGGCTACCTCGGAGGTGCTAGGAGGGAGAGAAGTGGAGCTTGGGTGACGATGTCAGGGGCTGACAACCCGTCTCCGTGACCACCACGAGGTCTTCGACCCGAACCCCACCGATGCCGGGGAGATACACGCCGGGTTCGACGGTGAGCACGTGTCCCGGCTGGAGGATAGCGGTGTCGGTGGCGTGCACAGACGGCAGCTCGTGAATGTCGAGACCGACCCCGTGGCCAGTCCCGTGACCGAAGTGATCGCCATGACCTGCATCCCGAATGATCGAGCGGCAGGCTTCATCGACCTCACGAGCCTCGATGCCCGGCCGTACCGCGGCGACACCAGCTGCCTGTGCCCGGGTCACGAGGCTGTGGATCTCGACTGCGGTGTCGTCGGCGGCGTCGGGACCACCGATCACAAAGGTACGGGTCATATCGCTGCGGTACCCGTCGACCAGGCCACCAACGTCGATCACGACCAGATCCCCGGCCTCCATGACACGGTCGGTCGGTCGGGCATGCGGGAGCGCTGCGTTCGGACCCGAACCTACGATGGTGTCGTAGCCAGGACCCGATGCCCCCGCCGCCCGGATACCGTCGTCGAGCGCCGTGCCGATCGCTCGCTCGCTGACTCCCGGGACGAGCAACGACTCCACGTCGGCAAGGACACCGTCGACAATGCTGGCCGCCTTGGCGATCCGAGCGAGTTCGGCATCGTCCTTGACGGCTCGGAGTTCGGCGGGGATTCGGTGCGTCGGGACCAGTTCGACGGTGGCGGAGATCTCGCCCTGCCAGCGCTGCAACACCGACCACGTCACGACGTCAGCCTCGAGCGCAACCCGTCGGGCGGATCCGATGGCGCCAACCGCCCCGCTGACGAGCCATCGATCGAGAACGACCGACGCCGTGCAGCCGACCTCGGCAAGCTGCGCAGGCGCCTGCGTCTCGTATCGGCCGTCGGTGACGAGCGTGAAGGTGTCGGGCGTGACCACGACCGCTGCGTTGGAACCGGTGAACCCGGTGAGCCATCGCACGCTCGACAGGCCCGAGACCACGAACGCATCGAGCCCCTGATCCCTCATCACCGCTCGCAACTTGTCGACTCGTCCGTCGACCCGCAGCGGCGGCAGGGAGGCAAGAACTGCTGCGTTGGTCACCGAACTGCCTCGAACGAGCCGACGAGGACCGACTGGTCGACACCGACGACCGTCTCCACGCCGCTCGGTCCGTCGAGCACGAATGTCACCCCGTCGATCGCTTTCTTGTCGCGTGCAAAGAGGGCGAGCAATTCGTCGTCGGTGAGTTCATCGGGAACCTTCGACGGCAGCGAGTAGGCCGAAAGGACTCGATCGTGTTCCGCGACTCGGTCCGGCCCGATCCTCCCCAGTCGGTGTGCCACCTCGGCTGCGTACCGAATACCGATTGCGACTGCCTCGCCGTGACGCAGGTCGTATGCCCCCGCTGTCTCGATCGCGTGGGCAAGGGTGTGTCCGTAGTTGAGGATGGCGCGTTTGCCGCTCTCGAGCTCATCGGCCATGACCACGTCGGCCTTGATCCTCACACAGGCCGCCACCCGCTCGTCGAGAGAGAGCTCGTCGAGGCGTCCGCCACCGAGGAAGTGATATTTGGCGATCTCACCTGCGCCGCATTGGAACTCGCGTGGGGGAAGGCTCTCGAGGGTCTCGGTGTCACAGATGACGGCCGACGGCTGCCAGAACGCGCCCACCAGATTCTTGCCCTCGGCGAGATTCACTCCCGTCTTGCCGCCGATGGCAGCGTCGACCTGTCCGAGCAACGTCGTGGAAACGGACACGAAACGAATGCCACGGTGATAAACGGCGGCAACGAAACCCGCAACGTCGGTGACCACTCCACCACCGACGGCGACAATGGCATCAGCTCTCGTGAAGCCGGCAACCGCCAACTGTCGACAGACGTCTTCCACGACAGCCAGTGACTTGGCCGTCTCACCATCGGGGATCTCGATCCGGATCGAGTCGACACCGGGGTCGACGACCCACGGGATACCGGGCTGGGTGACGATGGCGACGCGCCGTGCGCCGTCGGGGGTCACGGTTGCGAGCTCGTGGCGAGCGCCGTGTCCGACCAGCACCGGATACCTGCGATCACCGAGATCGACGGTGATGGTGACGATCGACCGAGCTGTCATTTCTGCAAGGCTAGTTCGCTCAGCCGATGACGAGATCGGGATAGAGCACCAGGAGCATCGTGGCCGCAGCCAACGCCGGGCCGAACGGAAAGCTGTTGTGAAGGAGTCGTGCGGGCGGGGTCTCGACGTCTGCTAGCGGATCCGGTACGAGATCACGCCCGCCCCGGCGCAGCACCGCCACGAGGAGCCCCACCACAACGCCGATGACACAGCCGATAAGGAGCGCATGAAACACCAGGCGAACAACAGGCGCCCAGCCGCGGTAGGTGACGCCTGCCGTCCAGCCGAGGTGGAGCCCCAGGAGGAGCGACAGTTTGACGTCACCGAACCCGAGCCCCCGGGGCGAGACCAGATGGGCCGCGAACAACAGCAGAAAATAGCCGGCCGCTCCCGCTGCCGCCCTGGGCAGGACCTCCGGACGATCGATGGCAACGGCAATCGCGCTCATCACCACAGCCGATACGGCCACCGCAGGAAAGACCAGACGATTCGGCAGCCGATACACCTCGATGTCGATCGTCGAAAGCGCCACGAGTGCCACAACGAGAACGAGCGGGGGAAGTGCCAGCCAGTCGATGCCGTATTCGACTGCGACCAGGACGAACAGCGATGCAGTGACAAGCTCGACGATCGGATACGCAGCCGGAATGGGCGACGCGCAATGACGACAACGACCGCGTACGAGCACCCACGACACCACCGGCACGATGTCACCGAGTCCCAGACGGCACTCGCAGGCCGGACAGCGTGACGCCATGGTGAGCGGCACCCTGTCGGGAATTCGGGCGATGAGTACCGAAGCGAATCCACCGGCGAGCAGACCGCACGGAATCGCAATGAGGACAGGAATCACGTCCATCGGATGCCGCGCTGCTCCTCACCCGAGGACATCGATCGTGCTGTCTCGGTGACCCGAGACAGGTTCACGACTCGGAGGATTTCCGAGACCTGCGGCGACGACGTCGCTTGCCCGGCTTCACCGCAGTTTTCAGTGCGGTTCCGCCACCCTCAGGCTCGGTATCGATCGTTGCGTGGACAACGGCGGCAACAGCCTCAGCAGCACGCGGCGAGAGATTGGCGAGTTGACGGGCCATGTCGTCGGCATCGATATCGGCCTCTACCTCGGCATGAGCATCGGCGGTTGCATCTGACACCCCCGCAGCCTCATCGCCCATCGGCTCGTCCTCCGCTACCGGAAGTGCCTCCCCTGGGTCGGGCTCGGAGCCGGTTACGGGTTCATGCTCGGGAACGGGCGCCGATTCGACGGCGACATCGTCGATGAACGACGGGTCAGCGTTACCGCTGACCTCCGGGGACTCAGCCTCCGGACTCGGCTCCGGCGCATACTCGCGTTCGTCCTCCTCCGGCTCGGCAGCCACGACGTGCTGATCCGCAACAGGCACCGCTGCGACAGGCATGTCGATCGTCCGGAGCAGGCCCGCGTCGACGAGCTCCTTCACCAGTCGACAGGACTCGAGCTCGTTGAGACGCAGCGTCTCGGCTACCAGACCAACCTGTACGCCGGTGCCGACGAGCGCAATGCATCGCCACTGTTGCGCATCGATCGTGACGTCGGGCCGTTCCATCTCAGGCCGAAGGGTGATCCAGACCTCCAGCGACGGCACGACGGGTTCGATCAAACGCCACTCCGCCAGCATCGCCTCCGCTGCGCCGAGCACCTCTTCCATCGAGAAACCTGCGTCGGGGGTGGACGCGACGTCGTCGTTCTCGAACGTGAACGTGCCGGATTCGAAGCGGAGCAGGCCGAACACGGCCTCGGTGTCATTCAACTCGAGCGTTGTCGGAGATTCGAGTTCCGTCCCCACCACCTTCCCGCCAGCGACCAGGACACTTCCCCGCGTATGCGGACCAGCGACCAGCAATCGACCCGTCTTCTCGGAAAAGGCGAGAAGACGGAGTACATCGGCAAGATCAAATGTTTCGAGACTGCCCGAGAGTGCCACGGCGAACTCCTTTGTAAAGCGACACCACACCATCGGCACACATCGATGGTCAACTGAGAATTACGTGAAACTTGCCTCGACCACAGCGCGCATCGCATCGACGGGTGCCGGTTCGCCGGTCCACAGCTCAAGTTGCATGGCGGCCTGGTGCAACAGCATCGGCAGCCCGTTGACCGCCTGAGCACCGACCGCCGCTGCGGCGTCGAGCAGGGCCGTGCGAGCGGGGTGATAAATCAGATCGACCACGACCTGACCCGTGCGCAGCAGGGTCGGTTCGACCGGGCTGCGAGGATCGGAACCCATACCGATCGGCGTTGCGTTGACAATCACATCGGCAGCCGAGAGGTCGGCGGCAACGCCGACCCGCCCCCGCTCACCGGCCAAGGCCGCAGCAGCAGTCGCACGGTCGGCACTGCGGTTGACGACGGTGATCGATGCACCTGCCCGAGCAAGGGCGTCGATCACTGCACGAGCCGCGCCCCCGGCGCCGATCACGGCCACCTCACGGCCACTGACGTCGACCGACGACTCGATCAGCAGACTCCGGACGAGCCCATCGCCGTCGGTCGAGTGTGCGGTGACGACGCCATCGTCGTTGACGAGGCAGTTCGCCGATCCGAGGGTGTCGACCGCTGCGGTGCGCCGGTCGGCGGCTGCAGCAACCGACTCCTTGTGCGGCATGGTGACAGAGAGTCCGCGGATGCCGAGTGTCCGCATCGCCTCGACTGCCGATAGGCCGGCATCGTCACCGGTGGCGACCGGGTAGGCCACCGACACTGCGTCGACGTCGAGGGCCGCGAATGCCGCGTTGTGGAGCGCAGGTGAGAGGGAGTGACGAACCGGGTCGCCAATGACACCGACCGTGATCGTCGCCCCGGTGATCGGGGTCATCCGCAGTAGCCCAACTCGCGACAGACCGCAACGGCATCGTTGTGCTCGGCAAGTGTCACCGAGAACGTGTGCGCACCCACGATGCCACCCTCGTCCGTGCGTGCCCAGAAGATCCACTCCCCATCGGCTGGGGCGAGCGCTGCTCGCAATGCTGCCTCACCAGGTGCCGCTATGGGCGTGGGCGGGATGCCCGCCGTGGTGTAGGTGTTCCACGGCGACTCGGCATCGAGGTCGGACTGGAACAGGGGCTCGGTGAACGACTTGCCGGCCGCGTAATAGACGGTCGCATCGATCTGCAGCGGCACACCCTGGGCGAGTCGGTTGTAGATCGCGCGCGCCATACGAGGACGGTCGACGTCGACCTTGGCTTCTTCCTCGATCAACGATGCGATGATGATCACGTCGTAGTCGCTGAGGCCGAGTTCCAGGATGGCTGGATCGCGACCGAGTTCACCGAGAAGTGACTGGAATCGTTCGTCGAACGCGTCGGCCATGCGCTGCAAGAACTTCGCTTCGTCGTAGAGATCGTCTTCGTTCACGTCGTACGACGCAGGGAAGAGCGTCCCTTCGAGGGCGAGCGATGCTGGTGCTTCCGAGCCAGGTGCGTAGAACTCCGAGACGAGACTCGGGCTTCGCAGCGCATTGAGAATCTCGGTGCGATCGAAGTTCTCGTTGACGGCAACGAGCCGGTCGACGATCTCGTTCAGACGGAGCCCCTCCGGCACGTTGAAGCGCACGAACACCTCTGGGATCGGCCCGGCATCAAACGTCGACACGATGTCTTCGAACTCCATGTTCTCGAAGAGTTCGTACTCCCCGGCCTGGAAGGTGACTTCGGTGTCGCAGCCGAGGAACCCGGAGATCGTGAGTTCACCCTCGCAGCGAAGCCAGTACCGAAAAACGGTGGCGTTCTGGATGATGTTCGCGCCCTCGAGCGACGTGGCGACATTGTTGGTCGATGCGCCTGTCGGGATGACGAATTCGATCGCGTCGAGGCCTTGCAGCCCAGCAGGCTCGATTTGATCGTCGACCCACTGGTAGATGCGGTCGCGCACGGCAAACACCAGCCAGACCGAGAACAGCAGCAGCGCCACAAACCGGAGAAAGCCACCCCAACTCGTGCGGTAGCGGACCCAGTTCTTGTCTTCGTCGTCGTAGCGGGGATCGACGAGGGGAAACGCCTCGGGATCATCTTCGAGTACCCACTCGGTGCCGTCGGGGTCGATGCCGGCGACCAGCACCGCACCGGGTGGCGCCTCGTGATCGGGGAGGGCAATCGAGGTCTGCGGCTGCCCTCCGGGGCCGAGGACGATCGGGTCGGTGCGTGCCGCTGCCGGCGCAGCGCTCACGGGGCGTGCAACCCGGGTGACCGGTCGACGAGTGCGGGCCGGAGGGTACAGCGGTTGGTCGGAGATCTGAGAAGGCGGCGCACCCGGAGTGCCCGGTGCCGGAGGGCTCACCGGCCCCCGAGGCTCGTGCAGTTCTGCATCATCGACCGCGCCGGTGAGAAAGGCACTCCAGTTTCGCTTGGCCATCAGCGTATCCCCGGCTCCGGCGAGGTCTCGTCGCCCAGCGGTTGACCGGCATCGAGCCACGACTGCAACATCACCGACGCCGCGACCTTGTCGATGATGTGTCGGCGGTGCTGTGCGTTCACGTTCTGCTCCATCAGGCTCCGCTCCGCAGTGACCGTCGTCAGTCGTTCATCGTAGAGAACAACGGGCACGTCAAGGGTGTCGCCCAATGCCTTGGCTTCGGCGGCGTACCGCCGGGCCTGCGACCCGGCAGTGCCGTCCATGTTGTAGGGCAGGCCCACAACAACGATCTCGACGTCCCACTCCTCGACGAGTTCGGCAATGGCCCGGTGTTCGCGCGTGCGGTCACCGAGTCGATCGAGCACCTCGATCGGCATCGCAAGCGCACCTGCGCTGTCGCTCACTGCGACCCCGACCCGTTTCTGGCCGAGGTCGAGCCCGAGGGCTCTCACGGTGGTCACTCGATTCCGGCCGCCGCCCGGACCTGCTCGAGCGCCTCGTCGATCTTCTCGACATGCTTGCCGCCCGCCACTGCCAGATCGTCAGCAGGTTTCCCGCCGCCACCGACCGTCGTCTTGGCATCGTTGATCAACACGCCAGCGTTCAGCGGACTCTCGGGCGTGACTGCACTCACCAGAGCGACACCATTCCCGCCGGCGAGCGCTCCGGCGAGGACGACTGCGTGAACCTGGTCCTGGTCACGGATCGAGACTGCAAGATCACGAAGCGAGTCGCGTTCGAGATCGTCGACACGTGCGACGACGACGCCATCAACCGCAGTCGCCGCCAACTGGGGGGCCTGACCGACCGCCGCCTGCTGCTTGAGCCGAGCCAGTTCCCTGTGGAGCTGCTTGATCTCGGCCATGCGGGTTGCGGCGACCTCTTCGAGGTCGAGCGTGCTCTGGGCGCCGAGCGTCCCCGCCGCCGACGTGACCATCGACTCCATCTGGCGTGCCCGTGCGATCGTCGCCGTTCCGGTGAGCGCCTCCACACGACGGATGTTGGAGCCGATCGAACCCTCGCTGACGATGCGGAACTGGCCGATGTCGCCGAGCGCTTTGACATGGGTACCGCCGCACAGCTCGACGGAATGACGCCCTGCTTCGAGCACCCGAACCACGTCCCCGTACTTGTCGCCGAAAAAAGCGATCGCCCCGAGCTGCTCGGCAGTCTCCATCGTGGTCTCGAAGTGGCGACACGACCCGTTGTCGAGGACTTCGGCGTTCACAAGATCTTCAACGGCCGCCACTTGCTCGGGAGTCATGCCCTCGTAGTGACTGAAATCGAACCGGAGCCGGTCGGGACCGACGTAGGAGCCCTGCTGCTTGACATGGTCACCGAGGACTTCGCGCAACGCATGGTGAAGAATGTGCGTGGCGGTGTGGTTGCGACGAATCGCCGCACGACGCTCATCGTCGATCGTGGCGGTGACGGTCTGGCCGAGCTCGATCCCACCGCTCCCGGTGACCTCGTGGATGTGCAGCCCGGGGACGCCATAGCGGGTGTCGGTGACATCGATCGTGGTTCCACCGCCGCTGATCGTGCCGGTGTCGCCGATCTGACCACCCGACTCGGCGTAGAACGGCGTGCGGTCGAGGACGACAATCTCGTCATCGATGTACAACACCGTCGCCTGCGAAGAGACCTCGTCACGGCCCGTGAAGTCGGTCTCGCCGTATTCGTCGACGAGTGCGGTGAGATGCGACGTGTCCCCAGCAGCTGCGACTTTGCGGGCCTCCTTGGCCTGTCGCTGCTGCTCGGCCATCGCCGAACGAAATCCCTCGACGTCGACGTCGACCCCTCGCTCTTGGGTGATCTCTTGGGTCACCTCGAGCGGAAAGCCATAGGTGTCGTGCAGGAGAAAGGCGATGTCACCGGGCAGAGGCGCACCCTCGGACAGGGATTCGAGCTGTTCGTCGAGGATCGTCTGACCCTTGCGAAGCGTCTCGCGGAAGCGAACCTCCTCACGATCGATGACGTCTCGGACGAATGCGTGGTTGGCGACAAGATCCGGGTAGTCGGGTCCCATGATCTCGACGACCGCGTCGACCATGCCCCCCATCACTGCGGTTTCGACGCCGAGGATGTACGCATGTCGCACCGCCCGACGCAGGATGCGGCGCAGGACATAGCCGCGCGCTTCGTTGGAGGGAAACACCCCGTCGCTCACCAGCATCGAGGTCGATCGTGCATGATCGGCAAGAATCCGCAGCGACACGAGTTGCTCGAACGGGGCGGTCGACGGATCGACACCGGTCAGTTCAGCAGCCGCCCCCTGCAACGCGAAGAGTTCGTCGGTGTCCCAGACCGAATCCACACCCTGCAGCACCGACACCGTGCGCTCGAGGCCCATCCCGGTATCGATGGATGGCTTGGGAAGGGGCACTTTCGAGCCGTCGGCCTGCTGGTCGAACTGCATGAAAACGAGGTTCCATATCTCGATGAATCGATCCTCGTCGCCGTGTTCGGGGCCACCGTCGTCACCGAACTCGGGCCCCTTGTCCCAGAAGATCTCCGAACACGGCCCACACGGACCGACGTCGCCCATCTTCCAGTAGTTGTCCTCGTCGAGGCGTTGAATGCGCTCGGCAGGAACGCCGACATGGTGTTCCCAGATCTCGGCAGCTTCGTCGTCGCTGAGATGGACGGTGACCCACAGTCGATCCTTGTCGAGCCCGAGGACATCGGTGACGAATTCCCATGCCCACGCGCACGCGTCACGCTTGAAGTACTCACCAAAACTGAAGTTCCCCATCATTTCGAAGAACGTGAGGTGACGTTTCGTACGGCCGATCTCGTCGAGGTCGTTGTGCTTGCCACCGGCCCGCACACACTTCTGAATGGTGACGGCACGCTGGTACGGGGGAATCTCTTCGCCGGTGAAATAGGTCTTGAACGGCACCATCCCCGCCACGGTGAACAGCAGCGTCGGATCGTGCGGAATCAACGACGCCGACGGTTGATGGTTGTGCTCGCGTTCGACGAAGAAGTCGGTGAACGCCTTGCGTACCTCGTTGGACTTCATGCGGGCCTCAGCCTACCGGCGCGCCATTCAGTGGCGGGGGCGAAATCCCCCGCCGGGCTGCGTGCCGCCCCGACCGGGAAGTCGCCGGGCCGGACCGGTGTGCATGGCCTCATCGGTTGCGAACTCGGCCAACAGATCGGCGTGTTCCCGACGAATGGTCGCCATGCCCTCCTGCGTGGCCTCGCGGAAATTGACCGCCAGGTCGCGCGCTCGTGTGGCGGCCTGCACACCAGCATCGGCAACCTGACGACCACGATCACGGACCTCGGCTACCACCTGATCAGGCGCCACCTTCTCGACGGTCCGTTTGACGCGACGTTGGACGTACCAGCCGGTACCGACCCCGAGGGTGTAGCCCACCACCGTGTAGAACGTTCGCTTCACCTGCCCTACCTTCGATGACCCTTGACATCGATGGCACTCCGTCGCCGCGGTCGCGCAATCACCTTGGCGGCCCGGCTGGTGCCTCGCACGACCGAAAGCGTCTTGATCACCGGCGGCGCAAAGGCTCGATACCCCAGTCGGCTTGCAACATCGACGGTTGCGGTGATGCGTTCGGCTCGGTCGAGCACCCCGTCGACCCGCTCGAGTTCGTCCCCGGCTCGGTTCACGGTGCGTTGGAGATCGTCGACCATCGGCAGCGTGCTTGCCCGCAACTCGTCGACGGTGAGCCGCAGCTCTCGCAACGTGCGCACGAGAGCTTGGATTGCGACCCCGAGGACGCCCACCACGAGCAGACAAACGACGGTGACGACGATCGCAGCGAGGTCCGTGGCGCTCATGAGTCCTCAGTCAACCACATGGCCATCGGCGGCGTCGGTGGTGCCGGTGTCGAGCTCACGATGGCCGGGCCACCACGCCCGCAATCGACCTTCTCGCCCATGGGAGCTGGGATCGTAGAAGATGCGGCCGACCATCTCGTCGGGAAGGTACCCCTGTTCGACCCAGCCTTCGGGTTCGTCGTGCGGGTACCGATAGCCCGTCCCGTGTCCGAGCGAGTCGGCCCCGGCGTAATGGGCGTCGCGCAGATGCGGGGGCACCTCGCCAGTACCGGCTTCGCGAGCTGCAGCTCGCGCATCGAGAATCGCTCGGGTGACACGATTCGACTTCGGTGACGTGGCGAGATGCAGAGTAGCCTGCGCCAGGTTGAGCTGTGCCTCGGGCAACCCGACGAACTCGACAGCGTGCGCCGCCGCGGTGGCAACGAGGAGTGCCTGAGGATCGGCAAGTCCGATGTCCTCTGATGCGTGGATCACCAACCTGCGGGCAATGAAGCGCGGGTCCTCCCCTGCTTCGAGCATGCGAGCCAACCAGTACACCGCAGCGTCGGCATCAGAACCACGAATGCTCTTGATGAAGGCTGAAATGACGTCGTAGTGCCCGTCGCGCCCATAGCGAACGGCCTTCGCGTCGACAGCGCCCTCGGCATCGTCGATCGTCACGTGGATCGGCCTGCCCCGGGCAGCTGCCAACGCCGCCGCAACTTCGGCGCTGGTGAGTGCGTGCCGACCGTCACCGCCGGCGCGGTGGGCAATATGGGCAACGGCATCATCGTCGGCTGAAGCACCCTCGACCTCGAACCCACGGCGAACCAACGTCGCAAGATCAGCATCGTCGAGGGCAGCCAGGCGGAACAATGTCGAGCGGGACATCAACGGCGGGTTGACCTCGAAGTGAGGGTTCTCCGTCGTTGCGCCGATCAAGACGATCAACCCCTCCTCGACCGCAGGCAGGAGCGTGTCCTGCTGTGCCTTGTTGAATCGATGCACCTCGTCGAGGAACAGGATCGTGCCCGAACCACGTTCTCCCAATCGATGGCGGGCTGCTGCGATCTGTTCTCGCACATCCTTGACCGATGCAGTGACCGCGGAGAGTTCAACGAACGACTTCTCGGTGGTGGTGGCGATCAGACGAGCGAGGCTCGTCTTGCCGGTGCCGGGGGGTCCCCACAGGATCACCGAGGAGAGTCGGTCATCCTCGATGAGCGTACGCAGTGGCTTGCCGGGTGCGAGCAGATGGCGCTGCCCCACGACATCGTCGATGTGCCGAGGCCGCAGGCGGGCAGCAAGCGGAGAGCGGCGCGAAAGGCGTTCGTCGGCTGCAGCGCTGAACAGGTCCTCCCCCACGCAAGCGACCCTACCGGCCGATACCGGCAACAGCCGCCGCCCAAGCGCTCAGGAGATGTCGTCCTCTGCCGATGGGCATGTGTGGTCGACCTCCTCGTCGTGGTGTTCTGGATCTGGACTGCCGTGTCGATCCTGATCTTCGTGCGCCGACGCTTCACCTCCGACCCCCTGCGAGCCGACCAAGCGCCTCACGAAATGCAGCCACTGTCATCTTCCAACCGGGCTGACAGGATCGCTGCGTTCGAGGCGAAACTCGCCACGCAGGAGATACCGGGCGACACGCCCGCCGCCGATCCGCTCGAGAGTCGGTCTCCTCCAGTGGAACCCGACGCCTCCGACGATCCGCAGGCCGTGACGCTGGCCCAGGCGCTCGCGGGCATCACGATGCCCGCCGATCTGTCGCCGCTGGTCGCTGACGACATCGATCCACGCCAGTTGCTCTGCCTGACAACCACGGCATCACCCGAAGTCGTCACAGAGACGCTGGCCGCCGAACTCGAACGACTCGGCTTCGTGCTCTCCCTGCCCGACGAACACTCGATCGCCGCCACCCGTCGAGACGCGACCGTGCTCGTGCAAATCATGGGATCGGCTGAGGCCATCCGAGCAGTGCTGGGCGCTCGTCTGGCAACAGTGCCCGACGATGCCGTGGTCGCAACATTCCAGCTCCGCTGATCTTCGGCACCGAGCCGAACCCAACCGACGAGGACTGTGGCCCACCGGTCGAGCGGCTAGGTCGTTCAGGTGGCCGGGGGAAGGACCCGGAGACCCAATTCGTCGAGATGTCCTCCATCGATCTGAGATGGGGCGTTGGTGAGCGGATCGGCCCCCGACTGCGTCTTGGGAAACGCGATGACCTCTCGGATGTTGGTCTCTCCTGCCAACAGCGCAACCAGGCGATCGAGACCGAAGGCGAAGCCGCCGTGCGGAGGAGCGCCGTATTGGAAGGCATCGATGAAGAAACCGAATTTCGCCCGACGTTCCTGTTCACCGATTCCCAGCAGTTCGAAGATGCGATTCTGCACGTCGGAACGGTTGATCCGGATCGAGCCAGAACCGAGTTCCCAGCCGTTGAGCACGAGATCATAGGACTGAGAACGAACCTCGAGAAGGGCCTCCCCGGTCTGCTCGAGCAGTCCCCAGTCGTCCTCGTGGGGCATGGTGAACGGGTGGTGAGCCGGCACCGGCACGCCGTTGTCGGCAATCGTCTCGAACAGCGGGAAGTCGACGATCCACAGGAAATGAAGCCCGCCCTCGTTCACCGGTGGCTTGCCGAGCTCGAGCCGGAGCAGGCCCAGTACATGGCGCACGACGCGACGCTCGTCGGCCACCAGAAACACCATGTCCCCGGGCACGGCGTCGAGCGCGTCGATGACGGCGCTCGACTCGGTGTCCGAGAGGAACTTGGCGACGCCGGCATCGAGTGCCGGCCCCGAGTCCCCGGCGATGACCTTCATCCATGCAAGACCCTTCGCCCCCCAGCGCTGGCAGGTTTCAACCAGGGCGTCGATCTGGTTGCGGCTCAGCGCCTCGACACCGCCCTCCATGCGAATGCCTTTCACGCAGGGCGCCTGGAACACACGGGCCTCGGTGCCCTCGAAGATGGACGTGAGTTCGACGAGTTCCATCCCGAAGCGGATGTCGGGTTTGTCGGAACCGAACCGCTCTTGGGCCTCGAGCCACGTCATACGGGGAAAGACCGAGGGTCGGTCGCCGGTCACGGCTTCGGCAGCGTTCGCAACTGCGTGACCGATCGCAGTGAAGACGTCTTCCTGGTTGACAAAGCTCATCTCTGCGTCGAGCTGCATGAACTCGAACTGGCGGTCGGCCCGCAGATCTTCGTCGCGGAGGCAACGGGCGATCTGGTAGTAGCGATCGATGCCTCCGACCATGCAGAGCTGTTTGAACAGCTGTGGGCTCTGCGGCAGGGCGTAGAACGAGCCCGGTTCCTTGCGGGACGGAACCACGAAGTCGCGGGCACCTTCCGGGGTGGACGCGATCAGCATCGGTGTCTCGATCTCGACGAAGCCCTGCTCTTCCATCCCGCGGCGAACGGCCGAGTTCACCAACGCACGGGTCCGGAGATTGCGCTGCATGCGACTCTTGCGGAGGTCGACATATCGGTGGCGCAACCGAATGGTTTCGTCGACGTCGGTTCGTTCGTCGAGCGGGAACGGCGGGGGTTCGGCCTCAGCCAAGATCTCGATCTCGCGCACCTCGATCTCGATCTCGCCGGTGGCGAGGTCGAGGTTGGCAGTGTCGTCGGGGCGCAGCCGAACGGCACCGGTCATTCGGGCGACATACTCGCTGCGAAGGTCGTGACTCGAGTTCACGACACACTGCACAACACCGGTGTGGTCGCGCAGGTCGATGAATGCCAGATGTTCGCCGTGCTCACGCCGACGATCGACCCAGCCGCACACCGAGACGGTTCGTCCTGCATCTGCTGCAGTGAGGTGGCCGCACATGTCGGTGCGCATCGAAGTGGTCAAATCCTGCATGATGGTGATGGTTTCTGGGTTGGAGCGAACAGGTGGGATCAGGCGGTACTACCGAAGCAGACGGCCGACGGACGAGACGAGATCGTCGAGGGTGACCCGGTGCTGGCCGGTGTCACTGCGGAGATCGCGAAGGGTGACTTCACCGCTGGCGACTTCGTCTTCGCCGATGATCGCCGCGAACAGCGCGCCGGACCGATCGGCAACCTTCATCTGGGCCTTCATCGACCGACCGTCGTAGGTTCGGTCAGCCCCGATCCCGGCAGCCCGGAGGGCGTTGCAGACGACGAGGGCATGACTACCGCCGGTCACGTCGACGACGAAGACCTTCGTCACCGGTGCGGGGGGGGCGAAGACATCCTCGGCGTCACAGGCCAGGAGAATCCGATCGAGGCCGAGCGCAAAACCGATACCGGGTGTTGGAGGACCGCCGAGGTCTTCGACGAGTCCGTCGTAGCGCCCGCCACCACCAACGGCATTCTGCGCGGTCGAGAGGGCTTCGGCGACAAATTCGAAGGTGGTCCGGGTGTAGTAGTCGAGCCCACGCACAAGCCGGGGCGACAGCTCGTAGGGAATGCCGAGCTGGTCGAGTCCGGCACACACTGCGTCGAAGTGATCGCGCGTTTCGTCGGTGAGGAAGTCGACCATCAGCGGCGCAGCTGCGACGATCTCGGCATCCTCTCGACGTTTGGAGTCGAGCACGCGAAGCGGATTTCGCTCGAGCGTGACGCGTGACTGGGCCGACAACGACGCCTGGTTGTCGCTCAGATACCTGCGGAGTGCCTCCAGGTACGCGGGCCGGCACGACGGATCGCCGAGCGAATTGAGCAGAAGAGAGATCCGCCGGAGACCAAGAGAGGCGTAGAAGTTCCAGCCGAGCGCAATGACGTCGATGTCCGCTTGCGGGTCGTCGCTGCCGAGCGTTTCGACACCGACCTGATGAAACTGGCGGTACCGGCCGGCCTGAGGCTGTTCGTACCGGAACTGCGGCCCCTCGTACCAGACCTTCCACGGCGGGGTTGGCCGGTGTTCAGCAAAACCTCGGCACACCGAGGCGGTCAGTTCTGGCCGGAGCGCAAGGTGTTGCGGAGGGTCTCCCTTATCGAAGAAGTCGAACATCTCCTTGGTCACCACGTCCGTCGACTCGCCAAGCCGCTTGAACACTCCGAGGTCCTCGAAGATGGGCGACATGATCTCGCCGAACCCTGCAAGCTCTGCCTGCTCGGCAAATGCATCGAGTGCCGCGCGGCGTCGCCCCGACTCAGGGGGCAAAATGTCGCGAGTGCCTTTGGGGGCACGAAAGGTCGGAGCGGCCACGAGCGCTCAGGTTACCGGCGCATTGCAGCTGCTCAGCGGGTGGCCTCAGGGGCGATTCGTTGCGCCGGGGAGCAGTCGGTAGGCCTCGTAGACCGACTCGACGTTGTAGAGCGAGGACAGCACCGAATCGAGCTGAGTGACGTCGGCCAACTCGAAGTCGAACTGCATGATGGCCACGGCATCGTTGCCGGTCTCGGTCGAGACTCCGGTGACGTTGAGGCCGTGATCGGCCAGGACCTTCGCCACATCGACGAGGAGCGAGCCGCGGTCGAGCGCCCTGACCTCGATCGTGGTGGGAAACTGACCCTGGTGCTCGGCGTCCCACTCGACTTCGATCAGCCGATCGGGTTGCCCCTCGGAGAGTTCGGCGCCGTTGAGACAGTCGCTGCGATGGACCGATACCCCACGACCTCGGGTGACGAATCCGATGATTTCGTCAGGTGGAACCGGGGAGCAGCACCTCGACAGCCGAATCATGATGTCGTCGAGCCCCTCGACATGCACGCCTACCTGATGGGTGGCACGCGTTCGGGCTCCGCTTCGACGCGACACTGTGGATGGCAGCCGTGAACGCTCACCCAGTTGCGGCGTGTCGTCTTCGCCCCGCAGCTCACGTCCGATTCGCTCGGCAACGGTGGACGCGCCGACGTGCCCTTCACCGATCGCCGCGAACAGTGCGTCCTCGTCGACGTAGTTCATCGCCGCAAGCACGTCGGTGAACACCGCCTCCTTCAGGATTCGTCGAGCCGGAAGGCCCTCTCGGCGCAGCGCCTGGATGAGGTCTTCGCTTCCCTCCTCGATCGCGTCCTCCCGACGCTCCTTGGTGTACCACTGCTTGATCTTGTTCGATGCTCGACGACTGGCGACGAACTTGAGCCAGTCCCTGCTGGGGCCGGCACCCTCCACCTTGGAGGTGAGGATCTCGACCTTGTCACCGGACTCGAGCCGGGTGTCGAGCGGCACCAGCCGATCGTTGACCTTCGAGCCGATACAGGTGTGGCCCACGTCGGTGTGGATCGTGTAGGCAAAGTCGACGGGTGTCGCTCCGACCGGTAGCTCGATGACCCTTCCCTTCGGTGTGAACACGAAAACGTCGTCCTGATCGAGATCGACCTTCAGATTCGACATGAACTCCGACGGATCTTCGGTCTCCTGCTGCCATTCGACGATTCGGTTCAGCCAGGCGAGATCGCCGCCTGGAGAGTCATCCTTGTAGTCCCAATGGGCGGCAACTCCGAACTCGGCGCGGGCGTGCATCTCTCTCGTACGGAGCTGCACCTCGAGCGACTTGCCTTGCGGTCCAACCACCGTCGTATGCAACGACTGGTAGAGGTTGAACTTGGGCATTGCGATGTAATCCTTGAAGCGACCCTGGACCGGTCGCCATGTGGCATGGATCGAACCGAGCGCTCCATAACAGTCACGGACCGAGTCGCAGATGACACGGATGGCGATCAGGTCGAAGATCTCGTCGAAACTCCGCCCCTTGACGACCATCTTCTCGTAGATGGACCAGAGATGTTTCGGCCTGCCCACGACCTCCGCTCGAATCCCGAGTTCGGCGAGACGAGCCTGCACGTCGCCCAGCACCTGGGCGAGATAGATGTCGCGCTCCGGAGCTCGCTGTTGGACCATCTGATCGATCTCGGCATAGCGACGAGGGTGCAGCGCTGCGAACGAAAGATCCTCGAGCTGCATTTTCATGTCTTGCATCCCGAGGCGATGGGCCAGCGGAGCGTAGACGTCGAGGGTCTCGCGGGCGCTTCGTTCCTGCTTGAACGCCGGCAGCGCTGCGATCGTCTGCAGATTGTGGAGCCGGTCGGAGAGCTTGATGATCAGGACCCGCAGGTCCTGCGCGATCGCCACGATCATCTTTCGCATCGTGGCGGCCTGTTGTTCCTCCTTGGAGCCGTAGCGGACGCGGTCGAGCTTCGTGACGCCGTCGACGATCATTGCGAGTTCTGCGTCGAACTCCTTTTCGAGATCTTCCAGACCAACCGAGGTGTCCTCGACCGCGTCGTGCAGCAACGCAGCGGCGATGGTGACGTCGTCGAGGCCCTGCTGGGCGACAACGGTCGCAACGGCGACTGGATGACGGATGTAGGGCTCACCGGACTTCCGTCGCTGACCCGCATGGGCTCCATCGGCAATCGCGAAGGCCCGTTCGATGAGCTCGGTGCTGTCCTTCGGGTGGTGTCTGGTGAACTCGGCGAGGAGTTCGGCGATCTCAGCCGATGCCGGCCGGTTGGCAGCTCGACGCCAGGGAAGCACCCGGGTGACGGTGGCCATGCTCAGTCTCCCGCTTCGTCGTCGACGAGCACGAGCCGCTCGATACGGGTGTCACCGAGACGCGCCCGACCGTCGAGGAAGCCGAGTTCGAGAAGAAAGCTGAAGCCTGCGACCGACGCACCGAGGCACTCCAGCAGCGCGGCGGTGGCAGCGGCCGTTCCTCCGGTGGCGAGCACATCGTCGAGCACAAGCACATGGTCGCCCGCTGAGACGGCGTCTGCGTGGATTTCGATGGTGTCGGTGCCATATTCGAGCCCGTACGTCTCCTGCACGGTCGGACCGGGCAGCTTCCCCGCCTTGCGGACGGCAATGAAGCCGACCCCCAGCGCCATCGCCACCGGCGTACCGAGGAGGAACCCCCGCGCCTCGATACCCACCACCGCCGCGAGGGAAGCATCACGCCATGGATCGGCTAGGGCCGTAACGACTGCGCGAAGACGCTCGGCGTCCGCGAGCAACGGCATGATGTCCTTGAAGACGATCCCGGGTTCAGGGAAGTCGGGCACGTCCCGGATCAACGCCGTGAAGTCGATCATTGCGCAACGGTACCGGTTCTACCGCTTCTTCTTCTTTCGCGGCTTGGGAGGCTGCCCTGGGCGCGGAGACTGTTGAGTGCGCTTGGCACGATCGCTGCGCTGTGCGGCCTGACCTCGAGTGGGGCGAGTGGCCGACGGACTGCGCTTGGCAGGAATACCCGCCAGCGAAACATCGTCGTCGAGCACACGGCGGGTTCCGCCATCTGCATCGTTGTGTGCAGCGACCTTTTCGGCGACGAGACGGTGTTCTTCCTCGCGTTCCTTCATCCAGGCAACCAGGGTCGAGGCCACGAAAATCGAGGAGTACGTGCCGACGACGATCCCGATCAGCAATGCGATTGCGAACTCCTGCAGGGTGAGCGCTCCCAGGAAGAACGAACCGATCACGAGCATCGAGAGGACTGGGAGCACCGAAGTGACCGACGTGTTGATCGAGCGCATGAGCACCTGATTGAGCGCCAGATTCATCATCTCGGTGTAGGTGTAACGGCCGGTGACGGTGAGCCGCCCGCCAACCTCGCGCACCTTGTCGTACACGACGATGGTGTCGTAGAGCGAGTACCCCATGATGGTCAGGAAGGCGATCACCGTCGCAGGCGTGACCTCGAAGTGGAACACGGCGTAGACACCGACCGAGATCACGATGTCGTGGGCCACGGCGACCAGCGCCCCGACGGCCATCTTCCACTCGAGCCGAATGGCGATGTAGACCGCAACGATGGCGAAGAACCAGAGGAGCGCGTTACGGGCCTTGCCCGTGATCTGATCGCCCCAGGAAGGGCCGACAGAGGTGACGCTGACCTCATTGGGGTCGACGCCCGCGAACTCGGCGAGGCGAGCGGTGATCTCGACGACGTCAGCCGTTTCGGCGGCATCGGCCCGCACTCGAATGGAGTCGGTTCCGACCGTCTGGATCTTGCCCGACTCGGCTCCCGTGCCGGTGAGGGCAGCGCGAGCATCGGCGACCGATGCGCCCGGCGCCTCGACCTCCCACGATGTGCCACCCTCGAACTCGATTCCGAGATTGAGACCTCGGACACCGAGGGCCGCAAGACTGATGACCACAAGCGCAGCCGAGACGGAAAGACCTTTCTTCCACATGGCAGGGAAGTCGAAGGCGTGCTCACCTCGATAGAGCATGCGCATGAGCTTCACGATGCACCTCCCTCGGGTGTGACCATGGCGCGAGGGATCCCGAAGCGCGAGGGCTTGGTCGCAAAGGTCGACTGGCGAACCGCCATGATTCGAATCGCCGGCCCCATGAAGAAGTACGTTGCAATCAGGTCGAGCACGGTCGCGAGACCGAGGAACAGCGCAAAGCCTCGAACCTGCCCGACGGTCAACCAGTACAGAACGACGGCAGCGATGAGGCTCGCAACATCGGCCTTCACGATCGTGGAGTAGGCGACCGGGAATGCCCGCTCGACCGCCGATCGCAGTGTTCGACCTCCCTTGACGTCTTCCTTCAGGTGTTCGAAATACACCACGTTGGAATCGACAGACACTCCGATCGACACGATCAAACCCGTGACACCTGCGAGGGTGAGCGCGAGACCCTGCGATTCGCCGAGCCACGCGACGATCGTCCACAGCAGTGCACCGGAGATGACGAGGCTGAGGATCGCCACGATTCCGAGGTACCGGTAGTAGGCAACGAGATAGATCGAGACGAGGACGACGCCGATGAGTCCGGCGACCAGACCGGCATCGAGCGCATCTTCGCCGAGCGTCGAACTGACGATGCGACTCTCCTGCGCCGTCAGTTCGAGAGGAAGGGCGCCGAAGTTCAGCGCAAGGGCAAGGTCCTTCGCCTCTTCTTCGGTGAAGGCACCGGTGATCTGAATCTGGTCGCGCTCGAATTGCGCAACGCCCACGGTCGGAGCGCTCTCGATCCGGCCGTCGATCTCGATTGCGATGCGCAGGCCGGGGCACGACGCGAAGCCGGCGTTGCATTCGCGCGCCAGCGCGTTGAAGTCGTCGATGCCGGGAGAGCCGGATTTGAACGTGGGGGCGACGTACCAGCCCTGGACCGTGAACCGAGCAGCTGCGGATTCGAGCGTCTCGCCGGTGAGGCGCTGACCCGGAACACTCCCCTGGTCGATCACGAGCGGGACCGGACCGAGGCGAAAGCGGTTGGTGAACGCATCGCTGTCTTTTTGAAGCAGCACCGACGGCTCGTCCGCAGAGGCTTCGGGGGTGAGTGCCCACAGGTCGACAACGGCCTGCGCCTGCGCACGCACCGCGGCGTCGCTCTCGTTACTGTCGAGGACGGCAGCTGCGGTGTTGTACTCGATCTCGTCTTCTTGGGTTGCCTGTGCGAGGACCGGCCGGAACCGCAGCTCGGCGGTTTGGCCGACCAACTCGATGGCGCGCTGCTGATCGTCCACACCAGGGATCTGCACGAGGATCGTCTGTCCCTGCCGAGTCACCTCGGGTTCGCGCACGCCGAGGCCATCGACTCGGTTGCGAATGATGTCGACCGCCTGGTCGAGCAACTCGTCGGTGATCTCTCGGCCGTCAGGCAGCGGCTCGGGCTCGAGCACCACGGACGCCCCACCCTGCAGATCGAGGCCCAGCAGAGGTTCGTTCCCCGACGCCAGCGTGTACGCAATTCCGGCAATCGCAATGGCAGCGATGCCGACGGCGTAGACAACCTGTTGACGCACCGGGGACAGGCCGTTCAGTCGTCTGCGTCGGCGTCGCTGTCGACATCGACGAGGTCGTCGTCTGCGTCGGCATCGGGATCCTCGGCCCGACGAGCGATCGACGCCCGGTCGATCTTCAGTTCGACATCAGGCGCGACTTCGAGCCAGATGAACGTGTCCTCGACCTCGGCGACAGCGCCGTGGACACCGGACGCAGTGACGACCAGGTCACCTTCCTCGAGTGAGCGGATCAGCGATTGGTGTTCACGCATGCGCTTTTGCTGCGGACGGATCATGACGGCGTACATCAAACCGAGGAGGACGCCGAGAAAGAGAATGCTTCCCATGACTTCGGGAGGCTATCGGCCCGACCAGACCTCGTGAACGCCTGCGCGAAAGTCGGCGAAGGTTCCCGAACGAATCGAGTCGGCCATCCGATCCATGAATCGCAACATCCAGGCAACATTGTGCAGGGTGATGATCCGAGGGGCTGTCGGTTCTTTCGTCTGCAACAGATGACGCAAGTAGCCCCGCGAGTAGCGGGCAGCCGGGCTTTCTGGCCAGTCGGGATCGAGCGGTTCGCGACTGGTTGCGAACTCGGCGCGGGTGAGGTTGTACCGGCCTGCGTCGGAGAGAACCGTACCGTGGCGAGCCAATCTGGTCGGGAGCACGCAGTCGAACATGTCGACCCCGCGAGCGACCGATTCCACAATCCCGATCGGGTCACCGAGGCCCATGAAGTAGCGCGGTCGGTCCCGAGGCAGAAGACTCATGCAGGCGTCGAGTCCGAACAACATCTGCTCGCGGTCTTCACCGACACTGAGACCGCCGACGGCGTAGCCGTCGAAGTCAATGTCGAGGATCTGTCGGGTCGACTGCTCCCGAAGTCGCTCGTCGGTGCCACCCTGCACGATGCCGAACTGACACTGCCGATCCTTGGCATCGGGGTGTTCGAGAAACGCCGAGCGCCCTCGCTCGGCCCACTGGCCGGTTCGCTCGACGGCGGCACGAACGATGTCGAGGTCTGCGACCGACGACGGGCACACGTCGAGCACCATCTGAATGTCGGCGCCAATCTTGGCCTGGACGTCTACCGCCTTCTCGGGCGACAGGAGATGCGTCGAGCCGTCATAGATCGATGTGAAGCGGGCTCCTTCATCGCTCAGCTCGGGCCCGAGCGAGAAGATCTGATAGCCGCCGGAGTCGGTGAGAACGTGCCCCGACCAGTCGGCCATCCCGTGGATGCCGCCGAGCTCTGCCACCACATCGGCACCCGGGCGCAGCATCAGGTGGTAGGTGTTCGCAAGGATGACCTGCGCACCGAGCGCTTCGACGTCGTCGGCTGCGAGGTGAACGATGGCGCCTCGAGTACCGACCGGCATGAACCGAGGTGTCGTGAACGCACCGCGGGCAGTGGCGACGACCCCGCAACGGGCGTCGCCGTCTCGAGCGGTCTCGGTGAAGGACGCACGCACGATGCCCGAGGCTAGGGCCTCCCTGGGTACGGTCGGCGTTTGTGACCGAACCATCATCAGCCCAACTCCACGTTCACGAGCGGCGTGGGACCTCGCAGAATGGTGAGGACGGCATCCTCGAGGCGCTCTTCGAATCGATCGGCACCACCAATCGCCATGCCGTCGAGTTCGGCGTCGGCATCGGACCCACGGAGTGCAACTCACTGAACCTCGTCGACGAGCACGGATGGACCCACACCTGGTGGGACGGAGCCGATCAGCCGCCCGGCAGTCGGGTCGAGCAGGTCGTCGTCACCGCCGACAACATCAACGAACTGTTCACCGACCACAACGTTCCAGCCCACCCCGACCTGGTGTCGATCGACATCGATTCGAACGACTACTGGGTCCTCGACGCACTCGACGAGCAGTCGACTCCCCGTGTTCTTGTCGTGGAGTACAACGCATCGCTGGGGCCGACAATGCGGCTCACGGTCGCCTACGACCCCGCGTTGGTCTGGGAGGTCAACGACTATTTCGGTGCCAGCCTGGCCGCCCTCGCCGCTGCGGCGGATCGACGGAACCTGGCGCTGGTTGGGTGTGATTCACTCGGTGTCAATGCGTTCTTCGTCGACAGGGCGGCGCTGACGATGTCGTTCGAGGAATTGTCGGTCGAGCAGGGCTTTGTCCCCTGCGGTTACGGCATCGTCGAAAACGGACGCCACGTCGGATACCGACGAGCTCGACGACGGTTTGTCGAGGTGTGATCCGCAGGTGCAGCCGGCCGTCGAGATCTGCCTGTCGTCTCGACAGCGGAACTACAGCAACCCGTTGAGGCGGTTGAGGTTGGCGTAGGCCTCGGGATCGAGATCGCGCCCTTCGAAGGCCGCGTGATCGGCCGGGTATCGATGCGCCCGGTAGATCCCGACAGCTGGCTCTCCGTTGTCGCGATGGTTCGTGAACGGATTGATCCACTCCCACACCACCTCATGAGCCCGTGTCACCTCGAACACTCGGCCACTCGATCCTTCACACACGAGCACCGATCCCGACCACAGTCGGTCCGCCCCCGAGATGTAGTTGGAGAAGAACTGGTGTGCGGGCCGACCCTCGTACTTCCATTCGATCTCACCAGTGCTCACCCGAATCTCCAACACCCGAGATGCCGAAACGCCGTTGTCGAACACCTGAATCAGATCCTCGCCCACCCATGTGACGTGATGCTGTGCGTGGGTGTCGGTGAATTTGCACGTCAATTCACCCGTCCCGCCATCGATGACGCACACCCGGTCGTTGGTACGAGCAGAAAACGCAATGTCACCGGCTTCGTTCACGTCGATGCCGTTGACATGGGTCCACTCCCAACGCCGTTTCGTCGGATGGATCGGGTCGTCGACCGGGTCGAGAAGCTGCCACGTGTGTATCCGGCGCACCTCGACCCCGGCGGGGTCGACTTCCACGAGGTCGTCACCCAACAGGCGCGGCAGCCGCTCTCGCGGCAACCGATGTCCACCCCGCACCTTCTTGTGGAGTTCTTCGGACAGCTCTACCCACTCCGGAACCATCGTGTTGCCGTTCGGGAGTCGGACGAAGTCGTGGTGCTGTGCCCGATTTTCGTAGGACCACACCACGTTGCCGTGCCAATCGACCTCGAGCAGGGTGGTCTTGTACCCGCCGAGACGGGTGATGTGGACCTCGAACGGTGGTGGCGGTTTCGTGGGCTCGTCCTCTGGCGGCGGTGGCAGATGCACGTCGGAACCTGACATCAGCAGGTTGCCATTGTCCAACAAGCGCCCATACCCGGGGTTGATCGTCTCGAATGTCCAGCGGTGGACGACCCGCCCGTTCATATCGATCAGGTACGCGGCATCATCGGCAGTCGGCGTGACGAGCGTGTAGCCCTTGGTCGTCAGGCTCGGTCGGTTCGCGGTCAGCCCTGTCGCCCGGTTGATCGACCAGCCCATCCCACCTCCTCGGGGTCACCCCGGTGTGTCGGCCACCGTAGTGTCAACGGCCCTGACCACAGCACGAGCGGTCAGGTCGAGCGCCGCAGAAGCATGGCATCACCGAAGCTCAAAAAACGATAGTCCTCGGCAACCGCGGTCTCATAGAGGTCGCGCCATCTCGGGCCGACAAAGGCGTCGACGAGGCACAGCAGCGTCGACTGTGGCAGGTGGAAGTTGGTGAGCAACACATCGACGATCTTCCAGTCGTACGGACGACGAATGAAGAGATCGCTGCGGCCACTCTGCCGACCGGTGAGCTTCCAGGACTCGAGTGCCCGAACCACCGTGGTCCCGATGGCAACGACCCGCTCGGCATGTTCGATCGCCGCCACCGTCTCGTCGGGGACCCGGTACCACTCGGTGTGCATGACGTGATCGTCGAGGCGTTCGACCGTCACCGGTCGGAACGTGTCGAGCCCGACGGCCAACTCCACAGTCGCCACCGCAATCTCGTTGCCGGCAAGGCCTTCGATCACTTGCGAGGTGAAGTGGAGTCCGGCCGTCGGTGCCGCTGCCGAGAGGGGGCGATCAGCAAAGATCGTCTGGTACCGACCCGGATCTTCGATCTGCTTCTCGATGTAGGGCGGGAGCGGCGGCAGGCCGACCTCGGCGAGCCGGGTGTGAAGATCAGCGCCACCCGGATCGAGCCGAACGATGCGGCGCCCGTCGCCGAGATCCTCGCCCATCTCGATGTCGAGCCCTCCGGCGGAAACCACCTGCCCGGGGGCAAGTTTTTTGCTCGGACGGGCGAGTGCCTCCCACGAACCATCGGATCGCTCTTCGAGAAGCAGAATCTCTGCGGCCCCACCGGTCGAACGGCGGGCAGGGATTCGGGCCGGGAGCACTTTCGTGTCGTTGACCACGACCAGGTCCCCCGCACGGAGCAGGGAGGGCAGGTCGGCGATGGTGTGATGTTCGACCGAGTCGCCGCGATCCACGAGGAGACGAGCGGCATCTCGGGGCTCGATCGGCTCCTGGGCAATCCGCTCGGAGGGCAGGTGGTACTCGATGTCGGCGAGCTGCTCCGGCCGGTCGGTCACGGAGCAGAGGGTACGGGACCGCTGGCGAAACACAGCCGGCTGCACGTTGGGCTCATCCGCAGTTCTCGCCGACGAGGTGTCCGCGATGGGTTACGTGCTGCTGCCGAAGAGCCCGGGCTGTGGGTCGGAGTCGGTTGGTTCGGCAACCGTCGGCGGAGGTGCCATGCCCAGATGGGCGTACGCAGCCGGAGTGGCGACACGGCCCCTCGGCGTTCGCATCAGCAGGCCCTGCTGGATCAGATAGGGCTCGTAGACATCCTCCACCGTCTCGGTCGGTTCACTGACCGAGATCGCGAGCGTCGAGAGGCCGACGGGACCACCGCCGAACCGTTTGCAGACACTCTCGATGACAGCTCGGCTCGCCTTGTCGAGACCGAGCTCATCGACACCGAAGAAGGCGAGACCGTCCGACGCAACCCGAGCGTCGACATGGCCGTCGCGTTCGACATCGGCATAATCACGGACCTGCCGGAGGAGTCGATTTGCGATCCGAGGTGTACCTCTCGAACGTCGGGCGATCTCGAAGGCGCCACCGTCGTCGATATCGACCCCGAGGATCCCAGCGGCCCGCATCGCGATCGACTGGAGATCAGCGACCTCGTAGTAGTCGAGGCGGGCGACCAGCCCGAACCGGTCGCGAAGCGGGCCAGTGATCAAGCCGGTCCGAGTCGTGGCACCCACGAGCGTGAACCGCGCCAGATCGAGGGGAATCGACCGCGCTGCTGGACCCTTCCCGAGCACGATATCGATTCGGAAATCTTCCATTGCGGGATACAGCACTTCCTCCACGGGGCGAGGGAGGCGGTGGATCTCGTCGATGAACAGCACGTCGCCGTCCTCGAGTTTGGACAGGATCGAGGCCAGATCGCCAGCTCGCTCGAGCGCCGGTCCGGAGGTGATCTGCAGGTTGGTTCCCATTTCGGCGGCGATGATGTTGGCCAGTGTCGTCTTTCCCAGGCCAGGGGGACCGGCGAAGAGCAGATGGTCGGCCGCCTCTCGCCGGCGCGCAGCGGCTCCGAGCATGACGCCGAGGTGACCTTTCAGTTCCTGCTGCCCGACGAATTCGGCGAGCGTGCGGGGCCGAAGGCCCGGCACGTCGAGCAGCACGGCCACGTCGTCGGGTTCTTCGGAAGGAGAGAGCAGCTCTTCGCGGGCCACGATGAATCCCTAGCAGACCATCGAGCTCAGACGCCGGACGCCAGCCGGCGTAGTGCGTCTTTGAGGAGATCACTGGTCTCGCCATCGGCCGGCAAGTCGACCAGGACAGCATGAATCTCGTCGGTGGCATAGCCCAGGCCTTCGAGGGCAGTGCGGACATCAGCACGCGCGCCCGTCCCCGACACCGCCGTTCCACCGTCGGCCGCATGCACGACGCTGTCGACATCGGGGAGATCGAGTTTCGACTTCAACTCCATCACGAGACGAGCCGCAGTCTTCTTTCCAACACCGGGCACGAGACACAGCGAGGCGATGTCGTCCTCGGCGACCGCTCGTCTCAGTGCATCGGGACCGTGCACCGACAAGATGGCGAGGCCGAGCGCAGGACCGACCCCGTGCGCCGAGATGAGCGATTCGAAGACGCGGCGTTCGTGGATGGTGGCGAAGCCGTACAGCGTCTCGCTGTCTTCACGAACGGCATGCATGGTATGGACGAAGACGTCGGCGTCGACCTCTCCGATCGACATTGCCGTCGATGGGGTGACCGACACCCGGTAGCCGACCCCGGCCACTTCGATGAGGAGTTCCCCGTCGGGGCCGCGGTCGAGCAGTCGCCCTCGGAGCGAACCGATCATGCGGACACTCCGGACACTCGGGCCCGTGCAGAACGACCGGGAACGTGCGCCAGATGACAGAGTGCAACAGCGGCAGCATCGGCGGCATCGGCCGGCGACAGACGTTTGGGCAAACCGAGAAGGGTCTGGACCATCTGACCGACCTCGTGCTTGCCGGCCGCGCCGTACCCGGCGACGGCTTGCTTGATCTCGTTGGGCGAGTACTCGGCCACGTCGCACTCGGCGGCAACCGCCTCGGCCATGACGATCCCGCAAGCCATCCCGACCCCCATCGCAGTACTGACGTTCTGCTGGAACAGGACGCGCTCGATCGCCACCACTTGAGGTCGGAGATCGGCGATCAGCGAGCGAACCTCGCATTGGAGTTCGGCGAGGCGCTGGGGCAGATCGACCCCTGGATCCGTTCGGATCACACCTGCGGCAACAGCACGAGGCGAACGCCCATGTTCGATGCAGCCGTAGCCGCACCGCGAAAGACCTGGGTCGATCCCAAGAACGAACACATGTACGACTCTATCCGACCATCAAGAATCGGTGGTGGCAGCCGATGAACAAGCGTGACCATGTCGCTCCACACTCCGGCCGTTGCCCTGCACGGCGTTTTCAAGTCGTTCAACGACAAACCGGCGCTCTGCGATCTCACCGTGGTTGCACCGCAGGGCACCATCACGGTCCTGCTCGGCCCGAACGGTGCCGGCAAGACGACGGCGATCCGATGCATCACCGGAGCGATGAGTCCCGATTCCGGTTCGATTCGCGCCCTGGGGTTCGACCCCAACACCGACGGTGAAGCGGTACGTCGCGATTGCGGTGTCGTGTCGGCCAAACCGGCGCTCTACGACCGGCTCAGCGGTTGGGACAACCTCGTGTATGCCGCCGAGCTCCACGGCGTCAACAAGGCGAACATCGCTGCTCGGGTGATGGCCTCGGCCGAACGGTTCGGGATCGAGCACGCCCTCGACGAGCAGGTCGGTGGCTACTCCACCGGTATGAAGACACGACTTGCGCTGGCCCGCTCGGTGCTGCACGAGCCGCGCCTGTTGCTGTTCGACGAACCGACCTCGGGTCTCGATCCCGAGTCGGCCCAAGCCGTGCTCGGGTTGATCCGAGAAATGACCGCCGACGGCCACACGGTCGTGATGTGCACCCATCACCTCGTCGAGGCAGAGGGTCTCGCCGACCACATCGTGGTGCTCGAAGCTGGCACCGACCTCGTCGCAGGTGCGCCAGCCGAACTGGTCCGACAGTACTGGCCGGAAGACTCGGTGCTCATCGCCGTCGAACACGATCCCGCCTCTGTTGCGCCATTCAAGGACCTTGCGGAACTCCCAGGTGTTCGGCGGATCGAACCCACGAGTGAAGGCGGCCGGGGCCCGGAGGCCCGCGTGGTGCTCGACCACCCGGCGGTCACCCCCGACGTCGTGGCAAGACTGATCGCGACTGGCTGCCGCATCCGCAAGATCGTCCCTCACGAGCCCTCGCTCGAGGAGCTCTACTTCGCAGTCCGCCGATCGACCCGCGACCTCTCGGAGGGTGAAGCGGCGGCAGCTCACACCGAGTCCGACCGAGAGAAGGTGACCCGATGAACTGGCACCGAACGTTCACCGTGGCCCGCACCGACGTCAAGCAGTTGGTTCTGGCGAAGGACTTCTGGATGCCGATGGGCATTCTCGGCAGCATCTTCTTCGTGGTAGTGCCGCTGGTGCTGCTGCTGTCGATCGCCAGTCTTGGCGACAATCCAGCGGTCCAGAACGTGGCGGAGACCCTCGAGGTCCTTCCACCGCAGGCGCAGGAACAGATCCAGGGAGATACCCCGCAGGGGCGAACCTCCTATGCCCTTGCGGTGTTCCTTTTTGCGCCGATGGCCGTTGTCGTTCCGCTCACGATCTCGACAGCGGTCGGCGCCGCATCTCTGGTCGGTGAACGAGAGCGGGGCACTGGCGAGTTCCTCGCCCACTCCCCCGCCAGCACGAGCGAGATCTACCTCGGAAAGCTGATGGCATCGCTCGTCCCCGGCTACTTCACGACGATGGTCGGCTTCACGGCCTACTCGTTGATCGTGAACCTGATCGTCGGCCCCGAGGTCGGTGGTTGGTTCTTCCCGACCCAGCAATGGTGGCTACTGATGTTGTGGGTCCTCCCCGGCTTTTTGCTGATCGGACTGTCACTCGTGCTCCGTCTCTCCGGCAAGGTGAAGTCGACGGCCGCTGCCCAGCAGGCATCGGGCCTCATCACCCTGCCGTTGATCGCAATCTCGTATGCCCAGGCGTCAGGAGCGCTCTACGGAACGACGACCACAACCGTCATGATCGGTGCGATCGCCTGGAGCATCGGCATCACCTCGACCTGGCGCGGTATGCGGGGAGTCAAACGTCAGCGCCTCCTCGGCGTGGCCGACGGGGTCTGAACACCGGGTCCGATCACCGGTCGACCCCCGGGGAGACAGGATCAGGCTGAGGCTTCGTCCATCAGTTCGTCGGCAACGTCCATGTTGCCGTGGACATCCTGGACGTCGTCGAGGTCGTCGAGCAGGTCCATCAACTTCAGGAGTTGCTTGACCGCCCCGACATCGGTCACCTCGACTGTCGATGTCGGCAGCATCGCCAGATCGGCGGATTCCACGGCAATACCTGCTGCCTCGAGCGCCTCCCTGACCACGGGGAGCTCCGATGGCGGGGTGGTGACTCGCCACATCTCGCCTTCGTCGACGATGTCTTCGGCGCCGGCATCGAGAGCAGCGAGCATCACCTCGTCCTCGTCAACCGAGGTCGGCACGAGCACAACACCCTTGCGTTCGAACTGCCACGACACAGCACCGGGTTCGGCGAGCGACCCACCGTTTTTCGACAGCGTGGAACGCACGTCACCCGATGTGCGGTTCCGGTTGTCGGTGAGACATTCGATGAGGAGTGCGATCCCACCGGGCGCGTATCCCTCATAGGTGATCGTCTCGTAGTTGACCCCCTCCAGCTCGCCGGTGCCCCGCTTGACCGCCCGCTCGATCGTGTCGAGCGGTACCGAGTTGTCGCGCGCCTTCTGGAACATCGTTCGCAAGGTGGGGTTGGAATCGGGGTCGCCACCACCGGTCCGCGCTGCCACCTCGACCTGTTTGATCAGCTTTGCGAAGAGCTTCCCCCGCTTGACGTCGGCAGCGCCCTTCTTGTGCTTGATGGTTGCCCACTTGGAATGACCGCTCATGTGGGACGTCCTCCTCGACTCGATTCGGCGCTAGCCCGTGATCAGACCGGCGTCGCTCAACCACTGCCTGTGCAGTCGGGCATCACCCGCCAACTCAGGGTGGAATGACGCCACCGTAACGCCCTCGTAACGGCACAGTACGGGTTGGCCATCGACCTCGGCGAGAACCTCCACCGCATCGCCGATGCGTTCCACGATCGGAGCCCGGATGAAGATGCCGTGGAACGGCGCGTCGAGGCCGATGATGTCGAGGTCGGTCTCGAAGCTGGCGAGCTGGCGCCCGTATCCGTTGCGACGCGCCGAAAGCGGCAGCGCCTTGAGGCAGTGCTGATCGGCACGGCCGTCGAGAATCTCGTCGGCGAGAAGAATCAATCCCGCGCACGTACCGAGAACGGGGAGTCGATCGTCGTGAATCCGACTGCGGAGGGGTTCGAGCACTCCGAACCTCTCCAGCAGCATCGACATGGTGGTCGATTCGCCACCGGGAAGGACAAGCGCGTCGACACAGGCAAGCTGCTCGGCAGTCCGCACCTCGACCGTGTCGATGCCGAGCGATCGAAGAACCGCACTGTGCGCGGCAAACGCCCCCTGCAGGGCGAGGACGCCGACGGTGCGACTCACCAACCCCGCTCGGCGAGCTTCGTCTCGAGCGTGGCGATCTCGAGGCCTTTCATGGCATCGCCGAGACCGGTCGAGACTTTCACGAGAATATCCGGGTCCTGATAGTGCGTTGCGGCCTCGACGATGGCCGCCGCCATCTTCGCTGGCTCATCGGACTTGAAGATGCCCGAACCGACGAACACCGCCTGCGCACCGAGTTGCATGACAAGCGATGCGTCGGCAGGCGTCGACAGGCCCCCGGCACAAAACAGCGGGACGGGCAGTTCGCCAGTCTCGGCAATCTCCTGCACGAGCGGCAGCGGGGCCCGGAGTTGCTTGGCCCACTCGAACAACTCGGCTTCGTCAGCCTGACCGATCTTCTTGATGTCACCGACGATCGAGCGAATGTGACGGACCGCTTCGACGACGTTTCCGGTCCCGGCCTCACCTTTCGAGCGAATCATGCATGCACCCTCGCTGATGCGACGCAGCGCTTCGCCGAGGTTCGTTGCCCCGCACACGAACGGTACGTCGAACGCCCATTTGTCGATGTGGTGGGTTTCGTCGGCCGGGGTGAGCACCTCGGACTCGTCGATGTAATCGACATCGAGCGCCTGCAGGATCTGCGCCTCGGCGAAGTGACCGATGCGAGCTTTGGCCATCACCGGGATCGACACCGTTGCCTGGATGCCACTGATCATCTCGGGGTCGGACATGCGGGACACGCCACCGTCCTTGCGGATGTCGGAGGGCACTCGCTCCAGCGCCATCACGGCCACAGCACCGGCATCTTCAGCGACGCGGGCCTGTTCAGGGTTGACAACATCCATGATGACGCCACCCTTGAGCATCTCGGCGAGGCCCCGCTTGACGAGGGGGCTACCAGTTGCACGATTCGTCTCGGTCATGCTCAAAACTCTATCCGGCGCCCCCGGCTACGAGACCGACGATCTCGGCCTCCACTTCGAAGCGGTAGGCGCCCTTCGGCACAAGGGTCAACCAGGTCGTTCCTGGTTCGAGCACGACCTCCACCCCGTTGCGATCGAAGAACGAGTACGACTCCTCCGCCGATTCGCGCACCCAGGTTCCCTCCCACCGTCGGCCGTCGATCAATACGTTGACAAGGCCGGTTCCGGTGGTGACCGCATCGACCGACTGGGCATCGTCGGCGTTGGTGACGTAGTCGACCTCCATCACCACGACGTTGGTGGCGGTGAGCGGTACGCCATCGCGAGTGAGGTGGACAGCACCGTCCTGCACGCGGACGTACCCAAGGACGCCGTGATGGACGAAGCTCACGACGTCGCGACCCTCGATGGTCACCCCCGTGCCATCGATGCTCGCTGAACGGGTGTCGGATTCGTTGGTGCGAAAGGCCAGTATCGGCATGGCAGCACCGGCAGCCTCGGCGAAATCCGCACCGACGAGGACCACATCGGTGAACAGATTGTCGGGCGCCGAGTAGTCGCCGTCGCGGTAGTGGTAGGTCTCGGAGTCGTCGTTGACGACGGGCACGACGCCACCGTCGCGTGAAAGGTCCCGTATCTCGCTGAGGACCGAAATGTTGGCGCCGGAGAAGACGAGGATCGGCGAGCCGAGATTGCGCATGAGATCGACATCGGTGGTTCGGGCCGAGCGCACCGGGCCGACCAATGCAGGAAGGTCGGAGTGAAATATTGCAGCGAAGCGTGTCGCTCGATCTTCGATCCGCTCCTCGATCACGATGTCGGCGCGGTCGATTCCGATCAGCGCTGCGACACTCCGATCATCGTTGTTGGAAATCTTCACGACGACTGCAGGGGTCGATGCAAGCGATGCATCAGCCGCAAGCCCGGTGAGGGTGGCCTTGGGACCAGGCTCGATGCGAGACGGTGGTTCTGCCGACTCCGTCGGCTCATCAGCGTTCGAGGGTCGGTCCTCACCGTCGGATTGCTCGAGCCCCGGGGCATCGTTGCGTTGGCCTTGCTCGTCGACAGCACCGTCGTCCTCGGCTCCGCACGATGCCGCTGCGAGGGCGAGAGCCATCGACAACAGGACGAAACGATGCCGATGCGGCGCCACCGTCACAGTTCCAGCAGCGCATCGACCCGTTCAGCGAGATCGGGCTGAACGGGATCGGTTCCGCTTCCGATCATCCACAGGTGATCAGAGGCCGCCCGATGCGTCACGCGAGCACTTTCCAACGCCTTGGAGAACGCGGAGGCGAGTGCAGGTGGATACCTGGTCACTCCCACGGCATCGAAATCGGCGATCACGAACCGGCGACCGTCGAGCAATCGTGCACGGAGGCGGCCCCCGAGCGGGCCGAGCAGGCTGCCGACCGAGGCGAGCACGGTCCCGGAGAACACACCGGAGCCGAACATCGAGAGCTGACGCGCGACGACTGCTTCGAGTTCGAGTCGATCGAGCCGATCGAGCAGACCCTGGGTGACGACGAGACGGGTGTCGTCGGAGCGGCCGACGACCGCAGCGTCCACGGCCGACGTCTTCGCGAGGTACAGGGATGGTTCGTTGATGCCATGGCTGGCACAGATCGACTCGACCAGGCTCTCGAGGCGCGGCGCCACACCGTCGTCGAGTTGCTCGGCAGCGAGCGACGAGAGCACACGACTGGTAGCGGTTCGCTGCACCAACGCCAGGGTGAGGGCAGCCAATCCGACCGCGGCGGCGAGCGCGACGATCAGGTCGACGGAAACGAGCACAAGCAGCACCACGATCCCCACGAGGAAGGCGGGGATCGACGCGATCGCTGGGGCAGACACGGAGGGCATCAGGCGACCTTTCGCTTGATCAGGAGCTCGGCTCAGAATTCGACGGACACGGTGCCGCGCGATTCGTCGTCGGCTTCGAAGTACTCGCGCTCGGTGAAGCGCAGCGCTCCGGCAATCACCACCGCCGGGAAGGTCTCGATCGCCGTGTTGTACTTCAGCACCTGATCGTTGTAGTGCTGGCGGGCGTAGGCGATACGACCCTCGGTACCGGTGAGTTCTTCCTGCAACTCGAGGAAGTTCTGGTTCGCCTTCAGATCCGGGTACGCCTCGCTGACCGCGAACAACTGACGCAAGGCACCGCTGAGGATGTTCTCGTTGGCGGCGGACTCCTGGGGCCCCGACGCAGAGGTTGCTGCGTTGCGGGCCTCGATGACCGCCTCAAGCGTCTCCCGTTCGTGATCCGCATATCCCTTGACGGTCTCGACCAGGTTGGGGATCAGATCCCAACGGCGCTTCAGTTGCACATCGATCTGCGCCCATGCGTTCTCGATACGGTTCCGAAGCTTCACGAGGTTGTTGTAGAGGCTGATCACCCAAACGACCAGCAGCAACACGATGCCGAGCAGAACCAGGAAGATGATCATGTTGGGTACGACCTCCGAATGGCGGTGATCACCGCTGCGACCATCACTGTACCGAACCAGAACGCTCGGGAAGCCCGCGATCAGACGGCTGCCTGGGCGATGAGACGCTCGTAGCGGGCCAAGTACACCTCGGCCAGCCGCGCCATCGAGAACTCCTCCGCCCGCTTGAGGCCCGAGTCGATCAGTCGCTCCCGTTGTGCTGCATCGTTCAAGGCGAGTCGAATCGCGTCGGCGAGCGAGCGAGCGTCGTTCGGCGGCACCAACAGGGCGTCACGTCCGTGGCGAGCGACGTTGGCGTAGCCCGGAATGTCTCCGGCCACCACCGCAGTACCCGCCGCCATGGCCTCGAGAAGCACGATGCCGAACGATTCGCCGTGCAACGAGGGGGCACAGAACACGTCGGCGCCCTGGAGACGGGCGACTTTTTCGCTTTCGCTGATCGTTCCCAACCATTCGAGTCGACTGTCACCCGCGTAGCGCTGTTTGAGTTCGGCAGTCTCGTGGCCGTCCCCTGCGATCCACAGACGGGTGTCGGATGGAAGGTCGACCATGGCATCGAGCAACACCCGAAGCCCTTTGCGGGGCTCGTGGCGGCCGAGGAAGAGGATCGTCGGACCGGTGGTGGGGTGCGGCTGCCCTGCCGAGAAGCGGGCGAGTTCCACCCCATTGAACACGAGGTCGTAGGTGCCGCCGAGCGCTTCCTCAGCCATCTTTCGGGCGTCTTCGGACACCGCCACCCGGTCGTCGAGTCGACCGGCGAGAAACCGCACTCCACGCTGCATGAGGTCGTAGGCGAGGCTGCCGCCGGCTGCATGGAAGGTCCCGATGATTGGCGCGGGCCGCAAGAGCAGCGCGGTGTGATTCGGTCCCGGCGAAAGCGGCTCGTGGATGTGGATGACGTCGAAGTCCTCGTCGCGCATGGCTCGCACTGCGCGCAATTGCGCGGCTGGGTCGGGCGCGATCGGTGCGATCGATCCGTTCGCAGCGGTCGGAAGGCTGTTGCCGAGTGGCGTGACGCCTGCGTCGGGCGGTGGCCCGTCACATGGGGCGAGCACCCGCACGCGCTCGCCGTGCCGGCGCAGCGCACGGGCAAGGCCGAGGACCTGCATCTGCACCCCGCCGGGCACGGTGAGGCTGTACGGGCAGATGATCCCGATCCGCATCGCCTATCTCCCCCCGCCCAGGCCTTGCAGATGCTCGGGAATCTCGCGACCGAGCGCCTCGTAGTCGCTCGGCCAGTTGGGGTTCAGCAGGTGCCATTGTTCGGGTGCCTGCCGGATCAACATCTCGAAATCGTCGGCGATCATCTGCGTGACGCGCTGCACGTCATCGCGCAGTCGACCCGTTCGTTCGATCTGGAGGGGACGCCCGCACAGACCGTGCCGCGCACTGCTGCGCCAGTAGACCGCAGATGGCATCAGGGGCACCCCTGTGCGAAGTGCCAAGGTTGCGGGCCCGGCCGGAAGAGTCGTTCTCTCTCCGAAGAAGGTGACAGGAACACCGCTCCCCTGCAGGTCCCGATCGCACAGCAAACACACCAGATGGCCCTGTTTCAGCGCGGCAAGGATCTGCCTGAAGGCGTTCGGACCAAGCGGATGGATCTCCATTCCGAGCGATTCGCGCAGACCGACGAACCAATCGAACAGCTCCGGAGGTTGCAGCGGCTCGACGATCGCAGTCACCTTCACATCAATCACCCGAGCGAGCCAGAATGCAGCCCACTCCCAGGTTCCGAGGTGGGGAAGAGCCAGGATCGCCCCGCTCTTTCCCGGACCACAGTGTTTCTCGATCGTATCGACGCCGTCGTAGGAGAAGCCCCGGTCGAGTTCCTCGACCCCGACCGCGGGGAGGCGGAAACTCTCGACGTAGTACCGGCTGTACCACTCGAAGGTCTCGGCGATCTTTCGACGCTTCTCAGCCGATCCCAACTCGCGTCCGTAGACCCGCTCGAGGTTGCGCCCGACGATCGTGCCTGCGTCACCGGCGAGCATCCCCGCACCGAAGCCCCCCAGTCGCGCCGCTGCCGTGGCAACGCCATCCGGGACACGGCGGGCGAGGAAGGCACCCGCCTTGTACGCACCGACACCGACCATCGCGATCAGGAAGCGTTCGCCGGATCGATCAGCTCTGGCGAGCCGCCCTGCGGGCCTGCATGCGCTGTCGCCATTGCGGCTCCGAGGCGCGCTGACGACGAGGGATTCGACGCTGCCTGCTCGGCGGGACGGGCGCATCGACCGATGCCTGCTTCCAGACCTTTGCGAATCGTTGGGCGGCGGTGATCGTGGTGAGTACCAGCATCACCCACAGGGTCGGGATGAGCAGTTCGGGGAACAACAGGGCGAAGGCGAGCACGATGATCCGCTCGGCGCGTTCCATGATCCCGCCCTTGGCGTCCCACCCGAGCGACTCGGCTTTGGCCCGCTGGTACGAGATGAACATGGCGAGGCCCATGATGGCGACGGGCAACATCATGATGCGGCCCGGCTCGTTGCTGGCCAGATACCACGCAACGCCGCCGAAGAGCATGCCGTCGGTCAGGCGATCGGAGACCGAGTCGAAGTAGGCGCCGCGTTTGGACCCGGTGCCGGCGGCCCGAGCAACTGCACCGTCGAGAGCGTCGGGAATACCGGTGAGCAGCAGGAAGAGGAACCCGAGACGGAGGTACCCCGCTCCGATGGTGACGGCGGCGACACAACTCATGACGATGCCGATGATGGTGATGACGTTGGGCGTGATGCCCGTCTTGACGAGACTGCGACCGATGGGCACGAGCCCTCTGTCGACCTGTTCGCGCAGGTTGCCGTCGAACATGAGACAACTCCCGGGTGGGGTACCGAGCCATGCTAGCAGCCGACCGCGCACCTCCCCGAGTACGGCGGGCGGACTCGACACGAGTCGACACTCCCGACCCGAGCGAGTGGATCAGCCCTGGTAGCTCGTCCAGTCCTCGGGGTTCTTCTCGACGAACTGGTCGATGATCTCGCCATCGACGCCGTCGACCATCACAAGGCCCCGACTCTCGGGGACCGCCTCGTTGCTGTAGAGCAGGATCCGCCAGGTCGGCCTGCTGCGCAGACCTCGCCAGCCGAGCTGAGCAGACGCATGACCGGCGGGAAAGCCAACCGCCTCGGCCGCCGCACCGAGCGCATGTTCTTCGTCGAATGCGAGATCCCATGCGCCCTGCCAGTGGTACAGCGCAATGACGATCAGCACTACGCCGGCGACGGCGACGCCCCGGTTGACCAAGACTGCCTGGTCGCCGGCTGCCCACCAGAGCACCAGGCAACCGAGTCCGACCAACGTGTAGAGCACCGCCGGGATCCTGCGCCGACTGTTGTTGGGAAAGAGGTACGGCGCCGTGACTTGCGACGGATCGAGGTCAGCCGGCAGCTCGTCGCGGAAGTCGCCCTCGTCGATCTCAGCCATACGATCAGGTTATGCGGGCCAAGCTTCGGAAAGACGTCGCCAGGAGTCACCGAGCGACTCGGGCAAGACCCGGGTATTGGCAACGGTGGTCATGAAGTTCGTGTCACCGCCCCAGCGCGGAAGCACGTGCACGTGCAGGTGGTCGGGCACGCCGGCACCTGCCCCGCGCCCGAGGTTGAGCCCGACATTGATGCCCTCGGGCTCGTACGCCGCCTGCACTGCGTGCGTTGCAGACCGCACGCCGGTCCAGAGCTCGGTGTACTCATCGTCGGTGAGGCCGTCGAGCGACGCCACCCCACGCTGCGGAAGCACCATCAGGTGACCATTCGTGTAGGGGAACGCATTGAGCAGGGCAAAGCAGGTTTCGCCGGTCCAGAGCACATAGCGCTCGTCGTCGGGGAGATCGGATCGGAAGATCGCCTCGAAGAGGGTCAGGCTCTCGGATCGGGAGGAAGAGCGCTTGTCCTCTGTACCATCGGCACCTTCGATGTAACGAAGACGCCAACCAGCCCAGAGCTGTTCGAGGCTCACGCCATCACCGCTTCTCGTCCACCTCGACCCGGAGTGCTTCGACGAATGCGGCGACCGTCACATCACGCTCCGGGGTGTCCTCACCGCGACGATTGACGCCGACCGTGCCGTTGGCGACATCGTCGTCGCCAACCACAAGGACGTAGGGCACCTTCTCGACCTTGCCGTTGCGAACCCGTTTGCCCAGCGGTTCGACAGCACCGACGGTGTCAACCCGAAAGCCGGCCTCACGCATGTCGGCCACGAGGCCGTCGGCATAGGGCTGATGGACGTCGGCCACCGGCAGCACGCGCACCTGCGTCGGCGCAAGCCACGCCGGGAACGCCCCAGCGTAGTGCTCGATCAGCACACCGAAGAATCGCTCGATCGAGCCCATCAACGCACGATGGATCATGACGGGCCGTTTGCGGCTGCCATCACTGGCCACGTATTCGAGATCGAAATGCTCCGGCAAATTGAAGTCGAGCTGAATCGTCGACAACTGCCAGGCACGACCGATCGCATCTTTCACGTCGACGTCGATCTTGGGACCGTAGAACGCTCCGCCTCCCTCGTCGACGACGTAGTCCAGACCCTGTGTGTCGAGTGCGGCGCGCAAGCCGGCGGTTGCTTCGTCCCACAGGGCGTCGTCGCCGACCGACTTCACCGGCGGGCGAGTCGAGAGCTTTGCCTGAAAGTCGTCGAAGCCGAACGCCCGCAGGACCGACAGGACGAAGTCGAGCAGCGAGGCCAATTCGCTCTGAATGGCTTCCTGGGTGGTGAAGATGTGGCTGTCGTCCTGTGTGAAGCCTCGGCTGCGCATGAGACCGTGGACTGCTCCGGACAACTCATAGCGGTACACCGCCCCCAACTCGAACATCCGGAGCGGGAGTTCGCGATAGCTCCGCTGCCGCGAGCGGTAGATCATGACGTGGAACGGGCAGTTCATCGGCTTCGGGTAGTAGGTCGCGCCATCCATCTCCATGGGCGGATACATGCCGTCGGCGTAGAAGTCGAGGTGACCGGAGGTCTCCCACAGCACCGACTTTGCGATGTGAGGGGAGACGACGAACTCATAGCCACCGTGCTCATGACGATCGCGTGAGTAGTCCTCCATGATCTTCCGGATCAGTGCCCCTTTGGGATGCCACACGGCGAGGCCGGGGCCGAGTTCATCGGGCCAGCTGACAAGATCGAGTTCGGCGGCGAGGCGGCGATGATCGCGCTTCTCCGCTTCGGCCAACATCTGCAGATGGGCCCGGAGTGCTTTCTTCGAATCCCAGGCGGTGCCGTAGATGCGTTGCAGCATCGGACGGGTGACATCGCCTCGCCAGTAGGCACCCGCAACGGACTGCAGTTTGAAATGCGCAAGTCGCCCGGTCGACGGAACGTGGGGACCGGTGCACATGTCGCGGAATGTCCCCTCCTCACCCACCGGGCCGTTGCTGTAGTAGCTGATCGAGTCGCCTCCGCCGATCTCGCCTGCGTCCTCCCCACTGGCCGCGCCGCTGATCACCCGCTCGATGATCTCGGCCTTGTACGGCTCGTCGGCGAAGAACGCGGCCGCCTCCGATGCGGGCAGCTCGTGACGCACGAAGGCTTGGTCGGCGGCAACGATCTCGGTCATCCGAGCCTCGATGTGCTCGAGGTCGTCGTCGCTGAGCGTCTTGCCGTCCGGCAACTCGACGTCGTAGTAGAACCCGAACTCGATCGGCGGGCCGATCGCCAGCTGTGCTCCCGGGTAGAGATCGAGGATCGCCTGCGCCATCACATGGGCGGTCGAATGGCGAATGGTGCGCAGACCACGCTCACTCGACGACGTCACGATCTCGACGGCGGCGCCGTCGGTGAGCGGAACGTTCACGTCGACCTCGAGGCCGTCGACCACACCGATGATCGCATCGGAAGCAAGTCGAGGTCCGATCGATTCGGCAAGGGTCAACGTCGTCGCACCGGCCGGGAGTTCGCGGCGGGAGCCGTCGGGCAGCACTACGGAGATCACATCGGACATGGGGACCCAGACTACCGGCGCGCCCCACGACCGACGGCGGTTCTTCCGTCGTGATCAGAGCGCCACGCCGATAAGCGCAGCAGCCTGGTCGACGCCCCCACCCTCGGCGGCGGCACGATCGATGGCGCTGATGGCGGTCGGCACGTCGAGGTCGTTGTCAAGTGCGGCACGAACCGCAGCGAGCGCCGCCTCACCCGCGCCTGCCGACCGCCACCGTGCGAGCCGTTCCTCGGCTTCGGGCAGCAGGGTGTCGGTCCAATTCCACGGCCGGCGATAGTGATGGATCGAAAGCGCCAGTCGGATTGCGGCAGGTTCGTACCGCTGCCGCAATTCGTGCACGAAGATCAGATTCCCGTCCGACTTGGACATCTTGCGACCGTTGCAATGCACCATCGCCTGGTGGAGCCAATGGCGCACGAAGGTCGTTCCGGTTGCCGCCTCGCATTGCACGCGAACCGACTCGTGGTGGGGGTACAGCAGATCGATCCCTCCGCCATGAAGGTCGATGGTGGGCCCGAGCTCGCGCAGCGCGATCGCCGAGCACTCCACATGCCAGCCGGGGCGTCCCGTCCCCCAGCGGGCGTCCCACGACGGTTCGCCGGCCGCTGACGGCTGCCACAGCACGAAGTCGAGTGGATTGCGCTTCCGAGGATCGTCGGGCTTTTCGCCCCACGCACCGAGGATCTCATGCATCCGTTCGAAGCCGACACCGGCGAGTGCACCGAAGTCGGCAGGGGTGCTGGTGTCGAAGAAGACGGTGCTGTCGACCTGGTACGCCGCCCCGCCGGTGAGCAGCGTGTCGATCAGGCCACGAATATTCGGAATGGCTCCACTTGCCCGAGGTTCGGACCAGGGTGCAAGGCAATTGAGTGCCGCCATGTCGTCACCGAAGCGGGCCGTCTCACCGAATGCCAGGTCGAGATAGTGGACATCACGCAACGCTGCGGCTCGAAGCATGTCGTCGTCGACGTCGGTGATGTTGCGCACGTAGCGAACCTGGTGACCAAGATCGATGAGCCGCCGCTGCACCACGTCATAGGTGAGATACGTGGCTGCGTGCCCGAGATGGGTGGCGTCGTAGGGCGTGATGCCACACACGTACATCGTGACGATCGGACCCGGGTCGAAGTCGACGATCTCACCCCTTCCGGTGTCGTACAGCCGCATCGCGTGGACGGTACCCGTCAGCCCGTAACGTGCAGTGACACGAGTGGGTCGAACCAGCCGATCCCATCCTCAGGAGACGAAAGCACCGTGGGCATTCTCGACGGCAAGAAGATCCTCATCACCGGCGTGCTCACCGACGCCAGTCTTGCATTCGGCGTTGCAAAGCTAGCGCAGGAGGAAGGGGCCGAGATCATCTTGACCGGTGCGGGCCGCGGCCTGCGCCTCACCCAACGCACGGCACGCAAGCTGCCGTCGGAGCCAGCGGTGTACGAGTTCGACGTCACCGATCCCGATCACGTGCCGGCGCTCAACGAAGCCCTCGCCTCGACGTGGGGTCGGGTCGACGGTGCCCTGCACGCCATCGGCTTTGCCCCGGAGGCGTGCCTCGGAGAGGATTTCATGGGCGCAACGTGGGACGACGTCAAGGTCGCGATCGAGATATCGGCCTACTCGCTGAAGACCCTGGCCGAGACCGTGGCGCCGCTGATGACTGACGGCGGCTCGATCGTCGGTCTCGATTTCGATGCCACCACTGCGTGGCCCGCCTACAACTGGATGGGAGTCGCCAAGGCTGCGCTCGAATCCTGCAACCGCTACCTCGCCCGCGAGTTGGGGCCGCAGGGCATCCGCTGCAATCTGGTCGCCGCCGGTCCGGTCAAGACGATGGCGGCGAAGTCGATTCCTGGGTTCCAAGCGTTCGAGGACGTGTGGGACGACCGTGCCCCGCTGGGCTGGAACGTGGAGGACTCCTCTGCGGTGGCCCGCTCGACCGTTGCGCTGCTGTCGGACTGGTTCCCGGCGACCACCGGATCGATGATCCACGTCGACGGTGGCTTCCACGCAGTCGGAGTTTGATGCTGTTGCCATGACGCTCGCCACCCCGGGCGGTCAGCAACGAAGCCCCCGGTTGGAGCCGAGTGGCGCCACTGTCGCGGATCTGGGCCGACCGTAGGCGTCAGGCGTCGACCGGCGTCGCCCGAGCGCCGCCGTCGGTTTCGTCGGTGATAGCGCCGACGAGCGCCTCGAGGACGTCTTCGAGGGTCACCATCCCGAGAAGCTGTCCCTCGTTGGTGCGCACCAGTGCCATATGGCGACGAAGACGACGCATCGATCGCATGAGGTCTCGAACCGAATGGTCGGGCGTGACGATGAGCATGCGTCGAACCATCTCGAGCGGCACGGGGTCACCTCGCTCGCCGGCCCCGAACCGCAGCAGGTCCTTGCTGTGCACGAACCCGACGACATCGTCGGGGTTGACACCGGTGACGGGGATACGGCTGTGACCGACCCGAGCAACGAGCGCCTCGATCTCGGCCACCGAGGTCGAGCGAGGCACGGTGACGAGGCGCCGGCGAGGCACCATGATCGATCCGGCGGTCCGAGCCCGGAAATCGAGCGCACCTGCCAAAAGCTCGTGCTCCTCGGCTTCGAGTTTGCCCTCCTCCACTGCACCCTCGATGACGCGATGGAATTCGTTGACCGTGAGCGCAGTGTTGAGTTCGTCAGCCGGTTCCATTCCCAGCAACCGCGTGATGCCGTTCGACACCCAGGTCAGGAACCAGACGACCGGTCGAAATACCGTCACGTAGGCGTTGTGGACCGGTGCGAGTAGTCGGGCCGACCGCTCCGGCAGTGCGATCGCGATGTTCTTCGGCACCATTTCGCCGATCACCATGTGGATCACGACGACAACGGTGAACGCAAGCAGAAATGCCAGGGTATGGGTCACCCCTGACGGCAGGTCGAAGATGCCGCCGATCGCATCATGGAGAAGATGCTCGAGTGTCGGCTCGGCGACATACCCGAGCCCGAGCGAGGACATGGTGATGCCGAGCTGCGCACCGGCCAGCTGCGGTTGGAGATCACGGATCGACTCGAGTGCGAGCACCGCCCGTCTGTCGGTTCCGTCCTCGGCCATCGGCTCGAGCCGGGTCACCCGGCTGGCCAGAAGCGCGAATTCGACCGCCACGAAGAATGCGTTGGCTGCGAGCAGCCCCAGCGCAGCGAGCATGAACCAACCGGTCATTTCGGAGCCACCAGACGAACGGTGGCGACACGCAGACGATCCATGGCAACGACCTCGAGCCGCCACCCATCGACCCGCACCATCTCCCCAGGGACGGGGATATGGCCCAGCCGATCGAGCACCAAGCCGGCCAGCGTCTCGTACTCGCCCTCGGGCATGTCGAATCCCGTCGCAGCCGCGACCTCATCGGGATGCAACGACCCGGGCACCACCGTCGAGCCGACGGCCTCGACCCGCGTCAGCATCGTCGGGGGCGCGTCGTACTCGTCGTCGATCTCGCCGACGATCTCCTCGAGCACGTCCTCCAGCGTGATGATGCCTGCGGTTCCGCCGTGCTCGTCGACCACGACGGCGAGTTGCTGGCCACCTTCCCGAAGATCGACGAGGAGTTCGTCGAGATCACGCGACTCGGGGATCGCCACAACTGGCGCCATCAGGTCGGTCACGGCGGTGTCGGGACGCGCATCGACCGGCACCGCATGCACTGCTTTCACATGGACCACGCCGAGCACGTCGTCGAGATCCTCACCAACGACCGGGAACCGGCTGTGACCGGTGTCCGCTGCGACGGTGACGAGGTCGTGCACGGTCGCAATCGAGTCGATCGCCACCACGCGGGTCCGCGGGATCATCGCGTCGTCGGCCGACTTGTCGGCGAGCCGGATCGACCGGGTCAACAGCTCGACCTCACCGGCATCGAGCGTGCCTTCCTCACCACTCGACCGGATGAGGTGTTCGAGTTCTCCCCGATCAGGAGTGGCTTCGAGTTCGTCCGCCGGTTCCACGCCCACTTTCCGGGTGAGTCGATTGGCCATCTCGTCGAGCAGAGCCACGAGCGGTCGAGCGAGGACGCCGTACACGGCAGTCGGTCGAGCGAGTGCGAAGGACGTCTCGACCGGCTTCGTCGTCGCAATCGACTTGGGAACGAGTTCCCCGAACACCATTTGCACCACGGTTGCGACGACGAGCGCAATGGCGATCGACACCCCAGTCGACGACGCACCGAACGTGTCGCCGAGGTACGGCTCGATGACCTGCGCAATGGCCGGTTCGGCCAGTGCGCCAAGCGCAAGCGATGTGATCGTGATGCCGAGCTGCGCCCCCGACAGGTGGTACGACAGCCGAGCGAGGAGCCGCTGGACCTGCGCAGCCCGCGCGCTGCCCTGACCGGCTCGGTCGTCGACCCGCGCGCGATCGACCGCCACGAGTGCGAACTCGGCGGCGACGAAACCAGCGTTGGCGACCACGAGGCCGAGCGCAGCCAAGAGCCGTAGGGCGGTGTCGATCAGAAGCCCCCAACCGTTTCGTGCATGGAAGAAATCTACCCCTACGGTGATCGGATGTCCGTCGATTCGCCTCCCGGCTCGGATACCGAGCGGCACTATCCACGACCGGGGGCAGGCGTCGATCCCGATCGCTCGCTGTGGTGGTTGGGACGGATCTGGCCGATCGTCATGGTCCAGAAGTGGACGTTCCTCGCATCGATCGGCGCCGGAATGATCGGTATCGCCGCCCAAGTCGCCGTTCCGGTCATGCTCGGTGCCGGCATCGACGCTGTCGCAGAGGGAAAGTCACCCACAACCTTTGTGGTCGTTCTGGCGATCTTGGCGGTGGTCCGCTTCGTCTTCGGTTTCACCTACCGCTTCGGGTTGTTCCGCTCGGCGCTGCGGATCGAGAACGATCTTCGCAACCTGATGTACGAGCGCCTCACGGAGCTCTCGTTCGATTTCTGGGACCGAACCCAGAGCGGTCAGGTCATCAGCCGAGCCAACTCCGACATTCGTTCGATCCAACTGCTGTTCGCCTTCGGTCCCCTCGTCGCCATGCAAGTCGTGATGTTCGTCTTTGCCGTCATCGTGATGGTCCTCGTCGACATCCCACTCACCCTCGTGGCGATCGCCCCGCTGCCGTTCGTCTACTGGGTCGGCGTTCGGCTCAGGAACAAGATCTTTCCGCTGCAATGGGTCGTCACCGCCCGGCAGGCGGAGTTGGCCACGATCGTCGACGAGAACATTCAGGGCATTCGGGTGGTCAAGGCCTTCAACCAGGAGTCGACGCAGGTCCAGCACCTGGCCCGCAGCGCTCGTCGGCTGCGCTGGGCAGGCACGGCGGTCGTCGACCCCCGTGCCCGACATGCGCCAGGGATGGAGTCCATCCCCCGCCTCGGCCTTGCGCTGGTGCTGCTCTATGGCGGCCTTCAGGCGATCGAAGGCTCGATCGCGATCGGCGACCTCGTTGCGTTCAGCACCTATGTCGTCTTGCTGTCGACGCCGTTTCGCATGCTGGGCTTCATCCTCATTCAGTGGCAGCGCGCCGGAGCGGCGGCGCTACGCGTGTTCGACATCCTCGACGAGGAGCCATCGATCGTGTCACCGCCCGACGCGACGGGCCTCCCGAAACCGGTGGGCCGGATCGAGTTCGACACTGTCCGCTTCGCCTACCCGACGGGAGAGGGCGAGACGGTCCTCGACGGCTTCACGGCAACCATCGAACCGGGAGAATCGGTGGCGATTGTCGGCGCCACCGGGAGCGGAAAATCGACACTCGCCCGGTTGATCCCGCGCTTCTACGACGTCGACGACGGTGCTGTGCGAGTCGACGGCCATGACGTCCGGAGCCTCGATCTGCGCGATCTTCGCACCGCTGTCGCCACTGTCACCGACGACCCGTTCCTGTTCGCAGCCAGCATTCACGACAACGTGGCGTTCGCCCGGCCCGATGCCCCCGATCACGAAGTGCACGCTGCCATCGCCGACGCCGCAGCCGGCGAGTTCGTCGCCGAACTGCGCGACGGCGTGGCAACCGAGGTCGGCGAGCGCGGACTCACACTCTCCGGCGGCCAGCGGCAGCGGCTGGCGATCGCCCGTACCCTCCTCGCAGACCCGACCGTGCTGATCCTCGACGATGCCACCAGCGCAATCGACGTCGCCGTCGAGGAACGCATCCATCAGGCCCTCGAGGCACGACGAGCCGACCGCACAACCATCCTGATCGCTCATCGACTGTCGACGATTGCGCTCGCTGATCGCGTGATCCTGCTCGACGGCGGTCGAGTTGCGGCCACCGGTACCCACGACGAGTTGCTGGCCACCAACCCTCGCTACGCCGCGATCCTTGCCGATGGCTCGGTGGAACCCGCCGAGGAGACCGCCTGATGTTCTCCATGGGCGGCGGTACCGGCGGACCGATGGGTGGCCCGTCGTCGATGGCGTCGAACGCTGCCGCCGGCCTGCCGGCAGCGGACGTACCCGGCGAGCTTCGCCGCCGCGTCGAAGACGTCCTCGAGCACGAACCCGAACACAACGTGCCTCGCGTCGACTGGCGGGTTGACGAGTGGGACCGAGAACCGTTCTCGCTTCCCCGCTTCCTTCGCCCTCACCGGTGGCGACTGCTGGCGGCGATCTCACTCGTCCTCGTCGAAACCGTTGCCCTGCAGTTGGGACCGATCCTGACCCAGATCGGCATCGACGACGGGGTGCGTCGAGGTGATCGAGGCGTGGTCGTCACCGTGGCACTCGTCTATGTCTGTGCCGTCGTCGTGGCGGCCGGACTTGGGTGGGCACGGGTCTCGTTCACCGGCCGTCTCGGCGAGTCCCTCAACGAGCAACTGCGACTGCGCGTGTTCGGCCACATGCAGCGCCAGGGACTCGACTGGTACACCGACGAGAAGGCCGGTGTTCTTCTCACCCGAATGACGTCCGACATCGAGGCACTCTCCGTCCTGTTTCAGGAGGGCATCGTCAACCTGCTCGTGCAGATCTTCACCCTTGCGGTGATCACCGTTGCCCTGTTCGTCTACGACCCACTCCTCGCCATCGTCACACTGGCCGTCACCCTGCCACCGACGCTTGCGTTGAGTTTCTGGTTCCGGAACGTCTCGTCGGTCGGTTATCTGCGGGTGCGGGATCGCATCGCCGACCTCCTCTCCCACCTGCAGGAGTCGTTGGCCGGTATCCGGGTCATCGCCGCCCACAACCGACGAGCCCGCAACCTCGTGGACCACCGCCGGGAGGTGGGTCGCCATCGCGACGCCCAGATCACCACCAGTCGCGCCAACTCGACCTACGCCCCGGGTACCGAAATGATCGGGATCGGCACCCAGGCAACGCTGCTTGCGGTCGGTGGTGCAATGACAGCGAGCGGCCGAATCACCGTGGGCGAGATGGCAGCGTTCCTCCTGTTCCTCGCCTCGTTCTTTGCGCCGATCCAAACACTGGTGCAGCTCTACAACAGCTACCAGCAGGGTGGAGCTGCGATCGTGAAGCTGCGCGAGTTGCTCGGCACCGAGCCCTCGATCGTCGAGAAACCCGATGCAATCAATCTCCCACCTATCCAGGGTGCCCTCGAACTCGACCGTGTGACGTTCTCCTACGAACCCGGTCGACCGGTGCTCCACGACGTGTCACTGACGATCGCACCGGGCGAAACCGTTGCGTTCGTCGGCGAAACCGGATCAGGCAAGTCGACCATTGCAAAACTGCTGACCCGCTTCTACGACCCTGAGCACGGCTCGGTCCGTATCGATGGGCACGATCTGCGCGATGTCTCGATCGCAAGTCTCCGACGCCAACTCGGTGTCGTGCCCCAGGAGCCGTTCCTGTTCGCCGGTGTCGTGCGGGACAACGTCGCCTTCGCCCGTCCCGACGCCGACGCCGACGAACTCCTCGCCGCCCTCGCTGCGGTCGGTATCGACGATGTCATCGATCGGCTGGGTGGGCTCGACGCGCCGGTCCATGAACGCGGCGCATCCCTCTCGGCAGGCGAACGGCAACTGCTGGCGCTTGCCCGCGCCTTCGTCGCCCGACCCCGGGTACTGATTCTCGACGAGGCCACCAGCAACCTCGATCTCCACTCCGAAACCCGAGTCGAGGCGGCTCTGGACGTGCTGCTGGAAGGCCGCACTGCGATCATCATCGCCCATCGTCTGGCCACGGCCCGCCGCGCCGATCGCATCGCAGTGGTCGACGACGGTCGAATCGTCGAGTTGGGAACACACGACGAGCTCGTCGCCCGGGGAGATCGGTATGCAGCGCTGTTCGACACCTGGGTCCGGCACGGGGGTGCGGCGTGAACGAACCGGTGCTCGAGATGGTAGGTGTGCACCGAACCACCGACGGCAACCAGATCCTTCGAGGTGTCGACTGGACCGTGAGGGCCGGCGAGCGGTGGATCGTGTTGGGAAGCAACGGCTGCGGGAAGACGACCCTGATCCGAATTGCGTCGATGTGGCTGCATCCGTCGCGCGGCGACATCCGGCTCCTTGGCCATGATCTCGGCCGCACTGATGTGCGAACGCTCCGCATCCGTGTCGGGTATGCGAGTGCAGCGATGGCGAACGAGCTTCGGCCCCGATTGACCGCACACGACGTTGTCGTCACTGCCCGCAACGGAGCCCTCGAACCGTGGTGGCACGAGTACTCCGCCACCGACCATGCCGAGGCGGACGCGGCGCTCGAACGGATCGGGGCGCTCGATCTTCGCGACCGTACGTTCGGTGTCTTGTCGTCGGGAGAGCGTCAGCGAGTGCTGCTTGCCCGGGCGTTGTCGGTCGACCCTGGCTTGATCCTGCTCGATGAACCGACGGCGGCACTCGATCTGGCCGGCCGCGAGGAGCTCGTCCGTTCGCTCACCGATCTGGCCACCGATCCTGCCGTGGCGCCGATCGTGTTGGTGACCCATCACGTGGAGGAGATCCCCGATGGATTCACCCACGTGTTGATGCTGCGCCGAGGGGCAGTCGCCGCATCGGGTCCGATCGACGACGTGCTCACGGCCGACAACCTCTCCCGCTGTTTCGATCTCGACGTCAGCCTCGAACGTCGAGAGAGTCGCTGGTTCGCGTGGGCTCGTTGATCACCCCATCGGCTCGGGCGGTGAGGTGATCACCAGTACGACTCCTGCGGTCACCTCGAGCCGCACCGGATCATCGATGACGGTGTTGGCGATTCCGCGCGCCTCGAAGGCGGACAGCACCTCCTGCTCCAACGGGAACGCCACACCGTCGGTGGAGACCGTCGCCGATCCCCCGACAGGCTGGATGGCGAGGTGACTCCCGACCTCGAGGTGCAGGTCCAAACTTCGCCGCACGATCCAGACACGGTGATCTCCGATCGTTGCGCTCACTCGCATGGGTTCGAGCCGGGGGGAAGCGAGGACGGCAAGGTTGGCAAGTTGGTGATCGAGTCGTCCCCCATCACGAGCGACAACGTGAACGTCGGTCACGCCCAGCCGTCTGGCTGCGGCCAGGCCCAGTTCGAGATCGCTCTCGTCCTTGGTCATCGGGTGGCGCTCGACGACCACCCCGCTGTTCTCGGCCGCTGCGAGTACCGCCGGGTCGACGGAATCCATGTCGCCGACGACACAGTCGGGACGCCAACCCCTTTCCATGACCGGGTGGAGACCCCGATCCACGGCCACGACGACGGCGGGACGGAACGAAAAGTGAATCAGGCTGTGGGCATCGGCAGACGCCACGACAAGCCCTCGACGTTCGGTGTTCTCCATCCCTCGCGACTGTAGGTCGCCGCACTGAGGCCGTCGTCGACGACCACCCAACCTTGCGCAGCCTCGTTGTCCGCCTACAGGTAGAGCGCCGGGTCGACGGCAACGCCATCGACCCGGATTTCGAAATGGAGATGCGAGCCGGTCGACCAGCCGGTGTTGCCGACCCAACCGATCAGATCTCCGCCGACGACCTCCTCGCCGGCGGTCACCTGCATCTCGCTCATGTGGGCGTACAGCGTGGTGAAGCCGCCGCCGTGAGAGACGACGACAGTGTTGCCATAGCCGGTCCGCCAATCGGCGGACAGGACAACACCACCCGCCGCAGCCACAATCGGATCCCCGGTGTTCCCGTTGAAGTCGATCCCGTAGTGGTTACGGACGGTGCCGAAGATCGGATGAACCCGCTCACCGAACGGGCTCGTGACGACACCGGTGACCGGTCGATGGGTGAGGGAGAACGTACCGTCCGTACCCGTCCCGTCGGCCCCCTGGTTGGCCGCCGCTTCTGCCTCGGCTGCCCGACGAGCCGCTTCCTGTGCGAGTCGGAGCGCTTCGGCTTCCTGGCGAGCCTGTTCCTCGGCGAGTCGACGGGCCTCCTCTTCGAGCCGTCGGATCTCCTCGGCGATCTCTCGGTCAGCGGCTTCGATCTCGTCACTGATCGTCTGCCACTCGGCCACTCGGTCCTGTACCTCGGCACGAAGTCGCTCCGCCTCTTCTCGTGTGGCTTCGAGGTCGGCGAGGCGGTCGTTCAGTTCTCGACGTTCGGCCTCTGCTTCGGCAAGGGCCAGCTGGGCATCGGCCTCGGCGGCTTCTTGCTCGGCGATTGCTGTCCGAAGCTGATCGACGAGGTCGTACTCGTTGCCGACGATTTGTTCGAGAAGCGAGCGACGGATGGTGGACTGAAGAAGGTCGGCGGTGTCGAGTTCGTCCCGGGCGGCTGCTTCACCGCCAACGAAGGCATCGACGGCTCGTTCACGAAGACGAAGGCGGATCACGGCAATCTGCTCATCGAGCAGCTCGGCTCGCTCGACGGCGGCCTCAGCCGAATCCTCGGCAGCCTGGATGGCACTGACCGCTGCCCTGACCTTGGACTCCTGCAGCGCAATGTGACGATCGATGGCGGCAAGCGCCTCGACGAGGTCTCGATCTTCCGCGGCCAGGGCGTCGATCGCAGCGGCCGCCTCGGCAGCGTCTCGGCGGGCGTCCTCGCGGGCGTCGCGCAGGTCGTCGACGGAGTCCTGGGCGACCGCAGCCGGCACCACAGCACCGCCGAGTGCGAGCGCCGTCACGGCACCGAGCAAGCGAAGGCGGCGGGAAGCACAGAACACAGCCCTCGAATCGTAACCGAAATGCAATAGTTCTCCCCGTCAGGGGGTGTGGCACGATTGCCGGCCATGCCCCTCGCCCAGTACGACTGTGAGCCCTTCACCCACGACGGCATCACCCACGACGTTTTTCATCGCGGCACGGGTCCCTGTGTCCTCGTCGCGCCGGAGATCCCCGGGATCACCCCGACCGTCGCTTCGTTCGCCGACGAGATCGTCGCCGCCGGAATGTCGGTGGCGATCGCGTCGTTGTTCGGCACACCCGGTGCGCCGTCGACGCCTCGGCGGGCGATCCGGGTCATCGCCAAGGCGTGTGTGAGTCGGGAATTCCATGTGCTGGCTACGCAGGACTCCTCCCCCGCCACCGACTGGCTACGGGCGCTTGCCTGCGATCTCCACACCCGCCATGGCGGTCCCGGCGTCGGCTTCGTCGGGATGTGTTTCACCGGCGGTTTCGGCCTCGCCATGCTTCTCGACGACACCGTGATTGCACCGGTTCTCAGCCAACCGTCGCTGCCTTTCGCCATCGGGGGCTCGCGCCGGCGTTCATCAGGCCTCAATGACAGCGAGCTCGCGGCTGTCGCCGAGAAGGTCGAGGCGGGATGCGCAGTCCTCGGGTTTCGCTACAACCTGGACCCTCTCGTGCCCGCCGAGCGGTTCGAGACCCTCCGAGCGGTGCTCGGCCCGAATTTCATCGGCGAGGACCTGCCGGCCGATTCGAAACAGCAGCACAGTGTGCTCACCGAACACCTCGCCCCGAGCGCACTGGCCACGACCCTTGCCTTCCTCGCTCGTCGTCTTGAGGTGGCACCGGCTTAGGCACCGAGGAGCAGAAACAGTCCAAGCACGGTGTAGAGGACCATTACGCCGAGCATCGGGTATTGCGAGCGCACTGCGAGTGCATGGTTCCACCGGCTGATCGCCACGTCGTGGGCGGCAGCAACGGCGAGGACGTGACCGACTGCGATGCCAAGGGTCTGCACCCAGGCGATCACGTCGGGTGACACCACCGTCCAGTCGATGGCGTACTCGGCAGTTCCGAACAGATCCCACCCTCGACCGAACGGATCGCTGATGCGGATGAACATTCGCTGACCGTCGAGCACCAACAAACTGAAATAGTGCGCGACGGCGTACGCCGCAGCGATCGGCACGAGCGTTGGTCCGAACACGCGGCTGAGCTCGGCCGGCTCCTCGCCGGTGATCGTCGCCATCGCCGAGGTCGCGATCGAGTACGCCATTGCGACCAAGCCGATCACCACCACGAGCCCGAGCGTGCTGGCCAGGGTCCGGGCCCAGCCGACCTGGTCACCTCCGATCTCGAGCCACAGCGACGATCGTGTGAATCCGTCGAAGGTGGTCGAGCCGAGCACCACGAGCACGAATGGAACGGTGCCGGGAACATCGGGCAGGCGACTCAAACCACTCAGGGGAAGACGGCAGCGAAGCTGTCCCGAACCGTCTCGGAACAGCGGCGCCATGGCACCCAGTTTCGCGAACAACACGGCAAAGCCATCTGCACGGCGTACCCACCCGCGGCCCTTGACCGCCGCTCCTGCGAGCATCGCGCCGGAGTAGAGGGTGAGGAACAGCGCAATGGCTCGAGGGCTGTCGGTGCTGTGGTAGGCCAACTCGAACCAGAGGTAGGCAAAGATTGCTGCGACGGCGGGCCACAGTGTCGCCTCACGGTCGACCTCGACCGGTGCCAGCTCCTCGCCACGGACCTTCGCCCACACCCAGGCCGCCGAGTCGGCGATCGTCGGATAGGGATTGAAAGCCCGCCACACGTCACCGACCAGAACAGCGACCAGCTGCAAGCCGACCCAGAACCAGATGAGGAACGCGTCGCCGGAGATGTTGACGGCTCCGTTGGGATTTCCCCGCCAACCTGCGTACATGACGATGCCGAGGAGGAAGACACCGACGAGCTTCGCCGTCACGCCCAGCATTCGAATGCCGGATCGCCGCAGGTCGACAAGGACCCGCCCGGTCGCAGCAGCCACAAGACGCGGCTGTGACCAGAACGCACCGAGGGCGACGAACGATGACGCCACCGAGAATCCGGCCGCCCACGCCAACTGCCATGCTGGCAGCGGGAGGTCGCTCCGGCCACCGATACCGTGCGCAGTTGCCGGCTCTGCATCCACCAGCGCAAGGGTCGCAAGCCCGACTGCCACGGCGAGATGTGCTCGTCGATTCATGACACCGTGAGCTCGATCAGGACTCGACCCGACATCTCGAGTTCGATCTCGAAGCGTCCTGGGATCAACGCCTCGAATCGCAGGTCGGCCTCGCTCCCAGGGTCCAGATACAGGTCGTACCCATGGACATGGATCTGCTCGTCGACTGCGCCGACACTGCGAACCACCACAGTGTCACCGAGCGAGACCGTCTCTCGACGAGCTCCGCCGACGAGTGCCCCTCCCTCGAACTCGAGGACGATGGTCGTACCCCCGTCGTTCGAGTCGTTGTCGAGTTCGCTCCCGCCGCCGCAGGCAGCGAGGAGGACAAGCATCAAGACGACGACAGCTCGAGTGCCGATCATCATCCGCCCTTCACCGTGGTCACGGCGTCGATCGGCTCACCGTCACCGTCGACGTACATCATGTGGTCGTTGGTGTACGCCGCAACCCGAATCTCGACCTCCCCGTCGGGTAGGGCGGGAATGTGGGTGGCCGTGCCGTAAAGCCGACCCAGTTTCTGGCCGTTGACAGAGATGTGCAGATGGCCTTCGCCGGACACGTGAGCACCTGAGGCGTTACGCCCCGACAACACCATCCCGTCGACGGTGATGAACGCGTTGTACCCCGCCACAGGGTCAGGCTCAACGGTGAGTGCCAGTGTCGGCACAGGGCCGTCGAAGCGGACCGGTTCGGGATCGCCGTGACTGTGAGCGTCGTGGGCGTGTGGCGGCACAGTGAACATGGTCGTCGCCGCAACCGGCTCACCGTCGACTGCGTAGGGGCGCTCATCGCTCGCCATCAACTCGACCATCACCTCGACTTCACCCTCGGTCACACCACCGACAGAGATGGCATCGTTGTAGAAGCGAAGCATCGGCTCACCATCGATGGAAAGACGGAAGTGTCCTGTGCCGTCGACATCGGCACCACTCGGGCCGCCGGCGACGACAACGAAGTGCGTTGTTTCGACAAAACGTTGATCCCACCGGCTGGATCGGCGGTGACGTCCAGGCCGATCGTCGGTGCCTCGGCGCCATCAACCGCAACCGGATCAGGCTCGTGGACGACCACCGACTCCTCTGCGGCACTGTCGGATTCATCGTGCTCGGCGACGTGGTCGTGAGCCTCGTCGCTAGCGCCCAGCATCTCCTCGGCGGGCGTCGTGGGGTCGCTGCCGCACGATGCAGCAGCGATCCCCAGCGCAAACAGCGCCACGAGTTGTGGCAGCGCGCGCTTCTTCATCATGTTCTCCTGGTTCGTTCGCGTTGGTTGATTCAGACGTCAAACAACACGGGCCGGGGGGCCACGACGGCCGACTTCGGCCGGAACGAAAACGGCTGCCGCAGCGACTGCGACCGAACTGCGCAGGCGCGAGCGTGGTGTCGACATCGTCGGTACCCGACCGAGACGCAACGCCACCAGCTGCAATCGACAACCGATCGAGCGAGCACAGACATTGACCGACACGACCATGCGATGCACGAGCAGGCCCATGACAAGTCCACCGAGGAGACCCAGGCCTCCGGCAACTGCATCGTGTCCGTCGGTGGACGACGCCACATCACCGAGCCAGACCATCGTTGTCACGACGACGACCGGAATGGCTGCGATGCCGGTCATCATCGACCCAGTCCGCTGAAGTGGTTTGCAGGGGGGCCGCGCCACGAGGTCGAGTCTATCGATCTGAACGCATCACGAGCAGGTCGAAGGGCCTAACCCAGCGCCTGTTGGGCAGCCACCGCGGGTGCGGGGGGAAGCGGTGCGATGGCGGTGCGAGCGGCAACCTCTGCATGAAACATGCGGCAGAGTGCCGGAGCGACCGCGTTGTCGGGAGTGTGCAGGAAAACGGTGGGCCGGCGACCATCCTCGATCCACCGGACCACCCGGTCGACCCAGGGTGCCCAGTACGGTGGGTTCGCCTCTGCGGCGGTTCGGCCGATGAACCGCACGATCGGTTGTCCGGCGGTTGCCACCGCCCGCACCGGCAGGCGCGGCTTTTTCTCCCAGGCATCGATCTCCTCGGCGGTTTCACGGGGCCCGTCGAAGACCGGTCGACTGTCGAACATCACCCGGTTGGCCCGATGCTGGTGGAGCAGATCGTTCAGCGGCCGCTCGGCGCTTCCACCGGCGTGGAATGCGGCGTGACGAACCTCGACCGCCCACTCGAAACCTGCGGGCAGACCGTCGAGGAACGACGCAAGCACTGACAAATCATCGGGGCCGAAGGCGGCCGGCAGCTGGATCATGAACGGGCCAAGGCGCTCCCCGAGGGGTTCCATACGATCCAGAAAGACCCGAAGCGGTTCCTTCGTGTCTCGCAACCGTCGATCGTGCGTGATCTGGCGAGGCAGCTTGAACGCGAACCGAAAATCCTCCGGTGTGGCGGCCCGCCACCGAGCGACCGCAGCTGCCGTCGGCTCGGCGTAGAACGTGGTGTTGCCCTCGACGGCGTTGCACACCTGCGAGTAGGGCTCGAGTTCTCTCCCCGACGGCGTATCGGAGGGCAGATAGCGGCCGACCCACGCCCGATTCGCCCACATCGGACAGCCGACACCGAGAACGGGGACACTCACGAGTCGGGGTCGGTCTTGGCTGCGATGCCCTCGGCACGACCGAAGACAGCCCGGAGATCGGCGAGCCCGGCAGGCAGATCGATTGGTGGATCTGGTAGCTGCGTGGCCCCCCGTGCGGCCAGCAAGCGCTGCATCGACTCCTCGTCGTCACTCCACGACCGCGGATCACCCATCATCACCTCGTAGAGCTCGGCTCCTTGGGGACCGGCGAGCACGGGACCGAATGATGCACCGAGCGGGAGTTCGACATGACCTCCGGCTCCCAGTTCGTGATCGCCGATCATCAAGAGCCCCGACAAGACGACGACGGTGTGCGGGCTGAAGTGCCCATGCCGGCGGACGATCATGCCGGGGTCGTAGCGGGCGAACAGCGCGAGGTAGAGCGGTTCGACGGAGAAGGCCACCCACTTCTCCCACACATGTGCGACCGAGCCGTCCGCATTCCGCTGACTGCGAACCTTGATGTAGGGGCAGTCGGGATCATCATCGGCCATGGTGGTGAAGACCGGCTCGAGCCCAGGGACGCCAGGTGTGTCCATCGATTGGAGTCTCTCATGACGGCCGCGGCGGCCCCGTGCCCGGCTCGGAATTTTCCCTCACCGAGTCCCGAGCGAATACCGTCATGGCATGACGAATGCCCCTGCGCACCTCGACGACTTCCTCGTCCTCAACGAGTCCTACGCCGACCGAAGCTTTCCCTTCGACGAATGGGCGTGGCTCCGTGCGAACGACCCGATCCACTGGACCGACGCAACCGGGGTCGAGAAGTTCTGGGCGATCACCAGGCATCGGCACATCACCGAGATCTCCGCCCGCCCCGACGTCTTCTCCAGTGAGAAGGGAAACATCATCCTGTTCCCCGAGGGTCAGGAGGACGGGAACAACGATCCCGACAACGCCTTCAACCAGATGCGCGTGATCATCATGATGGATCCGCCCGACCATCGTGAGTTCCGCAAGGTGGCGAGCGGCTTCTTCACCCCGCGAGGCATCACCCGACTCGACGAGATCGTCACCGACACCGCCAAACTGATGATCGATCGCCTCGCCGAACAAGGTGACGAAACGGTCGACTTCGTCGAAATGGTGGCCCAGCGGCATCCGCTGCGCGTGCTGTGCACCATCCTCGGAGTGCCGGAGGCGGACGAAGACCACCTGCTCCAACTCACGTCGCAACTGTTCGCCTTCGACGACCCCGACGTGGGCCGACCCGGCGAAGACCGCGAGGCCGCGTCCGCTGCACTGGCCATGGAGTTCTTCACCATGTTCAACACGATCATCGAGGACCGTCGAGCCCACCCGCGCGACGACCTCGCCACCCTGCTGGCAACTGCCACCCTCGAGAACGGTGAGCCGATGGGTCTGATCGAAACCCTCGGCTACTACCTGATCGTCTTCAACGCCGGTCACGACACGACGCGGCACTCGATCTCAGGAGCGATGGGCGCATTTCTCGATTTCCCCGAAGAGTTCGAACGACTGAAGGCCGACCGTTCGCTGATGAAGACTGCGGTCGAGGAAGTCGTGCGGTACACCGCGCCGGTCAACTACATGAAACGCACGGCACTCAGTGACTACGAGCTCGACGGCGTGACCATCACCGAAGGTGACCGCCTGTGCATGTTCTACGGGGCAGCCAACCGGGACGAGGAGGTGTTCGACGATCCCAATCGATTCGACATCGGCCGAAACCCCAACCGGCACCTCGGTTTCGGCTGGGCCGAGCACTACTGCCTCGGAGCTCACCTCGCCAAAGCGAGCATCGCTGCGCTGCTCGAGCAGATGGTCGAACGCATCGACTCGATCGAGCCCGCCGGCGACCGCGACTTCGTGGCGGCAAGTTTCGTGCACGGCTACAAACACCTTCCGGTGAAGGTGAACTGGGCGTGATCGACAACTTCGACGGCAAGATCGCCGTGGTGACGGGGGGCGGCACGGGCATGGGCCGGGAACTCGTCCGGCAGCTCGCCATCGCAGGCGCCGATGTCGCCTTCTGCGACATTGCCCCCGACACGATGGCCGAGACCGCAGCCATCGTCGCCGATCAGGCACCCGATTCCCAGGTCATCACCCACTGCGTCAACGTTGCCGTCGAGTCCGATCTCGAGGCGTTCCGCGATGCGATCGTGGAGGGATTCGGCACCGATCACATCCACGCACTGTTCAACAACGCCGGTATTGCCGGTGGCGGTTCGATGTTCACCGTGCCTCGCGACGAGTGGGAGAACGTCTTTCGGGTCGACTGGGGTGGCGTGTATCTCGGCTGTCGGGTCTTCCTGCCACTCCTCGCAGCCGCGCCGGCTGGGGCAGTAGTCAATACGAGCTCCGTCAACGGCTTCTATGCCAGTGTCGGACCCGAGCGACCGCACACGGCCTACTCCGCTGCGAAGTTCGCTGTGAAGGGCTTCACCGAAGCGCTCCAAGAAGACTTCAAGGTCAATGCTCCACACCTCAGTGCACATGTCGTGATGCCGGGACATATCGGCACCCGAATCATCGCCAACACGATGCGCCATGCTCTCCATGAACCCGACGCCGAGATCGCCGAGCTCCTCGTCGCCACCGCCGAACTGTTCGAGACGAACGCCCCGATGACCGCAGAGGAAGCGGCCCGCGTGATCCTCGAAGCCGTGACGAACGGCGAGTGGCGAATCTTGGTCGGCGACGATGCAATCGCACTGGACGAGGCCGTCCGCGCCGACCCCGAAGGTGCCTACCGGGGTGCATTCTTCACATTGCTCGGCGATCAGCAGACCACCACACAAGCACAACGCCGACCCAGCGAGTAAAACCAAGCGCTAGCCGACGACGAGAAGAGGTTCCCATGGCCGCGAACTACAGCAAGATCCTGCTCGACGAATCCGAGATGCCCACCCAGTGGTACAACGTCATCCCCGATCTCCCGAGCCCGCCGCCACCACCGCTTCACCCCGGAACCCACGAGCCGATCGGTCCCGACGACCTCGCGCCACTGTTCCCGATGGCGCTGATCATGCAGGAGGTCTCGACCGACTCCTACATCGACATCCCCGGTGGCGTCCTCGACGTCTACAAGCTGTGGCGTCCGAGCCCGCTGTTCCGGGCTCGTCGCCTCGAACAACTGCTCGATACACCGGCTCGCATCTACTACAAGTACGAAGGTGTGAGCCCCGCAGGCTCGCACAAACCGAACACCTCGGTACCCCAAGCCTTCTACAACCACCAGGAAGGCATCACGAAGCTCACCACCGAGACCGGTGCCGGCCAATGGGGCAGTTCGTTGGCCTTTGCCACCGCTCAGTACGGCATCGAGTGCGAGATCTGGCAGGTGGCGGCGTCCTATCGAGCCAAGCCCTACCGCAAGACCATGATGGAGATCTGGGGCGCAACACTGCACTCGTCACCCAGTGACGTCACCGAGTACGGGCGCTCGCTGCTCGCCGAAAACCCCGACCACAACGGAAGTCTCGGTATCGCGATCTCCGAAGCCGTTGCGATGGCGGTCGAGGATCCGAACACCCGTTATGCCCTCGGCTCGGTGCTCAACCACGTGCTGCTGCACCAGACGATCATCGGCGAGGAGGCTCTGCTGCAGTTGGCCAAGGTCGGCGAGCAGCCCGATCTGCTCGTCGGATGCACCGGCGGTGGCTCGAACTTCGGTGGTCTCAGTTTCCCGTTCCTTCGCGAAAAGCTCGCCGGCAACATGAACCCGACCATTCGATGTGTCGAACCGGCAGCGTGCCCGTCGCTGAGCAAGGGCGAATACCGCTACGACTTCGGCGACACGGCCGGGATGACGCCACTGGTCAAGATGCACACCCTCGGGCACCAATTCATCCCCGATCCGATCCACGCCGGTGGCTTGCGCTACCACGGCATGTCGCCGTTGGTCTCCCACCTCTACGAGACCGGATTGGTCGAGGCGGAGGCAATCGGCCAAACCGAGTGCTTCACCGGTGCGTTGCAGTTCGCCCGCACCGAGGGCATCGTCCCAGCCCCCGAACCCACCCATGCGATCGCTGCTGCCATCCGAGAAGCGATGCGATGCAAGGAGTCGGGCGAAGAGAAAGTGATCCTCACAGCGTTGTGCGGCCACGGTCATCTCGATCTTGCCGCCTACGAGCAGTTCCTGTCCGGTGAGATGGTCGACTACGACCTCAGCGATGACGCCATCGCCAGTGCCATGGCACAGGTCCCGGTCGTGGCGGAGGGCTAGTCCTTCGTCGTGCGGCGATCGCTGCATCGCAGCGATCGCCGCCGTCCGTACTCCATTCGATGACGTGGTTCTCCGCCCGAACTGTTGCCCGGTCCTCTGTGCCGGTGCCAACGGACGCGATGTGGCGTGTCTTGACCGACCCCACCACCCTGGCCGAGCTCACGCCGCTGGTGCACTCGATCGAACCCGACGGCGAGCTCTGGCGGTGGACGTTGCACGGAATCGATGGACTCGGCGTGCGGGTTCGGGCAACGTTCACCGAGCAGATGACATTCATCGAAGAACGCCGCATCGAATTCGTTCCCGCACCACCACTCGGCAAAACCGAACGGGCTGCCGTCGATGGGATCTACACGCTCGAACCGACAGACGACGGCTGCGACGTCGGGATCGACCTCACGGCGCGAGTTGACCTGCCACTGCCAGGTGTGGCTCGTCGCTCGGTGGAGGGGCTCATGGGAGCGACAATGCGGACGACCGGTGCCCGCTTTGCGGCAAATCTCTTCGAACACCTCGGTCTCGACCCAGCGGATGCCGACGTTGGCCGAGGGGGGCCCGCACGATGAAGGCAATCGACAGCAGATGAGCGAATCGAAGAGCCCATGAAGAGACTGTGGACCCGCCGAGTGATCGAGGCTCCGGCCCTCGAGACGTGGCGCATCCTGACCGACCCTGTGGTCTGGCCGACATGGGGACCTTCGGTTCGTTCGGCCACGATCGACGGCCCCGAACTCGGGCTCGGCGTGACGGGAACGATCGACACGTTCGCAGGCGTTCGACTTCCGTTCGAGATCACCGAGTTCGAGGCCGGACGCCGCTGGGAGTGGCGGGTCGCCGGCGTTCCTGCGACCGATCATGTCATCGCCGCGCTCGGCGACCACTCCTGCGAGGTAGCGTTCGGCGTTCCCATGGTCGCTGCGCCGTATGTGGCGGTCTGTCGAGTTGCGCTCCGGCGGATCGGCATGCTTGTTGCAGAAACGAAAGGGGCAACACCGTGAGAGTGGCCGTTCTCGGGTCGACCGGCTACGTCGGAGGTCGTCTCGTTCCCAAGCTCCTCGATGCCGGCCACGAGGTTCGATGCCTCGTGCGGACCCCCGAGAAGCTTGCGTCCGTGGAGTGGCGTTCCGAGGTCGACGTGGTCCAGGCCGATGTGCTCGACGAGGCATCCATGGTTGCAGCCCTCGACGACATCGATGCCGTGTACTACCTGGTGCATGCGATGGGTCTCTCCGGAGACTTCGAGAAAACCGACCGGCTGGGTGCCGAGAACACCTGTGCAGCCGCCGCCGCAACCGGTGTCGGGCGCATCGTGTACCTCGGCGGGTTGGGAGAGGACGATCCGAGCCGCCTGTCGGACCATCTCGCCAGTCGCCACGAGGTCGGTGAGATTCTCGCCGCCGGACCGGTGCCGGTGACCGAGTTGCGCGCCGCCGTGATCATCGGGTCGGGCAGCGCATCGTTCGAGATGCTGCGTCATCTCGCCGACGTCCTGCCCGCCATGATCTGCCCGCGCTGGGTCACGACCACGAAGTGCCAGCCGATTGCGATCGCCGATGTCCTCCACCACCTCGCCGCCGTTCTCGATCTCGACGACGAGGGGGATCGCATCTACGAAATCGGCGGACCCGACGTCTTGACCTATCGCGAGATGATGCATCGCTATGCCGACATCGCCGGCCTTCGGCGCCGCCTGATCGCACCAGTGCCGGTACTCACGCCGCGGCTGTCGTCGCACTGGGTGAACCTCGTCACACCCCTCCCCTACGGACTCGCCCGACCGCTTGTCGACAGCCTGATCAACGATGTCGTGGTCGACCCCGCTCGCGACATCGGGGCTGTCATCGACCACGAGCCACTGACCATCGATCACGCAATCGAGCGGGCGCTCGCTGTCGTCGGCGACCTCGAGATCAAGACGAGTTGGATGGACAGCGCTCGGGAGCGCACGCCGGCCCAGCCGATGCCACAAGACCCTGAATGGGCAGGCGGCACCATCTACCAGAACATCCAGGTCGTCCACAGCGATGCATCCCCCGAGGCGGTCTTTGCTGCCGTGTCGGGAGTCGGAGGTGAACGAGGCTGGTACGCCGCAAACATCCTCTGGACGCTTCGGGGCTGGCTCGACAAGCTGGTCGGCGGCGTTGGCATGCGGCGGGGTCGTCGCCACCCCGACGACCTGCGCGTCGGCGACGCACTCGACTTCTTTCGCGTCGAGGCATACCAGCCGCCGTCGCTGCTGCGTCTGCGAGCCGAGATGCTCGTTCCCGGCGATGCCTGGCTCGAGTGGCGGATCATCGACAATCCGAACGGGGGGTGCGAGTTGCGCCAACTGGCCAGGTTCCACCCGCGCGGGGTTGCCGGTCGCCTGTACTGGTGGATCCTCCTGCCCCCGCACAAGGTGATCTGGAGGCTCCTCGCCGAGCGTCTCGCAGCCGCCGGCAGTGACCAGGCGCATCCGTCCTCTGACCCGTCGCCGTAGTCGAGTCACCCGGTCGGAGGTCAACCCATGCCCCGCTACACCGTCGCCGTGAGATGCCCCCTCTCCCCCGCCGATGCGTTCGCCTACATGGCAGATCTCACCAACATCGAGCGGTGGGATCCCGGTGTTGCGCAGGCACTTCAAGTCGCAGGGAACGGGCCCGGCCTCGGCGCCGAATACGACGTCGACGTCCGCGGACCCGTGGGCGTCTTGACGCTTCGCTATTGCGTGATGTCCTTCGATGCGCCGCGTTGTGTGGTGGCCCACGCCCGCTCGAGGGCGTTCACCTCGGTCGACACCATTACCGTCGATTCGGACGAGAACGGCTCGACGGTGACCTACGAGGCCGTGCTCACGCTCAACGGTTTGCTCGGACTGGCGAATCCGCTCCTCGGGATTGCATTTCGCGTGATCGGCGATCGCGCCGCAGCCGGACTTGTCGGCGCCCTCGGTGGGCAGAAGATCCTGCAGGAGTGAAGGTCCCGACGTCATGAACAGATCGCGAATCATCGACAACGCCATCGAGCTACCGGTGGTCACCAGCTTCAGCCGCTTCGGCTACGAAACCCGCCGGCGACTTGGCGCGTGGGAGCCACTCGACGGCTACGACCTGCACGGTCGCGTGATCGTCGTGACCGGAGCGACATCGGGCCTGGGCCGAGCAGCGGCCGAGCAGCTGGCCCGATGTGGCGCCACCCTCGTCCTGGTGGGACGTGATCCCGAGCGCACTGCCGAGACGGCACGCACGCTCACATCGCTGACCGGAAACGACCGAGTGTCGCATTGGGCCGCCGACATGGGTGAACACGATCAGGTTCGCAATCTCGCCGACCACATCCTCACCATGCACGAGCGACTCGATGTCGTGATCCACAATGCCGGTGCGCTCACGGCGACTCGCCGGGTGACCTCTTACGGCACCGAGGCGACGGTCGCGAGCCAGGTCGTCGGACCCTTCCTCTTGACCAGCCTGCTCCTGGACCGACTCGAGGCCTCTGCTCCGTCGCGTGTGATCACGATGTCGTCGGGTGGCATGTACGCCGCAGCGTTGCAGGTCGACGGACTCGAGATGGACGAGAATTCGTACCGCGGAACCGACCAATATGCGAGAGCGAAACGAGCCCAGGTCGTGCTCAACGAGATGTGGGCGCAACGATGTGGTGCACGGGGTATCCGTTTCCACTCGCTGCACCCCGGGTGGGCGTCGACGCCCGGGGTCGACGCAGCGTTGCCACGGTTTGCGACCGTGATGGGTCCGATCCTTCGAACACCCGAGCAGGGTGCCGACACACTCGTCTGGCTCGCCGCCGATGACGGTGAGCCCCTCGAGACCAACGGAGGTTTCTGGCTCGACCGGCGTCTCCGTCCGATCCACCGCCTCGTCGGCACTCGTCGCTCCGACACGCCAGATCGCCGGAACCGACTGTGGAACCTGGTAGCGACCCTGGCCGGCTGTCAGGACCCCGGGACCGACTCGGCCTGATCGATCCACTCCCGCAACGCGTCAAAATCGTTGAACGCACACAGATCCGGATTCTCGTCGACGACGTTCTGGGGAGCGTGGAAGAGCGCACCGGCGTGGGCAGCACGGATCATCGACAGATCGTTGTAGGAATCGCCGGCGGCCACCACGTGGAAGTTGAGCGACCGGAACGCCTCGACGGAGCGCCGCTTGTGATCATCGATCCGCAGCACGTAGTCGACGATGTGGTCGTCTCGGACCTTGAGTTGATGACACAGGATCGCGGGATACCCCAGCTGTTGCATGAGCGGCGAGGCGAACTGCTCGAAGGTGTCGCTCAGGAGCACCACCTGATACCTGCTGCGGAGACCGTCGAGAAAGTCCCTCGCCCCCTCGAGCGGCCCCATGTCGGCGAGCACCTCGCGCAGATCGGCCATTCCGACCCCCTCCCGTTCGAGGATCTCGAGTCGGTTCGCCATGAGCTTGTCGTAGTCGGGTTCGTCACGGGTCGTGCGGCGAAGGTCGTCGATCCCGGTTCGGATGGCGAGATTGATCCACACCTCTGGGATGAGAACCCCTTCGACATCGAGGGCCACGAGTTTCTGCAACCGCATGGGCGTGGATGGTAGCTGTAGGGCATGCAGTCGCCGTCCGCCCGCCCGGGAACGGGTGTCAGTGCCGAAGCCGAGGCCTGGCTCCACGCCAATCCGCCCGCCGATCGAATCGCCATCGATGAGCACAATGCCGAGCTGGTCCGCGCTGCGGTTCGACAGGGATGGGAGCCCTCCATGGCTGCGGTGCGGGCCGAGTTCTCCGTTCGTGAACGCATCCTCGAGGTCGGGGGTGTGGAGTGTCTCGAGGTGACACCGTCATCTGGTGTTACCGGCCCCGGCACCGTCCTGTACTTCTTCGGGGGCGGGCACACCGTCGGATCGCCGGAGGAGGACATCGTCATCAGCGCACCACTCGCAGCCCAGGCCGGTGTGCGAGTCATTGCCCCCCGCTACCCCCTCGCACCTGAGCATCCGTACCCGGCAGCGGTCGATTGTGCCGAGACGACGTACCGGGCCCTGCTCGACACCACCGATCCGGCCCATCTCCTCGTCGCCGGCGAGTCGGCTGGTGGAAATCTCGCCCTTGCCCTGTTCCAACGAGTCCGAAGCGCCCGCCTCTCGCTCCCTGTGGCGTTCGTGTTGCTGTCGCCGTGGGCTGACCTAGGTTTCACCGGCGACAGTCACATCACGAACCGAGATCCGTTTCTTGCGATGAACGATGATGTCCTCGTGGAGATGGCGGCGTCCTATCGAGGTGAGACACCGGTCGATGATCCGCTCGTCTCGCCCGTCCACGCCGACTTCACAGGGCTGCCACCCACCCTCATGACCACGGGAACACGTGACCTGCTGTTGTCCGATGCCGTCCGCCTCGCCACTGCCATGCGCATCGACGGAGTCGACGTCACACTCCGCGTCTGGGAAGGCATGTGGCACGTCTTCGAGTTCTATCGCGAGGTTCCCGAAGCTCGGGCGTCGATGACCGAGATCGCCGACTTCGTCTCCGGCCGACTCGGGCACTAGGCGCTGGACTCAGCCCTTCCCGTGGGGACGACCTCGAACCCGACCGCCTCGGGCTCGTCATCGACCATCTCCGCCGGAAATCCCGGAGCGAGGATCTCGAGGCCCGTCGCCTCCTCCAATCGTCTGATGATGTTCGGCGACCATTCACGCCCGCCGTACCGCTCGACGCCGTCGGTGAAGATGTCGATCATCAGGGGGTTGATCTCGAGGGGCACACCGGCCCGATCGGCGACCTGCTGAAAGAGGGTGATGTCCTTGACCACGAGGTCCATCGTGAAGTTGATGTCTCGGCTGCCGTTGAGAATGACCTGACTTTCGGTTTCGTGGACGAACGAGTTCCCCGACGAGATTCGGATGGCCTCGTACGTGGTGTTCAAATCCATTCCCGCCGCCTTCGCGGTGACCAGCGCCTCGGCACAGGTGAGCAGGTTCGCTGTTGCGAGGTAGTTGGTGAGGACCTTGAGGACCGATGCCGAGCCGAGGTCACCGGTGTGCAGGATGCGACGACCCATGGTGGTGAGAATCGGCAACATCCGTTCGAACACGTCACGGTCACAGCCCGCGAAGATCGCAATGTTCCCGGTGGCGGCCCGGTGACAGCCACCCGACACCGGACAATCGACCGGTGATGCCCCGATGGCGGAGACCTTTGCGCCGAGACGTTTGACCTCGGCTTCGTCGGTGGTCGACATCTCCGCCCAGATCTTGCCGGGGCCGAGTCCTGCCAGCAATCCGTCGTCGGCCTCCATGACCGCAGCGGATGCGGCCGGAGACGGCAGGCACGTGATGACGAGGTCGCATGCCTCAGCCATCTCCTGTGGAGACTCGGCGAACGCTGCCCCTCGATCGACGAAGGACTGCGCGAGGTTGCGGTCGAGGTCGCGGACCATCAGGTCGTACCCGTTGCGCAGCAGCGAGCCGGCGAGTTTGCCGCCGACGTTGCCCAAACCGATGAAACCGACCTTCATGCGAGGCCCTCCCCGAACTCGGTGATCGTGTGGCGCGCATCCTAGGCATCGATGTTGCCGCGACGAGGTGCATCGACACCGAACACCTCCGCCATGGGGACTGCCGAACCAGTGCGCACTACGGTGCCGCTCATGGATTTCGAGACCATCACCTATGAGGTCCGCGACCGCGTGGGCTTTCTGCACTTCAACCGTCCGGAGGGTGCGAATGCGGTGAACCCCGCGTTCGGCCGTGACCTGAGAGCGGTGATGATGGACATCGCCTATGACGATGGCGTGAAGGCCGTGGCCGTGACCGCCGAAGGCAAGGTGTTCTGCGGCGGTGGAGACCTCAAGGAATTTGCTGCCTGGGGAACCGACCTGGCCCGCAATGCACACGTCATGTTGCAGGACTTCCATGCGGCGATCCATCAGATGAATCGGATACCGAAACCGTTCGTGGCTGGTGTCCGGGGTGCTGCAGGTGGTGCCGGCCTGAGTCTGATGAGCGCCTTCGACCTCGTGGTGTCGGCCGAGTCGGCGAAATACACCATGGCCTACACCAAGGCCGGTGTGACCCCCGACGGCACGTCGTCGTACTTCGTCGCTCGTCACATCGGCCTGCGCCGCACGCTCGACCTCACCCTCACCAATCGCGTCCTGTCCGCCGCCGAGGCCGAGCAGTGGGGACTGGTCAACCGCATCGTGCCCGACGACGATGTCGATCAGACCGCCATCGATCTTGCCACCCAACTTGCGAGCGGAGCGACGTGGGCTCTCGGTCACGCCAAAAGGGTGATCTACAACGGCATGGACCACTCCCTCGAGACCGCCGGTGAGTTCGAAGCCGAGATGATCACCGAGGCAATGGCGTCACCTGACGGTCTCGAAGGCATCGCAGCGTTCGTCGAAAAGCGCGCACCGGAGTTCGAGTGAGCGAGATCGAACGCCTCCGGTCGACGCTCGGACACAAGTGGAGCGCGCATGGTCCCGACGTGCTTCCTGCGTTCGTCGCCGACATGGACTTCGCCCCCGATCCACGAATCGGGGCGGCCATCTCCGATCTCGTCGATCGAGGTGATCTCGGCTATCTCTTCCACCATCTCGACCAACTCCCCGAGGTTTGGCACGCGTGGATGCATCGTCGCCACGGCGTCGATCTGGATGTCGAGCGGATGTGGAACTTCACCGGCGCGCTGCACGCGGTAGAAGCCGTGCTCCAGTTGATGACCCAACCGGGGGACGGTGTGGTCATTTTCACGCCCGTCTATCACGTCTTCCAAAAAGTCATCGAGGGCGGCTCGCGGGTGGTCGTTGGGGTACCGCTGGCATCCGACGGCAGCTTCGACCCCGACGACCTTGCCCGGATATGCGATGCCGAGCGCCCCAAAGCGATCCTGCTGTCACAGCCCCACAATCCGACCGGTCGGGTCACAACGCCAGCTGAACTTGCGGCGATCGCCGACGTTGCCGAGCGTCACGACCTGATCGTGTTCAGCGACGAGGTCTGGGCCGATCTTGCGCTCAGCCCCCACCGACATCTGCCAACGGTACGCGAGCCCCGGCTCGCCGATCGGACGATCACGATCGGCGCAGCCTCGAAGGCATTCAACCTCGCCGGCCTCAGCTGCGCGATGGCGCACTTCGGCCACGCACCGACCCAGGCTGCTTTCGAGGCTGCCCCCGACCATCTCATCGGACGGCCGAGTTCGCTGAGCGCAGCGGGGGTCTTCACTGCCTGGAGCGAGTGCGAGGATTGGCTCGAGGCGACCTGTCGCCAGATCGCCGCCAATGCGGCCCACCTCGAGCAGCGATTGCTCGCCGAAGCACCCCACGTCGGCTATCGGCCACCCGAGGCCGGTTACCTGACCTGGCTCGACCTGCGGCAGACCGGGCTCGGCGACATGCCGGCCGAACGAATCCTCGAGGATCACAAACTCGCCCTCAACGAGGGCGATGAGTTCGGACCCGGTGGAGCCGGGTTCGTTCGTCTCAACGTCGCCACGTATCCCGACATCCTCGACCAGGTCATCGACCGCCTGGTGGTGGCCGTCGACAAGGCAGGTAACCCGTGAGTCAACCCGTTTCGATCCGCCCCTCCGACGGGTCCGTCGACTGGCCGAACACGCTCGCACGGCTCGACCGACTGCTGCGGATCCGCACCACGCCGATCGGCATGAAGATGTTCGAGACGGTCGAGGAGATGGAAGCCGTCGAGAAGATCCGTCGACCGAACGACATCCACACCGCCGACCAGATCGTGTCGATGGCAAGTCGGCTGAACTGGACGGTCGGCATCACCGGTGCCGACCTGGTGGGCTCACAGTGCCAAGCCGTGCTCGGCCTCGGAGCCCAGGACGCCGAGTGGTACTCGGGGCGTCACATGGCCGGTGTCTGGTTCGAGACCGAGTCGGATGCAGCCGAGCATCAGGCTGCGATGGACGTCGTTCCGCTCGGTACGTACCAGGCCATGGCGGTGTCGCCACTTGCGACCGGGCGACTCGATCCTCCCGACATCTGCCTGGTGTACGCGACCCCGGGCCAGATGATCATCTTGATCAACGGGTTGCAGTGGTCGGGCTACAGGAAACTCGACTGGGGCTGTGTCGGCGAGTCCGCCTGTGCCGACAGCTGGGGTCGGGCACTCGCCACGGGCGAGCCGAGCCTGTCGATCCCGTGTTATGCCGAACGGCGTTACGGCGGTGTGCCCGACGACGAGATGTTGATGGCCCTTCGCCCCGGTGACCTCGTCCGGGCACTCGACGGCATGGAGGCGCTGAGCCGAAACGGGCTTCGTTACCCGATTCCGCCCTACGGCATCCAGACCGATGCCCAGGCCGGTCTCGGAGTCAGCTACGGCTGACGTCGACCGAAACCGCATCAACCGATCAGGGTGTTTCCCCAGATCTGCCAGGCCAAAAGGCTCTTGGCGACAAGACTCAGCCACATGTAGACGCGCTCGCCGTGGAGATAGTCACTCCATCGACCCTTGCCGCGATACTGCAGCCACTGGTTGACGGCGAAGCAGTTGAAGAGCGCAAAGATCGTCACCAGGATCCCGTACACGAAGCCAGGCGGTCCTGCTCCGGTTTCGGCCACCCCGAGGGCGACGCTCACGGCGATGGCGACCCACGGTGCTGCCCCGGCAATGCATCCGAACCAGAACGGTGACCAGTAGACGGGATGACCCGGGGGGTTGACCACTTCCATCAGCCACCCGAAAAGGATCATGGCCACGTTGGCGCCCGCGATTGCGATCAGCGCAGCGACATCGGTGATCCCGGTGACCAGGCTGATCAGGAGAATCATCAGCGTGGCCGAGAACGAGTACTCGACCCACCGGATGCGGTTCCGCCCGGCCCGCAGTTCGCGGCAGTAACGCTCGAAGCCCACGGTTCCCATGAAGAAGTGCGCAACGGCCGACATGAGCAAGAACGCGGCGGTCCACGCTCCCAGCGGCAACGAGAACGCCTCGAACAGTTCGCCGTCGACCAGTGGTGTGCCGGGTGGGCCTTTGAGCGAGAACCCGCTGCCCTGGACCACGAAGTCGTTGCTCGAGAGCCACATAAACAATCCCGACACGAGGTGCAGCGCACCCATCACGAGGTTGAATCGTCGCAGTCGGGCGAGGGCATGATCGTCGATGGTCGACAAATCGGAGAGCTCGGTGGTCACACCGCAACGGTACCGGCGATCACGTCCGGTCGCCGTCACCCTGCTCACCCGTGCGATGATCCGGGCGTGACCGACTCGCCGGTACGTCTTCGACGGGAACCTCCACCCCTACGCTCAGTGGCTGTCGTGAGCGTTCATGCTCGTTCGCCTCGCATGATGCGGATCGTGCTGGCCGGTCCGCAGCTCGACGGACTCGAGATCTCCGAGCCGGCAGCGAGCGTTCGTCTGCTGGTTCGCTGGCCCGGCGAGCCGTTCGAGATCCCGACATGGAACGGCAACGAGTTCCTGCTGGCCGACGGACGACGACCGGCGCTCCGAACCTTCACACCGGTCTCGCTGAACGACCACGGGTTGACGCTCGACATCGTTCGTCATGGTGGCGGTGCGGCTGCGGATTGGGCCGAGACCGTTGCTCCCGGTGAACCGTGTGCCATTTCCGGTCCGGGGCGAGGTGAGGCGATCGAACCGAGTGCCGGGCGCTACGTGCTGCTCGGCGACGAGACCGCCATTCCGGCGATCGAACAGCTCCTCGGGGTCATCGCCCACGACGTTCGTATCGACGTGCACATCGAAATCGTCGATGACTGCGCCCAACTCGACCTGGCGACCCACCCCGGAGCCGCTGTGACCTGGCATGTGACGACGCCAGGCGATGCACCCGGCGCCACACTGCGCCGAGCCGCCGAAGCGACCGACATCGACGAGAGGACCCGCGTCTGGGCTGCTGGCGAAGCGGCCGCGATGCAGGCGATCCGAAAGCACCTCTTCGACGACCGCAAGATTCCCCGAGACCACACGACGGTGCGTGGGTACTGGAAGGTGCAGCGGTGACGGCGACAGCCGACCGGCCGGGACGTGCGCGCGTCGCAACGACCGAGGCTCGAGGCGCAGACGACGACGGTGTTCATTGGGATGTGGTTGTCATCGGTGCAGGCATCAGCGGCATCAGCGCGGCATGGCACCTCCAGACCATGTGTCCCGACCGAACGTTCACGATTCTCGAGGGTCGCTCGAACCTCGGGGGCACGTGGGATCTCTTTCGCTACCCCGGGGTCCGATCCGACAGCGACATGCACACCCTCGGCTTCGCGTTCAAGCCTTGGGTTGCCGACGAAGCGATCGCCGACGGGCCGGCGATCATGGCCTACCTCGATGAAACGGTCGACGAGTTCGACCTCCGCCGCCATATCCGGTTCGGCCACCACGTTCGAGCTGCACAGTGGTCCAGCGACGCCAAGCGATGGACCCTGTCGGTCAGGTCCGGCGGCGATGACACGACGATCACCGCAGGGTTCGTGCTCATGTGCACCGGCTACTACAGCTACCGGGGTGGACACCGGCCCGATTTCCGAGGCGAAGCGGCATTCGAGGGTCCGATCGTCCACCCGCAAGAGTGGCCCGACGATCTCGACTACGTCGACAAGCGCGTCATCGTCATCGGGTCGGGTGCCACTGCGGTGACACTGGTGCCTGCACTGGCCGCGTCCGGTGCTGCACACGTCACCATGTTGCAGCGCTCGCCCACCTGGATGGTGGCAGCGCCGACGAAGGATCCTCTCGCCAACCTGCTTCGCAAGGTCCTTCCTGCCCAGCTCGCCTACCGGCTGACACGGGCGAAGAACGTCAACCTGACCGACAAGGTCTACAAACGAAGTCGAACCCATCCCGACAAGGTTGCGAACGCACTGCGCAAACGACTGCGGAAACATCTGACCGACGCGCAGATCGACGAATTCTTCACGCCTCGCTACGACCCGTGGGATCAGCGCCTCTGTCTCGTACCCGATGCCGACCTTTTCGGCGCCATGAGGGAGGGCCGAGCCGAGATCGTCAACGGCACCGTCGATTCGTTCACTGCGTCCGGGGTCCGGCTCGACTCGGGAGAGCACCTCGACGCCGACATCGTCGTGACTGCGACCGGTCTCGAGTTGGTGACGATCGGTGAGATGGACTTCGACGTCGACGGCGAACGCGTCGACTTCTCGAAACGCTGGTCGTACAAGGGGTTCGGCTACAGCGACCTACCCAACCTCGTGTCGACGTTCGGATACATCAATGCGTCGTGGACGCTGCGGGCCGACCTCGTGTCGGCGTATGCGTGTCGGATCCTCAACCACATGGCAGCGTCGGGCACGACGATCGCGACACCGACACTCAGACCGAGCGACGCCGACATGCCTCCACGTCCATGGGTGGACGGCTTCAGTGCTGGGTACATGACGCGCATGATGCCGCTGCTGCCGAAACAGGGAGATCGCGCTCCCTGGATCAACACCCAGGACTACAAGGCCGATCGCGAACTGCTCGGCGACGTCCCCGTCGACGACGGGGTCATGATCTTTGCGTGAACGAGGGCCTGGCGGACCTGCCCGGAGCTGCTCGTCCTCAACCCAGCAGGCGCTCGAACCGGGTCAATGTCTCGGTCCAGCCGACCGTCGCAGCTTCTTCGTGATAGTTCGGGCTGACCGGCCATGTGTAGCCATGATCGGCCCCCTCGAAGATGCGCAGCGTGATGTTGTCGCGACCCTCGGCCGCGGCGAAGTACCGCTGGTGCATCTCGATCGACTGGACCGTGTCGGCGTCACCGATGCCGATCCACAGTTCACCGATCGCATCGACCGTGAGGTGCGGGGACGCGTCGGTGTCGTCGGTGAGGAACGACGGGTGCCACATCGCTCCCACGACGAACCGATCAGGCAGCTCCTGCATCGCCTTGTGAACGTAGCGAGCACCGAGGCAGAACCCGATCACACCGGCAGACCCGTCTCGCCACCCGACGGCAGCGAGCGCGCCATTGCGATCGGTCTGGACCTCGGTGTCGTCGAGCGACCCGAGCATTTCACCGATATGGGCCCGCCGGCTCGGATCGGCGACGATGTCGGCCGGCTCGTAGCCGATCAATCGACCATGCCGGTGCCAGAGGTCGGGCATGGCGACGTCGTAGCCCGCTTCGGCCAGTCGGGCGGCGAACTCGTGCAATGACGGCCGGATACCCGGCGCATCCATGAAGATCAACACTCGTTTGTCGCTGCCACCGTCGGGGTGCTTGCGAACGACGGCCATGGGCCCGTCGACGGTGTCGATGTCGATGATCTCTTCGATGATGGCCATGCCCGGACGGTAGCGGGTGTGTCAGGATCCGGCTCATGACGACCACCCTCGACTGGTACGGCTGCGCCACCTTTGCCCTGAAGACCGCAGGGATGACGATCATGCTCGACGCCTATGTCGACCGAGTGCCGAGCGCTGCCGGACCCCGCCACCCCGACGGCCGCACCTACACCGCCGACGACGTCCACGAGTGCGACTGGATCGTGGTCGGTCATGCCCACTTCGATCACCTCTGGGGCGCAGAACGGATCATGGCCAACACCGATGCGACCCTGATCGCCAACTACGAGTCGGTTCGAATCATGGAAGAGGCCGGTGTCTCGGCCGATCGGATGATCTGCGTCGCCGGCGGCGAGACGATCGATCTTGGCAATGGCGTGACCGTCGGTGTGTACCCGAGCCAGCACTCGTGTGTCTGGACGCAGGCCGAGATGGCGCAGTCCGACGTCGTCTGTCTCGGTGACCTCGGCGTCACCTGGCAAGAGCAGCAGGCGAAGGTCGCCGAGCTGTACGAGTGGTTTCAGACGCTCGGCGACGAGACCGTCGACCACCTCTCGGCGAGCACACCTGGCCACAGCCCTCGCGGCGATGGCGGGGCGCTGGTGTTCGTGTTCGACACCCCAGATGGATCGATCTTCTTTCAGGACACGTCGGGCCACTGGTCCGGCATCATGAGCAGCCTCCGACCCGACGTGGCGTTGATCGGCGCAGCCGGTCGCGGCAACATCGACGGCGATCCCGTGCAGGGATCGCTCGCCGAGTTCGTCGGGCGGCAGGTCGAGTTGCTCGACCCGAAGAAGGTCGTGCTCACGCACCACGATCGATGGATGCCGGGATTCTCGATCGAGACCGACATCGAACCGATCCGTCGTGAACTCGCCCGGGTTGCGCCACGCGCGGACTTGGTCGACGTCGACTACCTCGACTCGACCGTCATCTTGGACGGCAGCCGGTGACCACCGACCAGCTCGACTCGACGCGCTCGTGGATCGTCGTGGCCTCGGCCTTCCTCTCGATGTTCACCGTTTTCGGTGTGGCGTACAGCTTCGGTGAGTTCTTCGGCCCAATGGCCGACGAGTTCGGGACCGACCGGTCCGAAACGGCCTTTTTCTTCTCGATCACGACCTTCGCCTACTTCGTGATCGGGATGGGCACCGGCCGGATCGCCGATCGGATAGGACCTCGCCCGGTTGTGCTGGCCGGCTCGGTGGCGATGTTCGCCGGTCTCATGCTCACCGCCGAGGTCGGTTCGCTCGAGCTGGGCTATGCCACCTACGGCCTCGGCGTCGGTATCGGGGTGGCCTGCTGCTACGTCCCGACGGTGGCAGCCGTCGGCGGCTGGTTCGAGCGGCGCCGTACCCTTGCCATCGGTCTGGCGGTGGCAGGAATCGGTGTCGGCACGCTCGTCGTCGTGCCCGTGATCGAACTGGTCATCGACGCACACGGCTGGCGCAACGCCTACCGCGGCTTGGCGATTGCCGCTGGCATCTTGCTGCTCGTTGCGGCGATCGGTGCCCATCGACCGCCCGGTGGCTCGGAGCAGCCGATGCCGATTCGTCAAGCAGTACGGGGCCGCCCCGACTTCTGGCTGCTGTATGCGTCGACGGTATTCCTGTCGGCTGCGCTGTTCACGCCCTTCGTCTTCATGGCCGACTACATCGACACCACAGGCGGCTCCGGCTCGGCAGCCGTTCTGCTCGGTCTCATCGGCATGGCATCGGTCGCCGGCCGTCTCGGGTTCGGTGCCGTCGCTGTTCGCTTCGGGCTGCTTCGCCTCTATCGCGGTGCGTTTCTCGTCCTGTCGCTGAGCTTTGTCCTGTGGATCGTTGCCGACACCAGCTATCCGATCCTCATCGCCTTCGCGCTGACGTTGGGGGTGGCCTACGGCGGGTTCATCTCGCTGTCGCCTGCGATCATCGCAGACCGGTTCGGCACGGTCGGCATGGGAGGTGTGCTCGGCGCGCTCTACACCGCAGCAGGGGTTGGCGGGCTGCTGGGCCCGCCGACACTCGGGGCCATCATCGACCGAGCAGGCCATACGACCGCCCAGTGGACCGCACTGAGCTCCGGTCTCGTCTCGGTCGCCTTTCTGATGGCGATCCGTACACCGCAGTCACACTGACACGCCGAACACAGGTCGATCGACCGCATTTCACACCGATGGGGCACTCGGCAGCGCTGGCTACAATTCGATGCTGGAGCGGGTTCGGTCCCGTCCACCGCAGCACCGAATCGAGGTCCGGATTTTCATGACTCTGTATGACGAGTATCTGAGCGAGAGTGCCGATCGAGCGCTCCACGGACTCCATCCCAAGCCCGTCGATGGTGCCGACCTGCTCGCCGAGATCGTCGGCCATATGGAGGATGCAGACAGCGAGCACCGAGCCGACTGCCTCGACTTCTTCGTGTTCAACGTCCTTCCCGGTACGACGAGCGCAGCCGGCCTGAAGGCAACGGTGCTCAAGGACGTCATCCTCGGCACGCGGACCATCGACGGGATCTCCCCCGCATCGGCCTTCGAGCAGCTGTCGCACATGAAGGGCGGCCCGTCGATCGACGTGCTGCTCGATCTGCTCCTCGGCGACGACGACGCAATCTCACGCCAGGCCGCCGACGTGCTCAAGACCCAGGTGTTTCTCTACGAAGCCGACATGGCACGGCTTGCCGAGGCGCATCATGGCGGCAACAGCCTCGTCACCGAGGTGCTGGAGAGCTACGCCCACGCCGAGTTCTTCACCGGACTCCCCGACATCGAAGACGAGATCGAGGTCGTCACCTTCGTCGCCGGGGTCGGCGACATCTCGACCGATCTGCTCTCACCGGGGGCCGACGCCCATTCACGCTCGGACCGCGAGCTGCACGGCAAGTCGATGTTCGAACACGACCCCGCCAAGCAGCAGGCCCTGCTCGACCTTCAGGCTGCGCACCCCGACAAACGAGTGATGCTGGTCGCCGAGAAGGGCACGATGGGCGTCGGCTCGTCGCGCATGTCGGGCGTCAACAACGTGGCCCTGTGGATCGGCAAACCGGCGAGCGAGTACGTACCGTTCATCAACTACGCGCCGATCGTGGCCGGCACCAACGGCATCTCACCGATCTTTCTCACCACCGTCGGTGTCACCGGCGGGATCGGACTCGATCTGCAGAACTGGGTGACCCAATTCGACGCCGACGGCGAACTGATCGTCGACGCCGACGGCGAAGCCGTCCTCGAGCAGACCTATTCGGTCGACACCGGCACCGTTCTCACCATCAACACTCGGACCAAGAAGCTCCTCGCTCCCGACGGCACCGAACTGATGGACATCTCGTCGGCGTTGACACCCCAAAAGGTCGAGTTCATGAGGGCAGGTGGCTCCTATGCGGTCGTCTTCGGCAAGAAGCTGCAGACCTTCGCAGCGGCCACCCTCGGTATCGACGCACCGGCGGTCTACGCCCCGGCGGCCGAGGTCTCTCATGAGGGCCAAGGCCTGACAGCGGTCGAAAAGATCTTCAACCGCAATGCGGTCGGCACATCGGGTGCGACCCTGCATGCCGGTTCCTACACCCGAGTCGAGGTCAACATCGTCGGCTCGCAAGACACGACCGGCCTGATGACCTCACAGGAACTCGAGATGATGGCCTCCACCGTCATCTCACCGATCGTCGATGCCGGCTACCAGTCCGGATGCCACACCGCATCGGTCTGGGATGCCAAGGCACAGGAGAACACGCCGCGGTTGATGCAGTTCATGAGCGACTTCGGCATGATCACGGCCCGCGATCCACACAGCCGCTACGCACCGATGACCGACGTGATCCACAAGGTCCTGAACGACATCACCGTCGACGACTGGGCGATCATCATCGGCGGCGACTCCCACACCCGCATGTCGAAGGGCGTGGCGTTCGGTGCCGACTCCGGCACTGTCGCTCTGGCCCTTGCCACCGGTGAGGCCTCGATGCCGATTCCGGAGTCGGTCAAGGTCACGTTCAAAGGCGACATGAAGCCCTACATGGACTTCCGGGACGTCGTCCACGCGACCCAGGCCCAGATGCTCAAGGAGTTCGACGGCGAGAACGTCTTCCAGGGCCGAGTGATCGAGGTGCACATCGGCACCCTCGCCTCCGACCAAGCGTTCACGTTCACCGACTGGACCGCAGAGATGAAGGCCAAGGCCTCGATCTGCATCTCCGACAGCAAGACGCTCATCGAGTCGCTCGAGATCGCTCGAGATCGAATCCAGGTCATGATCGACAAGGGCATGGACAACGACAACGAGGTACTCGGCGGCCTGGTTGCGCAGGCCAACCGGCGTATCGACGAGATCCGAACCGGTGAGAAACCACCGCTGGCTCCCGATGCCGACGCCAAGTACTACGCCGAGTTCACCGTCGACCTCGACATCATCGACGAGCCGATGATCGCCGACCCGGACGTCGACAACGACGACCCGTCGAAGCGCTACACGCACGACACCATTCGTGAACTGTCGTACTACGAAGGCTCGAAAACGGTCGATCTGGGCTTCATCGGGTCCTGCATGGTCCACAAGGGCGACATGCAGATCTTGGCCAAGATGCTGCGAAACCTCGAAGAGGCCCACGGCTCGGTCGAGTTCAGGGCGCCCCTCGTGGTCGCTCCGCCGACCTACAACATCGTCGACGAACTCAAGGCCGAGGGCGACTGGGACGTGCTGGCCCGCTACGCCGGTTTCGAATTCGACGACACCGACCCGAAGAGCGTTGCCCGCACCGGCTACGAGAACATCCTCTACCTGGAGCGACCGGGCTGCAATCTCTGCATGGGCAACCAGGAGAAGGCCGAGCCGGGTGACACCGTGATGGCGACATCGACGCGGCTCTTCCAGGGTCGAGTGGTGAAGGACTCCGCCACCAAGAAGGGGGAATCGTTGCTGGCGTCGACCCCGGTCGTCGTGCTGTCGGCGATCCTCGGACGCACACCAACCCTCGAGGAGTACAGGGCGGCGGTCGAAGGCATCGACCTCACCCACTTCGAGCCACCCGAAAAAGAGCTCACCTCCATCCCGGTCACGATCGGCCGCTAGGGGTCAGACCGTCGATTGGAATTTGCGCATGAGCCACGGGCCGGCCTCGATCGGTTCGTGGTTCGGCGCAGACCCGGGGGCGAGGCAGGTCGGGAGACACTCGATGCGGGCGTCCCAATTGGCCATGTGGAAGAAGGCGAACGAGTGGCGCTCGGAGGCACCGGGTACCACCCGATGCAGCGTGGAGCGCCATCGGTCGTTGGTCCACTGGGCGATGGTGTCGCCGAGGTTGACCACGAAACAGTCGGGGTCGGGTGTGATGGCGCGCCACCGCCCGGCTCGGTCCTGCACCTCGAGCCCGGGGACGTCATCGGTACGCAAGATCGTGAACGTTCCATAGTCAGTGTGTGCGCCGGCCCGCAGTGCGGTGGCGGATGCCGGCGCGATCGGGTAGTGGATGGCCCGCATCGAAGTGATCGGACGATCCACGAAAGGCTCGAAGTACGTCTCGGGCAGGTCGAGGGCGAGCGCCATGACGCATAGGAGTCGTTCGGCAACATCACTGAGTTCCCGGTAGTAGGCGACCCAGGCCTCGCGGAGCTCCGGCACCTCGTCGGGCCACAGACTCGGTGAGCAGATCCACTCCTCGCCGGGAAGTGGCGTTCGCGGTCCACCGCAGTCAGGCCCGACCGACAGGGATTCCTTCAAATCGGGTTGTGCTTCGCTGTCGTCGAGCGATCGAGCCAGGGTCTCGGCGCGGAATGGCGAGTATCCGTAGGGATAGCCGGGCTCGGGGAAGGCGATTGCGTGTTTGGCCTCGTCGGCCAGCGCGAAGAACTGCAACGCAGCCGACCAGGCGGCATCTCGTACGTGAGCGGTGACGATGTCGATCGGCAACCGGAAGAACCCCAACTCGCAACAGGCCCGATCCATGGACTCGACCTGGTGATCGAGCGCAGCGTCGAAATCAATGACACCGAGTTCAAGCGATCCGCGGGTTCGCCTCGTCGGCATATCGTCCTCCCCACTCAGAACGCTAGTCCTGCGATCAAGCAGCCCCGGCCACCAGTGGCGCTTCGTAGTGCCCACAACCGGGACTTCCGACCCGGGTGCTACGCGACGGCGATTCGTACAGTCCCGGGCATGGGATCAAAACGAACACTGTCAGATCACGGCTGGAACGGGAGCGAGCCCATGAGCTGGCGATCCTCCACGAACGCTCCATCGGCGACGAGGCGATTGCGGCTGAGCGGTTGTCGGCCTTCCCGACCGCCGAGCCCTGCAATACCCCCGTCTGAGCGAGCGATTCCGAAATGAACGGTCTCCTGCTCGGACGTATCCAGGGAATCCCCATCCGCGTGAACTGGAGTGTCGCCGTAATTGCGGCACTCCTTGCCTCATCGCTCGCCAGCACGGTCTTCCCCAGCGTCATCGAGGGTCGATCCGACGGCGCCTACTGGGTGACTGCGATCGTTACAACCGTCGCGTTTCTCGCATCGATCGCCGCCCATGAGTACGGCCATGCGCTCGTGGCGCTTCGTCACAGCGTACGAGTCGAGTCGATCACCCTCTGGATCTTTGGCGGCGTCGCCCAACTCGGCGATCAGCCGACCTCGCCCTTGGCTGCACTTCGGATCGCAGCGGCCGGTCCGGTGGTCAGCGCCGCCATCGGTGTTTCGTCTGTCCTGGCTTCGGCCGGACTCAGCGGTCTGCCAGGGGCGGCAACCCTCTGGCTTGGCACCATGAATCTTCTCCTGATGGGGTTCAACCTCTTGCCGGCGTTCCCCCTCGACGGCGGCCGCATCTACCAGGCATGGCTATGGCGACGAGATGGCGATGAGGTGGCAGCTACGGTCCGCGCGGCTCGGCTTGGCCGAGGAATCGGTGCGGGCCTCGTTGGTCTAGGAGTTGTCCAGGTCGCGTTCGGCGGATTTATCGGTGGTATCTGGAGCATGGCGATCGGCTGGTTCATTCGAGAGGCGGCACGCATTGAGCACATCGGCTCGATCACGGCACAACCGCTCCACGAAATACTGGTCTCTGATCTGATGAGCCCTGATCCGATCACTGTCGACGCCGACCTTCCAGTAGAGACATTCGTCGAAGACCTGCTCCGCCACGGACGCCACAGCGGATACCCCGTGATGCGTGATCAAGAGATCGTCGGGCTCATCACCCTCGCCGACGTTCCCCGATCTACTCCGGGCACCACCGTCGGTGATCTCGCGATCCCTATCGCCCAGATACCGGTTATCGCCCCTGACGCAACGGTGTCCGAACTCGTTCGCGTCGCCGCCAATCGGGCCGTGACGCGAACCCTCGTGATGGACGACGGGCAGTTGGTCGGAATCGTTGCCTCGAGCGATCTCTCGCGCCTGCTCGGGGTTCTCGAACTTCAGGCTGCCCATCGGCACTGAGCTGCCAACGGTAGGTGGAAGAAGTCTTAGGAAGTGCGCTCAGTCGGTTGCTACCAAGGGTTGAGGCCGACAGGGGGACCTCCGGAGCTGTTCGACATCCTCAGAGACGGTGTACTCGGGGCCCCACGCAATGGGCGTCGACCGCCTTGGAACTCATCGAGGACTGGAACATCAGGTTGGAAAAGACGGAGAGGATCTCAACGACATCAGCGCCCACGCACCCTGCATCGCTCGTCGGTCACACGGTCACGTGAGGCTGGACAGGACGGCTTCACCGCACCGACGACCCGAGAACAACGCTCCCTGGATCGATGCCGTGTCGCGATGGTCACCACACACGAACAAGCCGTCGCCCAGCGCCACACGCTGCTTCGGTGAGAATCCCGGTGGCTGCGCAGGTTGGCCGTGAGCGATGACGTCGGTGCGAAGATGCGTCCACTCGTCGACGCCTGGCCCCCAGATGGCACGCAGTTGCGCGCGCACCAACGGCGCTGCGTCGCCCATCTCGACACCGGGACACGCTGCTGCGATCAACGCCGTGTCGTCGGGGGTGTACTCGGGGGCAACGTTGCTCATCACAGCGATGTTGCGGGCCGGGCCGTTGCCGTCGAGCACCAGATAGCGGTGCCGGTGGGGTGGTTCTGCTGCTGCGAACCAGACACAGGTCGCAGGGTTCGATTCGACGGGCTCGAGTCCGAGGAGCTGTGCTGCGCCGGGCCCCTCGGTGGCGACCACAACCCGGTCGGCCTCGAGGTGTCCCCCGACTGCGGTCGTGACTCGCCCCGGGGCGATCTTCGTGACCGGCGTTTCCAACCGGATGCATCCGGCCGGCAGTTCGGCGGCGAGCTGGTCGGGAATCGCCTGCATCCCCAACGCCGGCACCACGGCATCGCCGCGGTACAGGCTCTGCAGAACCACGTCGAACATGCGCCGACTCGTGGCCAGCTCGGGATCGAGTTGGATCCCACCGACAAACGGACGGAAGAACCGATCGATGACCTTCTCGCTGAAGCCGTCGGTGCGCAACGCATCGATCGTTGCCTGATCCGACTGACGCAACAGATCAGGGGTTCGTGCTCGTCGCAAGCGAAGGCGCTGGCGGGCGAGGCGAAGCTTGTCGGCCAGCGTCGCAACCGGCGCGCGCACAGTGGCCAGGGTTGTACCGGGCCGCCGAAACGGGTCACCGATGGTGTGCATCATTGCCCCGTCCCAGATGCGTGCACCGGGATCGAACGCCCGAAGATCAAGCGCGCCAATGTCGAACTGACGCTCGAGTTCCGG
>JAPOHW010000105.1 GCA_029979265.1 Actinomycetota bacterium | reverse complement strand
CGGAGGAGGACTGCCTGCGCGGGATCCCCGTCCCCGTCCCCGTCCCCGAGTCGAACCCCGAAGCCGAACCCGCGGGCGAAAAGTTGGAGGGCGTCGGCGAAAACGCGGTGGGCGAGAAATTGGAAGCCGGCGACGGCGCCGGCGCCGTCGGCGACGGCGTCCCCGAGTGGTACGCGCGCGCGTTCACGTCGATGGACAGACCGCCCGGCGAGGACTTGTGGCGCCGCGCCAGCGCGGCCGCGGCGGCGGCGCTCGAGGCGGATGCCGCGTTTGCCGCGCACGAGGCGGCGAAGGAAGCGTGCGACGGGTTCAACGATCGCGTTCGCGAGATGGAGGCCGCTTCGAGAGCCGGGAACCGCGTCTGCCGCGAGCGCGAGATCGAGGCGGTGGCCGACCCGCTCGTGGAGCAGCTCCGCGAGACGCGCGCGGCGCTTTTGCGCGGGAGCGCCGACGGCGGCAAGTGCGACCGCGCGGCCGCCGCCGCCGCCGCCGCGCTCGCC
>JAPOHW010000104.1 GCA_029979265.1 Actinomycetota bacterium | reverse complement strand
ACTCACATGAACGCCATGGTGGGCGCGTCGTGGAAGTGCTTCCCCACGGATGATCCGAATAAGGTCCAGTTGAACGCTCCCTCGTCGCGCTCCGCCTGGGCATCCGGGTCGACGCCCACGACAAACTGCTTGCACAGGCGGGCCATGAACTGCGCCGGCGTGATCGCTCCCAGACCGCCCATCTTCTTGGCCATCTCCACGCCCAAGTCCGCGGCGGTGGCCATGACCTCGGCATCCAAGAGCTGCTCGCGGGGTTTGACGACTGCGGATCGGGGAGTTGCGAGGTCAGAAACGTCGTCCAGAGGCAGACAGTCTCGCGCGAAAGATTTGAAAGAAAAAGCGAGTGTTTCCCGTTCCACCAGATCGCGCGCTGGGTGACGCACCATCCTCGTGTATGTCCTCGAGGATCTCGATGACGTCTTTAAGCTTATCTCCGGTGAGGTCGATGATTTCATCCTTCGATTCTGCGGTTGGGGGGCGGAGGGGCGTGATGAGGTCAGTC
>JAPOHW010000103.1 GCA_029979265.1 Actinomycetota bacterium | reverse complement strand
GAACGCCGCGCCTCTTCCGGTTCAGCCGTACCGTCACCTGGTACGGCCCGGGCTGGTACGGGCGCCGCACCGCCTGTGGCCAGAAACTGACCAGCCGCCTGATGGGCACCGCCCACAAGACGCTTCCCTGCGGGACGGTCGTTCACTTCCGCTATCGGGGTCGGCGGGCAACCGCCCGAGTGGTCGACCGCGGGCCTTACGCGAGCGGCGTCGAGTACGACCTGACCTGGGCGGTGGCCCGCAAGCTGGGCGTGATCAGCGCCGGCCGGGCCGAGGTCCGCGCAAGCCGCTGACCACCCCTTCGGGGCCACGCTGGCGGCGCTAGGGTCTGCCCATGGCCGACCAGCCAGCCAGCGCCGAAGAGGTAAAGGCGATCTGCGCCGAGCGGGACATCCGCTTCATAAGGCTGTGGTTCACCGACGTACTCGGCCAGCTCAAGTCGTTTTCGGTCGGGGTCGACGAGCTCGACGACGCCATGCAGGGAGGCATGGGGTTCGACGGCT
>JAPOHW010000102.1 GCA_029979265.1 Actinomycetota bacterium | reverse complement strand
CAGCCCGCCGCTCTGAGCTCGCGTATTTCAGCCGGCACGCTCGTCAGCTGATTGTGGTTGAGGTACAACCCCGTCAGCGACGTGAGCTGCCCGATCTCCGCCGGCACGCTTGTCAGCCGATTGTCGTTGAGCCACAACCACCTCAGCGAAGTGAGCTGCCCGATCTCCGCCGGCACGCTCGTCAGCTGATTGTGGTTGAGGTACAACACCCTAAGCGATGCGAGCAGCCCGATCTCAGCCGGCACTCTCGCCAGCCGATTGTCGCTGAGGCCCAACACCTCCAGCGACGTGAGCTGCCCGATCTCCGCCGGCACGCTCGTCAGCTGATTGTCGCTGAGGTACAACCCCTTCAGCGCCGTGAGCTGCCCAATCTCCGCCGGCACGCTCGTCAGCTGATTGTAGAGGAGTTCCAACACCTCCAGCGACGTGAGCTGCCCGATCTCTGCCGGCAAGCTCGTCAATTGATTGCGAGTGAGGCTCAGCTTCGTCAGCGCCCTGAGCTGCCCGAT
>JAPOHW010000101.1 GCA_029979265.1 Actinomycetota bacterium | reverse complement strand
CTGATTGGCTTCTAGGCCTTTGGTGATCGGATACAGCTGGTTCTCCAATTCGCCCACCGTGACCGGCGTCTGCAGGGCGAACTTGGCATCAGCGGGAAGTTTGCCAGCCTTGATTCCCTTCTCCAGCTTCTCGAGATCAGCCTTGCCCGGATTCTCTTTGAGTTCCTCAAAGCTGCCGAGACGGAAGACGAAACTCTGGCCCGAGGTCTGGGTGACAGCAGCGAAAGGAACGGCCAGTTGTTTCTCAGCCTTGATCTGCACCCGCGTACGAAGACGCTGGCCATCCTTCAGTTGACCATCGGTGTTCGGGAAGACCGCTTTCACCAACAATCCCTGGGTCTGCTTGTTGATCCGGGGATCAATCGAGCCGACTTGTCCGGTGGCAATCACGTCTTCACTGCCTGGAGCGCTGAGCAACACCGGCTGCCCCAAGGCCAGACGCGACGAGAACACCGCGGGCACCTCAACACGCGCCTCCAGTTCGTTGTTCTGCACCAGGTGGGTGAACACCT
>JAPOHW010000100.1 GCA_029979265.1 Actinomycetota bacterium | reverse complement strand
ATCGGCAGCCGCACCGGAAAACACCGCGCCGAGCGCTCCCGCGGCGGCTGCGCGCATAGCGTATGACGCGAACGTCGTCTCTGATGAAGAGACGCGACGACGGAACTCGTCGTCGGAACCCGAACGCGTCGTATTATCTTCGTATGGGCAAAGAGTCGGAACGGTCGTCTCCGCGAGCGCGCCGGCGAGCGCGGCGACGGCGCCCGGCGCGGCGTCGACGGCGGCGGCGAGGCGCTCCGCCAAAGGATCCGGGACCGCGTTCACGATGCGCGCGGCCGCGGAGGCGGCGACGTCGGACGTGGCGCCGACGAGGGAAGACGTCGTCGCCGCGGTGGCGCTCTGGAGCGCGTCCGTCGCCGCGTGAAGCGCGTCGACCTCGTCGGTGGTGACCAGGCGGCGGACCACGACCCATCCCTCGCGCGCGTAGTGGCGCCTCAGCGCGCCGAGCTCGCGCTCGTCCCAACCCCGAACTCGATAAGTCTCGCTCGAGAGCGCCGACGACGAACTCGCCA
>JAPOHW010000099.1 GCA_029979265.1 Actinomycetota bacterium | reverse complement strand
CCGATCGCCGCGGCGATCCCCAGCGCCGCGAAGAAGTATGGGTTCACGGATCGGAACAACAAGCCGAGGTACTCGAAATCCACCAGTTTGTCCCCGCTCTGTTCCCTGCGGCCGTGGCTGATCCCGAACACCAGCAGGAGCAGGCTCACGGTGAACACCGCGGACGCCATGATCAGGAGCCGCCCGTCCAACTTCAGGCCGCCGGCGACCGCCATCGCGGATGGTCCCTCTTCTCCTTCGCGGGTATCGCCACGCGACACGAGGTGTGACCCTCGAGGTGGCCTCGACTCGGCACGACGAGTCGTTTCGCGCGGTCCTTTTCGCATCTGAGGCATCATCGATGGTCAAACTAAAGAAAGTCGAACGACGGGGCTCGATCGCGTTCGGTTCGACCGGTCGACGCGGTCCCCGCACCCCCTCACTCGCGCACGCGCTCCGCGCGGCTCGCCGGAACGTTTCCGGCAGCCCGCGTGCGACTCGGCCGCCGGGTGGCGCGCGCGGGCATCGAGGGC